>JAUXUN010000030.1 GCA_030680855.1 Aestuariivirga sp.
AACGGCACGGACAAGCACTGCAAGTTCTGGACGAACCGTTTCCGCGAAATGACGGCGGCCCCTTCCAAGGCAGCGCAGGCGGCGCGCGAGATTTCATCCAACGAGGACATCGAAGCGCGGAGGGCTGCGCGGGAAGCCAGAAGGCGGCGCAGCTAGTCTCCTTCTCCCCTTGAGGGAGAAGGAGACTAGCGCACGCGAGGCGGATGAGGGGCCCCCTCACCCGGTTCGGCCTTCGGCCTCACCACCCTCTCCCTCAGGGGGAGAGGGAATGCTAAGGAAGATGATGACTCAGAACCCCGACGCCCTCATCGTATTCACCCCCTCCGGCAAGCGCGGGCGGTTTCCGCTTGGGACGCCGGTGCTCACGGCGGCGCGTTCGCTGGGGGTCGATATCGATTCGGTTTGCGGCGGGCGGGCCATTTGCGGGCGCTGCCAGATCAATGTGGGCGAAGGCGAATTCGCCAAGCATGGCATCACCTCGGCGGTTGATCATCTCTCGGCCTTTTCCAAGGTTGAGGAACGCTACGACAAGTTGCGCGGCCTTGCTGCTGGCCGCAGGCTTTCCTGCCAGACGCAACTGCTCGCAGATGTCGTCATCGACGTGCCGGCGGAATCCCAGGTGCACCGCCAAGTGATCCGCAAGGCCGCCGAGGTGCGCGACATTGAAATGGATCCGGCCACGCGGCTGCACTTCATCGAAGTCGAGCAGGCGGACATGCACAAGCCCTCCTCCGACCTTGAGCGCGTCTACCGCGCCTTGGCCGAGCAATGGGAGGTGCGTGACCTTACCTGCAATCTCTCAATCATCGCGCAGCTTCAGGGGGCACTGAAAAAGGGCGAATGGAAAATCACCTGCGCGGTGAATTCGCGCGTCGCCGGTGGCGGCAAAGAGCTCGTGGCGATCTGGCCCGGTTTCCATGACCGGATATTCGGGCTTGCAGTCGACGTGGGTTCCACCACGGTTGCGGCCCATCTCTGCAATCTCACCAGTGGCGATGTGGTGGCATCTGCCGGCCTGATGAACCCGCAGATCCGTTTTGGCGAAGACCTGATGAGCCGAGTCTCCTACGTGATGATGAATCCGGGCGGCGAGAAGGAAATGACCGCCGCCATCCGCGAGGCGTTGAACACGCTGGCCGCCCAAGTGGCCGCCGAAGCCAAAGTCGAACTCACCGACATTCTGGAAATTGTCCTCGTCGGCAATCCGGTGATGCACCACCTGTTCCTCGGCATTGACCCTACGGAGCTTGGCGGCGCGCCGTTTGCGCTGGCTACGGGGCTCGCCATCTCCTGCCCTGCCCGCGAGCTTGACTTGAAACTGAATCCCGGCGCGCAATGCTATGTGCTGCCCTGCATCGCGGGCCATGTGGGGGCCGATGCGGCGGGCGTGGTGCTTTCGGAAGCGCCGCAGGATTCGGACGAAATCATTCTCGCCGTCGATGTCGGCACCAACGCGGAAATCATCTTGGGTTCCAAGGCGCGGCTGCTCGCCTGCTCGTCGCCCACGGGACCGGCCTTTGAGGGCGCGCAGATTTCCTGCGGCCAGCGCGCCGCGCCGGGCGCCATCGAGCGCATCCGGATCGATCCCGTAACGCTTGAGCCGCGCTTCCGGGTGATCGGTTCGGAGCTGTGGTCCGACGAGCCGGGCTTTGATGCAGCAGTCGCCACCACGGGCGTCACCGGCATCTGTGGCTCAGGGATAATCGAGGTGATCGCGGAAATGTATCTGGCAGGCATCATCAACCAGGATGGGCTGGTGGATGGCGGCATGGCGGCGGTCAGCCCCCGCGTGCGCGCCAACGGCCGCACCTTCACCTATGTGGTGCGCGATGGCGAGCCGTTGATCTCGATCACGCAGAATGACGTGCGCGCCATCCAGCTTGCCAAAGCTGCGCTCTATGCGGGCGTGCGCCTGCTGATGGACAAGCTGGGGATCGAGCATGTGGACCGCATCAGGCTTGCCGGCGCCTTCGGCAGCCATATCGACGTGAAGTACGCGATGATCCTGGGCCTGATCCCCGATTGCGCGCTGGAGAATGTCTCGTCGGCGGGCAATGCGGCGGGCACAGGCGCTCGTATTGCGTTGCTCAACAAGGCGGCGCGCGACGAGATCGAAGGCGTGGTGCGGCGCATCGAGAAAATCGAAACGGCGGTGGAGCCAAAGTTCCAGCAGCATTTCGTCGAAGCCATGGCCATCCCGCACAAGACGGCGCCCTATCACAACCTGTCAAAGGTCGTGACGCTGCCTCCGGTCAAAGAAATTTCGACGCTGGATGACGGCGGCGGGGAGAGACGGAAGAGGAGACGGGGGTAGTCACGAATGGCAATTGTTGCTGCGCAAACGGCGGGATCATGGAATGATTTTCAGGCCTCTTCAATCCCAAGTCATTAATCAAATTGAACAAGCTAATGCACAGGGAATTAGTTCTGGTTGTCCTTTCTGTATGGCGAGAGAAAGGAAGGAACTAGTTCCGGGCGACCAGATTGTTCTTCTTGCGGGGAGTCGTGCTGGTCACACTTTCAAAATTGTGCCGCAAGAGGATATAGTCTTTGCGGATTACTATGCAGAAGACCTAACGACCCCT
>JAUXUN010000044.1 GCA_030680855.1 Aestuariivirga sp.
AGGGCTGATTCAACAATGTCGCGGTTGGTGGGCCATGAGGTTTCTGGCGGCGTGGCATTCCAGGCAGCGGCATCGAGCGGTGAAATATCCAAGATGTTCGGTGGATAAATTCCCGTTACGCGCACAGGCCTTCCACGCAATTCCTGGCGTAGCGCATCTGTGAGGCCAGCCTGACCATGTTTCGATGCGATGTAGGCCACGGAAGCACCTTGCAGCGGCGTGTTGTGGATGCCGCTGGTTGAAACAATGTTGAGGATATCGCCGGCGCCGGATTTTTCGAGAAGCGGCAGAAGCCCGCGGGTAAAAAGCAAAGTGCCGGTCACATTGCCGGTGATGGTGTTGGCGATGGCATAGGCATCGTGGCTATCCATGGCGCCGGGAAGCCACTGGGCGGCGTTGTTGATGAGGATATCAAGGGGGGTGCCATCGTCGCGCATTTTCTTGGCGGCAAGGGTGGTCTGGCTGATGTCCGCCAAATCGATGTGAAGTGTTTCAGGGCGTTTGCCGGTGCGCAGCTTGATTGAGCCGGCAAGCGATGTGAGATTTTCCATGTTGCGGCCGGTCATGATGACTTCCGCTCCGGCATCGGCCAGCACCACGGCAAAGGCAGCGCCGAGGCCACGCCCGGCGCCGGTCACAATCACGCGTTTTCCCTTGAAGCCCATGGGCCACGACCCTAACTTAAATTCTTCCGGTTAGTAAGTGTCCGCGGCGCGGGCCCTGTTGCCAAATGCGGCGATGACGAGGGCTGACAAAACAATCAACCAGAAGGCGTGGCCAAGACTGGTGACTTCGGCGGCAAAGCCAATCAGGGGCGGGCCCGCCAGGAAGCCAGCGTAGCCCAGCGTGGTGACGGCGGCGATGCCGCGCCCCGGCGCATCGGGTTCCAATCTTCCACCGCCGGCAAACAATACGGGTGCTATATTGCCGATGCCAATTCCGGCAAAGGTGAAAGCCACTACCGCCGTCAGGAATGAGGAAACGCTGACGGCAAGGGCAATGCTCACGGCGGTGAGAAGGGCGCTGGCGATCACCATGGGCACGGCGCCGAATTTCTGCCGCAGCCAGTCACCGGTGAAGCGCGATGCAGCCATGCCGCCGGAAAAGAAAGCATACCCCAGGCCCGCAGTTCCGGCATCAACCTTGAATTCCGCGGTAAAATAAATGGCGCTCCAGTCGAGCACGGAGCCTTCGGCCATGAGCGCCAGAAAACACAACAGGCCGAGACCGACGGTTGCCCTGGTGGGCCAGCCGAAATGGGTATCGGACAGGCCCTTATCGATGGTGCGGGGCAACAGGAATTGAACAGCGATGAAAAGCATGACGAGACAGGCGGCACCGGCGAGCGCGATGTGGGTGAACTCGTCCATATGCTTCATGGCCCAGGCGCCGGCAAAGGCTCCCAGCATGCCGCCGACACTGAAGCCGCCGTGGAGCATGGACATGATCGGGCGTTTCGACGCCTTCTCAACCGCGATGCCATGGGCGTTCATGGCGACGTCCATGCTGCCGATGAGGGCGCCGAGAAGATAGCCCATGATGGCGAAGGGAATGAGCGTAGGTGCCGTGACCGGGCCGGCAAAGGCAAGGCAGAACAGAGCGCCCGTGACCAGGGCGACACGGGAGCTGCCATAGCGGTTGATCATGGCTCCGGTCAGCGGCATGGCAGTTACGGCGCCGGCGGCGATGGCCAAAAGCGCCAAGCCAAATACGCCGGGGCCTACGTCGAGGCGTTCCTTGGCCAGGGGAATGTGCGGCACCCATGAACCCACCATGATTCCATGCAGCAAAAAGAGCGTGAACGTGGCCCAGCTTGCCTGGGCCGGCGTATTGGTTTTCATGGTGATTCCCAGTTTTTTGAGCCTGAATAGCGTGGCGGGCGGCAATAACCAATGGCTGTTGGTGCAGGGGCAGGGGTGCATGGGCCGAATGAACTTAACCTGACATTTACCCTGGACTCCATGGCGGCTTAACCAATTCTAAGCCGGTTCTGGCCATATTGGCCGCCGATTGAACAATCGGGTGGTGAATGATGGAAATGCCTGCCGCAGCCGCAAACTTCAAGACCAATGCTGTGCCGGCAAACGGGTTTTTCCGCCTCTTTCGCCAAAGCATTTCAGCTCATGCCATTTTTATCATGATTGCCGCTGCCTACAACGCCGGCTTCCTGATTCTGCTGCGCCTGCACCCCGACATCGTTCCAACCGGCCTTCTGGTATCCGCTATCGGGTTCACCGCGCTTTCGGTTGTTTTCATATTTCTGTGCGTATTCATCATGCGGTTTTATCACATTGCGACAGTTGTGAAACCGGAGCGGCCCATCCCGGCGCTGGCGAGGGACATCACGAAATACCTCACCAGCAAAAACCGGTTGGCCAATGGCATTCCCATGGTCCTGATCATGATGTTCTTCATGTATGTATTTGCAAATGTGAAGGCGGCCATTCCAATCCTGAATCCCCTTTCATGGGACACATATTTCTCCGAGCTGGACCGGGCAATGCATTTTGGCACACTGCCATGGGTGTGGCTGCAGCCCCTCCTAGGCTATGCGCCGATCACCTTTCTCATCAATATCAACTATAATCTTTGGTTCCTCGTGACCTGGATGATGTGGGTGCATTTCGCCTTTGCCGACAAGCCAAGCGAACTCCGCACCCGGTTTTTCCTGAGTTTCTTCGCCATGTGGGTGTTTATCGGCGGCGTGCTGGCGGTTTGGTTTTCATCGGCCGGCCCTTGCTTCTACGGCCGGCTGGGACTCACGCCTGACCCTTATGCGGATCTCATGGCCTATTTGCGCGGCGTGAACGAGGTGCTGCCGATCTGGGCGCTGCCGGTGCAAGATGAGCTGTGGCAAGGCTATGTTGACAATTCGGTCATCGTAAGAGGCATCTCCGCCATGCCTTCCATGCACAATGGCTCAGCCCTGCTGTTTGCCCTTGCGGGCTACAAGGTGAGCCGTTTTGCCGGCCATCTGCTCAGTGCCCACGCGATCCTGATTTTTATAGGCTCCATTCATCTGGGCTGGCATTACGCGGTGGACAGCTATCTGGCCTGGGCGCTTACACTGGTGATCTGGTTTGCCGTGGCGCCTATATCGCGCTGGTGGCACAGCACGGCGGCGCAGGGCGACTTTGACCGCGCCTTGACGTCGGGTGCCTAGCAAAGTTTAGCTTCACTTTGGCAGGGAATTTTTACAGTATGAGGCACTTCTCACCCTAGGGGATTGCCTCCATGTCCATCTATGACGTCGACCTCGACAAGACGGCCGCCAATTACCAGCCGCTAACTCCCCTCTCGTTCCTGGCCCGGTCGGCTTCGGTCTATCCCGAACACACTGCAATAATCCACGGCAAGCAGCGCACGAGTTATGCGGCGTTCTACGCGCGGGCGCGGAAGTTGGCTTCGGCCCTGGTGAAGGCCGGCATCAAGAAGGGCGATACGGTTTCGGCAATTCTCGCCAATACGCCGGCGATGCTGGAATGCCATTACGGCGTGCCGATGATGGGAGGGGTTCTCAACACGCTCAACACGCGCCTTGATGCGGCAACAATCGGCTTTTCCCTGGATCATGCCGAAACGAAATTGCTGATTGTTGACAAGGAGTTCGCAGGGCTTGCTGAGGCCGCGATTCAACTGATGAAGGGGTCAAAACCCATCGTTGTCGATTATGTCGATCCGGAGTTTCCGGTGGAGGGCGCACGGCTGAGCTCGATCGAGTACGAGCAGTTCGTCTCAGGCGGGGACGCGGACTTTGAGTGGCTCTGGCCAGCAGATGAATGGGAGGCCATTTCGCTGAACTATACCTCGGGGACGACGGGAAATCCCAAGGGCGTGGTCTACCATCACCGGGGCGCCTATCTCATGGGTTCGGGCAATGTGCTGGCGGGGAACCTGCCCAGGCATCCCGTCTATCTCTGGACTTTGCCGATGTTCCACTGCAATGGCTGGTGTTTCCCTTGGGCGATTTCGCTGGTGGCAGGCACCCATGTGACGCTGCGTTGGGTGCGCTCGAACCTGATTTGGAACGCGTTGGCAGACAACAATGTCACGCACCTCTGCGGCGCGCCGATTGTGATGTCCACCATTCTCAATGCACCCGAAACTGAAAAGCGCCGGCTTGCCCATACGGTGCAGTTCCTGACGGCCGCCGCGCCGCCGCCGGAAGCGGTGCTTTCGGCCATGGCGGAGCAGGGTTTCAATGTCACGCATCTCTATGGCCTTACCGAAACCTATGGCCCTGCCACGGTGAATGACTGGAAGGCGGAGTGGGAGGCGCTCGATGGCCCGGCGCGGGCCAAGATGAAATCGCGGCAGGGCGTGCGCTATCATCCCCTTGAGGATTTGACCGTGATGGATCCCGAAACCATGGAGCGGGTTCCCGCCGATGGCGAAACGTTGGGTGAGGTGATGTTCCGCGGCAATGTGGTGATGAAGGGCTATCTCAAAAATCCCAAGGCCACGGCGGAAGCCTTCAAGGGCGGCTGGTTCCATTCCGGCGATCTCGGCGTGATGCACGCGGACCAATACATCCAGCTCAAGGACCGCTCGAAGGACATCATCATTTCAGGGGGCGAGAATATTTCCTCCATCGAAGTGGAGGACTGCCTCTACAAGCACCCCGCCATTCAGGCGGCGGCGGTTGTGGCCAAGCCCGACGAGAAATGGGGCGAAACGCCCTGCGCCTTTGTGGAATTGAAACCGGGAAAGGCGGCGAGCGCGGAAGACATTCTGGAATGGTGCCGCAACGGCCTGGCGAAATTCAAGGTGCCGAAATATGTGGTGTTCACGGAACTGCCGAAGACCAGCACGGGGAAAATACAAAAATACAAACTGAGGGAGAAGGCGAAGGAAGTTTGAGATGGCCAGGCCTGAGGAGTCCGCGCAAATTGTAGCCCATTTCAGCGAGATCGAGGGAGATGACAGCTGGAGCTATCCGAATTCCGCTGAACGTTTTGCATTCGGTGCAGCATTTTCCAAACAGTTTGGACTCATGCGGCTCGGCATCCATCACGAGCGTCTGCCACCCGGCCGCCGCGTTTCCTGGCCACATGCGGAGGCCGATGAAGAGGAGTTCATCTATGTAATCGAGGGGACACCTGATGTCTGGATCGATGGACATCTCAGGCGTCTGAAGCCGGGTGATGGCGTGGGATTTCCCGCAGGCACGGGCATTGCCCACACATTTCTCAATAATTCTGAAAGTGACGTGAGGCTATTGGTTGTTGGTGAGGCATCCCGGGAACGCAGCCGGATTGACTACCCACTTCACCCAGCGCGAAATTCGGAAATTGGTGAGAGGCATTGGAAGGATAAGCCGGAGAGGAAACTCGGATCTCATAATGGCCTTCCGGACAAACCGAGATAGAACTGGATAACCGCCTCGGGGGCGGCCATGGAGTGTCAATTCAAAACATAAAATGGAATTAAGTGGCAGGGAGAGAGCCTTCCCGCTTCAGTAAAATTTGAGTTTAATATTTGTCAGGCGGCGTGAGGCTGGGCTTCGAGCCTGGTGATTTCGTCTTTTATCTTGAGTTTTCGGCGCTTGATTTCGGCGATTTCCTGGTCGGTGGAGGCCGGATGGGCGATTGCATCGGCCAATTCCGTTTCTAATGCTTTATGCTTGGAGATCAATTCACTCAAGTGGGCCTGAAGGGTCATCAATATCCTCCGCTAGTGCTCAAGTTAACGACAGCATGATGACATAGAGTTGGGGGCTTGTCGAACGCCTTTCAAGGGCATAGTTGAAGAGGTTTGAAATCAAGGCTTTGGGAGCGGGTTGGGGCCTATGGACACGTTGCAGGAGGTGGCACTTCGGTCAAAGCTGCAGAATTTGCTGCAGCAGCACCGCGACCTCGATACGGCCATTTCCTCGCTGGAAGAAAGCGGAACGGGCGACCAACTGCAATTGCGGCGGCTGAAAAAAATGAAGCTCGACCTGAAAGATCAGATACAAAAGATCGAGAACATGCTGATTCCCAATATTATCGCGTGAAAGGCCGGACATCTTGAAAGCACCTGTTGCCATTGTCATGGGAAGCCAATCGGACTGGGCCACGATGAAGCATGCGGCGGAGATTCTCGACGCGCTGGGCGTGGCCCATGACTCGCGCATCGTTTCGGCCCACCGGACACCCAAGCGGCTTTATGATTTTGCCGGGAGCGCCAAGGCCGAGGGAATCAAGGTGATCATCGCAGGGGCCGGCGGGGCGGCACATTTGCCGGGGATGGTGGCGGCCCTGACGGTGCTCCCGGTGTTTGGGGTGCCGGTGGAATCAAAGGCGCTGTCGGGGCAGGACTCGCTGCTATCGATTGTGCAGATGCCCGCGGGCATTCCGGTGGGCACCCTGGCCATTGGCAAGGCGGGCGCCATCAATGCCGGGCTGCTTGCGGCCAGCGTTCTGGCGCTGAGCGATAAGGCCCTTGCCAAGCGGCTTGAGGCCTGGCGCGAGAAGCAGACGGCGGGTGTTGCCACTACGCCGAAGGACGATGCCTGATGCGCCTTGCGAAACCCTTAGCGCCGGGTTCAACGATTGGCATTTTCGGCGGCGGGCAACTGGGGCGCATGCTGGCGCTGGCGGCGGGCCAGCTTGGATTTAAGTGCCACATTTTCGCGCCGGAAGAAGACAGCCCGGCGTTTCAGGTTTCCGCCGCGCACACGGTTGCGGGCTACCACGACTTCGCCGCGCTGGAGACGTTTGCAAAAAAGGTCGATGTCGTCACCTATGAATTCGAAAATGTGCCCAGCGACACGGCGGCTTTTCTCGAATCGCAGGCCTTGCTTGCGCCAAGTTCGGCAGCACTCAGGACGGCGCAGGACCGGATTGACGAAAAGATCTTCATCGCCGGTCTGGGAATTCCGGTTGCACCCTTCGCGGCGGTAAATTCCGAAGCTGACCTGCACAACGCGATTGCCCGGATCGGCAGGCCCGCAGTGCTAAAGACACGACGCTTCGGTTATGACGGCAAGGGCCAGACCAAGATTGCCGCCGATACATCCACTGGCGTGGCCTGGGCGGAAATCGGCAAGGCGCCCGCCATTCTTGAAGGGTTCATTTCCTTCAACAAGGAAATCTCGGTGATAGCAGCCCGGGGCTGGGGCGGGGTGATTGCGGTTTATGACGTTCCGGAGAATCACCACGAAAACCACATCCTCAAGACCTCGACGGTTCCGGCCGGTATTTCACGGGCCACGGCGGAAGAGGCGCGCGAGGTGGCGCGGACCATCATCGCGGCCTTGGACTATGTGGGCGTGATGGGCATTGAGATGTTCGTTTCAGGCACCAAACTGATCGTTAACGAATTTGCCCCGCGGGTCCACAATTCCGGCCATTGGACCCAGGATGCCTGCGTGGTTTCGCAGTTTGAGCAGCATATCCGGGCCATTTGCGGCTGGCCGCTGGGCTCAACGGAGCGGCATTCCAATGTGGTGATGCATAATATTTTGGGCGGGGAAAGCGCCCGATGGGCGGAATATGGGGCTTCCGCCCGTACGGGGGTGCATTTCTACGGCAAGGCGGAAGCCCGGCGGGGGCGGAAGATGGGCCATATAAATGTGCTGACCCCTCGACAGGGATGACGGGCTGTGGTACGCCACGCCAACTTTTGAGCGACCCCTATCCGGGGCCCCTTTCAAACAAATTAAACTTTGACCAAATTTGAGGTAGCACTTGCAAGTCGTAGTCCGTGACAACAATGTCGACCAGGCCCTGAAGGTTCTCAAGAAAAAGATGCAGCGTGAGGGCATTTTCCGCGAGATGAAGCTGCGCGGACATTTTGAGAAGCCATCGGAGAAGAAGGCCCGCGAGAAGGCGGAAGCGGTGCGCCGCACCCGCAAGCTGGCCCGCAAGAAGCTGCAGCGCGAAGGCCTTCTGCCTATGCCCAAGAAGATCGAGAAGCCCAAGCGCTTTGGCGCGGGCGGCGGCGCCAGTACTGGCGGCGCGTTCTAAGCCAGTTCAAGTTATTAATTTTGAAGGCCGTGGAAAATCCCCACGGCTTTTTTCTTGCCTGACAGGCGGAACATCCGCCAATAATAACCATGGCCACGCTGCATGAAAGCTGGAAGGTGCCGCTTCAGGAGGAGTTCGATGCGCCCTATATGGCGGCGCTGAAGGACTTTCTGGTTGCCGAGCGGGACAAGGGCAAGCGGATTTTTCCTAAGGGTTCCGAGTGGTTCCATGCACTTGATGCGACGCCGCTTGAACAGGTGCGGGTGGTGATCCTGGGGCAGGATCCCTATCACGGGGAAGGCCAAGCCCACGGGCTTTGTTTTTCGGTGAAGCCGGGGGTGCGGCCGCCGCCGTCGCTCATCAACATTTACAAGGAAATGAAAAGCGACCTTGGTTTGGAGCCGCCGACCCATGGAAACCTTGAGGCCTGGGCAAGGCAGGGCGTGCTGCTGCTCAATGCGGTTCTCACGGTGGAGGCGGGGCTTGCGGCTTCGCATCAGGGCAAGGGCTGGGAACGCTTTACCGATGCGGTGATCCGGCTGGTGAACGACCAGCCGCGGCCCGTGGTGTTTATCCTGTGGGGTGCTTACGCGCAGCGGAAGGCGGCTTTCGTGGATCGCCAGCGGCATCTGGTGCTGGCCTCGGCACATCCATCACCGCTCTCGGCGCATAATGGTTTTTTCGGTTCGCGGCCGTTTTCAAAGGCGAATGAGTTTCTGCTAGCCAATGGGCAAAATCCGATCGATTGGGATTTGGGAAAGTAAACTACGCGCCGGAGATATTCTTTGCGGCGGCGAGTTCTTTCTTGAGCTGGGGAAGGAGGTCGGCGTTGGCGGCGATGATGTTTCCGGTTTGCAGGGGGCTTGCTTCGCCATCGCAATCGCTGGTGAAGCCGCCGGCCTCGCGGACGAGCAGGATTCCCGCAGCCAAGTCCCAAGGTTTCAGGTTGCGCTCCCAGAAGGCGTCGAGGCGGCCTGCCGCGATGTACCCAAGCTCCAGGGTCACAGAGCCAAGCCTGCGAATGCCAATTGCCTTGGCCTGAACCAGGGCGATTTCGGCCCGGTTGTCCGCCTGGCCCTCGCTGCCGCGGTGGGGAATGCCGCAGCCGATCAGCGCCTCGTGAATGTCGGTGCGGCTGGCAACGCGCAGACGCTTGTTATTGAGGAAAGCGCCGGCACCCTTTTCAGCGGTGAAGAGTTCATCGCTGATCGGATTGTAAGTGACGGCGGCGACGATTTCGCCTCTGCGTTCAAGCGCCACGGATATGGCAAACAGCGGCAGGGAATGCATGAAGTTGGTGGTGCCATCGATGGGATCGATGATGAAGCGGTGGTCCGGGTCGGTGCCTGAGACGGTTCCCGATTCTTCCATGAGGAAGCCATAGCCGGGGCGGGCTTTTTCCAGCTCGGCGCGCAGCACTTTTTCGCAGCGCTTGTCGGCGGCGGTGACGTAGTCGCCGGGGCCTTTGACGGAGACCTGCAGATTGCTGAGTTCGCCGAAGTCGCGCTGGACGCCGCGGGCGGCCTTGCGGACAGCAGCAATCATGATGGTCATGGAGGGGGAGGCGGCCACGGAAGTATCCTTAATTGTGTGTGCGCGGGAGTTAGCAAACCTCAACCCGGAAGGCTAGGGCGGTGAATTTTTCGCCGGAGAGGGCTTGACAATTGGATATTAAGATATATCTTAAGTATGAACTTAAGACATTATTGAAAGGAATATCGAATGTTTAGAGGAAATCATATGGGTGGGCGGGGTGGCCGATCTGCCATGCAGCATGACTGCGGCCCGCGTGAGCGTGGTGGCGGTTTTGGCCGGGGGCCGGGTGGCTTCGGCCGCGGCCCGGGCGGTTTTGGCGGGCGCGGGGCGCGCATGTTCGGGCATGGCGATTTGCGCCTTGTGCTGCTTGCCCTCATCGCGGAGAAGCCGCGCCATGGCTATGACCTGATCCGCGCCATTGAGGAAAAATTTGGCGGCGCCTATGCGCCGAGCCCCGGTGCGGTTTATCCGACCCTGACGTTGCTCGTGGAGCAGGATCACCTGCAAAGCGAAGAGGCGGGCGGCGGCAAGAAGCTTTACACCATCACGCCGGAAGGATTGGCATTTCTGGCGCAGAACAAGGCAACCGTCGATGGCGTCATGGCGCGCATGGATCTGGCGGCGCAGGCATTCACCAATCACTCCACGCCTGATAGCGTGCATGAGGCGTTTCATACGCTGCGCCATGCGCTGCACATGCGGCAAGGGCCCTGGACGGAAGAGGAAGCCACGCGCATTCGCGCCATTCTTGAAATGGCGGCGCGGGATATTGTTGGCGGCAAAGCGCGGGCCTAAACCCGCTTTCCCTTGATGTAGGCGTTGATGATGGTGCTGTCGTCGGGCCAGTGCTCGGGAGCAACCGGGGTGAGATGGGCCTGAAGGCATTTCCAGGAGCCATGCTCAAGCAAGTAGGTATCGGTGTAGTTCGTCATGCCGGTTGTTTCCACGCCGTTGTGGCGCTCCGTGTGCTTGTTGGTGGCGCGCACCAGCGCCACCGGGCCATGTACCGTGATCAGCTCGTCGCGGGTATCCCAATAGATTACAACCTCGGGATCGAAAAGATTTGCCCAGCGCTTGAGGTAAGAAGCGCGGTCGATCCGCATGCCGTTGCTGGACAGGCAGATGAAATCGGAATGCAGGATCGCATCGTGCGAGGGCACATCGTTGGTCACGTAGTTATGAATGAAGCGGGCATTCAGGGCGCGGAGATCGCGCAGTGCTTCGGGTGACTGGGTGTAGGCCAGAGTGGAGTCCATTGTCGTGTCCTGTTTCGGTTAGGGTGCGAGTTTTCGTGCTATCTCGGCGGTCGCCTCGTCCGCCGGATAAAAGCACTCGATTTTCAACTGCTGCAAAGCGGCGTCAGCCGGCATTGCGAAGGTCGTGAAGGTCGAAAAGAATGTGACGCGGAAATCGCCGTTCTGAAGCTGCATGGTCATGACAGGGGATGCTGCTGCCGGCGTTTTTGCAGGTTTCGAGAAAACCGACAATCCGGGGTAAACCATGATCTCGTTCAGGAGCTGCGCCGAAATCCGGCTGCCCTGGGCTACTTCGCGGTGCAGAATCTGGATCATCCCGCCGGCGAACTCTTCCCAGTTCAAAATGAATTGCCGCAAAGCCTTGGGATGGAAAACCGTGTGCATCGCGTTGTCGGCGATGGCGGGTTCCACGTCATAGGACTGGCGGAAAACTGAGAACATGCGCCGTGTTGAATCGTTGCGCAGACGGATATCCCAATGGCCATCGATGACAATGGCGGGATATGGCTCCTGCTGCCGCAGCATGAAATCCAGTGCCTGGCGAACATGGGGCAGGTTTTCGGCCGGCTGTTCGCGGTTGCCATAGGGCGGCACAAAACCTGCCGCGACGTGCAAGACATTACGCTCCTCAAGCGGCAGATCGAGTGCCACACCCAACAATTGCACCATCTCGCGGCTTGGCTGCGAACGGCCGGACTCAAGAAAGCTCAAGTGCCGGGCTGAGACGTTCGCCTGGCCCGCCAATTCAAGCTGGCTAAGCCTCCGTTGCTGCCGCCAATGCCTGAGCAGATGGCTGAACTTGCCACTTGCACCTTGTTTTTGCTTAGTCATCCAGCCGTCCATAAGAGCTAAGTAAAGGCCGCCATGCTAGCGCGCAATTACCTCCAAGGTAAGCAAGGGATGAATCTAGCTTCCGCTTTTGGCGGCTTCAGGCTTGAAGGCGGTGGCGCGGATTTCGGCGTCTTTTCTTTGGGCCTCGGTTTGCTTGGCGGCGAAGTCATCAAGCCATGGGTCGGCGCGACCGCCCTTGCTGGCGAGGAAGTTCCATTTCATTGCTTCGACGGGATCAATGGCCACGCCGCGGCCGGTGGCGAAGAGCTTGGCGACGCGGTTTTGTGCCACGATGTTTCCGCGCCTTGCGGCAATGAGCATCCATTTGGCGCCAACGGCTTCATCGCGCTGCACGCCTTCACCGCGAAACACCAGCACGCCATAGTCCATGGCGGCTTCGGGCATGCCTTGAATTGCCGCCTTGGAAAACCAGTTCGCGGCGGTGAGGTGGCTTTGCTCAACGCCGTTGCCGTCAAGATAGAGCAGGCCCAGATTATATTGCGCTTCGGCGAAACCCTGATCGGCGGAATTTCTGAACCATTCGGCGGCCCTCGGCCATTCAGGCGGGGTGCCATAGACGCCAGTGTAGAGCAGGCCCAGATTATACTGGGCTTGGGGGTTACCACCTGCCGCAGCTTTTTCCAGCCACATCGCGCCTGCGTCGGCATCGGGATTTCCCAGCGAGCCATCGAGGTAAAGCATGGCGAGCGAGAACTGCGCGCCGGGATGGTTTTTCTCCGCCGCCTTGGTGAACCAGGAGACAGCTAATTCGAGATCAGGTTTTACGCCATTGCCGGACTGGTAGAACGCGCCCATCATGGCCATGGCGCGGGCATCACCGTCATTGGCCAAGGGCTCGGCAATCTCACGGGCGGATTTGAATTCCTTGTCCTCGAAAAGGGCTACGGCTTCTTCAAACGTCGCCGCCGCAAAGGCGGGTGCGCCTGCCGTGAGCAGGAGAAGCAGTGGAAACACATATTTCATCAGGCCATCCGTTGCATAAGCTCAGCCACAATCCGCTGGGCTTCCTGAGAGGAAGTCCACATGGCGTCCGCGGGGCGGATGAAGTCCGGTTTCTGCGGCAGCAATATGTCGAGCTTGTCCAGTTCGACGGGGTCAAAGGCCACACAGGGAATTTCAAAGAGGTCGGCCCACCAGCCGATGATGGGTTCGCTTGGCGTATAGGTGTTCTGCGAGAGGGCGATGTAATCGGCGCCGTCCTCGGCCGCCTGCATGGCGGCATGGCGGGAGGCGGCGCAAAAGGCGCCGACGATGCTATCCTTGCCGAGAGTGCGGCGGGCCAGAGCCACATCATCGACAAGTCCGTCGAGATGCACGCCGTCGCATTTTGCTTTAGTAGCGCCGTTAGCAAGAACGGCGAGGCCGAGACTTTGAAGCTTTGTTGTTACCGCGTTCAGGGCTGGGAGGGGAATGACAATGCTGGCCACGTCACCCGCGGCGCAGGCCGCCGTGGCACAGGCCAGAATCTGGTCTGCGCCGAGGTCAGTCGGAGCCACGAGGAAGAGGCGGGGCTTTGCCATGGCGGCTGAAACTACTTTTCCAGGGACTTCGACCATTTGCCGACGGAGGCCAGGGCATTCATCTTGGCGCGGTGCGAGAAGGCGGCGCGGGCCGCATCAATGTTGGCATCCTTGCCGCCCCAGGCCTTCAACGCATCAGCCTGCAAGGCGCGGCCATAGGAGAAGGTGAGCTTCCAGGGCAGTGGGCCAGCGGCATTCATCAGGCTGAGATGCGCCGTTGCATCCTTGCTGGACTGGCCGCCGGAGAGGAAGGCGATGCCGGGCACGGCGGCGGGCACGCAGCGCTTCAGGACGACAAGTGTTTTCTCGGCCACTTCTTCCTGGCTGGCCTGCGTTGGGCATTTCTTGCCGGAGATCACCATGTTGGGTTTCAGGATAATGCCTTCGAGTTTCACGCCGGCATAGTAGAGTTCCTGGAACTGTTCCTTGAGGGCCCATTCGGTGATGCGCATGCAGGAGTCGATATCATGGTCGCCGTCCATCAAAACTTCGGGTTCGACCATGGGAACGATACCGCCGGCCTGGCAAATGGCGGCATAACGGGCCAGCGCATGGGCGTTGGCATGAATGGCATTGTGGGTTGGAATGCTTTTGCCGACATCAATCACAGCGCGCCATTTGGCGAACTCCGCGCCGAGCTTGGCATATTCCTCAACACGGGCGGCGAGGCCATCGAGGCCTTCGGTCACGGTTTCGCCGGGCGAGAGGGCAAGGGGCTTTGCACCCGTATCAAGCTTGATGCCGGGTACGGCACCGGTGGCCTTGATCACATCAACGAGCGGTCTGCCATTGCGGGCTTTCTGGCGCAGGGTTTCGTCAAACAGGATGACGCCGGAAATGTTGGCCTTCATCGCCTCGGTGGCGCCAAACAGCATCTCGCGGTAATCTCGGCGCGAGTCGGCGGTGGAGGGCGTGTTGATGGATTCAAGGCGCTTGGCGATTGAGCCAGTGCTTTCATCGGCGGCGAGAATACCCTTGCCTGCGGCCACCATCCGTTGGGCAATGTCTGCTAGCTTGTTGGTCATTGTCATTTCCTCTCCAGAGCCTTGACGCTGGGCAGGGGTTTTCCTTCGAGCCATTCGAGGAATGCGCCACCGGCTGTTGAAATATAGGTGAAATCATCGGCCACGCCCGCGTGATTGAGGGCGGCCACCGTATCGCCGCCGCCTGCAATCGAGGCAAGGCGGCCAGATTTTGTCAGCTTGGCCACGTGTTTGGCGCAGGCAACGGTTGCCCTGTCAAAGGGCGTGAGTTCAAAAGCGCCGAGCGGCCCGTTCCAGACAATGGTTTTGGCGGCATCGAAGGCGGCGTTGATGCGGGACACGGTGTCGGTGCCGGCATCGAGGATCATGTCATCGGTGGCCACATCGGCGATGTTGATATTGCGGCTCGGCGAATTGGCCTTGAATTCCTTGGCGACCACGACGTCGGTTGGCAGGAGCAGGGTGCAGCCCTTGGACTTTGCGGTGGCGATGATTTCCTTGGCGGTGGGCAGCAGGTCGTGCTCGCAGAGGGATTTGCCGACGGGATATCCCTGGGCCGCCAAAAATGTGTTGGCCATGCCGCCGCCGATGACGATGGTGTTGGCGAGGCCGGACAAGTTCCCAAGGAGCTCGAGCTTGCTTGAAACCTTTGCGCCGCCAACAACAGCGATGAGGGGACGCTTGGGTTTTTCCAAGGCCTGTTCAAGGGCGCGGAGTTCGGCTTCCATGGCGCGGCCGGCATAGGCCGGAATGAGATGGGCGATCCCTTCCGTCGAACTATGCGCACGGTGCGCGGCGGAGAAGGCATCGTTCACAAAGATATCACCGAGGCCCGCCAGCATTTTGGCAAAGCCTGCATCGTTCTTTTCTTCGCCCGCGTGATAACGGGTGTTTTCCATCAGCACGCATTCACCGGGCTTTACGGAGATCGCGGGCGGGGACCGCCAGTCGGTGAAGATAAATTTTACCGGGCGGCCAAGGCCGGCCTGAAGGGCAGGGGCCACGGGCTTCAGTGACATTTCCGGCACGACCTTGCCCTTGGGCCGATCGAAATGGGCCAGCACGATGATGGCGGCATTCTTGTCGAGAAGTTCGCGGAGGGTGGGCACCACACGTTCAATGCGCGTGGCATCCGTCACCTTGCCGTTTTCAATGGGCACATTGAGATCAAGGCGGATGACGACGCGCTTGCCGGCAACATCAACAACATCAAGGGTGCGAAAGGCTGGCATGAGCTGCCTTACTTCTTTGCGGCTTTGACAATGGCTTTGGCTGATATGCCGAAATGCTTGTAGAGGGCTTCCGCCGGAGCCGAGGCACCATATCCCTTCATGCCGATGAACACGCCATCATTGCCTATGAAACGGTTCCAGCCCTGGGCCACGCCCGCTTCGATTGCTATGCGGGTTTTTTCGGTCCCCAAGAGCTTGTCCTTGTAGGCCTTTGATTGCTTCTCGAAGAGTTCCATCGAAGGAACAGACACAACGCGGGTTGGCATTCCGGCCTTGTCGAGGGTGGTCTTTGCTTCCATGGCGATTTCAACTTCCGAGCCTGAGGCAAAAATCACGACTTTCGATTTCTTTGCGGAAGGGGCGATTTCGTAAGCGCCCAAGGCACAGAGGTTCTTGGCCGAATAGGTGAGGCGGGCAGGTTTCAGTTTCTGCCGGGTAAGGGCCAATATGCTGGGGCTCGCCGCGGTTTGCAGCGCGAGCTGCCAGCATTCAGCGGTTTCAACCGCATCGCAGGGGCGGAACGTCAACAGATTTGGAATGACACGCAGCGCCGCGAGATGTTCCACTGGCTGATGGGTAGGGCCATCTTCACCGAGGCCGATGGAGTCGTGGGTCATCACATAGATCACGCGCTTGCCCATGAGGGCCGAGAGGCGAATGCTGGGGCGGCAGTAATCGGTGAAGGTCAGGAAGGTGCCGCCATAGGGAATGACACCGCCATGGAGCGCCATGCCGTTCATCGCGGCGGCCATACCATGCTCGCGAATGCCGTAGTGGACATAACGTGCGCCATAGTCGGCGGCGTTGAGGGCCTTCATGTCCTTGGATTTTGTATTGTTCGAACCGGTGAGATCAGCGGAGCCGCCGATTGTTTCAGGCACGGCGGCGTTGATGACGTCGAGCGCGTTCTGCGAGGCGTTGCGCGTGGCAATCCATGGCGGATTTTTTGCCAGTTCCTTTTTGTAGGCGGCAACAACTTCATCGAAGTTCGCGGGCAGGGCACCGGACGTGATGCGGGTGAACTCGGCCTTGTGAGAGGAAACGGCAAGGCGCTGTTCCCAATCCTTGCGTCGTGATGCGCCGCTTGATCCGACGGCGCGCCAGGCATTGAGGATTTCATCGGGAACGACAAAGGGTGGGTAATCCCAGCCCAGTGCTTTGCGAGCGCCGGCAATTTCTTCGGCACCAAGCGGCGAACCATGGGTGGCAGAGGTGCCTTGCTTGGTGGGCGCGCCAAAACCGATGATGGTCTTGCAGGCAATCATTGTGGGCTTGTCGGAGCTTTGCGCCGCTTGAAGTGCCGCTGCCACTTCGCTGGGGTTGTGGCCATCAACGCGGCTCACATTCCAGTTGGCGGAGGCGAATCGGGCGAGCTGGTCGGTCGAATCAGACATGCTCACTTTGCCGTCAATGGAGATGCCGTTGTCGTCCCATAGCACGATGAGGTGGTTGAGCTTCAAGTGGCCCGCCAGGGTGATGGCTTCCTGGGAAATGCCTTCCATCAGGCAGCCGTCGCCGGCCAGAACATAGGTTTTGTGATTGATGAGGTCATTGCCGAAGCGGGCCGCCAGGTGGCGCTCGGCAATGGCAAAGCCTACGGCATTGGCAAGGCCCTGGCCCAAGGGGCCGGTGGTGGTTTCAATGCCGGAGGCATGGCCAAATTCCGGGTGGCCCGCGGTCTTGGAGCCCAACTGCCGGAAGTTCTTGAGCTGCTCCAGCGTCATGTCCTTGTAGCCCGTCAGAAACAGCAGCGAATACAATAACATGGAGCCGTGGCCGGCGGAGAGAATGAAGCGGTCACGATCCGGCCAGTGCGGATCGCTGGCATCAAAATTGAGGAACTGGGTGAACAGCACCGTGGCAAAATCCGCCGCACCCATGGGCAGGCCGGGATGGCCGGAATTGGCTTTCTGGACCGCATCCATGCCGAGGGCACGAATCGCATTGGCCATGGATTTATGCATGTCGGGGGAGGGAGCATTCATTCTCGGGGAAATCCTTGAGGGCAGCCGCAATCGGGCTTCTGAATAACAGCAGTTGAGGCCCTGTCAACCGGGCTTTTCCAGCGGCTTATCGCGACAAATTAATCTGTTGAAGTGCGTTTGTTTACGTAACATATTGGGATCGGCGGCAAATTGAATGATTTGCCAGCGGGTGGTTGGGCAGCGTGAGACCAGTAATTGTGTCCGATCACGCGCCGGAAAATTGGTGGCGGTTATGTTTAATGCTTCAGGCTGTTGCCCTGGGGCAAAACGTGATCTAGGGACGGACATGGTTGATACACAAAAACTGAACGATGCCTTTGATCGTTTCGACGCGGCATTGAAAACATTTGAAGGGGCGCTGGCCAAGAAGCAGGCGATTGCCGGCGAGGCGGAAGCGTTGCGCGGCGACCGCGCGAAGATCGCCTCTGAACTTGACCTTGTGCGCAGCAAGGCGACGGAGCTTGTCACCACCAACAAATCGGCCGTCGGAAAAATTGATGCCGCCATGTCACGCATTCGCGCTGTGCTGCATAGCAACAGCGGGGGCTAAGACATGGCCAATGTTGTCGTCTCGGTTGCTGATCGTCCTTATACGATGCAGTGCCCCGATGGTGAGGAAGACCATCTGCGCGAGCTTGCCTCGCTGCTTGATGCGGAAATCGTGCGGATCAAGCAAAGCGTCGGTTCGATTGGCGATATCCGCCTGCTGGTGATGAGTGGCCTGATGGTGGCGGACCGCCTGTCGGAAGCCATCCGCAAGATTGAGTCGCTTGAAGACCAGATCAAGGGTTTGCGTGAGTCACGCAACCAGGCACAGGCCCAGACGAAGGATATGGAAGCAAAGTTCGCCGCGCGGCTCGAAAGCGCCTCGGCACGGCTTGAGAGCATTGCAAAGGCAATGAAGTAGGCCTCGCCTATACGTGGGCCATGACGTAGCGGTTGATCAGGGTGGCGAGGTTTGGCACGCTGACGAGAGAAAGCGCGGTTTTCACATTGCAGCGCAGCACCGATCTTTCATGCATTTCCGTCCAGGTTTGCATTTGCCTTTCGACCTTGAGGACATAGACATCGACCAGGCAGGTGGTGTCGCGCCCGTTCCGGCTCCGGTCGAACCTGAAGGTTCCGATGCAGCGCTTCCCGACATGGCCCACGAGGCCTGCCTCCTCGAGGGCTTCACGGGCCGCAACCTCATGGGGGGCGAGGCCGCGAATGGGGTTGCCCTTGGGAATGATCCAGCGCCCGCTGCCTCTGGAAGTCACAAGGCAGACATCCATAGAACCACCCGGGTTGTCATAAAATGGCAAAGCAGCAATCTGGTGCATTGCATTCTTCCGATTCAAGCGACTCAGAGTCCATTTGGCGTTGATTCGTCTGCTTAAATCAATAATATTCGGTTACCTTCCTCCTGGTTCCGGAATTGGCAAGTGCAATGGGTGGGTTTGAGATGTCTGGATCGGCGGCTGGCCAGAATCAGGAGATCGAGATCAAATTCGGAACTGACGCCGCCGGACTTGCGCGTCTCCTGGACGCCCCGCTGATCAAAACCGCAAACGATCTCCAAACCGAAAACCTGAAGGCCACGTATTTTGACACGCCTTCGAATGCCTTGCGGAAAAAAGGGGTCATCTTGCGGATCAGAAAATCCGGTGATGATGTTCCCGTGCTGGGGATGAAGGCGCCAGGTGCGGCTGGTGATGGCCCTTTTCATCGCAAGGAAATTGAGGTCAATTCGCCCAGCCTGAAGCCCAATCTTGCCCTGTTCGACAAAACCACGGAGAAATTTCTCTGGCGGATCATTGGGGATCAGCCGCTCGCTGCAAAATTCAAAATGGAGTTCAAGCGGCAAAGCGGTCTCATTACATCAGGCAGTTCGGTTGTCGAGATCGCCGTTGACCAGGGCCAAATATCGAGCGGAAAGCAGCGCGTGCCATTGGCCGAAGTTGAACTGGAGCTGGTTTCCGGAAACAAGGCAGACCTTATTGATCTGGCGATGAGGCTCGCAGAAGATTTTTCCCTGCGTCTCGATTTCGTCAGCAAGGCGGAAAAGAGTTTCCGCACCCTGCTTGAGGAAAAACCGGCCCCGGTGAAGGCAGCGCCCATAAAATCCAAAGCGCTGGCCACGTTTGACGACGCGGTGACCGCCATCATTTCCAATACGCTGGCGCACTTCGTGGCAAACTGGGCTTGCCTGCGCGAATCCGATGAGCCCGAATCCATTCACCAGATGCGGATCGCGCTTCGCCGCATGCGCTGCGCCTTGTCGATATTCAATCGCGCTTCGCCCAATGCCGGATTTGGAGCTTTGCGGGATAATGCCGGGCATTTGGCTTCGGCATTTGGTCCGGTGCGGAACGCGGATGCCATTCGGCTGTCGCTGCTGGGTGGCCCTTTGGCTAGCACCGACTGCCCGGAAACCAGCGGCGCCTTGCGCGCCATCCTCGAGAAGCGTCGCGTTGCAGCCTATGCAGTTGCGCGTTCCGAGTTGGAAAGTCTTGCCGCGACAGCATTCGTACTGAAAGTGCACAGTTTCCTGGCGCGCCGTGACTGGCGTGAGGCACCTGCAAACGGCAATTCAAGAAAGTCAAAAACGCCGACACGGAAATTCTTCAAGGCTGAGCTAAGCAGGCTCAGGGCCTGCGTGATCAAACGCGAAAAGGCAGCCGCAGTTTCGGACCAGGCGCGGCACAAATTGCGTATCGCGCTCAAGAACCTGCGTTACGGCGTGGATTTTTTTGATTTGTTTGGCAACGGCAAGCGAAGGCAGGCTTATAAAAAGCGGATGTCTGCCTTGCAGGATCTTCTCGGCGTTCGCAATGATATTGTTGTTGCCCGGATATATTTGAAGGAGCTCCGGGACGAGGCTGGCCCGGAGGCGGAGCGGACTATGGAATTCATCCGGGGATGGTATGCGCGTGAGGCCGCCGTCGCCGACAGGGCCATCGGAAAGTCATGGAAAAAGTTCAGGCGAACGGGAATTTTCTGGAATTGAATGGCGCATCGCAAAGGCGTTTTAAGTTTGACCGGAATGTGCCCGCAAAATTAAACTTTCTTAACTGTTTTGGCGCGGTTGCCTTGCCTAGGTAGGGCGTGTTCGCACGTGTTTTGCGTCGGACCCCGGATTGGACATTGATCCAGACGGGAATTGAAACTGCCCGTTGTCGGCGTACGGGCATCAAAACGAAGGAATAGTGAAATGAAGAAGTTTGTAGCATTGCTGATCGCGTCTTCCGCCATGGTGGCGACCGCCTACGCTGGCCAGATTCAAGGCGTGGTCAAGGCGTTTGACCCCGCGAGCAAGACCGTCACCCTCGAGGATGGCTCGGCCTTTGTTCTGGCTGAAGGCGTAATGGCCGATGGCATCACTGCCGGCACAACGGTGCAGGTAACCTTCGATGACACAAGCAAAGCGGCAACGGAAGTTACCGTTGTTCAGTAATTTCACGCCGGACGGTTTAATCGTCCATTAGTGATATTTGCGCGTCCAGCTTAGCGGCTGGGCGCGTTTTCATTTGATCTACTGGATTTTCCCCTTTCGAGGGCCTACATAGGGCAGTGGCGGGCTGCCCGGTTTGTGAAGGAACATTTTTTCCCAGGGCCTATAATCGATCTTTAGGGAGCTGTCCCTGGGCTGGACCGTGGTCCGGCTTAAACGGCGCCCACCTACGTGAGTAGGGACCCGGGATCGTAAGTTCCCACGGCCCATGGTGGCTCGCCGCTTGATTTAGAAAGAAGTGCTGCGTTGAGTCTTGCCGAAACAAAACGCCTGGCGCGAAGCAAGGCCACACTTATCAGGAACAATGTGCACGTGGCGGCAAAGCATGGCGCCGGAGCGGCGCTGGCTTCGCGCGGGCTTCCCGTTGCCAGGAATTCCCAAAACAACATTGTCTCGGCCTTTCATTCCTTTGGCACTGAAATTTCCACCTTCGAGCTCCTTGAAAAGCTGGTGGCCGAGGGCTGGGTAACCGCCTTGCCTGTCGTGGTTGCCAAGAATACGCCTTTGGTGTTCCGGCAATGGGCGCCGGGGGACGCGCTGGTCCTGGGGCGCTGGGATATTCAGGTTCCGCCTCCGGAGGCTCCCGAAGTTCTGCCCGATGTCCTGCTGGTTCCCCTGCTGGCCTTTGACCGGAAGGGGTTTCGCCTGGGCTATGGCGGGGGGTTCTATGACCGCACCCTGGAAAAGCTGCGGGCCCTCAAGAACGTGACGGCCATTGGCATAGCCTATGCGGGTCAGGAGATGGATACGGTTCCCCGTGATGCGTTTGACCAGCGCCTGGATTGGATCATGACGGAAAAAGAGACTTTCAAATGCGATTGATATTCCTTGGCGATGTGGTGGGCAAAGCGGGGCGCGACGCGGTGGCCCGTGAACTCCCGCTGCTGCGCGAACGCTACAATCCCGATATCGTCGTGGTGAATGGCGAGAACGCCGCCCATGGCTTTGGCATCAGCCAGGACATTCACCAGAAACTGCTGAACAGTGGGGCGGATGCTGTAACCCTCGGCAACCACGCCTTTGACCAGCGCGAAACGCTGGTTTTCATCGAGCGTGAGCCCAATCTCATTCGCCCGCTGAACTGGCCCGCCGGCTGCCCCGGGCGCGGCACCTGCATGGTGGAAACGCCCAAGGGGCAGCGGGTGTTGGTCATGAATGCCATGGGCCGGGTGATGATTGAGCCGCTGCTGGACGACCCTTTTCCAGCAATTGGGCGGGAGCTTGACCAATGCCAGTTGGGCCGGGACTGCGATGCCATTCTCCTTGATTTCCATGCGGAGGCCAGCTCCGAGAAAATGGCCATGGGGCATTATGTGGATGGCCGGGCCAGCCTGCTGGTTGGAACGCACACCCATGTTCCCACTTCAGACCATCAGATCCTGTCCGGCGGCACGGCCTATCTGACCGATGCCGGCATGTGCGGCGACTACAATTCGGTCATCGGCATGGACAAGGCGGAACCCCTCAACCGCTTCCTGCGCAAGCTGCCGGTGGAGAAATTCAAGCCCGCCGAGGGCCCCGCAACGGTGTGCGGCGTAGCGGTCGAAACCGATGACCGGACTGGCCTTGCCACCCAGATTTCGCCCATTCGCCTGGGAGGCAGACTGTCGCAGGCCGAGGTGGCTTTCTGGTAAAAAACCACAGGTATGACAATAATTCCGCTTCGGCGACAAAAAAACTCTAGTGACCTTTCCCCAAGCCATGCTTAGTATGTTTCCCAGCGCCTCGAAATAAGAACCGCAGTCAGTGCCGCCCACAGGGTTGCGGCGGCACTCACAAGGTCGGCGAGGTCGTGATCAAGGGGAGGACGTCTTAACTTGCTGTAGCGGGAAGGCCAGCCTATTTGCTGCGCTGCTGCAGCCCGTTGGATTTCTTCTCCACATTGCTATTTTCAGCCGGAAAACCGGCGCTTTTGGAGGAGTTACATGAAGAAACTTTCAATTCTATTCGCTGCCGCGCTGCTTGCCGGAACAGCCTTTGCCACATCGGCCAGGGCCGGCGACGAGCTTACCGTTGTGTCCTGGGGCGGTTCCTATTCCGAGAGCCAGCGCAAGGCCTTCTACGAACCCTATAATGCCGCTGGCAACAAGGTTACCGAGGCCGAGTACAACGGCGAAGTGGCCAAGATCAAGGCCATGGTTGAAGCCAAGGCAATTACCTGGGACGTGATTGACGCGGATACCGCAACCGGCCTTCAGGGCTGTGCGGAAGGTGTGCTCGAGACCATTGACTGGGACAAGCTTGGGCTTGACCGCTCAAAGTTCATTGGCGGCGATCTCCTGGATTGCGCGGTTCCCAACATCGTTTATGGCACCATATTCGGTTATGACACTACGAAGCTGCCGGAAGGCCCAACGACCATCAATGACTTTTTTGACCTTGCCAAGTTCCCAGGCAAGCGCGGCATTTTCAAGAACCCAACGGTCAACCTCGAATGGGCCCTGATTGCCGATGGTGTTGACGCGAAGGACGTTTATACCATGCTTTCGACGCCTGAAGGCGTTGACCGCGCGTTCAAGAAACTCGACACCATCAAGAGCGAAATCATCTTCTGGGAAGCTGGCGCCCAGGCCCCGCAACTGCTTGCCGACGGCCAGGTCGTGATGGTTTCGGCCTGGAATGGCCGTCTTCAGACGGCCATCGATGCCGACAAGAAACCCTTCAAGATCGTATGGGACCACCAGGGCCTGGACTGGGATTGGTGGGTCATCACCAAGGGCACGCCAAAACTTGAAGAAGCCTATCGCTTCATAGCATTTGCGTCGCAACCCGAGCGGATGGCTGACCAGACCAACTATATTGCCTATGGTCCGGCCAACAAGGATGCCATTCCCAACGTCAATCCGATGACGTTGCCAAATCTGCCAACGGCACCTGACAACCTCAAGACGGCTTTCAATGTGGACCCGCAATTCTGGGCTGACCATGGCGATGAGCTGAAAGAGCGCTTCAACGCCTGGCTTGCGAAGTAAGACGTCCGGGGCGGGAGGCAACTTCCGCCCCGATTCCTTTCCGGTGATGGGGCATTGGCGATGACTGACGATGTGATGCGGGCAGCGGACGGCACGCCGCTGAAAATCAAATTACGCCAGGCGGAACGGCGCGAAGTGACGCGGGCGTTCCTGCTGATTGCTCCCCTTTTCCTTTTCATTGTCATTTCGTTCCTCATTCCCATTGTCGTCATGCTGAAGAACGCCCTCTACGATCCGGATATCGTCGACAATTTGCCGCAGACCACCGAACTGCTGCGCCAGTGGGATGGCAAGGCGCTTCCAAGTGAAGAAGTGTTTGCGGCCTTTGCGGCGGACCTCAAGATTGCCAGCAAGGCCAGGACCGTTGCTCTGGTCGGCAAGCGCCTGAACTACGAAATCCCCACGCTCAAATCCAAAGTAACAATCACCGCCCGAAAGCTTGACAGCATCGAAACCGGCCCCTGGCTGGAGGCTGTGACTGCCGCTGATCCCATCTGGAAAGACGTATTCACCTGGGCAGTTGTCAAGCGGGCGGGAAGCTCCATCACGCCTTACTACCTGTTGAGCGCCCTGGACCTGAGACAGGACGCGGATGGCGGCATTGAACGCACGCCTGAAAACCGGCGGATTTACTTGCAGGTGCTTGGCCGCACTTTGGGAATCAGCGTGATGGTTACCCTATTTACGCTCATTCTCGGCTATCCGGTGGCCTTTATGCTGGCGACCCTGCCTCAGCGAACCGCAAGCATCCTGATGATTTTTGTGCTGCTGCCGTTCTGGACATCGCTTCTGGTGCGCACCACGGCCTGGACAATCCTGCTCCAGGACGGCGGCGTCGTGGCGCAATTTCTGCACATCACCGGTATAACATGGATTGCCAATGTGCTTGGGCTCATGTCAGGTGAGCCGCAACTGTTCAAGACCCGCTTTGCCACCGTGCTGGCGATGACGCACATCCAGCTGCCGTTTACATTGCTGCCCATCTACAGCGTGATGAAAACCATATCGCCCACCTATATGCGCGCTGCGAAGTCATTGGGCGCCACACCGTTCCGTGCCTTCCGGACTGTCTATGTGCCGCAGACTCTGCCGGGTGTTGCGGCTGGCTGCCTGCTCACGTTCATTTTGTGCCTGGGTTACTTCATCACTCCCGCACTGGTCGGCGGCGGCTCAGACAACATGATTGCCGGCTTCATTGACACGGCCATGAACAATGAAGGCAACTGGGGCAAGGCTTCCGCCCTGGGCTTCGTGCTGCTCATAGCCACGCTCATTCTCTATTACGTTTACAACCGCCTCATCGGCATCGACAAAATGAAATTGGGCTAGAACGCAATGGCATTGCCTCCCTACATGACAACGTCTGAAAGAGTCTCCTACTATGGCGTGCGGGTTTTCGTGGGCGCGGTTCTGCTGTTCCTGATTGCGCCTATCCTGGCAATCATGCCCTTGTCATTCAATTCCGAAGCTTTTTTCAGTTACCCCATGCCTGGCTTTTCGGCGCGGTGGTATACGGGCGGGGATGACGGATTTTTCACTAATGCGCGGTGGACGGGCGCACTTAAACTTTCCGTTATCGTCGCGATTGCCGCAACGATCCTTGCCACTTGCCTTGGGACGCTGGCTGCCCTTGGCTTGTCCCGCTCTAACATTCCAGGCCGCGCCGCAATCATGGCGGTGCTGATCTCGCCGATGATTGTTCCCGTGATCATTTCGGCCATTGGCCTGTTTTTCTTTTATGCCTACACCGGCCTGAATGGCACCTTGCTGGGCATCATCCTTGCCCATACGGCGCTGGCCACGCCTTTTGTGGTGATCACGGTGACGGCAACGCTGATGAGCTTTGACCGCACCCTCATGCGGGCTGGCGCATCGCTTGGCGGGGCGCCGCACACGGTGTTTTTCAAGGTGGTGCTGCCGCTTATCCTGCCCGGGGTTATTTCAGGTGCGCTCTTTGCCTTCGTCACATCCTTTGACGAAGTGATCGTGATCCTGTTTATCGGCGGGCCGGAACAGCGCACGCTGCCGCGCCAGATGTTCTCCGGCATCCGCGAGTTGATCTCGCCCACCATCACGGCAGCGGCAAGCGTGCTGATCGTGTTTTCAACCTTCCTGCTGGTTACGGTTGAACTCCTACGCCGGCGCAGCGAACGTTTGCGCGGGATTAAAAGCTAGGCGCGGCGCTTGAAATGCATCGGCAAGGGCGTTGCCGTTTCGGCCAGGCTGGCGGGCTTTGCATAGGCCTTCATGAGATTTGCGGCACCCGGTAGATCGTCCGCGGCAAGCGACTGGCCGATCTGGTTTGACATGTCCGTCAGGGTCGAGATGGATGCGAAGAGGCGACCGATGGGGGCTGAATCTGCCAAACTGCGGACCTTTCGAAGGGCGCTGGAACACGCGCCAGCCAGATTATCTTCACTCGTGAACGAGAACTCTTCGACCATACGCGACTTGATTGTCATTAACTCACACTCCACCAACTAATCTGCCTAAGTTGACTTATGGCCGTTAATGGCAGGTAAACGGAATGTGGGTGGCTTGAAACTCGATGGCTCCCACGGCTATACCGCTTGAAGATTACAGTTTATTGAGGGTTTTATGGCGGGTCATTCACAATATAAAAACATTATGCACCGCAAGGGCAGGCAGGACAAACTTCGCTCGAACGCCTTTGCCAAGCTGGGCCGCGAGATAACTGTTGCGACAAAGGCAGGCCTTCCAGACCCGGCCATGAATGCCCGCCTCAGGCTTGCGGTGCAGAACGCGCGGGCGGGAAACATGCCGTGGGACACGATTGAGCGCGCGATCAAAAAGGCTTCGGGCGTGGATGCGGAAAATTTCGATGCCATGCGCTATGAAGGCTATGGGCCGGGGGGCGTTGCTATCGTGGTTGAGGCGCTGACCAACAACCGCAACCGAACGGCCAGCAATGTGCGCGCCCTGTTCACCAAATATGGCGGCAACATGGGGGAAACCGGCTCAGTGAGTTTCATGTTCTCCCGGGTTGGCGAGATTTCCTATCCGCTGGCCAAGGGCAGCGCCGATGCGCTTCTTGAAGCCGCGATAGACGCCGGAGCCGACGATGCAGTTAGCGATGAGAACGGCCATGTCATTACCTGTTCGTTTGAAGACATTGGCGAGGTTTCGGCGAGCCTGGCGAAAAAACTTGGCGATGCGGAGAGCGTGAAGGTTGTCTGGAAACCTAACACGCTGACGCCGCTTGACCAGGAAAAGGCTGAAACGCTTTTGAAGCTGGTTGATGCGCTTGATGAAGATGATGATGTGCAGAATGTCTTCAGCAATGTGGATATTCCCGACGAGGTGATGGCCAAGCTGGATGGCTAAGGTCCGCATCATCGGCATTGATCCGGGCCTGCGCAACACGGGCTGGGGCGTCATCGAGGCGGAGGGCACGCGGCTTTCCTATGTAGCCGACGGCAGCGTGCATTCGGATGCGGATGCGCCGCTGGCCACGCGGTTGCTGCAAATCCACACGCAGCTTGCGGATATTTTGCGGCACCATGCGCCGGATGAAGCTGCCATCGAAGAAACCTTCGTGAACAAGGATGCGCGGGCAACTCTGAAGCTGGGGCAGGCGCGGGGGGCGGCGATGCTGGCGCCGGCCCTGGCGGGCATCAGCGTTGCCGAATATGCGCCCAATGTGGTGAAGAAATCCGTGGTTGGTGCCGGCCACGCGGAGAAGGACCAGGTGAAGCATATGGTGAAAGTGCTGCTGCCGCGGGCCGAGCTCAATTCGGCAGATTCTGTTGACGCGCTGGCCATTGCCATTTGCCATGCACATCTCCGGGGGGCGCAAACCCTGGCCAAGATTCTGGCGCGTTCTTGACTTGTTCACTTTCTGGAGTTACGCCAGAACCATGAGATGGAACGCCAAAGTTGATAAGAGCAATCGAGTTACGCTGCCTAGGGCCATGCGAGAACAACTCGGTCTTCAGCCCGGGGATGAGTTTGATTATCAGTTTGAAGACAGGAGAGTATTTTTCGTTCGGCGCTCAGATAATTTGAGGATGGAGCTTTTTGTTCCGGCGGAAACGGCATGATCGGAAAGCTCAAGGGCCGGATTGACAGTTTCGGTACAGACTGGCTGATCATTGATGTCGCGGGCGTTGGCTACCACGTTTTCTGTTCCTCCAAAACCTTGGCGGCGCTGCCATCGGTTGGCGAGTTTGCGGAGCTTCATACGGAAATGCTCGTAAGCCAGGACATGATCCGACTGGTGGGCTTTGCCTCGGTGCTGGAGCGGGAATGGTTCCGGCTTTTGCAAACCGTGCAAGGCGTGGGCACGCGGGTGGCGCTGGCCATCCTTTCTACTTTATCTGCTTCGGAAATTGCCAATGCCATTGCCTTGCAGGACAAACCGATGATCGGCCGCGCGCCCGGGGTGGGCAAGAAACTGGCGGAACGCATCGTGCTGGAATTGAAAGACAAGGCGCCGGCCTTTACGGGGGCTGATGCAACGCTGGCCAAATTGCAGGCGGAGCTTGAGGGGCCACGGCCAACCTCGGCTTCGGATGCGGTGTCGGCGCTCGTCAATCTGGGTTATGGCCAGGGCCAGGCGGGCGCAGCAGTCGCCGCCGCCATGCGTAAGAACGGCGATGACCAGCTGACGGAACAACTGATCCGGCAGGCGCTGAAAGAATTGGCACTGCTATGAACCAGCGCCTCATAGACCGCGAAGACAGGCCGGAGGATGGCTTGGATTCCCATGTGCGGCCGCAGTCGTTGAATGAGTTTGTGGGGCAGACCAAGGTCAAGAAGAACCTTCGGGTTTTTATCGAGGCGGCGAAGGCGCGGGCGGAAGCGCTGGACCATGTGCTGTTTGCGGGGCCGCCGGGCTTGGGCAAGACGACGCTGGCGCAGATCATGGCGCGGGAGTTGGGGGTGAATTTTCGGGCGACGTCCGGGCCGGTGATTGCCAAGGCGGGTGATCTTGCGGCGCTGCTCACCAATCTGGAAGATCGCGACATTCTCTTCATTGATGAAATTCACCGTCTTTCTCCGGCAGTGGAAGAAATTCTTTATCCCGCCATGGAGGATTACCAGCTTGATCTCATCATCGGCGAGGGGCCGGCGGCGCGATCGGTGCGCATTGACCTTGCGAAGTTCACGCTCATCGGGGCCACGACGCGCACGGGGCTATTGACCACACCGTTGCGTGACCGTTTTGGCATTCCCATTCGCCTCGATTTTTATACGGATGACGAACTGCTGGATATCGTGAAGCGCGGCTCGCGCGTTATGAAGGTGGCGATCACCGAGGATGGCGCGCGCGAGATTGCCAAGCGTTCGCGCGGAACGCCGCGCATTGCAGGAAGGCTGCTGCGACGGGTGCGGGATTTTGCCTCCGTCTCGGGGGACGCGCGCATTGATGCGGGATCGGCGGATCGCGCCTTGGGCAACTTGGACGTAGACAAGCGCGGGCTTGATGCGCTGGACCATCGCTACCTGAATTGCATCGCCGTCAATTTCGGCGGCGGACCGGTGGGCATCGATACGATAGCCGCCTCGCTTTCGGAAGCGCGCGACGCGATCGAAGATATCGTCGAGCCCTATCTGCTGCAGATCGGCTTTTTGAACCGCACCTCGCGGGGGCGGCTTCTGACGCCGCATGCTTTCAAACATATGGGACTTCCCACGCCGCAAAGGTCCGAGATCACGCAAGGCGTCCTGCCCTTGGATGACATGAATGACTGAACGCTGGCCTGATCTCGCGGGGCGCATTGAGGGCAAGATGCATGTCCTGCCCATCCGGGTTTATTACGAGGACACGGATTTTTCCGGCGCGGTATACCACGCGAATTACCTCAAATTCTGCGAGCGGGCCCGGTCGGACTGTTTGCGGCTGCTCGATATCCACCATAGCGAGCTCCACGGCACGGCGAGCTTCGTGGTGCGCCGGATGGTGTGTGATTTCCTGAAGCCGGCGCTGATCGATGACCTGCTGGAAGTGGAGACGCGCTTTGGCGAGTTTGGCGGGGCGCGCATGGAGCTCATTCAAATCGTGAAGCGTTCCGGGGAAGCGCTGTTTGAGGCACAGGTGACGGTTGTGCTGGTTGACGGGAAGGGGAAGCCGAAACGGCTGCCGCCGGAGATGACAAAAACGTTTCTTTCCCTTGTCGAATCAAACAAGTAACAGAAACTTAACCATAAGACCGTCATTTGGGCTATGGCGCGCCAAACCAGGTGCGGTCTTGCTGCCGATTCTCCCAAAAACTCGCGAATCGCCGCAGTTTCGACAGATTTAACCTGTTTCAGGACGCCACCCCGATAGGGGCATGGAGTTCAGGGACGGATTCCGGGGAGGTGGGAAGTGGCATGGATCCAGTCGTAGTGAGTGCGGTGGCGCAGCCGGGGCAGATTTCGCTCTGGCATTTGATCATGCAGGCCAGTTGGCCTGTTTTCCTCGTCATGGTGGGTTTGGCCTTGGCCTCGGTGTGGTGCTGGGCTGTCATCATCGAGAAGTATTTCGCGGTGCGCCGGATGAATTCGGCCAATGACCGTTTTGAGCAAAGCTTCTGGTCGGGCCAATCGCTTGAGGACCTTTATCTCGCCCTTGGAACGCGCAGCAATCTGGGCCTTTCGGCCATTTTCATGGCGGCCATGCGCGAATGGAAACGCAGCCAGGATTCGGCCCTTCGCGCCGGGTTCCAGGGCGTGCAGAAACGCATTGAAAAAGTCGTCGATGTGCAGATTCAGAAGGAAATGAGCACGATTGAAGCGCGGCTCCTGTTCCTTGCAACAACGGGTGCAGCGGCGCCCTTTATCGGCCTCTTCGGAACGGTCTGGGGCATCATGACGTCATTTCAGGCCATCGCCAATTCGCAGAACACCAACCTCGCCGTCGTGGCGCCGGGCATCGCGGAGGCCCTTTTTGCTACCGCCATTGGCCTTGTGGCCGCCATACCAGCGACAATCTTTTACAACATGTTCTCGGCCGATGCGGGCCGGATCGGCATGCGTCTGGAGAACTTTGCTGATGAATTCTCGGCGATTATTTCGCGTCAGCTGGATGAGCGGGTTTAGGCATGGCGGCAGCATCAGGCGGAGCTAAGGGCGGATACACGCGGCGGAACTCCCGGCGGCGCCAGTCGGCCGGCGTGATGCACGAAATCAATGTGACGCCGCTTGTCGACGTGATGCTGGTTCTTTTGATCGTATTCATGGTGGCGGCACCCCTGATGACGGTGGGGGTTCCCATCGAGCTGCCCAAGACGGAAGCCAAGCAGCTCAACACCAGCGTCGAGCCGCTTACCATTACGGTTCAGGCCGACAGAACAATTTTTCTCCAGGAAACCCAGATTCCGCTTGAGGAACTTCAGCCAAAGCTCTTTGCCATTGCCAAGAACGGCTACGAGGAACAGATATTTGTGCGGGCCGACACAAATGTCAGCTATGGGTCGGTGATGGAAGTGATGGGCCTGCTCAACGGAGCGGGATACCGCAAGATTGGCCTGGTGACTGGCGACCTTGAAAAGAAGGTGGGAACCTCAAACTAGCTATGCGCAAGAGCCTGATCACATCCCTGGTACTGCACGGCGCGATCCTTGTCGCAGCCCTTGTGGTCTTGCCTGACCCCGACAAGTACAAGGTGCAGCCGCAGGACGCCATCCAGGTTGATATTTCCCAGATCAGCGATGAGTCAAAGCGCAAGGCCACTTCCAAGACCGCTGAAGTGCCCATTGAAAAGGTTGCGCCCAAGAAAGCCGAGGTCGTGAAGAAGGTTGAGCCGGCGCCCAAGGTCGATGAAAAAGTGAAGACCGCCGTCAAGGAGCCGGTGGCCGAACCGCCGCCGCCCGCGCCCAAAGTTGAAGAGCCAAAGAAGGAAGAGCCGAAGCCGCTTGATCCGGATCCGCTGAAGGATCTTCTCAAGAAGGTTGAGGAAGAACCGAAGCCGAAAGAGGAAGTGAAGAAGGCCGAAGTGAAACCTCCGAAGAAGCCGGAAGAAAAGAAGCCAAAGAAGAAAAAACCGGAACTCAATACGGATGACATCGCGGCCTTCCTGAACAAGACCGATGACGAGAAGACGGCGCCACAGCAACCGGCGGATATCGCCGCATTACCGGAACTGGGCGATGCAGAGGTTCAAGGCATGGATGATGCCATGGCCGCAACCCTCATTGATGCGCTGCGCCAGAAATTGGCTGGCTGCTGGTCGGTGCCCCCAGGTGCGCGCGAGGCCAATATTACTGTCAAAATCCGCTTTTTCCTCACGCCTGACGGCTCGGTTTCCGGCTATCCGGAAGTGCTGAACGGCAGCGGCGACCCGCTTTTTGCAACGACAGCGCAATCGGCGATTTCGGCGGTGATGGAATGCCAGCGCTATGACTTCATGCCCCCCGAGCGCTATGACCTTTGGAAAAGCATCACCGTCAATTTCAATCCAAACATGATGTTTGGAACATAAGCCCCATGGAAATTTCAATGCCCAATTTTGCCCGCCTTGCGACCATGAGAAATTTTCTTGTGATGCTTTCGTTTCTCGTCCTGGCCCTCGTGCCGCGAACCAGTTTTGCGTTGGAGGTGGATGTATCCGGCGGGCGCATCAACCCCTTGCCAATCGCCATTACGCCTTTTCTGGTGGGCGGCGGGGCTGAGGAAGCAGGCGCAACCCTGGGAGACGTCATCAGCAATAATCTGGGCCGCTCCGGTTATTTCGAGCCCCTGCCGCAGAATTCCTTCATTGAGCAGATCACGGATTTCAATCAGGAGCCGCGCTTTGCCGACTGGCGGCAGATCCAGGCCAAGGCGCTGGTAACGGGCCAGGTCTATGTGGAAGGCGGAAAAATCCGCGTCGAGTTCAAGCTGTTTGACGTCAACTCACAGCAGCAGATTGCCGCCCAGCAGTTTTCCACCTCGCCAAAAAACCTGCGGCGCATCGGGCATTTGACCTCGGATGTCATTTACAAGGCGCTCACCGGCATCGACGGCTATTTTGATACTCAGATTGTTTTTGTCGACGAGTCCGGCTCCAAGGACCGGCGCGTGAAGAAACTGGCGGTGATGGACCAGGACGGATTTAATGTCCGCACCTTGACGGATGGCTCGGAGCTTGTGGTCACGCCGCGCTTTTCGCCAAACAGCCAGGAAATCACCTACATGTCGATCGGCCAGGGAACGCCGCGGGTTTATCTTTTCAACATTGTCACCCGCCAGAAAGAGATTGTCGGCGAATTTGCCAACATGAGCTTTGCGCCGCGCTATTCGCCCGACGGCCAGCGCGTGATCATGAGCCTGCTGACGACAGACGGGCGCAACTCCAACATTTATGAAATGGATTTGCGTTCGCGCCAACTTCGTCAGCTAACCAATACGCCGGCCATCAATACAGGCCCCAGCTACGCGCCCGACGGCAGCCAGATTACCTTTGAATCCGACCGCGGCGGCTCCCAGCAGATTTACGTGATGGGCGTTGACGGCTCCGGGCAAAACCGCATCAGCTTCGGCAACGGGCGCTATTCAACGCCCGTGTGGTCGCCAGACGGCCAGCACATTGCATTTACAAAACAGGCTGGCGGCCGATTTGCCATCGGCGTGATGAAGCCTGATGGCTCTGGTGAGAGAATATTAACCGAAGGCTACCATAACGAAGGACCAACGTGGGCGCCCAACGGCCGCGTTATCATGTTTTTCCGGGACACTCCCGGTGAAAATGGCGGGCCTCAGCTCTATTCGGTGGATATCACCGGATACAATGAGCAACAGGTTCCGACACCGGGGTTTGGTTCTGACCCCGCGTGGTCGCCGCGCCTGAACTAGAAATTTTCGTGGGGGCCGGGGGGCTTGTCACGATAGAAGCATTGGAGTGGGTATGACCTTGCGTAACTTAAGTGGTTTTAAAATTGCCGTGGCCTTGTGCTGCGTGCTGGCGTTGACGGCGTGCTCAAAAAAGAACACGCCAAACCTGGAAGCGGCAAATTCCGGATTGGGTGCGGGTGCATCGTCTCCCGGCTCCGAGGCGGATTTTGCCACCAATGTTGGTGACCGCATTTATTTCGTGGTTGACCAGGCCGACCTCACGCCAGAGGGCGAGGAAATCCTCAGCAAGCAAGCCGCCTGGCTGCAACAGTACCCCGGCGTTTCGATCCAGATGGAGGGCCATTCGGATGAACGCGGCACGCGCGAATACAATATTGCTCTTTCCGCCCGCCGCGCCACGGCTGCGCGCGAGTTCCTCATTGCGCAAGGCGTTGAAGCCAACCGCATTTCCTCCATTGCCTATGGCAAGGAACGACCTGCGGCACTTTGTGACGCGGATCAGTGTTGGACACAAAATCGCCGTGCTGTGACGGTTATTACCGGCGGCGCAAGGACGAGCTGACCATTTTCCCCAAGCTCTGGCGGGTGAGGAATTGTTAATCTTGACCCGTCACAATGGTTAAGGACTATGAATCCTTGCTGCGCGGGAGGGGTCGAGCTAAGTGCTCGCCTTGATTCCGTGAAATGTGAGTTTGGATTAGCCGGTTGCGTTTTGGGCCGGAAGTAGATTTGACCTGTTCCGACAGGGATCGCTGGGACGCGGCCGTGCCGGAGCAATACAGGAGTGGGATAGCATGATGCGTCGTATGGCGGCTTTCAAATTGGCGGCAGTTTGCTGCTGCTTCCTGGCATTGGCCGCTTGCTCGAAGAAGAATACGCCCGATTTGGAAGCAGGCGCAGGCGGATTTGGCCAGGCGAGGCCCGGTTCCGAGCAGGATTTTGCCACAAATGTCGGCGACCGCATCTATTTTATCGTTGACCAGTCAGACCTGACCCCCGAGGGCCGGGAAATCCTGACCAAACAGGGCCAATGGCTGCAGCGGTATGCGAATGTGGTGGTTCAGGTCGAAGGGCATTCGGACGAGCGCGGGACCCGCGAATACAACATTGCCCTTTCCGCCCGCCGCGCCACCGCGACCCGCGAATTCCTGATCGCCCAAGGGGTGAATCCCAGGCGGATATCCTCCATCGCCTATGGCAAGGAACGCCCGGCAGCGCTGTGTGACGCTGAACAATGCTGGACGCAGAACCGCCGGGCCGTAACCGTCATCACTGGCGGGGCCTCCTAAGCCTTGATCTGTGGCAGTCGGGCAACAGTGCGGGACTTTCCATATCCTGTGGTGGCAAAGCCTCATTTTCACCCCGATTCAGGCCAAGTTGCAGCCTAGAATGTTAGTCATGCCCGAATGCAATTGCAGTGGTTAGAAATATGTCAAACACCCTCAAAGCCCCATTTATTGCCGCTTTGTTTCTGGGAACCGCGCTGTTTTCGCCGGTCCAGGCCCAAACGGCAGAAGAACTCGCCTCGCGACTCAACCAGATGGAAGAGCAGATGCGCCTGCTTGTGGGCCAGGTGGAAGAGCTCACATTTGCAGTGAAGCAGGTTCAGGGCCAGTTGAAGAACGGGGTCAAGACGGGTGCTGCAGAAGAACCACTGAAATTGAAGAAGGCGGCCCAGCAACCGGTTGTTCTGGAGCAACCAGTCGTGGCGGAGCAGGGCGTTGAGCGGATCGGCGAGGCCCCCGTCTATGATCAACAAATGACCACGACGATTATTGGCGCGGATGGCGTCGAGCGGCAGGTTGCGGTTCTGAAGGCGCCCGGCCCCAAGATTTTAGGGACCATACCGGGAGCGACCGCGGCCATTCCTGATGACGGCGGTTTCCAGGGCCAGGTTCTGGTGCCACCGGGTGGTGGCGAGGGCCAGCCGGTTGAACAGGGCAGCGGAAGCGTTGATCCCGACGCCATCGAAACCGTTTCCCTTTCGCCTGAATCACCAGAAGCCCTTTATGAGCGCTCGAATGAAAGTCTATTGCGCCGCCAGTTTGGCGATGCGGAGGCGGGCTTCAGCAGCTTTGTGAGCAAGTATCCGGAACACAGCCTGGCCGGCAGCGCCCAATACTGGCTGGGTGAAACCTACTATGCGCAAGGCGATTTCCGCCAGGCGGCACAAAATTTCCTGCAGGGCTACAAGGGTTATCCCAAGAGCCGGCGGGCCCCTGACAGTTTGCTGAAGCTTGGCATCTCGCTGAACAAGCTTGGCCAGAAGCAACAGGCCTGCGCGGCTTTTGGCGCCATTGGCGGCGAATTCCCCAATGCGGTTGCTGCCAAGAAGCGGGCCCAGGCGGAATCCAAGCGTGCGAGCTGCTGAGGCAGAGCTTCACAGTTTTACCAAGCAGGATTGCGAAAAGCTATTCGCGGCACTTCGGGATGAGCGCCATATTGCAGTGGCGGTTTCCGGCGGCTCTGACTCCATGGCCCTGCTGCGGCTGGTTGAGCAGTGGTCACGTCATCTCATCAAGATTTCGGTTCTGACGGTTGATCATGGCTTGCGCCCAGAGGCTGTGGCGGAGGCAATCAAGGTTTCTGAATGGTGCAAACTTCTTGATCTTGAGCATCACACTTTGCGCTGGGAAGGCGCGAAGCCCAAGACAGGGGTGCAGGCCAAGGCGCGGGCCGCCCGCTATGACCTCCTGAGCAACTGGTGCAAGACCAATGGCGTCACCTATTTGCTCACGGGCCATACAATGGATGACCAGGCGGAAACGGTTCTAATGCGGCAGCAGCGGACCGATACGGCGGAAAGCCTAGCTGGCATTTGGGAGACAGCGGTTTGGGACGGGGTGAACGTGTTCCGGCCCTTGCTGGGGCAGAGCCGCGCGGACTTGCGCTCCTATCTCACCAGACTTGGGCAGCCGTGGATTGAGGATCCCAGCAATTTGGACAAGCGGTTTGAGCGCGTGCGGGTGCGCCAGACGCTGGCCCAAGGGGGCAGGCGTGACCTGCAAAAAATCGAACTGGCTGATATTGCCGAGAGGGCGGGGCGTTCGGCCCGGGCCTTGGCACTTGCCACTGAGCAGTGGATCAGCGGGCAGCTCACCTCTTATCCCGAAGGCTTTGGCGCCATCCCGCGGGCCGGGTTTTGTGAACTCGATCCCGCCCTGCAGCGGCGGGTGCTGCAGCATTTGCTTCTGATTTACGGGGCAGGCAACCGGGCCGAACCCGGCGAACTCGACTATCTGGCGAAGTGGATCATGGGGCGGGGGATTTCGCGGCGAACCCTCGGCGGAGCGATGCTTGCCTGCCGCCAGTCAAGTGTCCTGATCGGGCGGGAATGGGCACGGATTTCGCTTGATCCAGCGATTGTGCCTGATTCGGGGGAAATCCTGTGGGATGGGCGGTTTTTGATCCACGCGCCGCCCCAAGCGCAGGTTGTTCCGGTGGGGCGCTTACATGGCGTGGCGCGGCGGGAGGAAATTCCAAGCTTTGTGCAGCAAAGCCTGCCTGCGGTGCTCACGGGCCACGGCGGCGCCGTCATTCCTCATCTGGCGGTGGGACAGGGCGTTTCTGCCAAATTTATACGTCATTTACGATAGTTCCATGCTTGGAATTGGGTTAATCACATCCTATGTTACAATCTAAGTTTGGGTAGATTGCTCTGGCGGCCAAAATGGCCAGCACGGGAGATTTGAGGGTTAATTGTATCAGTTCCGTAATTTTGCCGTTTGGATTGTCATAGCACTTCTGCTGTTTGCACTGTTCAGCCTGTTTCAAGGCCAGGTGGGCGGCGCCAGTGCCCAGGAAATAAGCTATTCGCAGTTCTTTGACCGGGTGAATTCCGGCGAAATCAAATCGGTGACCTATTCGGGGGAATCGATTTCCGGCAAACTGACTGATGGCAAGTCGGTTCAGGCTTACGGCATTTTCACCGAAGAAGATTTGAAGAGCATGCGGCAGAAGGGCGTTGAAGTCAGCTTCCGCCCGCAGCAGACGGATTCACTTCTCAGCAATGCGCTGATCTATTGGTTGCCCATGCTTCTGCTTGTCGGCGTCTGGGTATTCTTCATCCGGCAAATGCAATCGGGATCCGGCAAGGCCATGGGCTTTGGCAAGTCCAAGGCGAAGCTGCTGACGGAAAAGCAGGGCAGAGTGACCTTTGAAGATGTGGCCGGCGTCGACGAGGCCAAGGAAGACCTGGTGGAAATCGTTGACTTCCTCAAGGACCCACACAAATTCCAGCGCCTCGGCGGCAAGATTCCAAAGGGCGCGCTGCTCGTCGGACCTCCGGGCACGGGCAAGACGCTTTTGGCGCGCGCCATTGCCGGCGAAGCCAATGTGCCATTCTTCACCATTTCCGGTTCCGACTTTGTTGAAATGTTCGTGGGCGTTGGCGCCAGCCGGGTGCGCGACATGTTCGAGCAGGCCAAGAAGAACGCGCCTTGCATCATCTTCATCGACGAAATTGACGCTGTTGGCCGGCACCGCGGTGCGGGCCTTGGCGGCGGAAATGACGAACGCGAACAGACGCTCAACCAGTTGCTGGTGGAGATGGACGGTTTTGAAGCCAATGAAGGCGTGATCCTCGTTGCCGCGACAAACCGCCCCGATGTCCTTGACCCGGCGCTTCTGCGCCCGGGCCGTTTTGACCGGCAGATCGTTGTTTCCAATCCTGACGTTCAGGGCCGCGAGCAGATTCTCAAAGTGCACATGAAGAATGTGCCGCTGGCGCCGGACATTGACGCGAAAGTCATCGCCCGTGGCACGCCCGGATTCTCCGGTGCCGACCTTGCCAACCTGGTAAACGAGGCAGCCCTTCTGGCGGCGCGGCGCAACAAGCGCGTGGTGACGCAGGCCGAGTTTGAATATGCCAAGGACAAGGTGATGATGGGAGCGGAGCGCAAATCGCTTGTCATGAGCGAGGAAGAGCGCCGCAACACCGCCTATCATGAAGCGGGTCACGCCATCGTGGGTCTGGCGGTTCCCTATGATCCCCTGCACAAGGTAACCATCATACCGCGTGGGCGCGCCTTGGGCGTCACCATGAACCTGCCGGAGGGGGACCGCCACAGCCGCACCCGCGAGTGGTGTGAAGCGCGCATGGCTGTTCTCTTTGGCGGACGCGAGGCTGAGCTCATTCTCGGCGGTGAAAAGAACGTGACCAATGGCGCCAGCGGCGACATTCAGATGGCCACGCAACTGGCGCGCGCCATGGTGACCGAATGGGGCATGTCCGACAAGCTGGGCCGGGTACGCTACAATGGCAATGAACAGGAAGTGTTCCTCGGCCATTCCGTGACCCAGACCAAGAACCTGTCGGACCAGACGGCAAAGCTCATTGACGAAGCGGTGCGCGATTTGATCCAGGCCGGTGAAGCCACGGCGAAGAAAATTCTCACCAAGCGCCGGGCGGATCTCCATGCCGTTGCCAAGGCGCTGCTGGAACTGGAAACGCTTTCGGGCGAGGAAGTGAAGAAGATCCTTGCCGGCGGCACGATCAACCGCGACGATGATGAAGCCAAGAGGAAGGCCAGCAGAAAGCCATCTTCCTCGGTTCCGCGGGCTGGCGGTGCCAAGCGCGGAAGCAGCGGTTCGGGAGATATGGAACCGCAGACCCAGTCTTAAATGGCCAAGACCTACTTTCGCCCCCTCGGCCTTTGTTATGGTTCCGATGCCGAGCAGCTCATTGCTTCGCGCCGCGCCGGGCGCCTAGGGGGAAGCAGGGCTGCCGGCTTCACGCTGGTTGAGCGCATCAGGCGCGATGGCAAATCAATAGGCCGGGAAATCATTCCGTATACGGAAGTTTTGCAGGCCATTGAGGCGCCACGCGTTGATTTTGCCGGACTGACGATGGACGCACTCCGGATCATGGGCATTGTCAATGTGACGCCAGACAGTTTTTCCGATGGCGGGCAGCACAGCACTTCCGATGCGGGCTCTTCCCATGGGCTGGCGATTGCGGCGGAAGGGGCCCATATCCTGGACGTTGGCGGTGAATCAACACGGCCCGGATCGAACGCGGTTTCGCTGGATGAAGAATTGTCGCGGGTTGTTCCGGTGGTAAAACGCCTGAGCGATGCGGGCCATGTGGTCTCGATCGACACGCGAAAATCCCTGGTGATGCGTCAAGCGGTGAAGGCCGGGGCGGCCCTCATCAATGATGTATCGGCCTTGCAGCATGATCCGGACGGCCTTCGCGTGGTTGCCGAACTCAAGGTTCCGGTGGTTCTGATGCATGCGCAGGGCGACCCCCGCACCATGCAGCTTAATCCCCATTATGATAATGTGGCGCTCGATGTTTATGACCAGCTTGAGCAGCGAGTCATGGCCTGCGTTCAGGCAGGAATTCCGCGCTCGCGCATTGCAATTGATCCCGGGATTGGCTTTGGCAAAACATTTCGTCACAATCTTGAATTGCTTAATCAATTAACCCTGTTTCACGGCCTTGGCGTGGTTGTGCTTGCCGGGCTTTCGCGCAAGGGCTTTATAGGAGCGCTGACGGGCGAAAAAAATGCCGGTAAGCGGGTTCATGGCTCGGTTGGCGGGGCGGTGCAGGCAGCCCTGAATGGCGTACATATTCTGCGCGTGCATGATGTGAAGGCAACAGTTGCGGCGCTGGCTGTGGCGGGAGCCGTGATGGACCCCAGGTCCAGTGAATTTTAACTTTCGTTACCTAGAGATAGCCCGCTGAAGGGAACAGGCCATGAGCAGGAAATATTTCGGAACCGACGGGGTGCGCGGCAAGGCCAACAGCGGCGCCATGACGGCCGACATGGTTTTGAAGATCGGCTTGGCCGCCGGCAATCTCTATCGCCGCGGCAGCCATCGGCACCGCGTGGTGATTGGCAAGGATACGCGCCTGTCGGGCTACATGATTGAGCAGGCCTTGACCGCCGGGCTTCTGGCGGCGGGCATGGATGTGTTCCTGCTTGGGCCGGTGCCCACACCCGCTGTTGCCATGCTGACGCGCTCGATGCGCGCCGACCTTGGCGTGATGATTTCAGCTTCGCATAATCCCTACTTTGACAATGGCATCAAGATTTTTGGCCCGGATGGCTACAAGCTTTCCGACGAGCAGGAACTCAAGATCGAACGCATGGTTGAAAGCCCGGAAGCAATTCCCGTGGCGAACTCCGATGAGATTGGCCGGGCAACGCGCATTGAAGATGCAGGCGCGCGATACATTGAATTTGCCAAGCGCACATACCCCCGTGACTCGAATCTCGATGGCTTGCGCATTGTGATCGATACGGCGCATGGCGCCAGCTACAGGACGGCGCCCACGGCCTTGTGGGAACTGGGTGCGGAGATTATCCGCATTGGCGATGCGCCCAATGGCTTCAACATCAATGAGAAATGCGGCTCAACCGCGCCGCAGGTAATGTGCGAGAAGGTGCGCGAGACGCGCGCCGACATTGGCATTGCCCTTGACGGCGATGCGGACCGGGTGATGATTTCCGATGAGCAGGGGCAGGTCATCGACGGCGACCAGTTGATGGCGCTGGTGACGAAATCCCTGCACGAGCGGGGACAGCTGCAGGGCGGCGGGCTTGTCGCCACCGTCATGTCCAATCTGGGGCTTGAGCGGTTTTTAAGCGGGCAAGGCCTGTCACTGGCGCGCACCAAGGTTGGCGACCGTTATGTAGTTGAGCACATGCGGGCCCATGGCTTCAATGTGGGCGGTGAACAATCGGGCCATATCATCCTTTCGGATTTCTCGACGACGGGCGATGGCTTGCTGGCGGCGCTTCAGGTGCTGGCAGAGGTCAAACGTGCGGGCAGACCCGTAAGCGAAGTTTGCAAAATGTTCGAGCCGGTGCCGCAGGTTTTGAAGAACGTGAAATTCAAAAGCGGCAAGCCCCTGGATGATGCCCAGGTGAAGACGGCGATTGCGGACGCCACCACGCGGCTTGGCAACGCGGGACGGCTGGTCATTCGCCCCTCAGGCACGGAGCCTCTCATCCGCGTGATGGCGGAAGGCGACGATGCGCGTCTGGTGAACGCGGTTGTCGACGAGCTCTGCGGCGTCATTTCCAAAGCCGCCGCCTGACACAAACATTACAAAAAATTCATGGTTGGTAATCCGTCTACGGATTGTCTCGAATTGTAACGATTAACTGTGCTTTCAATGCAACAGTCGGGAAGCGTCACGATATGGCCTCATTGATGCCCGTGTTGAGCCATTTGTAACCTCTAGCTTTCATCATCGGACGAAGACATTTGGAGGATTTCGATGAAAGTATTCAAGCTTATTCTTTTGGCCGGATTTGCGGTCTTGCCGTTTGCGGCAACCGCTCAGGCGGCCGATGTCGATCCGCCCCCCAATGTTGCCGTGGACGACAACGAGGTAACGAGTTTCTATCTTCGCGGCGATCTCGGCTGGTCGTTCCTTGAATGGAGTGGCGGCAGCGATGACAGCGCGGTTATGCTGGGCGGTGGCGTGGGCTACCAGTTCAATGAAAACATGCGCGCCGACATTACGGCGGATTGGGCCGGCGACTATGATGTTGCCCCCGGCGCCGACATGAGCACCACAACGGTCTTGGGAAATCTCTATTTCGACTGGGCCAATGATTCGGCCTTCACCCCCTATGTGGGCGCCGGGCTCGGCTATGGCTGGGTGGATGATGGGCCATCAGGCAATGACAGCGGCATTGCCTATGGCCTCGCCGCCGGCGTCTCCATGGGGCTCACCAACAATATAGATCTCGACGTTGGCTATCGCTTCCGCGATATCATGATTTCGGGTTCGGATCCGCAGGAACACGTGGTTTCTGCAGGTGTACGCTTCAACTTCTGATCCGCAATCGCGCGTGATCACTACAGCAAGCGGCGGCAGAGCAATCTGCCGCCGTTTTCTTTTTGCAAAAGAGTCGCAGTTGACCTCCAGACATTGCTGCCCCATAAGCGTGGCGGGCTAACCCTCCCCAACGAGGGCCAGTCCATCTGCAAGGATGGAGAACAACATGACTATAGTTAAACCGGCTTTGCGGCCGGCTAATCCGCAATTTTCGTCTGGCCCCTGCGCCAAGATTCCGGGCTGGACGCCAGACCTCCTCAAAACCGCATCCGTGGGCCGCTCGCACCGCTCGAGCGAAGGCAAGGCACGCCTCAAGGAAGCCGTCACGCTCACCCGCAAGGTGCTTGAGGTTCCGGCGACCCATCGCATAGGCATTGTGCCAGCTTCGGACACAGGCGCTGTTGAAATGGCCCTCTGGTCGCTTCTGGGGGCGCGCGGCGTTGACATTCTGGCCTGGGAAAGCTTTGGCGAAGGCTGGGTGAGCGATGTACTCAAGCAGTTGAAGCTGAAGGACGTGACCAAGCACCTGGCGCCCTATGGCGAGTTGCCTGATCTGGACAAGGTCAATTTCTCCAATGATGTGGTTTTCACATGGAACGGCACGACATCTGGTGTGCGGGTTCCCGATGCGGAATGGATCCCGGCTGACCGGCAGGGGCTGACGATTTGCGATGCGACGTCTGCTGTTTTCGCGCAGGACATGGATTTTTCCAAACTCGATGTGGTGACATTTTCCTGGCAGAAGGTTCTGGGCGGGGAGGGGGGCCATGGGGTTATCATCCTGAGCCCTCGCGCCGTGGAACGGCTTGAGACTTATGTTCCGCCATGGCCCATGCCGAAGATTTTCCGCATGACTTCGGGCGGGAAACTGAATGCCGGCATTTTTGAAGGCGAGACGATCAACACGCCGTCGATGCTGTGCGTTGAAGACTATTTGGTTGCGCTGAAATGGGCCAAGGGCCTTGGCGGCCTGCCTGCCCTGCAAGCGCGGGCCGATGCCAATGCGGCGGTGCTTGACGGCTGGATTTCAGCTTCGCCCTTTGCGACGAATCTCTCCAAACGGCCTGAGACCAAGTCCAATACATCAGTGTGTTTTTCGCTGGCGGGCGATGAAACGGTGCCGCAGAAAATGGCGAAGCTTCTGGAAGCTGAAGGTGTGGCCTTCGACGTCGGCGGTTACCGGGACGCGCCGCCGGGCCTTCGCATCTGGTGCGGGGCCACGGTTGAAACCTCCGACATCAAAGCGCTGCTGCCCTGGCTCGACTGGGCCTACGCAACGGCCACGGCATAATTCAATTTTTCAGGAGAAGTCACATGGCTCCACGGGTTCTCGTTTCCGACAAGCTGTCTGAAACCGCGGTTCAGATTTTCAGGGACCGCGGCATAGACGTCGATTACTTGCCGGATTTGGGCAAGGACAAGGATGCGCTGCTGGCCGCCATACCGCTTTATGACGGGCTTGCCATCCGCTCCGCCACGAAAGTCACGCCAAAGATTCTGGAAGCCGCCAAGAATTTGAAAGTGATCGGGCGGGCCGGCATCGGCGTTGACAACGTGGATATTCCGGCGGCATCGGCGCGCGGCATCGTGGTGATGAACACGCCTTTTGGAAATGCCGTGACCACGGCGGAACATGCGCTCTCCATGATGATGGCGCTGGCGCGGCAGATCCCCGAGGCCAATGCCTCGACGCATGCGGGCAAGTGGGAGAAGAACCGCTTCATGGGGGTCGAGCTTTTCAACAAGACGCTCGGCATCATCGGCTGCGGCAATATCGGCTCCATCGTGGCCGACCGCGCCATTGGCCTGAAGATGAAGGTGATTGCCTTTGACCCCTTCCTGTCGCCGGAGCGCGCCATTGCCATCGGAGTTGAGAAGGTGGAGCTTGAAGATATTTTCAAGCGTTCGGACTTCATCACGCTGCATACGCCGCTCACCGACAAGACGCGCAATATCGTGGATGCGGCAGCACTGGCGAAATGCAAAAAGGGGGTTCGCATCATCAATTGCGCCCGTGGCGGCCTGGTTGTCGAGGATGCGCTTTATGATGCGATTGTTTCCGGAAAGGTGGCGGGGGCGGCGCTGGATGTTTTTGAAACGGAGCCCGCGACCACGCACAGGTTATTCGGCCATGAGAATGTTGTTGTAACGCCCCATCTCGGAGCTTCGACGGGGGAAGCGCAGGAGAATGTGGCGCTGCAGGTGGCCGAGCAGATGGCGGACTATCTGGTCTCGGGGGCCGTCACAAACGCGCTCAACATGCCGTCCATTTCCGCTGATGAAGCTCCACGTTTGAAACCCTTTGTTGTGCTGGCGGAAAAGCTGGGTAGCTTTGCCGGGCAATTGACGGACGGGCCGATCACCAGCGTGGTGATCGAATACGCGGGCGATGTGGGCGAAATGAATACGCGCGCGCTGACCTCGGCGGCACTGGCGGGGGTGCTGCAGCCGATGCTGGGCACGGTGAACATGGTGTCCGCCCCAATTGTAGCGCGTGAACGCGGCATGAAGGTGGATGAAGTGCGCCAGAGCCAGCGCGGGGCCTATGAAACTTACATCCGGCTTACGGTTCGCACTGAAAATCTGGAGCGTTCGGTGGCCGGAACGGTGTTTTCCGATGGCAAGCCGCGCATCATCCAGATCAAGGGCATCGAGCTTGAGGCGGATTTTGGCCCGCACATGCTCTACGTCACCAATATGGACAAGCCCGGATTCATTGGGGCCCTGGGCATGCTGCTTGGAAATGCGAACGTTAATATTGCCTCGTTCCATCTGGGGCGGCTGGCGGAGGGCAGCGATGCAATTTGCCTGGTGCAACTGGATGAGCCCATTCCGGTTTCGGTTTTGGCGGCGGTGCAAAAGTTAACGCAGGTGCGCCAGGCCAAGCCGCTGGTTTTTTGACGCAATCCCGTCGTGAATTCGCCTTGGACCGGGCGTTTCCTCCCTCCACCTTAACTGGAGGAAATTCCCATGCGCCTGCGTTTAGCCACCTTCATTCTTGTCACTACCTGCCTTACGCCAGTCTTTGCGGCTGATCTTAAAGTTTCCTCCCATGTGGCTGCGGTCACGGTTTATCCAAGTGGAGCGGAGGTCACGCGCGTGACGGAAGCCCGTCTCCTGGCCGGGGAGACAACCCTCATTCTGGAAGATTTGCCGGGTGAACTCGACGCCCAATCCATACGGGTGGAGGGAGCAGGCGGCGCGGGTCTTGAGATCGGGTCGGTTTATTCGAAGCTCATCTATCTTTCAACCGCGGCCCAGGACGCCGAACGCAAGAGTCTGGAAAAGGAAATTGAAACGCTGGGTGATGAGCGCCAGGCGCTGGACCAGACATTGTCTGATGCGGATTACCAGAAAAGGCTGCTGCTTTCGCTTGCCGACAAGCAACTGGTTCCATCTTCGGACGAAAAATCCAAGACGGTGGATGCAGCGCAACTTGGCTCCTTGTTTGATCTGGTCAGTGCGAAATTAAACCTGATTTCGAAGACCATCCATGAAGCGCAGATCCGCCAGCGCGACATCGACAAACAGGTGGGTGAACTTCACAACAAGCTGGCGGGCATTGCCCCGGCGCAAGTTGCCCGAATGCAAGTGGCGGTACATTTGACGGCGCCGGTGGAAACCAATGGCACCTTCAAGGTGAAATACCGGGTAGGCAATGCGGGCTGGGCGCCGTTTTATGATGCCAGGCTTACGACGCCGGAGAAAAACCAGAAGTCGAAGCTCGAGCTGGTGCGGCGGGCCGAGGTGATGCAGGCAACCGGTGAAAGCTGGGAAAATGTGGCGCTGACACTTTCTACGGCGCGGCCGCTGGGCGCTACAGCCGCGCCTGACCTTTACGAACAGGAAATCCAGATCTACGAGCCCCTGGCGGCAAGGATGAAAAAAGAGAGGGACAGCATTGCCGGCAATGAGCTTGGTCTTGTGGCGCCAGAGTCCGCCCCCACGGTTTCACAGGACGCGGCTTCGCCAAATGAATTCAAGTCCGTTGTGCAAAAACAGGCCATCGTTGAACTGGCGGGCTTCCAGGCGCTCTATGGCATTCAGGGCCGGGTGAGCGTCGATAATTCCGGGACATCCAAGAAGGTGCGCATTGCAACGGATGGCTATGACGCCACCTTGAACGCACTCGTGGTGCCGAAACTCGATGCTTCCGCCTATCTCACCGCCGCCTTCACCATCAAGGGTGAAGCGCCGATGCTGCCGGGCATGGTCAATCTCTACCGTGATGGCGTGCTCATGGGGCAGGGGGCCCTGCCGCTTCTGAGCCCCGATGAGGAAGCCAAGCTTGGCTTTGGGGCCGATGACCTGATCAAGGTGAAGCGCGCCGAAGTGAAGCGCAAGAAGGGCGAGGAAGGCCTTATCTCCACCTCAAATGTGGAAGAACGGGCCTGGGACATTGTGGTGAAGAACCTCCATGCCGCGGCCATTCCGGTGACTGTCATCGATCAGCTGCCGTTCTCGGCCAATGAGAAAGTCACGGTGGAGCCCATGGCCCAAATGACGCCGCCCACCGAGAAGGATTTGAACAAGCGCCGGGGCGTGATGGCCTGGCGGTTCGACCTGGAAAGCAAGGCGGAAAACACCATTAAATTCGGTTACAAAGTGGCCTGGCCCCAGAACATGCAAGTTGGGATGAATCTGGAGTAGCATTTGCTCTGGCCCGGCTTTCGTGTATGACCTGTCAACGGCTCCGGAGAGAATCTCTCCGGGGCCGTTCGCACGTCTAACAGGAGTTTGGAATGGCCAATGTGGCGGTGGTCGGAGCCCAATGGGGCGACGAGGGCAAGGGCAAGCTGGTTGACTGGCTGTCGGAACGGGCCGATGTGGTCGTGCGCTTCCAGGGCGGGCACAATGCGGGCCATACCCTTGTCATCGACGGTGTCACCTACAAGCTTTCGCTGCTGCCTTCGGGCATCGTGCGGCCGGGCAAGCTGTCGATCATCGGCAACGGCGTGGTGATCGACCCCTGGGCGCTTATTGCTGAAATCGAGAAGCTTTCATCGCAAGGGGTTTCGGTTAACCGCGCGAATTTGCGCATTGCCGGAAATGCCACGCTCATTCTGCCGCTGCACGGCGAGCTTGACCGCATCCGCGAGGAAGCAGCCGGTGCCGCCAAGATTGGAACCACGGGGCGCGGCATTGGCCCCGCCTATGAAGACAAGGTTGGCCGGCGCGCCATCCGGGTGAATGATCTGGCCGATCTTTCAATTCTGGGCCCCAAGATCGAGCGCCTGCTTGCCCACCACAATGCGCTGCGGCGCGGCCTTGGGCAGGCCGAAATCCTGGCGGCGGATCTGTTCAAGCAGCTCAGCGAGATCGCGCCAAAGATTCTGATCTATTCTGATGCCGTATGGTCGCTGCTTGATGAAGTGAAGCGCGAAGGCAAGCGCATTCTCTTCGAGGGGGCGCAGGGCGTTTTGCTTGATATCGATCACGGCACATACCCCTATGTCACCTCTTCCAACACGGTTGCCGGACAGGCGGCGGCGGGTTCCGGCCTCGGGCCTTCCAGCATTGGCTATGTGCTGGGAATCGCCAAGGCCTACACCACGCGGGTGGGTTCCGGCCCGTTTCCCACCGAACAGGAAAATGAGGTTGGCGAATATATTGGCCAGCGGGGCCGTGAATTTGGAACCGTGACGGGGCGCAAGCGCCGCTGCGGCTGGTTTGACGCGGTGCTGGTGCGGCAAGCCATCAAGACATCAGGCATCCATGGCATTGCCCTCACCAAGCTCGATGTGCTCGATGGACTGCCGGAAATCAAGGTGTGTGTGGGCTACAGCCTTGACGGCAAACGCATCGAACAATTTCCAGCGGCGGAAGAAGCGCAGAAGCGGGTTGAGCCGATCTATGAGAATTTCGAAGGCTGGAAGGATACCACGGCAGGCGCCCGCTCCTGGGCGCAACTTCCGGCGCAGGCCATCAAATACGTGAAGTATCTTGAGGAATTGATCGAGTGCCCTGTGGCACTGCTGTCAACCTCGCCTGAACGCGAGGACACAATCCTGATGCGCGATCCGTTTGAGGACTGATCAGAACTTCCGCTTTTCGACAAAGAAGCCATATAGCGAGCTCAACAGGCTGACACTGAAGAGCGAGAGAAAAAGATTCACCGGGACACTCAGGACCAGGGCGAGAACCTTGGCCGTTGTCATGTTGGCGTTGCCGACAGCGGATAGAACGATGCCAAGCGCCAGAAACGTGGCAAAGAGGATGAGCCCGTTCAGCGCCAGGAGTCCGGCAAATTGCAGGTTGTTGCCCTGGGTCACCTGCAAGGCCGCGGTGATGCCGAAATCCTTACGGTCAAGGGCAATGGCCGGCAGGGCAACAGACATGCGCATGATATAGATGCCGGCCACGAAAAAAGGGACCACAAGCAGGGGGCCGAGGTTTGGCAGGGCTGCAACGAAAGCGAGTGAGAGAGCCAGGACCGGGATGAGCGTTGCAAGCATGATCAACAGGGTGCGCCCGACATAATTCCACACGGGGCGGTCAAGCCGGAATATCTTTTCAGATGAGGTGATTTCATCAAGCAGGATATAGCGGTGCCAGTTCACGGCAATGGAGGAAAAAATCACCAGGCTAAATGCGGCAATGACAAGTTCCATCGGACTCGGGAGAATCATGTTAGCGGGGCCATTTGCCGGATCGGGGGCCACGGAAAAACTGCGGTCAATGAGGCTCATTGCGGCGAGCACCAATATCCAGGGCAGGCCAATCCTCACTCCCGCATTGCGGAACTGAAAAACCGCCTTCAGGGCATGATTGATGGTTTGAAACGGAGGCAACTTGTTCATGGGATGCGGACACTCTTTGCTGCGAGGGTCTTAGCGAATAACTCTTATCTTTGAAAGCGCGGCATTCTCTTGCGCGAGAGTGTCGGAAAAATTCTTGAGGATGATGGCAGCCAGGTTCGCTTTGGCTGTCGGTAAGCCACAGAGGAAGCCTTGCAGGTAGTCACAGTTCAGGTTGCGCAGGGTCGCCATTTGCTCGACTGTCTCAATGCCTTCGGCGGTCACCTCGATGCCGAGGTTCCGGCTGAGGTCGATGATGGACTTGAGGATGCTGGGGGCCTTTGGCGTGGTGTCGAGCGCATGAATGAAAGAGCGGTCGATTTTCAGCTTCGAAAAGGGAAATTGCCAGAGGTAGCTGAGGCTTGAATAGCCGGTGCCAAAGTCATCAAGTGTAATGGCACAGCCCATGCCGCGCAGGGCATTGAGTTGCGAGAGAACCAGTTCATGGTTCTTCAGGAAAGTTCCTTCGGTAATTTCGATGTCAAGCCGGTAGGCGGGAAACTGGGTGCGCTGGAGGGCGGAGTTGACCTCGGCCAGCAAGGTTCCCGTATAGAACTGGGCCGGTGAAAAATTGACGCCGACCACAAGATGCGAGGGCCACTCAACTGCGGTGCGGCAGACCTCTTCGATGCACCAGGCGCCAAGCCTTGAGATGAGGCCGGTTTCCTCGGAGATGGGAATAAATTCTGTTGGCATGATGTTGCCGAATTCGGGGTGCTTCAACCGCATCAGGGCTTCGAAGCCCACGAGCTTACCGGAATTGAAGGCAAAGAAGGGCTGGTAGACCATTTCAAACTGGTTTTGTTCAACCGCCTTGGTGACGATGGACACGAGATCGCTGCGGCGCTTTGCGGCTTGGGCTTCCGCCGGATCAAAGAAGGCGTATCCGGGGCTGCCGCTTTCGGACGAGGCGCGCAGGGCAAGGCCAGCATGATGCAACAGGGTTGCGGCATCCTGAACCGTGCCGGTGGTCAGGGCTACGCCGGCAATGGCCTCAATGTTCAGCATATGATCGCCCCAGGGGACGGGCCTTGAGCACAGGGCAACCAGTTGCTTGGCGGTTTGCAGGGCGAGCACAGGATCGCTGACCCTGTAAAGAAAAATTCCAAAGCTCTTGTGGTCGATCCGGCCAATGATGCGGTTTTCGACAGGAGCGCGTTGAAGCCGTTCGGCCAATTGACGGATAACCGAACCAATCGTTTTGCGGCCATAGGCTTCGCCTATTCTGGAAAGGCCCTTGATCCTGATTTCAATGAACGTAGCACTCAGGGGCTGGGGGCCAGCCTTGGCAATTTCGGCGTTGATGTCACCAAGCAAGGCTTCGTGATTGGGCAGGCCCGTATCCTGGTCATAGATCGAGAGCTGCTGCAATTGCTTGCGCAGGGAACTCATCTCGGGCGCGTCCGGGGCGTGCGCTAACGGGTCGGAAATCATCGTGTATGACAATTGGCCTTGGCTTCGGTTCAGGCCATAATGGTTAGGAAGAATGAAATAATGTATAAAAATTTGGAACTTGACTGAGGGCCTTATGAAATATTTTTCCCGCAATGGGGGAACTTCCGGGATGCCGGGGTTGATTGCAACCCTATGTAAATACGTGCTTATTTGGCTTGTGTTGGACCTGGTTTTGCTCCCAGGGGCAGCCTTTGAGGCCAGTGCCAAAACCTATCTGGAAACAGCCCTTGGATCGCTTAAGAACCTGCCTGCCGATGCACGCATCCGCGAGGATCTGGAAGCTGTAATCGCGGGGCAGGCCAATGCCTACCGGCAGTCGAAAGGGATATCATCCCTGCAGGCGAGCTCCCGGCTGCGGGATGCGGCGCGGGCCCAGGCCGTTGACATGATGCTCAACGGCTATGTGGGCCACAAGGCAAGTTCGGGCCATGAATTTGACTCGCGCATGCGGGCTTTCCTGGGAAGTCCCATAATGATGATGCCGCGCATGGCGGAGAATGCCGCCCGTGACACGCAAAAAGGCGAAGCCGATGCAGGCAAGGCGCGGCGACTTTTCCAGCAATGGGTGGAGAGCCGATCGCACCGCAAAACCTTGCTCAACAGCGGCTACAAGTTCGTTTCCACAGGGGTGGTGCAGCGGGGCAACAAGATCTGGGCTGTCCAGATATTCTTTGCACCGCTGCCGGAAGGCGTGAAAGTTTTGGGAGGCAGTGGGCTCTACTGAAGGTTCAGGTCAGTAGCTGAGTGCCGCTGCAGGCGCTGCTTTCGGGGCCAGGGCCTTTTGGGCCGCGTTTTTCACGGCCTTCTGGACCTTTTCGAAAGCCCGCACCTCAATCTGCCGGATGCGCTCACGCGAGACGTCGAATTCCTTTGAAAGGTCTTCGAGGGTCATCGGGTCATCCTGCAGCTTGCGGGCTTCGAACACGCGGCGCTCCCGGTCAGTCAACTTGTCCAGGGCTTTCGTCAGCATGTCCTTGCGCATGGCGGACTCCTCGTTTTCAACGAGAATGTCTTCCTGGCTTTCGCTGTCATCGACCAGCCAATCCTGCCATTCGCCTTCGGCGTCAGCGCTCACATGGGCATTGAGCGAGGCGTCGCCGCCAAGCCTGCGGTTCATGTTGATGACTTCCTGTTCCTCGACACCAAGCCGCGTGGCAATGAGCTTCACCTGATCCGGCTTCAGATCGCCTTCTTCAAGAGCCTGAATCTGGCCCTTCATCTTGCGCAGATTGAAGAACAGCTTCTTCTGGCTGGCGGTGGTGCCCATTTTCACAAGCGACCATGAACGCAGCACGTATTCCTGGATGGAAGCCTTGATCCACCACATGGCATAGGTCGCCAGCCTGAAGCCCTTGTCGGGCTCGAAGCGCTTAACCGCCTGCATGAGGCCCACGTTGCCTTCGGAGATCACTTCACCGATCGGCAAGCCATAGCCGCGGTAGCCCATGGCAATCTTGGCCACAAGGCGCAAATGGCTGGTGATCATGCGCTCAGCCGCTTTGCTGTCGGCATGTTCCTTCCAGCGCTTGGCCAGCATGAATTCTTCTTCCGGGGCGAGCATCGGAAACAGGCGGATTTCCTGCAGATAGCGGTTGAGACCGCCTTCACCTGAGGCAATTGCCGGCAATGATGTGGAGCGCGCCATAATTCTTATTCCTTCCTCATTTTCCCGAGTTTTCCGCTCGGGTAAGTAAACAATATAGTACAGATTGCGACAAAAATAAGATACTAAACAAGTTACCGTTTAACTTTATTTTGATCAGCGCGTGAACGCGGCCAGCAGTTGCATCATATCAGGGGGCAAGGGGCTTTCAAAGCGCAGGGCCTTGCCGGTCCGGGGGTGTTCAAACCCCAACACACAGGCGTGAAGTGCCTGTCTATTCAATGTGTTAACGGCATCTCTTGCGGCTTCACTCAAGGTGCTCAGGGAGGCCTTGAAGCTGGCGCCATAGACCCGGTCGCCCAACAGGGGATGGCCTATATGTGTCATGTGCACGCGAATTTGATGGGTGCGACCGGTTTCCAGGACGCAGCGGACGAGGCTTGCCAGGGGCGGTTTGCCCAGATTCTCCAGAACTTCGTAGTGGGTGACGGCTTCGCGCGACAGGGCTGACTTGGAGATAGCCATTTTCTGGCGGTTGCTGTTGCTGCGGGCGATATTGGCCGAAACCGTGCCGCGGTTGCGCTCAGGGATACCCCAAACGATGGCCTTATAGGCCCGTTCCAGCCTGCCATCACGCCCGTGGGCGGCGAATTGCTCGGACAGGCCGTGGTGGGCCGCATCATTCTTGGCGACGACCAGCAGGCCGCTGGTGTCCTTGTCCAGCCTGTGGACAATGCCGGGGCGCCTTACCCCGCCAATGCCCGACAGGCTGTCGCCGCAATGGGCAATGAGGGCGTTGACCAGGGTTCCTGTCTCGTTGCCCGCCCCGGGGTGAACCACTAGGCCTGCCGGCTTGTCGATAATGATCAGGTCCTTGTCTTCGTAGACCACAGTGAGCGGAATGGTTTCGGCCCTTGGTTCGGGTGCCACGGCCGGCGGGATCACCGCTTCCACGCGCTGGCCCGGCTTCAGCTTGTGGCGGGTTTCGGTTGCGGGAACGCCCTCGACAGAGACCTGGCCTTCCGCGATAAGCCTTTGAAAGCGGGCGCGGCTGACCTCGGGAAAGGCAAGCGCCAGGAAGCGGTCAAGCCGGTCGGGGGCTTCGACGGTTGCGTTGAGAGTTTGGAAGGATTGCGACGTCATGGATGATCAAAACTCGAATGCGGGTGAGGCCCCGCCAGTCAACCGGTTTCTGGTTTTTGCCGTGTATTTCATGGGGGCGCTTATCGTGCTGCTCTTCCTAGGCCTTATTGGCGGCATTATCTACAAGATCAAGAACCGTGTTGCGGCACCTGACGGTACGGGGCTGGTGGAGCTTGGCCTGCCCGCCGGCACCCAGGTGCGCGAAGCCATCCTTACGGGCGACAGGCTTACGATCAACACCGGCACGGAAGTTTTCATCGTCGAGGTGAGCAGCCGGAAGGTGTTGCTCCGGGTCAAGGCTGGTTCGCCCTGACGCTTGCACTCGCGCAACTGGCCCGATATAGGAAAGCTTCTGGTGGCAGGGTCCCTTCGTCTATCGGTTAGGACGACAGCCTCTCACGTTGTAAAGGCGGGTTCGATTCCCGCAGGGATCACCAACATTTTGTAATTTCTCCGTTTTCTTTTCATTTCAGGCGCGCTTGAGAAGCGCATCCGGGAGCGGTTGCCAATTCCGGCACCCGGATGCCGAATGCCCCCTTCTTGCCACATCGGCACGACATACTCATGCCGCTAATGGGGGCCTAGCTAACCATGACTTCTTGACGTCATTCGCGCGAACTCCCACGCAAAACACCAAAAATGCCCGCAATTCAGGGCTAGAGAGGTCATCATGGACAAGAAAAACACAATCATCGGCGTCGTCGCTGTTGTTATTGTGCTGGCGATCATAGGCTGGGCCAGCGGATGGTTTGGCGGCATGGCACCGCAGGACGCAATGGCTCCTGCCACCACGACAGAACCGCCCGCCGCTCCAGCGACCACCACGGAACAGCCGGCAACCCCGGAACCGGCTACGCCGCCCGCCACGACCACTCAGTGATTCTTGGCGGGATGTGAGGGGACATACCAAACACCTGTCATCCCGACATTTGCCGGGATGACAGGATTTGATTAGAAATTCGAACTGCCCTTAGCTCTTCGCATCCTTGTGCAGCGAGCGGATGCGCTGGGCCAGGGAAATCACATTGGTGATGGCGCTCCTTGGTTTTCCCTCTTCGAACGGGGTGAGTGCCTCGGCGGCAACCTCGCCGGCCACGGGTTCGGGCACTGTCTCCGGCGCTGTCTCCGGCCCTGACCAGGCCTGATCAAGGCGCTTGAGCTCATCCTGCAGTTCTTCGGCGGCCCGTTCGGTTTCGACGATCTTCTCCTCGAGGACTTCGGATTGCGCCACGAACTCCAGGGTCGAGCTGTCGGCGGGCTTCACGATGACTTCGCTCTCGGTCATCGCCACCGGCTGCTCCAGCTCCAGCGGAGCGCCTTTCTTTTGTTTTGAAATCTGTTTGGTTATTTTCACCAGATCCTTGATCCGGTTTTTCAAGCGATCCTCGGTCGGGACGGGTGCGGCTTCGCCTGTTGCGTCCTTGGCGTCGACGATTTCCACTTCCTCCACCTCGACCAGCGACTCGTTCAAGGCCTGGATCTCGCCGTCTCTTTCCTCAACCTGGGTTTCAAGGTCACTCACCCTGTCGCGCAGGGTGACGATTTCGGCATTGCGTTCGAGCAACTCTTCATCGCGTTTGGCCAGGTCCTGCTTGAGGAGTTCGAAGCGGTTGCGGTGGCGCGAAACTTCCGCCGTCTGCTCGGCCATGCGCATGCGGATGTCACTCAGGCGCAACTCCAATTTCTTTGCCATCATGGCGTGCTCGGCGCGCATGCGGTCACGGTCGGTCTGAAGTTCGATCATGGTGGAGGGCATGTTGCGCTGGGTGTGGCGGGCGCCCAGGCGAAAGGCCAGCTTCCAGGCAATTCTCCCGCCGATCAGGCCCAGGAAAGCGGAAACGGAAAAGCCCAGGATGAGCAGCATAAGGGTCTCGGATTGAGACATGGCAGTCCTCGAAAAAACACTAAATCCAATTCAGCGCATGGTTTTAGTGCGGAACGAGGGCAGAGGCGAATGAAAAATTAGAAGGGGTTCCAGGTGGGGTTCCTGGAGTATTTCAGATAGCCCACATTGGCGCCGAAGCGGGCACCCACGCCGGTTCTGATGGGAGCAAGCGTGATGTTGCGGTATTTTTGCAGGTTCACGCCGACCCCGCCGACGAGGTAGGCCGAGCCCTCAACCCCGATGAAGCGCTTGTAGAGCTCCCTTGGCGAGCCGGAATTATAAACCAGAACCATGGTGCGCGAGCCATTGCCGCCGAAATCAAAACCCACGGATGGACCCTGCCAATAGATTTTCTGGGTAATGCCGTCCTTGTAGTAAATCGTGCCTTCGCCAAAACGCAAGCCGCCGATCACGGCGCCGGAACCTTCCTCGCCTACGATATAGGCGGTGGGCTCGCCCTGGCTCTGGAAGAGATATTCAACCGCTTCACTGATGCCGCGGCTGGCCTTGCCGAAGAATTGATGGCCTTTGGCGACGATTTCCTCAGTGGTGAAAGTGGATTTGGGCTTTGCAATGCTGCCGGTGGTTTGCGCCATCGCCGTGGAGGACGCGCTGGCAAAACAAAGGGCAATGGCCAGGCTCACGGATTTCAGGAATTTGCTGCTCATTTTACCACCTCACGCATGGGCCACTCGCGACAACGGGGCCAAGACTAGTCACCCAGAAAGTAGCGGAGAGGGCTTACGAGATGGTTAATCTATCGCAAATTATGCGGCGCTGGCGATAAAACCCGGATTGTCAAAGCCCCGGTCATGCTTGCCATAGCACAGAGGCTGGCCATCGCTGTTCAGCACCTTGCCGCCGGCGGCCAGCAGCACCGCATGGCCCGCGGCCGTATCCCATTCCATGGTGCGGCCAAAGCGCGGGTAGAGATCGGCTTCGCCGGCCGCGATCAGGCAGAATTTCAGGGAGGAGCCGGCGGACACCAGCTTGGCCACCTTCACGGTCTTGAGGTAATCATCAGTGGCGCTATCCCTATGGCTGCGGCTTGCCACGACAATGGCACCGTCGCCGGGGCAGGGGCGGACCAAAAGTTTTTTCCAGGTAATGGTTTCATCGGCGGCGATTTTGCCTTCGGCGGCCCCTTTGGCGGTGTCGCCCCAGAAGATGCGCCCTATGGCAGGCGCATAGACCACGCCAATCACCGGAACGCCGTTTTCGATCTTGGCGATGTTCACCGTGAATTCGCCATTGCGGGAGACAAATTCCTTGGTGCCGTCCAAGGGGTCGACGAGATAGAAGCTGGCTCCCACCTGGGGCACGCGGCCTGCGGCTGCGGCTTCCTCGGAAATGACCGGGGTTTGGGGATCAAGCCTTGCAAGGCCTTCCAGGATGATACGTTCGGCCGCTTCATCAGCCTCGGTCACGGGTGTGAGGTCGTTTTTGGTGCGGGCGTTAAAGTCAGTGGCATAGATAGCCATGATCTCGCGCCCTGCCAGAAGGGCAAGGTTTACCAGTGATTTCGTCAGGCTTGTGGGGCTCAGGGTCATAAGGATTCCGGGTGATTTCGAGGGGGTCTCTAGCGCGTATTCCGCTTGGGTGGAACACCCAAGCGAAAAGAATTCGCGCCAGATTATCATCGTGGGGCATGTTTTTATCGGCAAAGTCTACAACTTTGCCGAAACATGCCCTATGAGCGTGCCGGGGTGTGATCGTCAATGCAGAAATTTTTGCGGGGCTTTGCTAAAAGAAACCACTACGAATCACTTTATGGGGACCCCATGACCGACGCGTCACGCATTTCCGATCTCGACCTTGCGGCCCTTCTGTGCAGCCGCGTCTGCCACGATGTGATTTCGCCGGTTGGCGCCATTGCCAATGGCCTGGAACTGTTTGACGATCCGGAAATGGACGAGGAAACCAAGGCTACGGCCATGGACATGATCCGCTCTTCGGCCCGGACGGCGGGGGCCAAGCTGAAATTCTGCCGGATCGCCTTTGGCGCGGCGGGAACGGCGGGGGCGCTGATTGACCTCAGCGAAGCGGGCGAAGTGGCGCGCGGTTTTGTCGGCGAGGAAAAGGTCAAACTGGACTGGCAGGCGCCGCGCGAGAACCGGCCCAAGCAGCAGGTGAAGCTGCTGCTCAACATGCTGCTTCTGGCCATTGCCGGAATTCCGCGTGGCGGAGTTGTGACGGTGGCAGCGGAGGGCGATACGCTCACGGTGCGCGCCGCGGGCGAGCGGGCCAAGATTTCTGAACCGCTGGCTGAGGTTCTGGCGGGAACCGCCGATCTCTCCTTGCTTGATGCCAGGCTGGTGCAGCCCTATTATTCAAAACAGCTGGCAGCTTCGGCCGGTCTCAAGCTAACCATGGCGATGAGTGGCGATGATGTGCTGGTGCAGGCCCAGGCGGCGTAAACTATGTAGGCATGGAAGCGGTTTCTAACGTCAAAGCGCGCGACAGAAGATGTCACGCGCTATCTCGGTGATCGCTTTGAAGGCAGCGTTTAGGCGATTTCGCGGAAATCCTCCTGGCCGGACATGGGAGGCGCACCTTCGCGCAGGACGTAGCCGCGGCCCCAGACGGTTTCAATGAAGTTCTTGCCTTCGGCGGCGGTTGCCAGCTTCTTGCGCAGCTTGCAGATAAACACGTCGATGATTTTCAGTTCGGGCTCGTCCATGCCGCCGTAGAGATGGTTGAGGAACATTTCCTTGGTAAGTGTCGTGCCCTTGCGCAGCGAAAGCAGCTCAAGCATCTGGTATTCCTTGCCTGTGAGGTGCACGCGCTGGCCACCCACTTCGACGGTCTTGGTGTCGAGGTTCACCAGCAGTTCGCCGGTGAGAATAACCGATTGGGCGTGGCCCTTGGAGCGGCGCACCACCGCATGGATGCGGGCTACGAGCTCGTCCTTGTGGAAAGGCTTGGTCATGTAGTCATCGGCGCCGAAGCCCAGGCCCTTGACCTTGTCTTCAATGCCGGCAAGGCCGGAGAGAATGAGAATGGGGGTTCCGACCTTCGACACGCGAAGCGATTTCAACACTTCATAACCCGACATGTCGGGCAGGTTGAGATCAAGCAATATGATGTCGTAGTCATAGAGCTTGCCGAGGTCCACGCCTTCCTCGCCGAGATCGGTGGTGTAGACATTGAAGCCTTCGGACTTCAGCATCAGCTCGATACTTTGGGCCGTTGCGGTGTCGTCCTCGATCAGCAGTACTCTCATCTCGAAACCCCTTTTGTATCGGCTCCCTGGTGGAGCCTTTTCAGTCGCGCAGTCTCTCGGGCGACAGGCCCTGAACGCGCAACTATCCATTAACTCTGAATGTTAAGATAAGCTTAGAAAGGTTAACAAAACCTAATCTCTGAGCGGGACACTTTTACTTACTTTATACCATATCTAGTGTTTTGACTCTCTCTGCGTACTAAATGTGGCCAGTCGCCCAAAATTGACCGCAGCCGAAAGAGTTTTAATTGCAACACCCCTGCAGTTTACCCGGCCTTAAGCTTACCCGTTCATGATGTTGGATGAAGCACGCGAATCTTCTGGTTAGTTGATTCGGCGAATCGTGCCTAGGGGCTGGTTTGAAGCCCGGTTTGTTTTTGAGTTTGTGAGGATTTCCATGCGTTCACGTGAGACCCTTCTGCGACTGCACCGCTTCCGTACCGAGGATCGCCGTCGTCAGGCCGCCGACATCGATGGGATGATCCAGGACCTTACCAAAAAATATGACGAGCTTGACTCGCATGTCCGGTTTGAAGAAAGCCGCAACGGCGTCACCGATCCAGCCAACGTGAATTACTCGATGGCGGCCAAAGCCACGCGCGGACGGCGCGACAATCTTCTGAAATCCATTTCCGACCTCAAGGACCAGAAAGCGGCCGTGCTGGAGCAGCTTGCCGATGAGGAGGTTGAATTGCGCAAAGTCGAGATGCTGATGGAAAAGGAAAGCGGCACATCGTCGTCTGCCTCCGGCTCATCCAGCCTGCTGGCGGCTCACGCCCACTAGCGCTACCCTCACCCCACCCTCATCTTGGCCGTGCTCGACACGGCCATCATCTTTGAGGATGTGGAGATGCCCGCGTCAAGCGCGGGCAAGATGAGAGATTGGGAAACAGCCTGCACTAACCTTTGAGACTATGTGCCTTCAAGCGGAGATAGAAGCCTCGCGCTTCATTGGCGATCTTCATAAGAGATGAAGGCAGTTCAACCGTTTTTTCCACGGGTGGAGAAAATCCCGTGGACTCCCATACTGCGTTGTACCAATGGGGCGCCCAAATGCCATCAAAGCTCTTGGGTCCCTTGGGCCATTTCAACATGGCTTCATCAAATGGAATTCCACAGGCTTGGCAAAGTGCGCTGAGAATCCCGCGCGGATCTTTCAACACATCATCGGCATCAATGACAGGCGGGGCACTTCCCCGTTTCTGCGCCACCGCGTCAAAAATTTCCGCCTGTTCGATGAAACCAATATCGCGCAGGGAAACATCGGCCCATTTTCTGGTATAGCTGGCGAGCACGCGTTCGGGCGCGCGAATGAGGAAAGCATTGGTCACCCGGTGAATCCAGCTGCGGTCAAACCCGTGCAGCATGTGATGGGTCATGTGTTTTTGATAAAAAATGGGCTTCTCGGAAGGCTTGGTGCATTTCGCAACAAGGGCATCCCAATCGCTTTCATTGGCCGCGATGATTTCGTCGCGCATGGGATGGTCGTTGCCGTGATTGACCAGTGAAAAGGCGTAGAAGGGCTCATCCCAGGCGGTGCAGTCGGCGCGGTTGCCAAAGGCATACATCATGGCCGTCGAAATATTGCGCGGGCCGGACCACATGGCGATGGTGACACTCACGATTTCAATTCCGTTGCAAAGAAAAACCAAATGGCAACTGCAATGAGAAGCACGGCAAATAAGCGGCCCAGCCGCCGGGACCAGACGGGATCAGCGAAAAATCTTGTGAAACTACCGGCAAACAGGGCAATGGCCGCATGGACCGCGGTTGCAACGCCCACATAGAGGGCAGTCAGCATGACAAGCTGTGCGAGCAAAGGCTGTGCCGGATCGATGAACTGCGGGAGCACTGCGGCAAACACCAGATAGGCCTTGGGATTGAGCGTGTTGCTCAGAAGCCCCTGGCTGAAATAGCGCAGAAGCGGTTCCTCAAACCGTAAGTCCTGTGGCGCCGTTGACGCTCGCCAGGAGTCCCAGGCGAGGTAGAGCAAGTAAAGCGATCCGGCCCAGCGCAGACCCTGGAACAGACGCGGGGTTGTGCCAATCAGGGTTGAAATGCCGAAGGCCGCCGCCGTTCCCGCCACGCTCAAACCCAGTGCCACGCCGGCCACGGCGGCAAGTGCTGCCAGGCGTCCGCGCGAGGCACCGAGCAGGGCGAGCCAGGCCATGTTCGGACCGGGGGTGAGTTCAATCAGCAGGGAAGCAGCCAGGAATTCCAGCACCATCACAGGCTGCGCGTTTTTTCGCGGGCGCAAAGCGCCTTGTATAGGCCAGAGAGTTTCACCGAAATCGGGCCGGCGCCTTGCCAATCGGCGGTTGACATCGGATGCCTTACGGGGCGGCCGTCAATCTCGCGCACCGGGACGAGGCCGGCAAAGGTTCCGGTGACGAAGGCTTCATCAGCACCATACACTTCGTAAAGCGAAAACTGTTTTTCAAAGACAGGGATGCCGTTGTCCTTGCAGAGGCGGATCATGTTGCCACGGGTAATGCCCGGAATGCAGTATTGCCCGGAGGACGTCCAGACTTCGCCGCGCCTCACAATAAAAAAGTGGGTGGAGTTGCAGGTGGCGACAAAGCCCAGGGGATCGAGCATAAGGGCCTCATCGGCTCCGGCGTTCATGGCCTGCACGCAGGCGGTGATGCAATTGAGTTTTGAATGCGAGTTAAGTTTCTGATCCTGCACATCGGGCGCGCCGCGCCGGACATTCACCGTGTGCAGGGTCATGCCGCGCTCGAATTTTTCGGGACTTGGGATTTTATATTCGGGGATGATGACGATGGTCGCTGGCGAGATTGTCACGCGCGGGTCCTGGTAGGGCGTTGCCTTCACGCCACGCGTCACCATCAGCCGGATGTGTGCGCCGTCACGCATCATGTTGGCATCGATGCAGGCGAACAGGCGCTTAACCAATTCCTCCGGGCTTATGCCTACATCCATGAAGATGGATTTGGCCCCTTCGTAGAGCCGTTCCACGTGGGCATGGAGAAATGGCACGCCGCCATCGACCAGCCGCAGTCCTTCCCACACGCCATCGCCCAGAATGAAGCCGGAGTCGAACACGGAGACCATGGCCTTGCCGCGGGGATAAAGCGCGCCGTTGATGGAGATGAGGATTTCCGCGTTGCGCGGATCGATTTTGATGTCGTGGAGGAATTGGGGCATGGCCAGCCTGTTTATCGCAGGCACTTCCCAGCGGCAAGTGAGGCTCCTAGAGAAACAGCAAAATCACGACCCACATGACGATTATGGCTTTTGCGCCTGTTGCATGCAACGGATTGCCTTCGTACCGGTTGGCGCTGCGCCATGCGCCAGTAGCGGCAAAGAAGGAGTAGGGCAGGGGAAGGAAGTGAACGGCTGCCGCCAGAATAATGGGTGCTTCGGCGAGAACGAGTGTGAGAGCAGCGATGGTGGCAAAGAGGTTCAGAATGAGGTCATAGGTTATCAGCCAGCGCCAAAAGGCTTCCCGCAGGGGCAATTGCCCAAGCCAAAGCTGCTTTAGTGAGTTGGTTGTATTCACTGAAACCTAACTTCTTCCATTGCTGTCTTCTCGGGCTTCATCTCCGGCGAGAGGTGATATGGCGCGGTCGCCGGCCAGCACGCGGGAAAGTTCGGCGCGGCTGTTTCGGACGATATCGACCATCTTTTCGCTGTCGCCGGCATGGCGGGCCTGTTCGCGAACAATTTTTTCATCGAAGCTCTTAAATGCCTTGGCGGCGCGGTGGGCCTCAAGCGGGTCCTGTCCCAGGGCAATCAGGACCTTTTCACCCATATCCAGAGATGACGCAAAGACTTCGCGGTACACATCCTCGACGCCAGCATTGAGAATCTCATAGGCGTGGACGCGGTCAAAGGCCCGTGAAAAAATCCGCAGGTGGGGGAAATGCTTCCTGGCGGTGGCGACGATCTCGGAAATTTTCTCGCGCTCATCAATCGCAATTACCAGAACTTCCGCGGTCCGCGCGCCCGCCGCTTCCAGCAGATCAACCCGGGACGCGTCACCGTAGAAAAGCTTGAAGCCAAACCGGCGGAGCGCATCAATCTGTTCCGCGTCGTGATCAAGCACCACGGCCTTATAGCCCTTGGCTTGCAGCAGGCGGCCCACGGTCATGCCAAAGCGGCCGTGGCCCGCGATGATCACCCTGGCGCTCTCGTCAATCACATCGGCATCCCTGACCTGGCCGCCGCGGGCAAAAAACGGCTGGATAAAGTTTTCATTGGTGATCATCAGCATTGGCGCCAGGGCCATGGAAATTGCAACTATTGCCACGAGCACGGCGGCCTGACCGGCGAGGAGAAGTCCCAATCCGAGGCAGAAGGAAATCAGAACGAAGGCGAACTCTCCGCCTTGCGCCAGCGAAAATGCAAAATGGGCGCTGTCGGGGCCTTTCATGCGGAAGATGCGGGCGATGACATACAGGACCACGAGCTTAAGGACGACGAAACCAACGACAAGGCCGATAATCTGCAAGGGATTGGCCATGAGCAGGTTGAAATCAATGCCCGCACCCACCGCCATAAAGAAGACAGCCAGCAACAGGCCCTTGAAGGGGTCGAGATCCATTTCAAGTTCGTGGCGGTATTCGCTTTCGGCCAGAACCACGCCCGCGAGAAAAGTGCCAAGGGCGGCCGAGAGGCCCACGAACTGCATCATCAGGGTGATGCCGACGACGATCAGGAGGGCAAAGGCCACAAAAATTTCGCGGATGCCCGATTGGGCGACATAGCGGAACAGCGGCCGCATGAGATAGCGGCCGGCCAATACAATTGCCGCAACGGCGGCAAGCACGCTGAGAGTTTGGGCCCAGGCCGGAAACTCGGCGATGAGGCTGGTGCTTGCATGGCTGGTTGATTGCCGGACTGCCAGCAATGGCAAGAGCGCCAGCATGGGGATTATTGCGATATCCTGGAACAGCAGCACCGAGAATGAGGATTGGCCGGCAAAGGTCTTGAGCTGGCCGCGTTCATTCAGGCTTTGGATGACGATCGCGGTTGATGACATGGCGAGGATGAGACCTGCAGCAACCGCCGCCCTCCAGTCCAGGCCGATGAAATAGGCGGCAAACGCAATTGCCGCGGACGTGGCCACGACCTGCAAGCCGCCCAACCCAAGAATTGGCTTGCGCAGGGACCAGAGTTTTGACGGCTGCAACTCAAGCCCAACCAGAAACAGCATGACGATGACGCCAAACTCGGCGAAATGCATGACGTCCTGACCTTCGCTGCCGACGAGGCCGAGAACGGCGGGTCCAATAAGGATGCCGGCGGCGAGATAGCCAAGCACGGAACCGAGGCCGAGGCGCGAGGCAACGGGGGCGGCAATCACGGCGGCGGCAAGATAGACAAAGGCACCGAGGAGAAATTCCGGGAGGTGCATGGCTTAAAACTTCCTTCAGGGCAAAATTGGCGGGCAATATGGCGGGCGGCCCCAAAAATGAAAAGGGCCGGAAACTTTCGTTTCCAGCCCAATACTCATCACGCAACAGACCTATTGGCGGTATTTCTGAATCTTTGTGGTGCGAAGGCCCGCCAAACCATGGCGGTCAATGGACCTTTGCCAGCCCAGATATTCCTCAACCGTCAGAACATAGCGGTCACAGGCCTCTTCCAAACTCAGCAGGCCACCCCGCACAGCCGCTACCACTTCCGCCTTGCGGCGAATGACCCAGCGATGACTGCCGGGTGCGGGCAAATCGGTAATTGTAAGGGGGCTGCCATCGGGACCGATGACGTAATTAACCCGTGGACGCAACTGACCGTTCATACTGAAACTCACAAACCTAAAACGCAGGTACTTTAGAGATGCCAAGCTATGACAGGTCGCTTAAGAATGAACTAAACGCTTATGAACAAATCGCAAATTCCGGGCCCCAGATGCTTCAAATCAGGACAGATTCGCAGGCATTATTGCGTTTTGGGGAATTTGCGCCCATCTAGGCCCGATGAAGCTGGATAATGCCGTTCTAGATGCCGTTCATGCGGCCATGGGCCTTGGAGGAAACCCTGGGGAGCACCGGGTTGTGGTGGCCATGTCGGGAGGGGTGGATTCCTCGGTTGTCGCCGCCATGCTGAAGGTTGCGGGTTATGATGTGGTTGGCATCACCTTGCAGCTTTATGACCATGGGGAGGCGCTGCGCCGGAAGGGGGCGTGCTGTGCGGGCCAGGACATTCATGATGCCCGGCGGGTGGCGGCGGCCTTCGATATTCCCCACTATGTGCTCGATTTCGAAAGCCGGTTCAGGGACGCGGTCATAAACGATTTCGTTGCGGGCTATCTGGCCGGCGAAACGCCCATCCCTTGCGTGAAGTGCAACCAGACCGTTAAATTCGCCGATCTGCTGCAGCGGGCGAAGGACCTGGACGCGGCAGCACTGGTGACCGGCCATTATATTGAAAGCCGGGCACGGAGCGATGGCACGGGGCATCGTGACCTTTTCACTCCTGCCGACATGGCGCGCGACCAGAGCTATTTCCTGTTTGCCACAACGCAGGAGCAGGTTGATTTTCTGCGCTTTCCCCTGGGGGCGCTGCCCAAGGCCGAAACACGGCGCATTGCGGCTGAACTTGGGCTGGTGGTGGCGGACAAGCCGGACAGCCAGGATATCTGCTTTGTGCCGCAGGGACGCTATGCCGATGTGATCTTGCGGCTGCGCCCGGATGCGGCGGAGCCCGGAGATATTCTGCACATGGATGGGCGGGTGCTGGGCCGCCATGAAGGCATCATTCATTATACGATTGGCCAGCGGCGCGGGCTTGGCATTGCAGAGGCGGAACCGCTCTATGTGGTGAAGGTCGATGCCGCGACGAAGCAAGTGGTGGTTGGCCCGCGGGAAGCCTTGAAGCAGAGCGACATCCGTTTGGCCAATCTCAATTGGCTGGGACAGAAGGCGCTGAATGAAAAGGCCCAGCCGGTTTTTGCGAAAATCAGGTCAACGCGCCCGCCGGTCGAAGCGGCATTGCGGAGAGGGCCTGAAGGTTCAATCGTGACAATCCTTGATGGCGAGTACGGCGTTTCGCCGGGGCAGGCCTGCGTGCTGTATGACGGGCAGGGCCCGGGGGCGCGCGTTCTGGGCGGCGGCTTCATAGCATCGGCGGCGACCCAGGATCGCGCCATCGGATGACCGGACCCCTGACATCTACCAGCAAGGCCAGCAAGCGCTCAAAACTTTTTTTCCTGAAGCAGTACCTGCGCAATCCTTTCGGCACCGGCGGCGTGGCGCCAAGCGGCCGCCAACTGGCGAAACTCATGGTTTCGAAACTTGCCCCGCAGCCATCAGAGGTCATCGTGGAACTGGGGCCGGGGACGGGGGCGTTCACGCGCGAGCTTCTGGCGCAAGGCGTTGAGCCTGCCAACCTCATCCTGGTGGAGTTCAACAAGGAGTTCGTGAAATTCCTCAAAAAAGAATTTCCAAACCTGCGCATTGTCGAGGGGCCGGCACAGGAACTGCCGCAGCTTCTAAAGACGCTGGAGCAGGCTTCGGTAAAAAAGATCATTTCCGGCATTCCCTTGCGCAGCATGAAACCAAAGGAGTGCCGGCAAATTGCCATGGCGGTGGCCGCCGTGCTTGATGCCGGGGGCATACTTATCCAATTCAGTTATTTCAAAGTTTCGCCCGTTCCGAAAGCGGTGGCGGCCGAGGCGGGACTGACCGGACAATGTGTCGGCAGCGCTTTGAACAATGTGCCGCCGGCCTTTGTCTGGCAATACACCAAGTCCGCATAGGCTCCTTGCCCCAAACTTGGCGCACCCCTATAGTTTGAGGGAGCGGGAGAAGCTGTTTCGTGGCCAAGCGGACAATCAAAAAGCACAACATTGACCTGGAAGTGAAGAAAGGCATCGCCTGGGCGGTGCATGCTTTTACGACCTGTGGAATTGTTGCGGGCTTCCTGGCGCTGGTGGCGGTGCTGAAAGGCGATGCCGTTGCCGCTTTCATGTGGCTGGGCCTGGCGCTCTTTGTTGACGGCATTGACGGTTCGCTGGCCCGCCGGGCGAGGGTGCGCGAATACACGCCCAATTTTGACGGCGCCTCGCTTGACTACGTCATCGATTATTTCACCTATGTGGCGGTGCCCGCCGTCATGGTCTACTGGTTCAACATGGTGCCGCTCGACTGGATTTTCGCTGGCAGCACCTGGAGCCTCGTGGCGGCCGCCACCATCATGGCGGTGTCGTGCTACACTTTCGCCAATGTCGGCATGAAGTCTGAAGACTATTACTTCGTGGGCTTTCCGGCGATCTGGAACGTGGTGGTGCTTTATTTCTATGTTCTGGACACGGGCTGGCTGTTCAATGGCCTCACCATCATCATCCTTTCAATCCTGACCTTCATTCCCATCAAATTCGTGCATCCGCTGCGCGTGACCCATTGGCGCAATATCACAATTCCAATGACAGTCCTGTGGGCGGCCATGACGCTTTCGCTGGTGATCAGCAGCAAGGACAAGGGGCCAACGGACGCGGTTTACAAAATTGAACTGTGGGTCTGGATTGCCGCCTCGCTCTATTTTATCTGGATTTCCCTGTGGCGGACCTTCGTTCAGGGCGATCCGGGCCCTGGCCAGGAGGATGGTAGCGAGAGAGGGACTTGAACCCCCGACCCCAGGATTATGATTCCCGTGCTCTAACCAACTGAGCTACCTCGCCAAATCTGCGTCGGCTTATAGGAAGTTATGTTGTGAGAAGTCAAGTTGCGTGGTTCGGATTGGGTTATTTCCCCAATATTCACCAATAAGCGAACAGATTGCATGGCGCATCCAAGAGGTGCAGAATTCCGGATTATGCAGCAACAATAGGACTGTCGATCACCATGGCAAAGCCTGTACCTGAGCGGAAAATTACGGCCGCGGGAAATCACGAAACTGAATACCAGGTCATCCACCAGCAGCGCATGGCGGTGGTCCGCTCCTATAATTTGTGGTATGCCTTTGCCCATCTCCTTGCGCATTCCTATTTCTGGCTGCTGCTCAACCTCAGCCTCACGCTTTCCAGTCAGCCGCTGATGATTGCCACGGCGCTGACGGCCTCGCTGATGATCTGGTTTGCCTACCGCGCGGTGCTGACCATTGACCGCGGTGTTGTCAGCCTTTACCCCCGCATCATTTTTTTGGAACTCACGCTTGGCTATGACTTCTACCGGGACTACCTGCGCCGCAGGCACCGGGGCGACACGGAGCGCTCCTTCATCGAAAGATGTGAAGGCATCCATGCCAAAAATCCTGCTGAGCTGTGGGACCAGATCTACAGCCTGTTCAAGGAGAAAGATTTTCCGGCGGACCGGCGCATCACCGCCCATTTCAAGTCAGCGGCTTATCTTTCCGTTGCCCTGTTCTGGGTGATCATCGGGCTGATCCTTGTGCCGGATTATTTCCCCTGGAGGTAAGGCGAGGCGGATACAGCCCATGAAGCGCCACATCCTGCACCTGTTGTTTGCCGCAGCCTTTGTCCTGCCGCTCAATCTCCATGAGGCCAGGGCGGAGACGCAGGTTCTGGCGGTTCAAGGCAATTCGCTGGCCCCGCTCGTTGAAAAAACCGCGCCGGCGGTGGTGAATATCTATGCCCGGAAGCTGCTGAAGGCCCGTTCGGCGGCGCGCCTGCTTGATGGCTCAGGCTTCTGGCGGCTGTTCAGGGACTCTTTGCTCTTCGGCTATGGCCAGGACCGGATTGAGAATTCGTTGGGGTCCGGCGTCATTGTTGCCGCCGATGGCATTGTTGTCACCAATAACCACGTGATTGAGGATGCGGGTGAGATTGCCGTTGCGCTGGTGGACGGGCGGGTTTTTGCGGCGCGGACGCTTCTTGCCGACAAGCGCACCGATATTGCGGTGCTGTCCATCGGCGGGCGCGGGCAAGACTTGCCGTTCATTGCGTTTGGCGATTCCGATCTTTTGCGGGTGGGGGACCAGGTGATCGCCATCGGCAATCCCTTTGGCCTGGGCCAGACGGTGACCAGCGGCATTGTCTCGGCCCTGGCGCGCACCAGCATTGGCGTTTCGGATTTCCGCTTCTTCATCCAGACGGATGCGGCCATCAATCCGGGCAATTCGGGCGGCGCGCAAATCGACATGGACGGGCGGCTGGTTGGGATCAACACCACGATCTTTTCGACATCGGGCGGCTCGCAAGGGCTGGGCTTTGCCATTCCCAGCAACATGGTGAAATCCATCGTCGAAAGTGTGGTCAGCCAGAAGCCGCTGATCCGGCCATGGATCGGATTTTCGGGCCGGAGCGTGCCGGCACAATATGCCGGCCTGCTTGGCTTGCCTCCCGGCAAAGGCGTGCTCGTCACGGGAACCTACAAGGCCGGCCCCGCCGAAGTTGCTGGCCTGCGCATCGGTGACGTGGTCATCTCGGTTGACGGATTTCCGGTGAATGAGTTTCAGGCCCTGCGCTACCGGATTGCGACAAGGCCGGCGGGCGGAACCGCGAATCTCGCCGTGGCGCGGCAGGGCAGGCTCATCACTCTCACCGTTTCACTGGTGGCGCCGCCGGTTGAACCGGCGGCAAACAAGATGTGGGCGCCAAGCGCGAGCCCCTTGCGCGGTGCGCGCATTGCCAGCCTGTCTCCCGCATTGGCCGAGGAGATCGAGTTGGACAGCGCGCTTTCCGGGGTTGTGGTGCTTGAGGCAGGCGTTGGCTCCGGGGCAAGCCGCCTGGGCGTTGCCGCGGGTGATATCATCCGCACCATCGATGACCGCAACGTCAGCACGGTTGACGAGGTGCTGGCTTTTCGCGAGCGCGCCTTCAAGCCGTGGAGCATTGTGCTGACCCGCGCCGGGCAGGAGATTACGCTCAAGCGGAAGTGATCCGGGGCCCAAGCGCCGGAGATATCACACCCGTTCTCATCATGCCCGCACTTGATGCGGGCATCTTCATTCGGCAGCAAAGAAGATGGCCGTGTCGAGCACGGCCATGATGAGAAGTGAGTATTAGGCACAGCTCCGTCCTCGCTGAAAACGATTAATCCGTACACAGATTGTTTTGCCCCGCTTCAACTTGTATCGGCCTTCATCACCTCCCAGGCAAGCCAGTGGCATTCCGTGAGCACCTCGTCGACTTCGTGAGTAGGCTTCCTCCGGTGGCCGGGAGGCTGGCCGGGCCTGAGGGGCGATTTGAATTTTGGGTTTGGCATGGCTTCCCGCTTCGCCCGCCAGCGGGCCATGCGCCGGGCCTGGCGGGGAAGATCCTCGAGGGCGGACTTGAGGGCCTGGAGCCTGCGGCTGAGGCGTGCCGCGTTGATCAGTCCATCGGGCGGCGGCGGGGGAGCGACGGCGGGCCGGGCTATGGGCACCAGGGTATCATAGGGGAAGACATGGATGCGCGGCGGATACTTCGCGTATTTAACGCGGGGGTTGTTCAGCTCCGGGAAAAATATACGCTTATCGCAGAGCTTGAAGGAGGGACGGGAAGGCCCGCTGCCCTTTCCGATCTTCCCTTTGGGCATGGGACGCGAGGGCGCCACCTTCACCACCAACCCCCGGGCTGCCACGACAATCAGGCGCCGGACGGCGGATTCGGCAGGCCGCAGCACCCGCACCACGGCGCGGTGGAGGCGGTGCGGAATCCGCCCCACGGTCTCCGTTCCATCAATCCCCAGCAGGGCGAACAGGGCT
>JAUXUN010000046.1 GCA_030680855.1 Aestuariivirga sp.
GAAATATTTCACGGTTTCGAAATTCAGAAGGCTGTCGATGGCCTTGGTGTTAGCGTCAGTGTCGGCCTCATTCATGTCGCGGCGGATACTGATGCGCCATTCGGTGGCGGCGTAGGTGAACCAGAGATAGAAAACCACGGTGCCCAAAATGACAGCGGCGTAAATCCAGCCGAAGGACCAGGTGAGCGCCCCGGCCACAAGGGCAATTTCAAGGGCAGTCGGAAAGGTATTGAAGAGCGAAAAGCGCAACACCGTGTCAACGCCGGCGGTGCCGCGCGAAATGATCCGCGACAGGCCGCCGGTGCGGCGTTCAAGATGAAACTTGAGGGAGAGCGCGTGAAGATGGCGGAAGGTGCGGATCGAGAGCTCGCGCACGGCGCGCTGGCCGACCTTGGCGAATATGGCATCGCGGATCTGCGCCAGCACGACCATCGAAATGCGGCCCACGCCATAAGCCAGGACAAAAAAGAACGGTACGCTGAAGACAATTGCCGCTGTGTTTCCCGATGCGGTCAAGGCATCGGTTGCATATTTGAAGCTATAGGGGGTGAGAACGGTAACCACCTTGGAAACGACCAAAGCAATCATCGCAAGGACCACACGGACCTTCAAATCCATGCGGCCTTGCGGCCACAAATAGGGCATAAGACTTTTCAGGGTTTGCCATTGGTCCCCGTCGCCGCTGGCGAAGTTCGCAGGGCTGATCGGCAGTTTGCGGCTCATTAAGTCAGCGCCTTTACTGCCCCGACGTAGCTGCGGCAGCTTCCGGCGTGAGGAATATCTGGCCGGGGTAAATCAGCTCAGGCTTGCGAATCTGATCCTTATTGGCCTCGTAGATCACCGTGTACATGATGCCCTTGCCGTAAATCTGGCGGGACAGCTTCCACAGGTTGTTGCCCGGCTGGATGATGACCTGGGTGGGCGCCGCGGCTGGTTCGGCCACAGGTTCTGCCGTGGCAGGAACCTGGGCCGCCACCACGGCAGGCTCATCAGTGGCGGGTTCAACGGCCGGGGCTGCTTCCTCCGGTGCGGCGGCAGCCGGCGTTTCGGCAACCGCTGGGGCTGGTGCTTCAGGCGCCGCAGTTTCCGCCACTTCGGACGTTGCAGCCGGTGCTGGAATTTCCTGGGCGGTTGCCACCTCAGCGGGCTTGGGGGGTTCAGGCGTGGCGGGGGTCAGAGGCGCTGTTGCCACCTTGGCTGGCTCTTCGCGGTAGAAGGGCATTTCGATGCGGCTCTTCACTGCCCCGTCGCCACCAATTTCATCGGCGCGAAGAGCGTGGGGACCCACGGTCAGCGGCGAGGAGCCGGCAAAGGACCAGGTTCCCTTGTCATTGATTTCGGCCAGGCCATAGGCATTGTTGTCAACATAGAGCTGCACTTTGCTGCCCGCCGGACCACGGCCGCCAAACACGATGTTTCCAGTCTGGTCATAATCAACCGTATCGAGATTGACGGTCTTGGAGGGCGGCAAAGCGGGCTTTGCCGGAACCTGGACAACCTGGGTTGGCTCATCGGGTTTCAGCACCGCCACCATGGGGGTGTCGACCGCTCCGGCCTTCACATCGACGGCCACGGTGTCAGCCGAGGCCATGACCACCTCATTGCTCCTGGACTCAATCGACAGGGCGCCGGGGCCCGTCGGCAAAGGCTTGTCGGGGGTGACCACAAAGGCGCCATCGTCATTGGCAACCGCCGTTCCAACCGCCACGCCGTTGAACTTGACGACCACTTCCGATCCGGGCGCGGCCCGGCCGGCGATCAGGGCATCACCGGTGGGCTCGACTCGCACCGTATCAAAGCTCGGGACTATTTTGGCCTTTTCTACGGGCTCGGCTGCTGCTGCGGGAGGTTCAACTACTGCAGCCGGAGGTTCCGCGGTTATGACGGGTTCCGCGGGCTTTGGCGGCTCAACCAGTGGCGGTTCTTCCACCTTGGCCACTTCCGCGGGAGGTGCCGGGGCTGGCTCGACCACCGGGGCTGGTGCTGGCTCGGCGATTACCGGCTCAGCGGATTTTGGCGGCTCCGGCACGGCAAGCGGCTCCACCTTGGTCGTGGCTGTGAGCGCCTCTTCGGAGCCTGTGTTCCGTTCCACGTAAACAAGTGCACCAAATGTGGCCAGTGTAAGGCCGGTGAAGAGTGCGAGAGGGTTCATTTTCATCGTGGGCCGTCCGTAATCATGAATATAAGATCATAGCCGCAACTGCGGCGAATAGGCTATTAGATAATAGGAATCGTCCACATTATTAAAACCAATGTGGCGAATCAGCAAAGGATTGCTGCAGCCACCAAAATGAGGCGAGAACATTTGACAAGACCTGACCAAAATCTGTGCGTTTACTGCGGCTCTGGCCCGGGCAAAAACCCCGTCTATATGGCTGCGGCCCGGAGCCTGGGGCGGGCCATGGCCGAAGCCGGCATTGGGCTGGTTTATGGCGGCGGCAGCCTGGGGCTCATGGGTGAAGTGGCCAAGACCGTGCTCGAAGCGGGCGGCCACGTGACCGGCATCATCCCGGAATTCCTGGGCACCAAGGAGCGCATGCTCACCGGAGTCAACGAACTTATCGTCACAAAGAGCATGCACGAGCGCAAGATGACGATGTTCGAGCATTCCACCGGATTTGTGGCGCTGCCCGGCGGCATCGGCACGCTGGAGGAACTCACCGAGATTTCCACCTGGGCGCAACTGGACCAGCACGCCAAGCCGATCATCCTGTGCAACATCGGGAATTACTGGGAGCCGTATATCATGCTGCTGAAACACATGCGGGCGGAAAACTTCATCCGCGAGGGCATGGAGTTCAAGATGGATGTGGTGAAGACAGCCGATGATGTGGTGCCGGCATATGAATACCGCCTGGCCAACAGCCCTCAGAAAGTGCCGCTGGAGCCACTTCGCAAGATTCTCTAAACCAGCGCGCCCGCTTCGAGCCTGCGGTCTCTTTCATTGCGATTTCTGCTTCTCTCCATGGTCGGGCTTGATGTTTAGACTGGGGACATAGCTTACAGGTGTTCGGAGACATGGCTGACACTTTAGAGTGCTGATCTCGAGGGAGATCAGTCATGCCATGGAACGAGGTATCTGTTGTGGACCAGCGCCGTGAGTTTGTTCGTCTTGCATCGGTTGAAGGGGCCAACCGGCGGGAGCTTTGCCGAAGGTTTGGGATCAGTGCTGAAACGGGTTACAAGTGGCTTCAGCGCTCTGATGCTGGAGATGTTGGCCTTGCAGACCGGTCACGCCGTCCACTCACCAGCCCGCAACGGAGTGCGGCCAATGTTGAGGCGGCGGTTCTTGCCATAAGAGACGCCCATCCCGCGTGGGGCGCCCGCAAGATTGCCGCTCGTCTGGTGCAAACAATGATCGAAGTCCCGGCTTGCTCAACGGTCCATGCAATCCTTGTCCGGCATGGCCGCATTGGACCACTGCCTGGCGGCCCGCGGGCGATGCTGCGTTTCGAGAAGGAGGCGCCAAACCTTCTCTGGCAGATGGACTTCAAGGGCTGGGTTGCCATGGGCAATGGGCAACGCCTGCACCCGCTGACAGTCGTTGATGATCATTCACGCTTTGCCTTGTGCCTTGCCGCTGGTGTCAGCCAAACCAATGTTGCCGTGCAGGCCAGGCTAACGCCCGTGTTCCAGCGCTATGGCCTGCCGCAAGCCATGTTTGTTGATAATGGAACGCCATGGGGAGACAGTTCAGAGGCACGCTGGTCGCGGTTTGGCGTTTGGCTTTTGAAGCTTGGCATCGACGTCATTCACAGCAGGCCCTATCATCCGCAAAGCCGTGGCAAGATTGAACGGTTTCACCGAACCCTTAATGCCGAGGTCCTGGCCTTGCGATTGCTCCGTGACCTCGATGATGCCCAGTCAGCTTTCGATGCATGGCGCAGCATCTATAATTTCGAGCGGCCCCATGAAGCGCTGGCCTTTGCAACACCTGCCAAGCACTATCAAATCAGCCAGCGGTCAATGCCTGAATATTTGCCGGAGCCAGAATATGAACATGGTGAGATTGTTCGCCGAATCTCAAAAACAGATACCCGCATCGCCTTCAAAGGGCGCTTCTGGAGAGTGCCGCAAGCCTTTGGCGGCGAACGCCTTGCCATCAGGCCGCTCAATACCGACGGATTATACGGCGTCTACTTCGCCTCCTATCACGTCGCAACAATTGATTTGACCAAACCCAAAACCGTC
>JAUXUN010000049.1 GCA_030680855.1 Aestuariivirga sp.
GGTTTTTGCCTCGGGGAAGGTCTTGCAGAGCCCTAGATCGCACGGTGTCTGAGGTTTTCCGCTAGGGTTGTTTAGCCATTTAAGGCGCGTGGACCATAGTGCCCACGGGTGTTCCCTCCGGCTCCCGGGTGCCTGATGAACGTTTCACCAAACCCGCAGGCGCCACATCCACCCCATCTATGATCACCGTCATGACCGAGACCCCTTCCGGGATGGACAGGAACATAGCTATATCATAGGAATATACTTGTCAAGCGCTAAATTCCTACACCGAGCCGATGTGGATTGGTTCCTCCCGGGAGTTGTTTGCTAACCATCAAATGCCGCCCCATTTGCGTTGAATAGACTTGAGCCCATATGATTTCGGCATGAAGTCGTTCGAAGCCGAGCACTATCTTTTGCGGGCTGAGCTGCTGTGGGATCAGGTCAAGGACCGGTCCACCTTTCCCTTTATCCTGCCTGTAGTCTCAAGGTTGAAGGAGATTGAATTTCACCCGAAAGTTACCTTCCTGATTGGTGAGAACGGATCTGGGAAATCTACCTTGATTGAAGCAATCGCAGTTGCGTGGGGATTCAATGCTGAGGGTGGCACAAAAAATCATTCTGTTTCGACAAGGGCCTCGCATTCAGCACTCCATGAAGATTTGAGACTCATTAAGTCGGTAAAGCGCGCCAAGTTCGGGTTCTTCCTTCGTGCCGAATCCTTGTTCAACGTTGCTACACAAATCGATGAACTCGGATATATGGGATCGTACGGCGACAAAAGTTTACATGAGCAATCTCATGGTGAAGCTTTTATGGCACTGTTAGAACACAAATTCAGGGGAAATGGCCTCTACATTCTCGACGAGCCCGAAGCAGCTCTTTCGCCGTCTCGTCAAATGTCGATGCTCACGCGCATGCATGACCTGATCGCAGAGAAATCCCAGTTCATCATTGCTACTCATTCGCCAATTCTCATGGCCTATCCAGAAGCGTGGATTTATCAGATCGGGCCGAAGGGTCTTGACCGCGTGGCCTATGAGGACACGGAGCACTTTCAAGTTACAAGAGATTTCCTCAATCGACCCGAGATGATGCTTGATATCCTCCTTGATCGGAATAGCTGAATGACGACGCCGGAGCAGGGCGCTCGCCGAATAAATTTGACTCCAGTCAACGACGCGAAGTCAATGCTGTGCTAGCCTCTCACCATGGAACAAGCGGAATTCATGCGCGGAGATACGTGGGGCTTCGGCGGGCAGCCCGTTGAGCACATTGAGACCCACGCCGCCCATGTGTTTCTCGTTGGTGACCGCGCCTTCAAGATGAAGAAAGCGGTGAAACTGCCCTACCTCGATTTTTCCACCATCGAAAAACGGAAGGCTGTTCTCGAACACGAACTGGAGATCAACCGCGCGTTTGCCCCGTCGGTCTATTTGCGCACCGACGAAATCCGCGGCGAGCCGGTCCTGGTCATGAACCGTTTCAAGCAGGAAGAACTTCTTTCATCGCAGTCAGGCGGCATCGCCGACTCAATGGCAAGGGAACTCGCCCGCATGGTCGTGGAGTCCCACGTTATTGCGCCGCGGCGTGAAACGCCGGGCAGCGAGATCATGGCGGGGCTGGGCGCGCAACTGTCGAAAGCCTTTGCCGACTCGCCGGATATCTTTCCGGCGGATGAGGCCCGCGAATTTCAATTCCTTCATCAACAGCATTTGACGAGCTTAAGCCCACTCCTCGACCAACGAAGCGCGCAAGGCCTTGTCCGCCGCTGCCATGGCGACATGCATTGCGGCAACATCGTTTTGCTGGACGGCAAGCCCGTCCTTTTTGATGCAATCGAATTCAGCGAGAAAATTGCAACAATTGACGTGCTCTATGATCTCGCGTTTCTGCTGATGGATTTGGGCCGCCGGGATGAGAAGCGTGTGGCAAACCTTGTCTTCAATCGCTACCTGCATTTGCGCCGGGCCGAGGAGGACCTGTCCGGCCTTGCGGCATTGCCGCTTTTCCTGGCCACCAGGGCGGGGGTGCGGGCCCTCGTTGCCGCTGATCTCGCCCATGAGCTGGAGGCGGATGCATCCGCGAATAAGCGGAAAGACGCCCTTGAGTATTTCCATGCGAGCATAGCGTGGCTGAAACCTGATCAGCCCAGGCTCATCTGCGTCGGTGGACTGTCGGGAAGCGGGAAGTCAACGCTTGCGGCAAGGCTGGCCCATGACATCGGCTTGGCACCGGGCGCACTTCATGTGCGCAGTGATGTCGAACGTAAAGTTCTCGCCGGGGTGGATGAAACTGTGCATTTGCCGCCTGAATCCTATTCAGCCGCTGCGTCCGCGGCAACCTATCGGGCAATCTTCCAGCGTGCCGATGCAGCTCTCAAGGCGGGCCATTCCGTAGTCCTTGATGCGGTATTTGCCCGAGAAGATGAGCGCGACGCGGCGGAAGAATTGGTTCGAAGTGTCAATGCGCGCTTTACCGGCCTATGGCTTGCGGCGCCCTCTGCCATTCTCAAATCGCGCGTCACGGGGCGCAGAGGTGATGCCTCGGATGCCGATGCTGCCGTTGTCGAAAAGCAGCTCGGCTATCAACCGGGTGAAATTCGCTGGAAGAAGGTGGACGTCTCGGGAAGCGTCGCCGCATCCGAAACCCTCGTCAGGAAAATTCTGCAGTTGTAACGGGCCTACCCAGCATGAAACAATCACAGACGAGTTGCAGCGGCGTCACATCCGTGTCTGACTTTCCGCTCTGCAACAACTCGGCAAAGCGCGCGTAGATCATTTCATATTCCTCCAGCGGCGCTTCCATGATCAGCTTACCGCCCACCTCCAGAATGCTACCGCCTTTCTTGAGATTGAGCACCATGCCATCGGTGGCGGCGATCCCGATTTCCCAGGTCTGTTCGCCCTTCTGGCGCCAGTCGAAGTCGGCGGAAAGATCGGCCTTGGCCCCGTCTCCCCGCTTGAAGCGGATTTGCGCCGCAATCGGTGTGGCCTTGTTGGCCGGCACCTCGATGGTGGCCTGCTCAACGAAGATCGGCTCGGGCAGAATCTTGGTGACGATGGAAAGGGCGTTGATGCCCGGATCGAATACGCCGAAGCCGCCGGGTTCCCAAATCCACTCCTGCCCGGGATGCCAGCGCTTCACATCCTCGCGCCAGGTGATCTTCATTTTTGAAACGCGCTTAACGGCCAACCTGCGCTTGGCTTCATCGACCGCCTGGTTGTAGCGCGAATGCCAGGCGGCATAGAGCACGCGGCCCTTGATCTTGGCATAGTCGATCATGGCGAACATTTCGCCAAGCGTTGGCGTCGGCGGCTTTTCGATCAGCACATGATAGCCTGCATCAAGGGCCTGCCTGGCCATGGCAAGACGCACCGACGGCGGCGTACACAGCGCCACCGCGTCAATGGACGTGCCACTTGAAATGAGGTCGCCAAGCGATTCAAAACACGGGACATTATCCAGCTTGGTATTGCGGCTGACGCCCGCCGCGAGTTTGAAATCCGCGTTCTTGGCAATGCAGGGCAGGTGCTGGTCCGTTGCGATCTTGCCAAGCCCGACAACGGCGATTTTGAAAACCATATTCTTGTCCTAATTCTTGATGATGCGGGTCAAAGCGGAGAGAAAACTGTCAACTTCCGCAGCCGTGTTGTAGTGCGCCAACCCCACGCGCAGCACACCACCCTTGTCCAGAAGTCCCATGCGACCCACCGGCTCAATGGCGTAGTTGTGGCCGGACCAGACAAACATGTTCTCCGCCGCAAAGCCCTTGGCGAGAGTGTCGGGATGGTGGCCATCCAGCGTGAAGGAAACCGTGGGCACCCGGCGGTGCAGGGCGTTCGCCGAGGTGAGCCCGCGAATGGTCAGGCCTTTCACCTCGCGCAGACCATCAATGAGCTGCAGCGTGAGCTTGTGCTCGTAACTCACAAGCCTGTCCCAGGCGCTTGAAATCTTTTTCGCCCGCGTCACGCCGTCGCCGAATTGCTCGAGATATTCGATGGCCCCCAGGCAGCCCGCCATGCCCTCATGGCTCAGGGTGCCGGTTTCGAACTTGTGGGGCAGGTCATTGCCGGCAGGCCGCACTTTGTAGCTGAAAGTTTCCTTGAGCAGTTCTTCCCGTCCCCACAGCACGCCCATGTGTGGGCCGAACCACTTGTAGGCCGACGACACCAGTACATCGACCCCCAGGTCCTGCACATCAATGGCGTAATGCGGTGCAAACTGTACCGCATCCACATAGACCAGCGCCCCCGCAGCCTTGGCCTCGCGGGCAAAACCCTTCACGTCATTGACTGTTCCCGTGCAGTTGGAGGCCAGCCCCAAGGCCACAAGCCGCGTCTTGGCCGAAAGCACCTTGCGCAGCGCATCCTCCGGGAACTCGTAGGTCTCTGGATCGAAGTCCATCCAGCGCACCACCAGGCCCAGGTCTTCCGCCAGCAGCAGCCATGGGGCAACGTTGGCATCATGGTCCATGCGCGACAGCACGATCTCATCGCCGCGCTTGAACTTGCGGCCCAGGCAGCGCGACATGTGAAGCGTGAGCGTCGTCATGTTCTGGCCAAAGACGATCTCGGAAGCGCTCCGGGCATTGTAGAAATCCGCGCACGCCTGATGAGCCAAATTCACCATCTCGTCCGCCAGCTTCGTGGTGCTGAAATATCCGCCAAGGTTGGCGTTTTTTGTGGCAAGCGTTTCAACCGTTCGGTCAATCACCTGCCGGGGCACCTGGGTTCCGGCCGGATTGTCGAAGTAAACCCGTGCATGCCCCCCGTCCTTCAAGGCCAGGGCAGGGAACTGCGAACGGACACGTGCGATGTCGAGGGAAGGGGCCACGTCAAATCTTTCCGGGAATATGCATTAGGGGCCTTAGCATTAGCCGCCAATACCGCTTGCTTCAACCGTCGCTTTCCGGCATGTGAATGTCGCGTGATGACTGGGTAAAGTCAGGCAATCCCTCTATCCTGCTGCAATAATCTAGACCTTCGGAGTCCCCAATGAGCGATGACGGCGAACTTGATCTGAACAGCCTCAGCGATGAGGATCTGGTGCTTCAGGTCCATGACGACCTCTATGATGGCCTCAAGGAAGAGGTTGAGGCCGCCGTGCATATTCTGCTGGGCCGCGGCTGGGCCCCATACAAGGTCCTGACCGAAGCCCTGGTTGAGGGCATGCGCATCGTCGGCATCGATTTCCGCGATGGCATTCTCTTCGTTCCGGAAGTGCTCCTCGCCGCCAACTCCATGAAGGCCGGCATGTTTATCCTGCGCCCGCTCCTCATTGCCACAGGGGCACCGCGCCTCGGCAAGATGGTAATCGGCACCGTGAAGGGCGACATCCACGACATCGGCAAAAACCTCGTCGGCATGATGATGGAAGGCGCTGGCTTTGAGGTGATCGACCTCGGCATCAACAATTCGGTCGAGAAATACCTGGGTGCCATCGAAGAGCATGGGCCGGACATTCTCGGCATGTCGGCGCTGCTCACCACCACCATGCCCTACATGAAAGTGGTGATCGACACCATGAAGGAAAAAGGCATGCGCGATGATTACGTCGTGCTCGTGGGTGGGGCTCCGCTCAACGAGGAATTTGCCAAGGCCATTGGTGCTGATGCCTATTGCCGCGACGCGGCCGTAGCCGTCGAAACCGCCAAGAGCTTCATGGCCCGCAAGCATAATCAATTGGCCGCCAAGGGCTAAGCAAAGCCCACTCTTCACCAAGTGGAGAGTGGGCGCGTCATCCCTATTGCCCGCCAACGTCCTTCTTGAACTGAGCCAAGTCAATCTGCAGTCCGTGGAAGACCGTGCTCCAGTGACGGGTGAGGGCCGCCATGCCGACGGCTTCGGCAATTTCTTCGTCGGTAGCCCCGGCCTGCTTGGCGGCCAGCGTGTCGGAATAGACGCAATACTCACAGGGGATTTGCGCGGCGACTGCAATCGCAATCAACGATTTCACTTTAGGAGGAAGCGCCGTCTTGTCGCTGAATTCAAGTGACTTCGCCTCTTCCCAGGCGCCGACGATGCCCGCCTTGGGAAACTTCTTGATGAATTCGGGCACCTTGCCGAACATGCTCTCGATTTCCTTGTAGGTTGCCGCCTGGCTTGGCGTAAGATCTTCCGCAAAACCCGGCCCTGTCACTGCAGCAAGGCTGAAACCAATGGCAAAAAGTGAAAAGCGGATGGAATTTTTCATGGCATTTCTCCTTGGTTGACTTTTCCAGTTTTGACCTTACAATGTAAGGTACGATGAATCGAATATACCTTACACTGTAAGAATGCAAGAGGTGCGATGCCCCGAACGAGTAAAAAACCTTCACATAAACGTGAGCCGCTGAGCAGGGACCGGATTGTTCTGAAGGCCTTGGCGCTTGTTGAACGCGAGGGGCTTCATGGCTTCAGCTTCCGCAAGCTGGCCGATGATCTGCACTGCGAGGCGATGAGCATCTATTATCATTTCCCCAGCAAGGCGCACCTCTTTGACGCCATGGTCGCCCATTGCCTCGGAACGATTGAATGGCTCCCGGACGATGCCCCATGGCGCGCCGCTTTGCGCCATGGCTTTACGGAATTCCGGCAGGTAGCCTACAGAAATCCGGCATTTTTCCACTTTATGGCACTTTACCGCATGAATTCGGCCGAAGGACTCGGCATGCTTGAAAGCGTTCTGGGCATATTTCGCCGTGCTGGCTTTTCACCCGAACAAAGCGCCAAGTATTTTCGGCTGTTAAGTTACTACATGGTGGGGGCTGCGTTGGATGAAACCAGCGGCTACGCCAAGGGGCCATCGGCAGCTGAGCCTGTGTCTGATGACGTTGCCGCCAGAGACTACCCAACCGTTGTCTCGGTTGGTCCTTATTTCAAGCCGGGCAGTTTTGACGACACATTCTTTACCGGCCTTGATTTATTGCTGGACGGTATCGAAATGCACCATAAGCACGGTTCATAATCGTCTCTTTCACGTCGTAGTTGAACTTCTGCATAAGGCGCAATCTGCTAGATTGATGAGCAAATGACCACTGTTGATCTTAAGCCATCTGACGAGTTTCAGTTCGCCACCGGAAAGGGCGAAGTGCTTTTGATTGCCTGCGGCGCGCTCGCCCGTGAAATCGTCGATCTCATCGAGCGCAACCGCTGGGCCGCCTTTGACGTCCAGTGCCTGCCCGCCAAATGGCACAACACCCCGCAATTCATCGTTCCCGCCGTGCGCCAGAAAATCCGCGAGCAGCGCGGCAAATACAAGTCCATCTTCGTCCTCTACGGCGATTGCGGCACCGGCGGCCTGCTCGACAGGATGCTGGAAGAAGAGGGCGTGGAACGCATCGACGGCCCCCATTGCTATGCCTTCTTTTCCGGGAACCCTGAATTCGCCGCGAAGGCCGACGATGAATTCACCGCCTTCTACCTCACTGACTATCTGGCGCGCCATTTCGACAAGCTGATCTGGGCGGGGCTCGGGCTCGACCGCCACCCGGAACTGCTCTCCTCATATTTTGGAAACTATACCAAGGTCATCTATCTCGCCCAGACTCGTGATGAACAATTGGTTGAGAACGGCAGGAAAGCCGCGGAGCAGCTTGGCCTCGCCTACGAGTACCGCTTCACCGGCTACGGCGAACTTGAATCCGACATGGCCGCCCGCGCCAAATCAAGATTGGCCTGATCTGTAGCCGCCACCGGCAATTTCATAATAATCGCCGGCATTGTCGCAATAGATATGGCCCTCAAGTTTCAGGCCCGTGGTGCCATCGATGGAGCCGGCGCAAATTGAGGTGGTATCGCGGCCATCCGCTTTCCAGAACAGGGTGGAGCCGCAAGCCTTGCAAAATCCGCGCTGCGCCGTGGCGGAGGCCCTGTACCAGGCCAGCGTGTCCTTGCGGATGAAGTGCAGGTCCGCATCGGCGCTTGATGTTGAAGCCCAATAATTGCCCGTCTGCTTGCGGCATTGTATGCAATGGCAGGCCGTAACGGGCTCCAAAGGCCCGCGCATTTCAAATGCTACGCCGCCGCACAGGCACGATCCGGTTTTCATGTTTTGAACTCCTTTGATAGAGCGGCGATGTGATCCGGCCCAATGCCGCAACAGCCGCCAAAAATAGACACGCCTTTCGCCTGCCACGCCCGCGAATGCTCAACCAGTGCCACAGGTGAAATGACGTCGACAAAAACCCAATCGGGACTCTTGAAATAGCCGCTCTCGGGATAGGTTCCGAGTGGCCCATTCCAATGCCGCCTCACGACCTCAATCGCGTCGGCGGTGTCATTGGCTGATGTGTGCATGACGCTGATGACAGCGGGATTTGTTGCCGCAAGGGTCTTGACCACATCTTCAAACAGGAACTCGGGCCGCCCAAACCCCACCAAAGCTCCGTCATCGCGGCGCTCTGCCGATACGCCGACCCAAACAGGCAATCCGGTTTTCATCGCAGCTTCCGTAGCCCACAGCGCGTAGTCACAGTCGCGCATCAGTTCCATCATGATCAGATCAACCCCGGTTTTGGCCAGATTGTCCGCCTTTCGCTGGAACAGCCGGCGCGCTTCTGCCTCAGGCCACGACAAGTCGAGATTGTTGCGGTCGGACCCGGTAACCATGGGGCGCATGGTTGAAATGGAACCGGCAACTGCAATTTGCTTTTTCTTTGCGGCAACGGCGTTCTTGGCGATTTCCACCGCCACCCGGTCGATTTCCAGGAGGTCATCGTCCCGTTTCAGGTTGTTGAAGAGCAGGGCGCTGGTTGCAAAGGTATTGGCGACAATGATGTCGGCGCCAGCGGCAATATAGTCTTCGTGCACAGCCTGCACGGTGTCCGGGTGAGTCAGGTTGGCATCGGCGCACCACGTCTCGCCGCTCATTGGCACTCCGCGCCGCTGGATATCGGTGCCCGTGGCGCCATCGAGAATGATGGTTTGGCCGTTGTCGAGTTTCTTCTGGATGTTTCTGTACATGGCGGAACAATAATCGACCTAGGCAGCATTTCCAGTCGAATTGCGACGTGCCGTGCGAAATGCCCGCATGAAGAATTGCGCCTGAACCGGATGGTAGGTGAAGCCCCGGCCCACCGGGCACGCCCGTCGCGCCAGGCAGCCGCCTGACATGCAGTCCCCGCCCGCTGGCGTTTCGAGATAGCCCGCACAGGCCGCCACATTATAGGACGAGCCATTAAAGGCATGGACCGGGCAGGCCGAAAGACAAGGTTTTTCAGCGCAAGTCTCGCAAGGGTGCGCCCCCGCCGATTTCATAGGCAAATCAAACGCCACGGGAAAGAGCAGGGCGGCGCGGAAGGCATGCAACAGGCCGTACGTCGGGTGAATGTTGAGGCCAAGCGGTGAAACATGGCCAGCCCCCGCCCGCCGCGCCCAAGTCAAAAAGGGCAGGGGTGGCGTATCGAACGGGAACACTGCCTTTGCCGAAAGATCGTCGGCAAGCCCGCCAATGACGTCGCGCGTCCAGTCATCGATTTTCGCGTTCCGGTGATCGCGCTCCTGGGCAAACCGGCGAAACATGTCGGACCCAGCATTGCCCACGAGCATGACAAACTTCGCAGCATGGGGAACAGCATCTGCGGCCCCGGGTTCAAACCAGCCCAGTGGCGTGAACCCCGCCCGCCGGATGCTGGTCAATATCGGATGTTCCATTACTGCCTATTTTATCCAGCGCGGGTCGCCCATCTCCATGACCTCGCGTGGCAACTTTATATCATGGCGCGCCCGGATCACATCATCCTTCGCGCGCGGCAAATAGTCGGGATAATGGGTCGAGAGGATTTCCCGCTTGCGCGCTGCGGCCCGTTCAACCAAGTCGGGCCGGCCCGCCTCGATCCATTCCTTGGGGCTCATGCGGTTGGCAATCTTGGGATAGATGTATTCCTTCTGCATGAGGGTAAGCGTCTGGTCGCTGCCGAGATAGTGGCCGGGACCATTCAGGCAAACCTCGCGGATGACTTCGACCGACAGAGTATCCTCATTCACCTCAATGCCGCGCACATTGCGGTTGATGGCGCCCAGCATGTCGTTGTCGATGAGCAGGCTTTCCAGGCAAAAGCCCAGGAGCGAGGCGTGCATTCCCGCACTTTCATACATCAGGTTCACCCCCGTCATGGCCGAGATGCCAGCGGTCACGCCCTTTTCATAGCCTGCCTGCATGTCAGGCAGTTTTGAATCACACATGCCGGCGGCGGAGCCCACCGTGAGATTATAGAAATGCCCCATCTGGGCGCAGCCCGAGGTGATCAACGCCTGTTCGCCCGAACCACCGGACATGGCCCCGGTGCGCAAGTCCGAGACGAAAGGCCACGGTCCCCAAATGGCAACAGCCCCGGGAACGACGCAGTTGATATAGACCAAGCCGAACAGGCACTCGGCAACGGCCTGAACCAGCGTGCCCGCCAAGGCGGCAGGCGAAGTGGCACCCGCTTGCGCCGCCGACAGCAAAAGCACCGGCATGCCGCCGCGCGCCGCCGTTTCAAGGCAGCGGCAGGCGTCTTCGGCAAATTTCATTGGCGGTACGACGAAACAATTGGACTGCGAAACGAAAGGCCGCTCGCGCCACTTTTCTTCGCTGCCCGCCACGAAATGCAGCATCTCCAGGCACTCGGTCACATGGGCAGGATCAACCATGGAAGTGCCCACATGCTTTTGCGTGGAAGCAATGCAGGCATAGAGCGTGTTGATATCGAGATCGTGGCCGGTGATCATGTCGCGCGCCGTGAGGCAGCGCTGGAAGAAATGGATATGCTCGCAGGTGTCGACAATGCGGCCCGCGTCATAGAGATCGACAAGAAGCGACTCGCGGTAGCTGCGCGTCTCGGGCTCCACGACGTGAACCGCCGCACCCGCGGTTCCGAAATACACCTTGTTGCCGGTTGGCTCCATGTCGTGCTGGGGATCGCGGCCATGGAGCAGGAAGCCCCGGGCACAGCTTGCCAGAATGTCCTCGGTGAGTGCGCGAGGAATGAGCATGCGCCCCTTGTCCGTCATGGTGCAGCCGCGTGCCGTCATTGCTTCAACGCAGCTTGGAATCGCCTGGCCAAATCCAACGGTTTCCAGAAGTGTGAGGGCTGCCTGATGAATGCGCTCCATGTCGCGCTGGGTCAGCGGCTTGTATTGCCCGCCTTCCATGCCGGGGCGAACCGCAGCCTCGGCCCGTGGAATTTCCCGCGACCGCAAGGCCCGCCTGGCTTCACGGCCGCCGCGGCGCTTGGAAAGGTCTTCGACTGCGCTCATTTCATGCTCCTGAATCGGACCCCTTATGTGCCAATTTTAGGCAGGCTTGCAAAGGCTTCAAATTTTATAGGACTGGTGAGGAATAATCACCATTAAATATTGAAATGTGACTTAATTTATGGAATTTATGGGTGCTATGTAGCTCTAAGACATTCCATTGGTGAAGTATTTTGGCCAGACGTGACTTGCCCCCACTGCGCGCTTTGACCGCTTTTGAAGCCGCTGCCCGGCTCGGCAGTTTCAGGCTTGCAGCAGGCGAACTGGGCATTACCCGCTCCGCCGTGAGCCATCAGGTGAAAGCCCTGGAACAGCGCTTGGGGATTCAATTTTTCCGCCGGGATGCCAGGCGTGCCGAACTCACCCAGGCCGGCCATATCTATTACCCCGCCATCCGCGAGGCCTTTGACCAGATCGAAACCCAAACTCGCGCCTTGCGGCCCACGGTGAACGACAATGAACTCACCATTCAGGTCTATTTCACTGTGGCACTCAAATGGCTCATTCCCAGGCTCCATGATTTTGAGCGGCGCTATCCGGACATGAAAGTGCGGCTCTCCACCTCCTATTTCGATTGGGATCTTGATGAAAAGCACGTGGACGCCGGAATCATTCTGGCCCGCAACAAGTCGCCCCAGCACTACTACCGGCCATTGTTCCGCTCACTGCTCACGCCCGTCTGTGCGCCCGAACTGATGAAGGGGCCCAACGCCATCAAGACCCCGCAGGACTTGAAGAAGCACAAGCTGCTCTATGTCTATACCGCCGAGGAAGACTGGCACCTCTGGTTCGAAGCCGCCGGCGTCAAGGGCTTGAAACTTTCCGATCGCCTGGCAGTTGATAGCTATATCCTCGCCCAGGAAGCGGCCCTTGAGGGCCGTGGCGTGGCCATGACTATTGGGCCCTTCGCCACCGAGGAGATCAAGACGGGGCGGCTGGTGCAGCCTTTCCCCTTGCTGGTTCCGCACCGCCACCAATGGCAGTTCGCCTGCAACAGCGAGCACCGCATGAAACCTAAAATCAAACGCTTTGAGGACTGGCTGGTGAAGCAGATCGCTGCCGACCCAACCCTTGAAGCCTACCGCGAAAAAGGAAAAGCAAAGTGAACGAGGCCGCCAACGAACCCCTGAGCCCGGAAACATCACGCCGCAGCAGGCGCGATGCCGCAAACCGCCGGGGTGCGGGCACCGGCGTGAAGGGGGCCATTCCTCAACTGCCCCGCCGCAAAATCACGCGGGCGTTTCCGCCCATGGCGATTATTTCTGCTGACGAGGTGGAATCCATTCACCGGGCGTCACTAAAAGTTCTGTCCGAAATCGGCATGGACTTTAATTTGCCGGAAGCCCGTGACCTTTTGAAGAAGGCCGGCGCCGACATTACCGGTGAGCGCGTGCGCTTTGACCCCGCCATGATCGAAGAGTTAATGAAATCAGCCCCTTCGCAGTTCACCTTCCATGCCCGCAATCCCGATAACAACGCACAGATCGGCGGGCCAAACATGCTGTTTGGCACCGTGGGCAGCCCGCCTAACTGTTCCGATATGGAGGGCGGGCGCCGCACCGGTAACCAGGCGGACTACCGCAAATTCCTGAAGCTTGCCCAGTACTTCAATTGCATCGGTTTCATTGCCGGCTACCCCGTCGAACCAGTCGATGTCCACGCCTCCGTGCGCCATCTCGAAGCGCTGCGCGATGCGGTGCTGCTCACCGACAAGCCGTTTCACGCCTACTCGCTGGGCAGCGAACGCATTCTCGATGGCATTGAGATTGCCCGCATCGGTCGTGGCATTACGATGGAGCAGATGGAGCGCGAGCCCTCGCTGTTCACCATCGTCAACACCAATTCGCCGCTAAAGCTGGATACGCCCATGCTGCGCGGCATCATCGAAATGTCGTCACGCAACCAGATCGTCTGCATCACGCCCTTTACCCTGGCTGGTGCCATGGCCCCGGTAACGGTTGCCGGTGCTGTCGTGGAACAAAATGCTGAAGCACTGGCCGGCATGGCCTTCACCCAGGTCGTGCGCAAGGGTTCGCCGGTGATTTATGGCGGCTTCACCTCCAATGTGGACATGAAATCCGGTGCCCCCGCCTTCGGTACGCCGGAATACATGAAGGCCTGCATCGTCGGCGGGCAAATGGCGCGGCGCTACAATGTGCCTTACCGCACCTCGAATACCTGCGCGGCCAACACGGTGGATGCGCAAGCTGCCTATGAAAGCGTCTTCTCCCTCTGGGGTGTCACCATGGGCGGCGGCAATTTCATCATGCATGGGGCCGGCTGGCTTGAGGGCGGCCTGGTGGCCGGCTTCGAAAAATTCGTCCTCGATTGTGATCTTATCCAGATGGTGATGGAATTCATGACGCCTTTGGACACCACGGAAGATGCACTTGGTGTCGAGGCGATCCGCGAAGTGGGCCCCGGTGGCCATTTCTTTGGCGCGCAACACACGCTGGCCCGTTATTCCAATGCCTTCTACGCGCCCATCATTTCCGATTGGCGCAATAGCCAGCAATGGGAAGCGGCGGGAAAGCCGGAAGCCATGCAGCGCGCCAATACCGTTTATAAGCAGGCGCTGGAAGAATATGTTGAACCCGCCCTTGATCCGGCAAGGCGCGAAGAGCTAGATGCCTTCGTTGAGCGGCGCAAACGCGAAGGCGGAGCGCCAACGGATTTCTGAGGTTTTCTGTGTTTGATATCATCGTCATTGGCGGCGCGAACATTGATATCAAGGCGCAGGCCAGCGGCAAATATATTGCCGGAACATCAAACCCGGGCAGTGTCAGCTTCACACCCGGCGGCGTGGCCCGCAACATTGCCCATAATCTAGGCAGTCTCGGCGTGAACGTCGCGCTAATCTCCGCCATTGGCAATGACACGGCTGGTGAAATTGCCAGCGCGGCAACAAGCGCGGCAGGCGTTGATCTCAGCCTGTGCTTGCGCGAGGAAGCCGCGACCGGCTCCTATGTGGCGGTGCTGGATGAGAAGGGCGAACTCGTCTCCGCCGTCAACGACATGCACATCCTGGAAAGCGTGAAACCGGAAAGTGTGAAACCTCACCGCGCCGCACTGGAGGCTGCAAAGCTCCTTGTGGTTGATTGCAACGTCAGGCCTGACCTGCTCGATTATCTCGCGCTGAATTTCAGCGATAAACTCATTGTCGAGCCCGTGTCGGTTTCAAAATCGAAAAAACTGCTGACGCTTTTGGATAAGCACGAAGTGTTCCTGGCAACTCCCAATAGGGACCAGCTCAGGGCCTTGACCGAGCTCGACGATATGGACCAGGCCTGCCAGGATCTGCATGAGCGCGGCCTCCATAATCTCGTTGTCCATCTCGGCCCCGAAGGCGCGCTCCTGTCATCGGGCAAGGGCATGAAGAATATTTCAGGTACCAACCATGCACAGGTCAGGGATGTGACGGGTGCAGGCGACGCGGCTGTTGCAGGCTTGGCCTATGGCCTGCTTAAAGGCTATGATATTTTCAAGGCGGCGCAATTCGGCCAGGCCGCTGCAAGTCTTGTCCTAAGCTCCACCGCATCAACTGCCGTCGGCCTCACAGAAACGGCGCTTCAAAACAGTGTTAATGCCCAAAATGAATAAACACCTCATGATTACCACTGAAGTCTCGTCAGCGCTGGCAAGCGGCAAGCCGGTCGTGGCTTTGGAATCCACCATCATTGCCCACGGCATGCCGTATCCCGCCAATTTTGAAATGGCCCAAGAGGTGGAAACCATTATCCGGGATGCGGGTGCCATGCCCGCCACCATCGCGATCATCAGCGGCGCTTTGAAAGTGGGACTGACCACTGCGGAGTTGAAAAAATTCGCCGTTGATGGGCCGGAGATCATAAAGGTGTCGACGCGGGACTTGCCCTATGTCGTGGCGCAAAAGCTGGATGGCGCCACAACCGTGGCCTCCACCATGCGCATTGCCGCCATGGCCGGCATCCATGTTTTTGCAACCGGCGGCATTGGCGGCGTGCATCGGGGAGCCGAACGCAGTTTTGATATCTCGGCTGACATGATGGAATTCGCCGAAAGCAATGTGGCCGTGGTGACGGCAGGCGCAAAAGCCATTCTGGATTTGGCGCTCACCCTCGAAACCCTGGAAACCCTCGGCGTTCCCGTGGTGGGCTATGGCACCAATGATTTTCCCGCTTTCTATTCGCGCCAGTCCGGCCACGCCGTTCCCATGCGCTGTGACACGCCACAGGAAGTTGCAACTCTCATGGCCACCAAATGGAGCATGGGATTGAAAGGCGGGATAGTCGTGGCCAATCCCATTCCGAAATCCAGCGAAATCATCGCTTCGGAAATAGCCCCCGTGATTGAGCAGGCCGTGGCTGAAGCGGCCAGGCAAAATATTTCAGGGAAAAATGTGACGCCGTTTCTTCTCGCCAGATTGGCGGAAGTCACAGGCGGCCGCTCGCTCAAGGCCAACCTCGCGCTGGTAAAGCACAACGCCACCGTTGCGGCAGAAATCGCCAAAGCCTATGCGGCGGCGCGAAACAACTGATTTTCAATCACATGGAGTGACCCAATGGAATATCGGCAACTCGGCAGATCAGGCTTCACCGTTCCCGCTCTGAGCTTCGGCACCGGAACCTTTGGCGGCGGCACGGAATTCTTCAAGGCCTGGGGCTCAACCGACGCGAAGGGGGCAACCCGCCTTGTCGACATCTGCCTCGAGGCCGGCATTTCCATGTTCGACAGCGCCGATGTCTATTCCAAGGGACTGGCCGAAGAAGTATTGGGTGCCGCCATCAAGGGCCGCCGCAACAAGGTGATCATTTCCACCAAGGCGACATTCCGCTTCAGCGACAGGCCCAATGACGTGGGCTCATCACGGGTCCACCTGACCGAAAGCATCGACAAGGCGCTGAAGCGTCTGGGTACGGATTACATCGACCTGTTCCAGCTCCATGGCTTTGACGCCATGACGCCGCAGGAAGAGGTGATGGGCTGCCTCGATGATTTCGTCCGCGCCGGAAAAATCCGCTACACCGGCTGCTCCAATTTCTCCGGCTGGCATTTGATGAAGTCGCTGGCCACCTCGGAAAAGCTGGGCCTCAACCGCCATGTGGCGCACCAGGCCTATTATTCGCTGGTGGGCAGCTCCTATGAATGGGAACTCATGCCGCTGGGCCTCGACCAGGGCGTGGGCGCCGTGGTGTGGAGCCCCTTGGGCTGGGGCAGGCTCACGGGCAAAATCCGCCGCGGCACCGGCTTGCCCAAGGAAAGCCGCCTGCATGTGACCGCCGACAATGGCCCGCCGGTTCCGGAAGACTATCTCTTTCGCGTCATGGATGCCATTGACGAAGTGGCCAAGGAGACGGCCAAGTCCGTGCCGCAGATCGCCATCAACTGGCTGCTGCAGCGCCCGACCGTTTCCAATGTGATCATCGGCGCGCGCGATGAGGAGCAGCTCAAGCAGAACCTGGGCAGCGTGGGTTGGAAACTGACGCCCGCGCAAATGGCCAAGCTCGACGCCGCCAGCAAGATCACCAAAACCTATCCCTACTGGCACCAGGAGGAATTCGTGGAGCGCAATCCCTTGCCGGTTTGAGTCGCGGCACCGCCGCACAATTCAGAACCAATTCAGGGAGTTCGTCACTTCGGCGTAAGCCGAAGTCCATTTTTCGGCTGGATATTATCATCCGTAGACTGAGTTATTTTTACTGGAGTGGATTCAATTACGTAATTTTTTCAATGCCTTGAATCAATCCGCGCGCCGTTCATCCACTGTGACCGATTGACCACAGTGGCACACATGCAACGTAATGTTTGATTTTTCCGAATCTGTTGTTGCGCGAATCACCGCGTGTTACCCCTGATCCCGGCGGCAAACCATCGTGAGGCAAAAGTATGACCGATGATACGACGCTCCCGGAGATTCCGTCGCAATTGCGAAGAACCAGTTCGCCTGGTTTCATTACAGGCAGTCCGATCAAGCCAACCGCCGCCGCGACGCGCGCCCGCGAAAGCAAGATCAGGAAATCCATCAAGACCGTGACGCCGGTGAAAACCGCAACGTCCATTTACGCCCAGATGCTGCGCTGGTCATTCGGCGCAACATTGCTTGTGTCCGCCATCCTGGTGGGCTTCATCTATCTCACCTGGCAGGCCGGCAATCCGCCGTTCTATCTCTTTGCGATTCTGGCAGGAACGCTTGGCGCCTTCATGAGCACGCTGATCAGGCTTTATAATTACGAAGAGTTTCCGCGGCTTATAGAAGGCAGGAGTGTCGACAGGCTGCGCCGTTCCGATCTCACGATTTACTCACTGGTGCCGCCAGTTGTCGGCGCGCTTTCCGCGGCGATCCTCTTCATCGCCTTTGCTGCCGGCCTCGTGCAGGGCGGCTCGTTCTTCCCGACTTTCGCTTGCCAGGCCGGGGATAACATGTGCGGAAGTTTTGACAAGCTCATTCATGATTTCGGGCCCGCCGACGCAACCGACTATGCGCGAACACTTGTCTGGTGTTTCATCGCCGGTTTCGCCGAGCGCCTCGTGCCCGACAAGCTTAAGGGACTGGCGGCAGGAGGAGGCGAGAGGTAGGCAACATTTCTTCGAGGTGGCTGTGGGTAGAGTAAAGTTTTTGCGGGACGCTTGGCGATGGGGGAAGAGGCACCCTCTCCCGTGAATTGCACGGGAGAGGGGATCTCGAGGCGGGCGAGCGGCATACTTGCCAACCTATATCAATACTGATACAATTCCAAAATGTCACGCTTGAAGCCTATCATTTTCCTGGGTGATTCATTGGCAAGGCTGCGGGAGTTTCCCGAAAGCGCGCGGCAGGACACCGGCCGCGAACTGGCGCGCGTTCAGGCAGGGAACGACCCGCTGGACTGGAAACCAATGCCCACAGTAGGGCGGGGCGTGCGGGAAATCCGCGTGTCGGATAAGCCGGGCGAATTTAGAGTTCTCTATGTTGCCAAACTGGTGGATGCGATCTATATGCTTCACGCGTTTCACAAGAAGACCCGGAAAACGGTGCAGCGGGATTTGGATCTGGCAGCTTCGCGCTACCGGCAGATTTGAAGGAGAAACGAGATGAAACGCGAGAAATTTGACAATGTGTGGTTCGCCCTTGAGGCAAATGAGGCGGATGCCATCAACATGACCATGCGGTCGGACCTGATGACATCAATCGAGAAGGCGGTTGGAAACTGGAAGCTCTCGCAGGGAGAAGCAGCCAAGCGCCTAGGCATAACAAGGCCACGCCTAAACGACCTTCTGCGCGGCAAGATCAGCAAGTTCAGCTTGGACGCGTTGACGACGCTTGCGACTCGGGCAGGGTTGACTGTGAAGATGAGTGTGAAGAAGTCTGCGATGAAGAGTGCGGCGTGAAAGACAACTCCCTCATGCCGAGGCGCTCACGCGCCAGCGTGAGCCTCGAAGCATCCACTTCGTGTCAAGCAACCCTTCGAGGCCTTGGCTTCGCCAAGGCACCTCAGGATGAGGGTGAGCGTAGAGGTATTTGATCTCAAATCGAAACTCAAATTTGCGTAGGTTACTGGACCTTCAGCAAGTCAAGGTAGTTTATTGATGGCCCATAGAGCCAATCAGATATATGACGCATCTCATCGGAACGATAGTTTTCTGCGTATCGAAATTGTGAAAAAGGGCTTATGCGACGGCGTTTTATTGGTGGTCGAGAATGGGACCATAACAATAGATCGAGGCCAAATTTAATCAGCCTTTCGGTTTCGTTACTTAGAGATTTGTGACAACCGTGCGCTTCTAGAAATCGCACCAACTCGATTGGAGTTACTGGGAGCCGATGCTGCCATACAAAGCAGATAAGATGTTGCAGTTTTTGCAAATCAAATCCTTCCGTGCCGAAATTAGTCGATGATGAAACAATTCTCATCAATACGTAGTCGATAATGCAGTTGTCTTCAACTCCAAGAGGCAAAGCCCATCCTGGTATAACAGGCAAAGGAAACTTCAAATACATATCGGAATACGAGTGGATCGTCCAAAACCCATTTACAGGGGTCGTTAGGTC
>JAUXUN010000050.1 GCA_030680855.1 Aestuariivirga sp.
GACGGTCTCGCCGTCCTTCAAATCGGCAAGATGGAAGTAGTATCCGACACCGGCAAATGACTCGATGGACTCGGCCGGAATCCGGTCGAGGTCGGAGGGCGCATAGCCCAGCCGCTCGGCAAGCTTCCGCCCCATCTCGAAATGAAACTCGTCATGCGGATTTTCAGCCACGTCGCGGTACATCGCCTTTACCTTCATTTCAAGCTCGAGCGGATCGAATGCGGAAGCCATTGTCATAACCAATTTCCTGTGCAAGATTAAACCGCTGCAAGGCCTTGCGGGCCCGAAGCAGTCATTGCGGCCACGTCATTTACGGGCGAACGGATTTTGCCCGAGACTCCGCCGACCGCGACCTATATCGTCGGCGAATGCTGGGGGACTTAACGTGCGACTGCGGATCCCGCCATGACCGAAACACCAGGATTGCCTGCCGAAACGCCATTCCGCGCAGAATCTGCGCCGGACCCAGTGGGTCTTGATGTGCTGTCTGATGTCTTGCGTGTTTTCCACACTTCGGGTGCAGCGCTACTCAGGGGTGAATTCGCCGAGCCTTGGACTTTGGATATGCCGCACGGCAACGATGTTGCCGCATTGCTTCACTCGCGCCAGTCGAGAATCATTATGTTCCACATTGTTGCGGAGGGCGGATGCTGGGTGGATGTCGGCAGCGATTCCCGTGTCTGGCTCGGAAAGGGCGACATGATCGGCTTCCCGCTGGGGCATCAGCATTTCATGGGCGCGGGCGAGCGCGGACAGGCCGTGCGGCTAAGTTCGACGCTGCCACCCCCGCCATGGACCGGCATGCCGATCGTCCGGCTCGGCTCGGACGGCCCCCTGACACAGATGATTTGCGTATATTTGCATTGCGACAAATTGCTGTTCAATCCGATCCTGGAGAGTCTGCCTGCACAAATCGTCGTCCGGCCGAGGGAGGAAGCGGGCCACTGGATCGATGCCACGCTACGCTACATAATAGTCGAGTCCCTGGCAGGAAGCCAGGGCAGCAACGGCGTCATAGCCAGACTCACGGAACTCCTGTTTATCGAGATTTTGCGCCGGCACATGACCGAACTCCGCGGTGACAGCGGGTGGCTTGCGGCTCTCGGCGACCGTCACATGGCCAAAGCGCTGCAAGCATTGCACGGCAATCCGCGTCATCGCTGGACGGTTGCCGAACTTTCGTTTCATGTCGGAATGTCGCGCTCGGCCCTGGCTACCCGCTTTCACCATTTCCTCTCCCAAGCGCCAATGTCCTATCTGGCGAAATGGCGGTTTCAGCTTGCCGCACAGGCACTGCAACGCGGCGACAAAGGCATTGCGCATGTCGCAGCCGAGATAGGCTATGAATCCGAAGAGGCGTTCAGCCGCGCTTTCCGCCGCCATGCGGGAGTAACGCCAACAGAATGGCGCCGTGTCACCTCTTCGGCTTCCTCAGAGCAATGACTAGATCGGTTTTTCCCAAACCGGCCGATATGCATGAGAGTCTTGATTGGGAAATTTGAACATCGAGATTGGCGTTAGGCGGCGAGCTGATCGCCAATGATGTGATGGTGCTGCTGAAGAAGCTGGGGACAGTGGATGCGAAGGTGGAGGGGAGGATTGTGATTCAGTGGGGGACTTGCGCTCTATAACGTTATGCGTTATAGAAGCCCCTGACCCGCAGCTTCGCACGGCGTGATACGGAACTGGTCTGGCAGGGTATCCGCTCACGGAGATTGCCGGACGATGTGCAGCGCGCTGGGCAACGGAAACTGAAATTGCTTGATGCGGCGGAAACCGTTGATGACTTGCGCGAACCGCCGAGCAACGGGCTTGAGTTGTTGAGGGGCGGCCGGAAGGGTTTCTGGTCAATCATGATTAACAGGCAATGGCGTGTGATTTTTAGATGGGTAAATAGCTATGCTGAAGACGTTGAAATCATCGACTACCACTCGGCCGCGCAAGTCCGACTTGCTGCCAATTCCCTCGGTGGGCGAAATTCTGCTGGAGGAATTTCTGAAGCCATTGGAGCTTTCGCAAAATGCGCTGGCGCGCGCCATCGGTGTTCCGCCGCGCCGGATCAACGAGATTGTCCTGGGCAAACGGACGGTGACCGCCGACACAGATTTGCGCCTGACGCGCTATTTCAATCTATCGGAAGGTTTCTTTCTACGCTTGCAGATGAGCTATGACCTGCGTGTTCAGCGCCGCGCCTTGGGCAACAAGCTGGATTTCATCAAGCCATGGGCCGCATGAACCGCGCGGGGGTTTGAAAAAAATGAAGCCAGAGAGCAGACTGGGTGGTCGGGTTGATCCCCGGCTCAAGGCCGGGGACGACCATGGAAAGTGGGGAGTGGCTCGTCAGTAAGCTAAATAAACTCGGCGCGGCGCGGGGTGAAGGTGTCGATCAGCAGACCTTTCTCCAAAGCCACGACGCCGTGGACGAGGTTTGGGGCGACGATGTAGCTGGCGCCGGGTGAGAGCCTGGCGGTGACACCGTCGATGGTGACGTCGAAGCTGCCTTCGGCCACGTAGCTCACCTGGGTGTGTGGGTGGGAATGGAGCGCGCCGACAGCATCCTTATCGAAGCTGAAGGCAACGAGCATGAGTTCCGGGCGCTGGGTCAGAACGGCGCGCCTGTTGCCGGGGGCGACCTCGGTCCAGACCGTGTCACCTGCGATGTTGAAAGCTTTGCCAATTTCCGTTGCCATGGGGCCTTTATAGCTGCGAATGTGCGTTCTTCAAGCCATCATCCGGAGTGCAAAATGACCGCCGACCATCCTGTTACAGACACGGCCATTATCGGCAGCGGCTTCATTGGCCGGGCGTGGGCCATCAGCTTTGCGCGGGCCGGGGCGCGGGTGCGGCTTTGGGACCAGGCGGCGGATCAGACGGCCGGGGCTTTGGCTTATATCGGCGGCGTTCTGGAAGACCTTGCGCGGAATGACCTGTTGAATGGCAAGACGCCCAAGTCCGTGCTGAGCCTGATCTCGGTTGCTTCGAGCATGGCAGAGGCTTTGGCGGAGGCGACTTACGTGCAGGAAAACACGCCGGAGGTTTTGGCCACGAAGATAAAGGTTTTCGAGGCGCTGGACGGAGCGGCGCGAGCCGATGCGATACTGGCGAGTTCAACGTCAGCGCTTTTGCCGTCGCGTTTCACCGAGAATCTCAAGGGCCGGGGGCGCTGTGTTGTGGTGCATCCGATTAATCCGCCCTATCTGATCCCGGCGGCGGAGATTGTTCCTTCGCCGTGGACGAGCCCAGAGACGGTTGAGCGGGCGCGGCGGTTTCTGGTTTCGGCTGGGCATGCGCCGCTGGTGATGAAGCGCGAGCTTGACGGCTTCATCATGAATCGCATGCAGGGAGCACTTCTGGAGGAGGCCTTCCGGCTGGTGGCCGATGGCTATGCTTCGGTGGAAGACATCGACATTGGGATCAGGGACGGGCTGGCGCTGCGCTGGTCGTTCATGGGACCGTTTGAAACCATGGACCTCAATGCGCCGGGCGGGGTGCGTGATTACGCCCAACGCTATCAGGGCATTTACGAAAACCTGTTCGCCCAGATGCAGCGGCGGGTGGACTGGTCAGGCGAGGTCATGGGCAGGGTGGAAGCGGAGCGGCGGGCGCTGCTGCCGACGGAGCACTTGCAACAGCGCCAGGTGTGGCGCGACAAGCGCCTGATGGCGCTTCTCGCCCACAAACGCGGGCAAGCGAAAGGCGAGCTGGGTTAGCCTACGAACCGGCGAAGCAGGCCGGAGACTTACGGGGCCGTAAACTTTTTACCTAAGTTCAGGCCCGGAAGATCAAATGGGCCAGGGTGGTGCTTCTTCTTCCAGTGGTCCTTCTTCTTCCTGAACAGATGCGTGTACCGCGGCGCTGCAAAGTTGGTCGTATTTACATTGGATATGTTGACAGGCTGGTCGACAGTGTCGTCCCTCAGGTAGATATAATTGACCTGCGGCGGGGGCACATCGCTGCCGCCGTAGAAGTAGTTCACGCCATCGCGCTCCTTCTGGATAATGCCAATCTGGCGCTGGTTGCAGACTTCCGGGGCGCTGCAATAGCTGTCCTGCTGGCGGTCGGCCTGGGCGGGACCCGCTGAAAGGCCAATGACCATGGTGGCGGCGAAACTCAAGGCAAGCGGCATACTCTTGTGTACAAACATGACGTCCTCCATTATCCCCGCTGAAACGCTAGGAAGTGATTGAGTGCCTGTCAAGAGGATGCCATGAGCGCCACACCCACTGCCGAAAGCCTTCACGCCCAATGGGTTGCGGGAGGCCAGCCATGATATTTCGTCAGCTTTTTGACAGTGTTTCTGGGACCTACAGCTATCTCATTGCCAGCCGCAAGGGGGCGGAAGCGCTGATCATTGATCCGGTGCTGGAGAAGGTGGACCGCTATCTGCAACTGATGAATGAGCTCGATCTCCGCCTGGTAAAGGCGGTGGACACGCATATCCATGCGGACCATGTGACGGGGCTCGGCGCGCTGCGCGACCGGACGCACTGCATGACGGTGATGGGCGAACAATCCAAGGCCGATGTGGTTTCGCTGCGCCTGGGCGACGGAGACAAGCTCGAGATCGAGGGGGTGAGCCTTGACGTGGTCTATACGCCGGGGCACACGGATGATTCCTATTCCTTCACCATGGACGACCGGGTTTTCACCGGCGACACGCTGCTGATCCGCGGCACGGGGCGGACCGATTTCCAGAACGGCGATGCGCGGGCGCAGTATGACTCGATCTTCAACCGGCTGCTGAAGCTGCGCAACGATACGCTGGTGTATCCGGCGCATGACTACAAGGGCGACACGGTGAGCACGATCGGCGAGGAACGCCGGAGCAATCCGCGGCTGCAGGTGAAATCCGTCGACGAATATGTAGAGCTCATGGGCAACCTGAAACTGCCCAACCCGAAGATGATGGACGTGGCGGTGCCGGCCAACATGAAGATCGGGCTGGCGCAGGATGCGGTGGCGCGGAAGGGATGGGCGGTTTCGGCGGCCGAGGCGCTGACCCTTGTGGGGCGGACGGATGTGGCACTGATTGACCTCCGGGAAAAATCGGAGCGCGAACGGCATGGCACAATTCCAGGCGCGCTCCATGAGCCCTATCCGAAACTGCGCGACAATCTCGGCAGCGGCGGATTGCTCAGCGCGCTGGGGGCGACGCGGCGGGTAGTGTTTTTCTGCGCCTATGGCGAGCGCTCGGCGATGGCGGTGCAGGCGGCACAGGAAGCGGGCATCACATCGGCCTGCCACATCCAGGGCGGGATCGCGGCGTGGAAGGATGCGGGTGGGCCGATGGAACAGGCGGTTGTGACCCGCAGCTGACTTCAACCGTGTCAGAAAAACGTTTTCACTTCAAAATCTTAGCACAGTTCAACAAAGAGCAGCCTCAAATGCGCCGCATTTGACGCCTTAATTTTTTCTTGGGGCCATGGATGCGGATAACTGAGGTTATTCAATACAATGGTCGTTGATCCAACCACCTCCAGACCGGACAGTTCTTTGCCAATGGCGCCGCGCTTGCAGCGATCCGCGCGACTGCGGCACGCCTTGCGTTCACACCCAAGCCGGAAGCAACCAACATCGGGCGCGGGGCGCTCGATGCCGCTGCGCATGAAGGGCAACTTATTCGCCTTCGTTGCGGCCCAGGTGCTGATTGCAGTTGTCGCGTTTGTTGTTGTCACCGACTACATAGCCGACGGCCCCATCAAGCGTGAGGTGTCGAATATTCTGTCGCCAGCAGAAGACACTGGCCGCAATGTGAAGTCTGACCAAGACGCGCCCATCGCGGCCAAGCCTCCCGCCGCGCTTGAAGAAGCCTCAAACCAGGAAACAACCGCTACTCAAGAGATCCCCTCAGATTCCGATCCAGCGGAATATCCAGCCACTGAAATTGAGAAGCAGGCAGCAACAGTTGAGCCGTTGCCAAAAGCTGAAGAGCCGCCAACAGCCCTGCTGGATGTTCCCACGCCTCCCGAGTCTGCGGAAATCCCGACCGCCGAAATTCAGAAGCCTGTTGTAGCAGTTGAGCCTGCGCCGCCCGCCGAAGAGCCGGCAGCATCGCTCATTCAGCCGCCGGCCGCGGAGAAAGCGGGCGAAGATGTGGTGGCGCTGGCGCCCATTCCCGACCTTACGCCACAGGCAGATGCGCCGACCCCAGCGCCAAGCGCTGATGCCACAAAGCCAACATTTGCCGATGGGCAGATGATCCGCGATTGCAGCGAGTGCCCTGAACTGGCGGTGGTCAACGCGGGGCGGTTTGCGATGGGTGAGGGAAGCGAGGGCCTGGAATACCAGGTCAGCGTTACAGCCACGCAGGACGTTGCAATCACGGCACCTTTTGCGATCGGGCGCTATGAAATCACCTTTGACGAGTGGAGCCAATGCGTGGGCGATGGCGGCTGCACGCGCCAGCCCGGCGATGAAAACTGGGGACGCGGGCGACGCCCGGTCATCAATGTTTCGTTCAATGATATCACCCAGCAATACCTGCCTTGGCTGTCGGCCACGACGGGATTCAGCTACCGCCTGCCGACGGAAGCCGAATGGGAATTTGCAGCACGCGGCGGCGCTGCGGCAGCGGCAGGCCAGGCCTACTCATTCGGCAATGACGGGACTCTGCTTTGCCAGTATGGAAATTCCTCCGACAATGCGGAGACAGTCGGCGCCTGCAGCGACGGATTTGCCGCAACGGCGCCAGTGGGCTCGCTGAAACCAAATGGGCTCGGCCTGTTCGACATGCACGGCAATGTGTGGGAATGGACGGCCGACTGCTGGCAGCCGCAATATTCCGCCAAGGCTGCGAAACCGGCCGAGACCTGCACGACGCGCTTGCTGCGCGGCGGCTCGTGGGCAAGCAATGCAGCAGCGCTTCGCTCCGCCGCCCGGGGCTGGGAGAGCCAGGACAAGAGCAAGAATTCCATCGGATTTCGCGTGGCGCGAGCGCTGCCGTGAATATCGCAGTTTGTAAAGGGGAGTACGCCGTGAAGAAAAGATCTTTCATTTCCTTATCACTCATATCGCTTTCACTGGTGCTATTTGCGCTTCTCCTGTCAGTTGCAAGCGCCATGCCTGCCGGGGCGCAAGGGATGATTTCGGCTGAATCCGAGGAGACAAGCCCTGCGGATGCTGATCTTGGCGATCTAGGCAAAATGAGCACACAGGAAATATCCACTGTTCAACGCCTGCTGCGCCGGCTTGGCTATCTCAAGGACGACAACATGACCCGCACCATGGATGGGCCAACCATTGCGGCGGCACTGGCCCATCTCAAGAATGTGAACACGTCGCCCCAGGGCCTGACCGCCGAGAGGATGCTACGTTCGCTGTTCACTGCGGCGTGGATCAAGGAAGGCTGGGGGAGCGGCAGCGCCGACGGCCAGGACCTGGTGGTCGACAAGGCTGAAGTCAGGTTGGCCCAGGAGACGCTGAAGAAGCTCAAATATGAGCCGGGCCCCACTGACGGCGTGTTTGGACCGGCAACGTTTTCCGCCGTGGAACTGTTTCAGGAGGACAGCGGCCTGAATGTTACCGGCCTTCTGAGCCGCAACACGTTCCAGAACGTGACGCGGGCCCTGAACTTCGTGGACAGGAAACCAGTTGCCACGGTGCACATGCTCAACTGGCCGGACTACATGAACCCGGATACCCTGAGCAATTTCGAGAAGGAAACCAATATCCGCGTCATTCACGAGGTGTTTGCAAACTCATCGGACACCAAGGACCTGCTGCTGCAAGGCTCACGGAGATATGATGTGATTGTGCAGGAAGGCGCGCAAATGCGCCAGGTCCTGGAAGGCGAGAACGCCGTTGAAGTCCTCGACCGGGCCAAGCTTCCCAATGCAGGATTTCTCGATCCGGCGGCGCTTGCCTACACAGGAGTTCTCGACCCCGGCAACAAGCATTCGGTTCCCTACATGTGGGGCACGGTGGGGCTTGGGGTGAACAAGGAAAAGGTGCGGGCGATCCGGCCTGACGCGCCGCTCAACTCGCTGGCAATGATTCTCGATCCGGCGATAGCGGCCGACATGGCGAAATGCGGCATCGCGCTGATCGACGAGCCGATCGATGTCATCCCGGCCATGGTGACCTATCTGGGCGGTGACGTAAAAAACATCGGCATCACCGACCTTGAGGCGGTCGATGAAGCACTGTCGAGAGTCTCCACCTATATCAAGGTGGTTTCGACGGACAGCTACATCAACAGCCTGTCCGAAGGGAAATACTGCGTGGCCTGGGGCTATTCCGGCGACATCTTCTTCGCGCGCGACCTGGCAAATGAAAACAACGCCGGCACCATCGTCTACAATGTCCCCAAGGAAGGTAGCCAGCTCTGGTTCGACCTGCTGGTCATTCCGAGCAAGGCGCAGAACAAGGCGGGGGCCTACCAGCTGGTCAACTACTTGCTAAAGCCCGAGGTGGCGGCGGCCAACACCAACTTCCTGCAATTCGCCAATGCGGTCGTGAACTCGGCGCCATTCATCGAGCCCGCGCTGCTGAAGGACCCGGGACTCTACCCGCCGAAAAGCGTGCTGGAGCGGCTTACGGTGCAGCCGCCCATGGCGCTGAACGTCGAGGTGGAAATGAGACGGATCTGGGCCAGACTGAGCAAGGAATAGATTTGCCAGGCCAGGGAAGACGCGTTGCCTGTCTTCCGCTATCCTGAGCGCCATGAAAGACATCTTGATCAGGGATGCGGAGGCCGGTGATGCGCGGGCTTTGGCGGAGGTTTCCGTCATGGCCGGGCGTGGGGTGATGGAACTGTTCTATGAAGGGCTGGTTCCGGGCAAGTCGGTGATTGACTGCGTGATGGCGCGGCGCATTCTGGACCGGGACAGTTTCGCGACGTTCAGGCGGTGGCGGGTGGCGGCGGATGCCTCGGGACATTTTCTCGGGGCGATGAACAGCCTGCCGCATCAGGTTCTGATGACTGCGCCCGATGATCCGCTGCTGGATGAGGCGCGGCTCAAGCCCATTGCGGCGCTGCTGGAGCTCGAGGAAATCGCGGTTGGCAGCTATCATGTGAACATCATCGCGGTTTATCCGCAGCATCGGCGGAGCGGGGCGGGGGCTGCGCTGATGCGCGACGCGGAGCGGCAGGCGCGGCTGCAAAATTTCCGCAGCATGAGCCTTTGCACCTTTGAGGATGATCCCGGCCTTATGGGTTTTTACCGGCAGCAGGGGTATGAAACGCAGGCGCGCCGGGCAATCGAGCCGCACCCGGCTATGCCCATGTCCGGACATTTCGTGCTGATGTCGCGGGAACTTCAGGGTTAACCGTTCACAGCTTTACCCTGCGGCGGGGGCAGGGTAACTTCCGGGCAACCGCGACTCAAAAGAGGATTACCGATGAAGATTTCCCAACGCCTTGCCTTCAGCCTGTTGATGTGTGCCGGCCTTGCTTTCGCCGCGCCTGTTGCTTCTGCCCAGGACGGGATGCGGCCCGTGGGGCAGCTCAACTATACGCCGGAGATGCAGACCGGGGTGTTCCAGCTGCGGCCGGACGACCGCGACATCCGCGCCATGCGCATCGAGGCGCGGGGCGGGGCGGTGGACATCCAGACGGTGCGGCTGGTTTACCGCAGCGGCGAGCAGGAGCGCTACAACATCCGTGAGCGGCTGCGGCCGGGGCAAACAACGGGGATCATCCGCAAGCAGAACCGCAGGCCCTTGCGCGCCGTTGAGGTGAGCTACATTCCGCAGGGGCAGGTGACGCTGGTGCTGCGCGCCAGCGCGGGCGGCGGGGGGCCGCCAGTTGCCACATGGAACGAACTTGGCTGCAAGAGCGTGGGTTTCCTGATCGACCGCGACGTGGTGAACGTGAGCTCGGGGGAGTTCTACCGGGCGCTGCGCCTGCGCTCCACCGGCTTTGACATCGAGATGCTCGAGATGAACGTGCGCTTCGCCAATGGCCAGCGGGATTCCTACCGGGTCAACAGCATCATCCGCTCAGGCGAGCGTTCGCAGCCCATCGACCTGCGGGGCGAACGCCGCCGCATTACGGCAATCGAGTTCATCTACCGCTCGCTGGGGCTTTCCACGCGAAAAACCCAGCTCTGCGTTGACGGACTGCAGATCGAGCGCGACTAGCGATCCGGCGGGCTATTTCAGCTCCGCCATCGAGGTGATCATGTGGGTGGCGAGGCCGTATTCGATGGCTTCGCTGCCGGAGAGCCAGAAATCGCGGTCGGTATCCTTTTCGATTTTCTTGATGGGCTGGCCGGTGGCCTCGGCGAAGAGCTTGTTGAGGCGCTCGCGCATCAGCAGCATTTCCTTGGCCTGGATGCCGATGTCGGTGACCTTGCCGCCGACGCCGCCCGAGGGCGCATGGAGCAGGAAGCGGGTGTTGGGCAGGATGTAACGGTCCTGCCTGTCGGCGGCGATGTAGATCAGCGCCCCGGCGCTGGCCACCCAGCCGGAGCCCAGCACGCGGACGCGCGGCTTGATGAACTTGATCATGTCATGGACCATGTCGCCGGATTCCACATGGCCGCCGGGGGACGAGATGATCACGGTGATGGGATCATTGCCGGCCTGGGCCAGGGCAAAGAGATTGACGCAGACGCGCTCGGCCAGGGTGTGGTTGATCTCGCCGGTGATCATGACGATGCGGGAATCGAAATAATGCCTGTCGACCTGGCGGGAATTTTTCACGCTGCCGGGGGCGGCATCGTCTTCCTCGTCGGCAAGGCGGGAGGGCGGGATTGAGGCATTCGGAGTGAGCATTCTTGATCTCGCTGGTTTTGGGGGAGGATTCGGAGGCGATGATAGGGGCTGGCAGGCGGCTTGTCATCCCATGGGCACAGCTCTCTTCTTCTTGTCTGTCATTCCGGGGAACGCCGGAAGAAGTAATGCCCAACCTCGCCCTCGCGGATAGCGGGGGAGAGGTGTCTGCGAAGCAGACGGAGAGGGGGTGCCGGCCGTTGAGTCTCCGGCCAGCGCCCCCTCTCCGTCACGGGCTTTGCCCGCGCCACCTCTCCCCCAATTGCATTGGGGGCGAGGATGAAGTGCGATTCACGTATCAATCAGCATCAGGCACAGCTTCGCCCTTGGTGAAAACGGTTATGCCGTTTCCGGGATAGAGAAGCGAAGGGTTGCGTGGACGCAAACACTCGCAGAAAAGCCGGTCGTGTAGTCCGGCGGTTGGCGCTTGCTCGCGCCCACGCTTTTGCGGCGGTTTTTGCCTCGGGGAAGAACTTGCAGAGCCCTAGATCGCACGGTGTCTGAGGTTTTCCGCTAGGGTTGTTTAGCCATTTAAGGCGCATGGACCGTAATATCCACGGGCCTTCCCTCCGGCTCCCGGGTGCCTGATGAACGTTTCACCAGACCCGCAGGCGCCACATCCCCCCCATCACAGCCACCGTCGCGACCGAGACCCCTTCCGGGATGGACAGATAATTCCTAGTATATAGGAATATATCTGTCAAGGGGATTTATTCATATTTTTTCTTTCGCCCGTGCCTGCCCAGAGATCAGAGGGAGCGAGTCCGGCGGAATGAACCCTTAATGAACCTCCCTCTCAGGCAACGTTCAAATTCGATTCTGCATGCTCGCCTCCAAGTTGGGGCATTTTTTATGAGAAGGACTATTCACATGCCGAATCTTCGTCTTCTTAAAATTGCACTGCCGCTGGCAGGATTGGCCCTTTCGGCGCAGAACGCCAATGCGCAGTGGCCAAAATTTGACCACATCACGCTCACCCCCACGGGCATTCCGCCGTTGCTTGTCGTTGAATCAGAAAACGGTTCGTCGTGGACGAAACTCAAGTCCTCGAACTTCCTCCTGTCCGGCATCGTGGACATCAAGATGGACAAGGGAAAAGTCACGACATTCACGATAACCCATGGCTCAAAGAAAGTCCTGCCCTATGTAGGTGAAGCCGTGAACGGACCGAAGCACCTCAAGACCGAGGTTTCCTTTCAGTCATCCACCGGCAATCTCGGGATCGCCGCGCTCATGGCAATCAACGCGTGCAATGCCAAGCTCAAGACAGGGGCGGAGATTTACAGCGAACAGCATGCTCTGGTTACGACAGACCTCACACTGTCGGCGACTGCAAGCACGAACAAGCACACATTGACGCGTGACGGTTTTGGTTCCTTTCCATTGAGATTGAAATGCCTCGCCGTGCCGATCACCCAGGACGTTGTTCAGCCTGATCCCGCGCCGCCGGCTACCGATGTGAACGACTTAAAGCCGGGGCAGAAGTTCAAGGTGCGTTCGGCAGCGCTCGGCATCCACAAGCCGCAGTCCAACGTGTGCCCGACGACGGCGCAGATCAACGCCCGGTTTGAGACGAATTTCGACGGCAAGGTCACCTTCATCTACCGGCAGGCGGGCGGCGGCAAGTCCGCACCCATCACGGTGACATCGAAGAAAACGCCGAATGGAAAATTCATGGCCGTGCACAACCAGGTTGTCGATATCAAGAAGGCCATGAACACGAAATACATGGTTGAAGTTGTTGGCAAGGGCATCATCTCGGACTGGAAAAGCCTGAATGTGACGTGCAAGATCGGCCTTGGCGGCGGCGGCGAAATTGCCAATCCGCCGGCGGTTCCCTTCAAGGTGTTGAGCGCGCAGCTTGGCATCAAGGGACCGAAGACCAAGGTTTGCCCGAACAAGGCAACGGTCATGGCATGGTTCAAGACGAACAAGCCAGGCAACGTGGGCTTCCGGCTGATGCGCGGGGATGGACCGGTTGGCCCGATGATTTTTGTGCCATCAGTCAAGTCGGCGTCCGGCTACATGGCGACCTATTCCAAGACCATCCCGATCATCAACAGCATCAACACAAGCTATTCAGCAGTTGTTCCGGGCCAGGGTGGGCTGGCGAGCAATTTTGTGCCGCTGAAGGCAAGCTGCGCAGTTGGACTGCCCGGCGGTTTGGCCAAAAAACCATAGCGACAGGAGGGCAGGCGCGGTTTTTCCTCTTCCGTGCCTGCCGAAGTCCGCAACACATGCTAAACATCCAAAAAAATGGTGCGGAGGATTTCAGGCTTCCTTTCCAGTTCACGAAACATATAGACCAGCACGCGGCATCCAAAGTCAGTCTCAAATATGTCTTTTGCCTTGTAAAACCTCTTGCGCTCGGCCTTGGACAAGTTTGCAACAAAACGTTTCACAATCCTCTCGGCCTCGCGGTCTGCAAGACGCCTCTGTTTCTTTGTTGCCTTTGCCGGGGCCAGGGCTTTTCCGGAAAGCGCGGTTTCGAGTGCCTTGCCGTAAAAATCGACCAAATCATTTCGAAATGACTCGGGGCCATAGCTGATTGCTTCCTGCAACTGTTTCTCGAATATCGTTTTGTCTTTCAGGATTCGTTTGCAGAACAGCTTGTCCTTCCTGCTTCCCGCCTCAATAACCTCAATGGCGAAGAGATCGACAAACTCCACGATGTGGACAGAAGTCATGGCGTCCAGCAACTTCTTGTCGAGCTGATCCGGAAGCTTCATGGATATGTAGGCATCGAACAGGGCAAGGGTCCAGCTTCTGCCGGAAGACTGATTGAGCGCGACTTCATCCACAAGCGCCTTGTAGGTTGCGGGATAGCTTTCCTTCATCAATGACATGAAGCGCTGCTTGAGCAGCGCCGTCTCCACCTCGTTTCGCAGCAATGGAGGCGCCTCCAGCAGCGGTGAAGGGGGGATCGGCACAAGCGAGATTTGCGTTGAGGAGTGGCTTGCGAGCCCCCCCGGGGAGACCCAAGTGACATCTATCCCGAGGAACCGCGCGTCGTTGGGCGTGAGCCAGCGCATCCGGCGGGGAGCCGCCTCGATGGCGTAAGCGGCGACCATTTCGCTGAATCCCAGTTTTTTCAGGATATAGCCGACGTAGGTGTTGGCTTCCGGGGATGGCTTTTCGTCGTGGCCTGGATCGAAAGCGGAGTGGAAACCTACTTGCGCGCTGCCTTCGATTGACCGCTGTTTGCCGCCCAGCCACATAATGCCGCAAGCCGAGGCGCAAGTGTTGCCGCTGCGTACGGTGGTGCTGAAGTTCTTCTGGCTTATAAGTTCAGCGATCCTCAAGCCATCGGCCAAACTGCCGCCATGACTTGAAAATGTGATCTCCGCTGTTTGGTACTTTGACGCAGCTTTGCTGAAGCGATCAAAATCGCCGGCTACTACCTCCCCAACAAATGCAATTTCGACTTTCTTGCCCTTCTTATGGACGGTGACTTCGGCTGAAGTTGCCTCGCCCGCCAGCACTCCCATCTGCGCGACGATCAGCGCAAGAAACATCGCAAAGCGGCGCAGTCCGGGGCGGGCATGAACCAGGATTTCGATGAGCATGGACATCCAACCTTCCTCCGGCTTCGAAAGGAGCGCCAACTGCGTCATGCTGCCAACGGATTTCATCGGGTTTATTGGCCAAATGCACGATAGAAAGGGGAGCCTGTCAAGGCCCCGAATTGGACCTGCCACAATCCTGCCCATAGTCCAGAGCTAAAAATCCGCCCAGGAACGGAACTTGGGCATGAATCGGCGAAACTTCATATTTGGCGCGGCGGCACTGGTGCCGGGCTCGGCCTTTGCTGCGGCCAAGAAGAAGGCCATTCCCTATCGCGGGGCGGAAGTGGTTGAATTCACAACGCCTGAGAGGCGCGGCACGGTGATCGTCAACACCGAGGAAATGGCGCTTTATCATATCATCGGGCGGGAAACCGCCATCCGCTACGGCGTGGCGGTTGGCAAGGAAGGCTTTGACTGGGCGGGCATCGCCAAGGTGGGGCGCAAGGTCAAGTGGCCCGTGTGGACGCCGCCGGCCGCGATGATCAGGCGGCGGCCGGATTTGGAAAAATGGCGCAATGGCATGCCCGGCGGGCGGGAAAACCCGCTTGGCGCGCGGGCGATCTATTTGTTTGCCGGCGGCCGCGACACGCTGTTTCGCATCCATGGCACCAATGAACCGCAGAGCATCGGAACGGCGGCATCCTCGGGCTGCATCCGCATGCTGAACGAGGAAGTGTCCGAGCTTTATGAGAGCGTGCAGATCGGCACGAAAGTCATTGTGATCTGAACCACCGTTAACGGCAGCTGCGATACCAGCCCATGTCGACGTGCAGGTGATCGTGATGGTCGGCGTTGTAATCGGGACTGAGGACCACGTTGAAATAATCACAGGCGCCGCCCCGCACCTCGCGCAGGAACTCCGCCGGCGGCTGGCTGCCTTGCCAGTCTTGCTTCAGGGTAACGAGTTTTCCGCTGCGCAAACGGAAGCCCGAGATATCGAAGGCATTGGCGGTGGCGTGTTCGCTGGCGGCGGATGAGCCGCGGATGTTGCGGCAGGAATAGGAGCCGAAATGGAGGAGTTCGGTGACGGGCTCGTTAAAGTATTTGCTTGCCGCGGGTTGCACGATGTTGTGCTCCCACATGAAGAGGCGGGCGGCGATGGCGCAGCGGGTTTCCTCCACGTTCAGCGTTGCGGTTGAAAGGTTCGCAAGCTTGATGGTGTCCTGCTTGCTGCATTGTGCCGTATCAATTCGCGTCGGTTCGATGGCCACAGCTTTTCCGGCGCGGGCGAAGGCGGCGCGGCAATTTTCGGCGTTGGAGTCGATGCGTTTCAGCTTGAAGGGCGTGAGAAAATTGGATGCGGCATCGAGGTCCGGCAGGACTAGGGGATCATATGCCCTGGGCCATTCAAAATATCCGAGCCGGGACAGGCCATAGGCTGACACGAGAAGCATAAGGATGAGCGCCAGAAGAAAGCGCAGACGGCGGAAGGAAAGCGACATTTGCGGTTTCTATAAGACTTTTTACCCATTTGCCATGTTGCGGCGCACACGCTAAAAGAAATACAGGATTTCGAGGCGATTGAATGGCAAACGACAAGTCTGCGGCGCGTCCCCTGTCGCCACATCTGCAAATTTACCGGCCGATGCTCACCATGATGATGTCGATCGTGCACCGCATAACGGGCATGGGGCTTTATTTCGGGATTATCCTGCTGGTGTGGTGGCTGACCGCTGCATCAATTTCCGATGGTTATTTTGATTTGGTGCAGGGGTTTTTCGGCCACTGGTTTGGCAGGCTGTTGCTGTTTGGCTTTACCTGGGCGCTGATCCACCATGCGCTGGGCGGGCTTCGGCATTTGTTGTGGGATACGGGACGCGGCTTTGATCTCAACCTCATAGAATGGTTGGCGCGGGCTAATCTGGCGGGCTCAATCGTTCTCACACTCTTGCTTTGGGTTATCGGCTATGGGGTGATGGCATGAGCCCCGATAAATCCGGCACGCGGCATTTCTGGCAGCAGCGGGCAACGGCCATTGCCAATGTGCCGCTGGTTTTGTTTTTGCTGTGGTTCATCATTTCAAATTTGGATGCTACGCGGGCCGACGTGGTGGCGAGTGTGCAGAATCCCTTTAATGCACTCCTGCTTGTCTTGTCATTTGCTTCCATTCTCTGGCACATGCGGCTTGGCATGGAGATGGTGCTAGAGGATTATGTGCAGGATGAGCGCATGCTCCGCACCAGCCTTCTGCTCAATACACTTTTCACGGCGGCCATGGCTTTGGCGGCGCTCTATGCAATTCTCAAAATGGTTTTTGGTGCTTGATGGCGGCGAAGAATTCCTATCCCATAACTGACCACAGCTTTGACGTGGTCGTGGTCGGCGCCGGAGGTGCCGGCTTGCGCGCCACGCTTGGCGCTTCGCAGGCCGGATTGAAAACCGCCTGCATATCCAAAGTTTTCCCGACACGCTCGCATACGGTGGCGGCTCAGGGCGGCATCGCCGCTTCGCTTTCCAACATGGGGCCCGATGACTGGCGCTGGCACATGTATGATACGGTGAAGGGTTCGGACTGGCTGGGCGACCAGGACGCCATTGAATATCTTTGCCGCCATGCGCCAACGGCGGTTTACGAGCTCGAGCATTTCGGCATGCCGTTTTCGCGCACCGAAGACGGCAGGATTTACCAGCGCCCCTTTGGCGGCATGATGCAGAATTTCGGCGAAGGCCCGCCGGCCCAGCGCACCTGTGCGGCGGCTGACCGCACCGGGCACGCCATGCTGCACACGCTCTATGGCCAGTCGCTGCGCTACGAGACGGAATTCTTCATCGAGTATTTCGCGCTTGATCTCATCATGGAAAACGGCGTGTGCCGCGGCGTGATGGCGCTGTCGATGGAAGACGGCACCATCCACCGCTTCCGGGCGCACAAGTCCATTCTGGCCACGGGCGGCTATGGCCGGGCCTATTTCACCGCCACCTCGGCGCACACCTGCACCGGCGACGGCAATGCCATGGTGCTGCGCGCGGGACTTCCGCTGCAGGACATGGAATTCGTGCAGTTCCACCCCACCGGCATTTACGGGGCGGGCTGCCTGATCACCGAAGGGGCCCGGGGCGAGGGCGGCTATCTCACCAATTCGGAAGGCGAGCGCTTCATGGAGCGCTATGCGCCATCGGCCAAGGACCTGGCGTCGCGTGACGTCGTCTCGCGGTCCTGCACCATTGAAATCCGCGAGGGCCGCGGCGTCGGGCCGCTGAAGGATCATATTCATTTGCATCTCGAGCATCTCGATCCCGCCGTGCTGCATGAGCGGCTGCCGGGGATTTCGGAATCGGCCAAGATTTTTGCCGGCGTTGACCTGACGCGCGAGCCCATTCCGATCCTGCCCACGGTGCATTACAACATGGGCGGCATCCCCACGAATTATCATGGCGAGGCGCTGGCGGGGGATGCAAAGAATCCGGAAAAGACCGTTCCGGGGCTGATGGCGGTGGGGGAAGCGGCCTGTGTGTCCGTACACGGAGCAAATCGGCTGGGGAGCAACTCGCTCATTGACCTCGTGGTGTTTGGCCGTGCGGCTGGTTTGAAATGTGTTGAGGATATCAAGCCCAACGCACCGCACAAGGATTTGAAGAAAGATGCGGGCGAGGCGGCCATTGCGCGGCTTGACCGGTTCCGGAACGCTTCCGGCGATGCGCCCACGGCGGAATTGCGCTTGCGCATGCAGCGCGCCATGCAGGACAATTGTGCGGTTTTCCGCACGGGAGAGGTTTTGCGCGAGGGCGTGAAGAAGATTGCCGACATCTGGAATGCTACCGATGACATAAGGGTGACGGACCGTTCGCTGATCTGGAACAGCGACCTCATCGAAACGCTGGAATATGACAATCTGATCGTGCAGGCGGCGGTGACTGTCGAGGGTGCACTGGCGCGTGAGGAAAGCCGCGGGGCGCATGCCCGCGAGGATTTCCCGAAACGCGATGACAAGGGCTGGATGAAGCACACGCTGAGCTGGACCGACGGGGCCAAGCGCAAGGTGAAGCTCGCCTACCGCCCAGTGCATGATTATACCATGTCGAAGGATATTGACTACATCAAGCCAAAGGCGCGGGTGTATTGATGATGGTTGTGTGCATGTTCAGTTTCATTCCTTCTCCCCTTGAGGGAGAAGGTCCGGCAACGCCGGGGATGAGGGGGCCTTTTGGTCACCTACGGAACGCGCTGAAGCAGACCCCTCACCCGGCGCTTCGCGCCACCCTCTCCCTCAAGGGGAGAGGGGAAGAGAAGAACAAGAGCAATCATGGTTGAATTTGCACTTCCACAGAACTCTAAGGTCCAGCCTGGCAAGGTCTGGCCGAAGCCTGCTGGCTCGAAGCTGCAGGAGTTCCGGATTTACCGGTGGAACCCGGATGACGGGAAGAATCCGCAAATTGACAGCTACCATGTGGACATGGAGCAGTGCGGGCCCATGGTGCTGGACGCCATTATCAAGATCAAGAATGAGCAGGACCCGACGCTGACCTTCCGCCGCTCGTGCCGGGAAGGGATTTGCGGCTCCTGCGCCATGAACATTGACGGCACCAATACGCTGGCGTGCTTGAAGGCATGCGACGAGGTTGAGGGGGCGGTCCGGATTTATCCGCTGCCGCACATGCCGGTGGTGAAAGACCTGGTGCCCGATCTCACGCGCTTTTACACGCAGCACCGGGCGATTGAGCCATGGCTCAAGACCACCACGCCGGAACCGGTGAAGGAATGGAAACAGTCGCACAATGAACGGGCGCTGCTCGACGGACTGTATGAATGCATTCTTTGCGCCTGCTGCTCGACGTCGTGCCCTTCCTATTGGTGGAACGGCTACCGCTATCTCGGCCCTGCTGCTCTCTTGCAGGCCTATCGCTGGCTGATCGACTCGCGCGACGAAGCCAGGAAGGACCGCCTCGACAATCTTGAAGATCCGTTCAAGCTCTACCGCTGCCACACCATCATGAATTGCGCCAAGGCCTGCCCCAAGGGGCTGAACCCCGCAAAGGCCATTGCCGAAATCAAGAAACTGATGGTGGAACGGCTGTTATAGCCCTTATGCTTATTGTTAGAATTGTGCTGCGGTGCAATTAGAGATATAGCCAGCCCCGAAGTTCCAGCCCAGGAAAGCCAGCATGACCCCCACCTCCCTCGACAGTTTCAAATCCCGCAAAACCCTCAAGGTGGGGTCAAAAAACTACACCTATTTCAGCCTCAAGGCGGCGGAGAAGAATGGCCTCAAGGGCATTTCAAAACTTCCCTATTCGCTGAAAGTGCTGCTGGAAAACCTGTTGCGCCATGAGGATGGCCGCAGTGTCACCAAGGCGCATATAGAAGGTGTTGCCGATTGGCTGAAAAACCGGGGGCGGGACGAGATGGAAATCGCTTTCCGTCCGGCGCGCGTGCTGATGCAGGATTTCACCGGGGTTCCCGCGGTTGTCGATTTGGCCGCGATGCGCGATGCGATGAAGGGTTTGGGCAAGAACCCCACCAAAATCAATCCGCTGGCGCCGGTTGATCTCGTCATCGATCATTCGGTGATGGTGGATTATTTTGCCTCGACGGGGGCGTTCAGGAAAAACGTCGAAATGGAATATGGCCGGAATGGCGAGCGCTACACATTTTTGAAATGGGGGCAGGGAGCCTTTGACAATTTCCGCGTGGTGCCGCCGGGCACCGGCATCTGCCACCAGGTGAACCTGGAATATCTGGCCAAGACGGTGTGGACGCGCACCGACAAGGTGAAAGGCAAGCAGATAGCGACCGCCTATCCGGATACGCTGGTGGGCACCGACAGCCATACCACGATGATCAATGGCCTTGCCGTATTGGGCTGGGGGGTTGGCGGCATTGAAGCGGAAGCGGCCATGCTGGGCCAGCCCATTTCGATGCTCATTCCGGAAGTGATCGGCTTCAAGCTTGACGGGCGGTTGCCGGAAGGCACGACGGCCACTGATCTGGTTTTGACGGTGACGCAGATGCTGCGCAAAAAAGGCGTGGTCGGGAAATTCGTTGAATTCCATGGGCCGGGTCTTGGCACGCTGGCTCTTGAGGACATGGCCACCATTGCCAACATGGCGCCGGAATATGGCGCGACCTGCGGCTTCTTCCCGGTGAATGCGGAGACGATTTCCTATCTCAAGGGCACGGCGCGGCCCGCCGCCCAGGTGGCGCTGGTTGAAAAATACGCCAAGGCGCAGGACATGTTCTGGACGCCGAAGGCGCTTGATCCGGATTTCACCGATGTGCTTTCGCTTGACCTGGCAACGGTTGTGCCGTCGATGGCCGGACCCAAGCGGCCGCAGGACAAGGTGGCCCTGACGGAGTCGGCTTCGGACTTTGCCAAGGTGATGGACACTGAATTCAAGAAGGCCGAGCAGCTCGGCCAGCGTTATAGCGTTGAGAATGCGAACTTCAACGTGGGCCATGGCGACGTGGTGATTGCCGCGATCACGTCGTGCACCAATACGTCGAACCCCTCGGTGATGATCGGGGCGGGTTTGCTGGCGCGCAATGCGCAGAAGAAGGGCCTTACGGTGAAGCCATGGGTCAAGACTTCACTGGCGCCGGGAAGCCAGGTGGTCACCGAATACCTGAAGTCATCGGGACTGCAGAAGGACCTGGACAAGCTCGGCTTTGACCTGGTGGGCTATGGCTGCACAACCTGTATAGGCAACTCAGGCCCGCTGCCGGAAAACATTTCCGAAGCGATCCGGAAGAATGATCTGGTGGCAGTGGCGGTGCTTTCGGGCAACCGCAATTTCGAAGGCCGGGTGAACCCCGATGTGCGCGCCAATTATCTGGCGTCCCCGCCGCTGGTTGTGGCTTATGCACTGGCGGGTTCGATGAATGTGAATCTCATCACTGATCCGCTGGGCCATGATAAAAAGGGCAAGCCGGTTTACCTCAGGGACATCTGGCCGGATGCGAAGGCTGTGGCGGACTTCGTGCGCAGACACGTAACCCGCAAAGCCTTTGCCAAGCGTTACAAGGATGTGTTCAAGGGCGACACGGCCTGGCGCAAGATCAAGGTCACCAAGGGCCTCACCTATGCCTGGGACGAAAAAAGCACCTATGTGGCGAGCCCGCCCTATTTCACCGGCATGAGCATGACACCGGCGCCGGTGAAAAATGTGGCCGATGCGCGGGTGCTGGGCCTTTTCCTCGACTCGATCACGACGGACCATATTTCCCCGGCGGGCGACATCAAGGCAAGTTCGCCGGCGGGCCAGTATTTGAGCGCGCACGGGGTTGAGCGGGTTGATTTCAATTCCTACGGGGCGCGGCGCGGCCATCACGAAGTGATGATGCGCGGCACCTTCGCCAATATCCGCATCAAGAACCAGATGGTGCCCGGGGTGGAAGGCGGTTTCACCATTCACTATCCCTCGCTTGAGCAGATGCCGATTTACGATGCGGCGATGAAATACCAATCCACCGGCACGCCGCTGGTGATTTTCGCCGGCAAGGAATATGGCACGGGATCATCGCGCGACTGGGCGGCGAAGGGCACGAAACTTCTCGGCGTGCGCGCCGTGATCGCGCAAAGCTTCGAGCGAATCCACCGTTCCAACCTCATTGGCATGGGAGTTGTTCCCTTGCAATTCCAGGAGGGCGAAAGCTGGCAGGTTTTTGACCTGCGCGGCGACGAGATTGTCACCATCAGCGGCCTGTCGGAAGGCCTGAAGCCGCGCTCGCAGCTTTCACTTGAAATCCAGCGGGCCGATGGCTCGGCGCTGGTGGTTTCAGTCCAGTGCCGGATCGATACGCTGGATGAGCTGGACTACTTCATGAACGGCGGCATCATGCCTTACGTGCTGCGCAATCTGGCCAATGCGGCTTGATCCCTAAGGAACAATTTTTCTCTAGCGCCGTTTTATATGGTTGAATTCACAAGGAGCAAGACAATGACCTATGTTGACGGATTTGTACTTCCCGTTCCCAAGAAGAACCTGGCGGCCTACCGCAAGATGGCGACCAAGGCGGGCAAGGCATGGATGAAGCATGGGGCGCTTTCCTATGTCGAGTCCGTGGCCGATGATGTGAAGCCGGGAAAGTCCACCTCTTTTCCGCAGAGCGTGAAACTCAAGGACGGTGAAACCGTGATCTTCGCGTGGGCCACCTACAAGTCCCGCAAGCACCGGGACCAGGTGATGGCGAAGGTGATGAAGGACCCGACAATGTCAAATTACGACCTTAAATCACTGCCCTTCGACGGCAAACGCATGTTCTGGGGCGGATTTAAGAAACTGGTAGCCATGTAGGCCGGTTTCCGGCGCAAAACCCCTGCAAAAAGTGATCAGGCCTCACCGGCTCGTGAGTGGCTGATTGGCGCATTGGCTGCTATATCGGCCCTATGACCTGTTCACTCACCCGCCGGAACGCCCTTGTCCTTGGTGCCGCCGCCATGTTTGCCAAACCCGCATTGGCGGCGGCAAAGCGCCCGGTTATCGTGGAGCTCTTCACCAGCCAGGGCTGTTCCTCCTGCCCGCCGGCGGATGCTTATTTCAAGGCTTTGAAAGACCAGCCCGACGTTTTGGCGCTGTCCTATCATGTGGATTACTGGGATTACCTGGGCTGGCGCGATACGCTTGGCAGCCCGGAATGTTCACAGCGGCAATATGACTATGCCAAATCACGCGGCGACAGAAACGTCTATACGCCGCAAACCATCATCAATGGCGGCAAGCATTTTGTCGGAAGCCAGCGGGCCAGTGTTTCCGGCGGCATTGACGCGGCAGGAAGCGAAGACGCAGCCGGCTGGGTCGACATGGAAATGACCCACAACAAGACTGATGTCTCGATCATCATTCCGGCCGGCAAGCCCACACGGGAAGCAACCCTGTGGCTCATGGCATTTGCACCTTTTGTTTCAACGGAAATCAAGAAGGGCGAGAATGCCGGACGGACGATCGACTACTACAATGTGGTGCGCAAAATGGTGCCTGCCGGCATGTGGCATGGCGAGGCGGCGAAGATCGTGCTGCCCAAGGGGAGCGTGGTTCCCGAGAGCTGCAAGGGCTGGGTGGCGCTGCTGCAGGAAGGCAATGTCGGGCGAGTCATCGGCGCTGCCACCGGCGGGACACGGCCCAACGCCTGATTATTGTGGAATCTTGTATTTCAAATGGGTGATGTGGGGCGAATTGACCGCGCGGTCACAGTGGAGTTCAAGAGGCGCTGCGCCAAAATTCTCGAATAACCTGCTGCCGCTGCCGAGCAGGACGGGAACAAGCTGGATGTAGACTTCATCGGCGAGCTTTTCCTTCAGCATTTGCTGCGCGACATCGGCGCCCATCACGATGATGACTTTTCCGGCCGCCGCCGCCTGGGCCTGCTTCAGGGCCTCTTCAACACCCTCGTTGACAAAGGTGAAGGCAGCGCTTTCCATTTCAAGCCTGTCCAGTTTCTCGTGGGTGACGACAAAGCTCGGCACGGGGTAGGGCGTGTCCCCCCAATGCTGGAGGCCCACGTCATAGGTCCGCCGGCCCAGGACTACGGCGCCCACTTTCAACAGGAGTTCGCGGGCCATTCCCAAATCAATGGCGTTTTCCGGGCCGCCATGGAACATCCATTTGTGGAGCCTGTCGCCGCCCACGCCCATGGCGTTCTCCAGGCTGATCTCCGGCCCGGCGACGAAGCCGTCCAGCGACATCGAAAAGGTTAATACGACTTTCCCCACGCTCACACCCCAAACTTTCCGGAAGCGTATCACATCTTGCAGGCGGGGTGGCAAGAGGGTGGGCGCACTTGCTCTTTCCACTGTCATTCCGGCGAAAGCCGGGAAGACAGAAGTCGGGGAGTTTTCTCCGCAATCACGAAATCGTCATCAACCTTTCTGCAACCATGCGGAAAAACGATCCGTTCCTGTCAGTGTTGGTCAATCGACAACATTCAAACAGGAGTTCCCCATGTTAAAATCATCACTCATTGCCCTTGCACTTGCGCTTGGCGCATCATCCGCCTTTGCCGGCATGATGGTTGGCGGCGCTGAAATGTTCCCTGCCAGGAACATCATTGAAAACGCGGTCAACTCCAAGGATCACACGACGCTGGTGGCCGCCGTCAAGGCCGCGGGCCTGGTTGACACCCTGCAGGGCGATGGCCCCTTCACCGTATTTGCCCCGACCAATGACGCCTTTGGCGCGCTGCCTGCGGGCACGGTTGATGGCCTTTTGAAGCCGGAAGCAAAAGCCGCCCTGACCAAGGTTCTGACCTGCCATGTGGTTGGCGCCAAGGCGATGTCGGACGCGGTCATGAAAATGGTGAAGGATGACGGCGGGGCACACAAGGTGAAAACCGTCGGCGGCTGCGAGATCACGCTGATGCTTGATGGCGGCAAGGTGACTGTGACCGATGAAACTGGCGGCATTGCCAATGTGACGATTGCAGACGTCGAGCAGTCAAACGGTGTGATCCATGTGATCGACAAGGTTCTTTTGCCAAAGATGTAACACGGCGACAGGAGTAGGCGGGACCGGGCATTTTTGTGCCCGGTCCTGTTTGCTTCTATCAGGCGGCTTTCTTGAGCAGCCCGCGGTTGATCAGGCATTCGGCGATCTGCACGGTGTTGAGTGCTGCGCCCTTGCGCAGGTTGTCGGAGACGACCCAGAGGTTGATGCCGTTCTCGATGGTTGAATCCTCGCGGATGCGGCTGATGAAGGTGGCGAAATCGCCGACGCATTCAACCGGGGTGACGTAGCCGCCATCCTCGCGCTTGTCGACCACCATGCATCCCGGCGCCTCGCGCAAAATCTCGCGCACTTCTTCCGCCGAAATCGGCTGCTCGAACTCGATGTTCACCGCTTCCGAGTGGCCGACGAACACCGGCACGCGCACGCAGGTTGCGGTGAGCCTGATCTTGGGATCGAGAATCTTCTTGGTCTCAACCACCATTTTCCATTCTTCCTTGGTCTCGCCCGAGTCCATGAACACATCGATATGGGGGATTACGTTGAAGGCGATCTGCTTGGGGAACTTCCTGGGCGTCGGGGCGTCGGTCACAAAGATGCCCTTGGTCTGGTTCCACAGTTCATCGAGGCCTTCCTTGCCGGCGCCGGAGACGGACTGGTAGGTGGACACCACAACGCGCTTGATCCTGGCCACGTCATGCAGGGGCTTCAGGGCCACGACGAGCTGGGCTGTCGAGCAATTCGGATTGGCGATGATGTTGCGGCGCTTGTTGCGGGCCATGTATTCGACCAGCACATGGGCGTTCACTTCCGGAACGATCAAGGGCACTTCGGCGTCATAGCGCCAGCAGGAGGAATTATCGATGACGATGGAGCCAAGCGCTCCGATCCTGGGCGACCATTCCCTGGAGACGGCGGAGCCCGCCGACATCAGCACGAAATCCACCTGGGAGAAGTCAAACTGCTCGAGGTCCTTGCACTTCAGGGTCCTGTCGCCGAAGGAGACCTCAACGCCCATGGATTTGCGCGAGGCGATGGCAAAGCACTCATCGACGGGGAACTCGCGCTCGGCGAGGATATTCAGCATTTCGCGGCCCACATTGCCCGTGGCGCCGACGACTGCAACCTTGTAACCCATGGAAGTCTCCTTGATCTGGTCTCTGATCCGCCCGCTCTGGAGCCTTGGGGCTCCGCTTTCGGCATAGGGGTTTTCGGCCACCACCCCCGAGAGCGATGAGGCCGGGGATGAGGCTAGACGGTTTTTTTAGTTGGTTTTTTGAAAGTGGCGGAAAGGCGAGCCTGGCCTGCGATTGCGGGGGCAATCCGGTCTGAACGCATCGCTGAAACGGCGATAGTCATGATGGGCCTTTGTTTCCTGGTTCGGGCGGTTTCTAGCAGGTCGCCGCGCCCTGTCAACGGGGGGCCGAATTGGGGCTTGGCAGGGCGTTGCGTCTTGGCTATTCAGCGGGGGCGACCACGGGCTTTAGGGCATGCGGAGAGGTGGCAGAGTGGTCGATCGCGTCGCACTCGAAATGCGAAGTACGCGCAAGCGTACCGGGGGTTCGAATCCCTCCCTCTCCGCCAATAAACGTAACCAACCTATTGATATGGCTGAATATCTTAGGCATGCTCACGCCGCCCCCATATGGGAATGCACTGGCGCAAATGGTCAGCTGCGGTTCAGAAACGCTTATTCCAGCGGGCCGGCGGCAATTCCCTGCCAACGCATGAAGGCGGGAAGGTCCATGGCCGCGCCATTGCGCTCATTGTCCTGCAAGCTGTCGCTTCCGAAGGTATAGGTCGCGCCGAACTGGATCGTGTGGCTGTCGATAGGCCCTGCAGTGTCGTCCTGATCTGCAAAGTCACCTCTGTAGCCCACATAGAAGGCCCCCGGCCAGAAGTCAAAACGGTGTTGCAAGCGGGCGCCGACCGACCAGATATCCATGTCATCATTGTCGTCATCCATCTCGCCACTCACATAGGCGGCTTCGGCCTGGATTAGCGTGTCAGCGCCGAAATAATGGCGGACCACGCCACGCGCGAACAGGGCATCGCGGATCATGTCAACATCGTCGCTGCGTTCACTGTCCAGCCAGCCTGCCTGAAGATAGAATGTCCAGTCCCCCTGATAAAGCTGCGCCTCGGCGCCGGCGATATAATTCAACCCACCATCATCGCCGCCGCTGTCATTCGCAATGCTGACATCCCCCAAGGCGCCAAACACCCCCAGAGCCCCCATGTCGCTGCGCCCGTAGAGATGCAGACCGCCGCCGATCTGGCTTTGGTAGCTGTCGTCCGCATCACCATCGATCCAGGCATAATCTCCAAAAATATCGCCCTGGATATTCAAGTATTCGCCTGCTTCGACGTTGATGCGCCCCACTGCGCCGGTCGTGGAGAAGGAATCTTCTTCTTCAGAGTCAAGCGCTCCCCCGCTGAGGAAGCTGTAGCCGCTCTGTGATTCAAGCAGGAAGCGCACTGCAGGTCCGGCGCTGGTATCTGTGGTAGCATCCGCTGCGTGTGCGGCGCCTTGCAGGGCCGTGCCGGCTAGAGTTGAAATCACAAACAGCTTAAAAACCGAGTTGCTATCCATTGGTGTGGCTCCCTGCGCTGGATTCGTGTGGCAAAGTTTACTCAGAAGACCGTGATGAAACAAGCGGCACGGACAAGCGGGACGCGGTGCCGCGCCGATTTCCGTGGCTCGTGATATCTGCGCAACAAATAGTGCAGACAATCGGATATATCCCCTTGACAATCTATTCCTATTGAGCTCATATGTTCCTGTTTTGTTCAGTATGAATGATAGGAAGCATCATGGACTGGAAGATCGACTGGGACCTGGCCATCAAACGCAACAGCGACGCGCTCAAAGTGATAGTTGAAACGCTGTTCGCCCTGCTGGGGCTTGACGGCACAGATGCGGTTTCGCGGATTCCGCCGTCCCTGCACCGCGCCGTGCTGCGTGTCCTCCGTCCCGCCGAATCCGCCCTGCGCCGCCTGATTGTCATCGCGGCGCGCGGTGTCGTGGTGGAGCTGGCGCCGTCGCGGCCCATGCCCAAGGGACTTGTCATCGGAAAGGGCGGCGGGCCTTCCCTCCCCGCCTTCCAGCTCTACGATACGCGGAAAGATTTTCCGGAGCTGCGTGAGCCCCGGGTAAAATATTCGAAATATCCGCCGCGCATCCACTTCTTCGGGCCCGGTTCCAAGGTCGACGACCTGTGGCCCTCGCGTCCGCCCAAGCCCGCTGCTGCGCCGCCAGACGGCCTGGTGAATGCCCAGCGCATCGCCCGCCGGCTCGAGGCCCTCAGGCTGGCGCTCGATGATCTGCCGCGCCAGGCCAAGCGCCTGGCCCGCTGGCGGCTCCGGCGCGAGAGGGAAAAAGCCCCGAAGTTCCGCTCGCCGCTGCGCCCGGGCCGTCCGCCCGGTTCCCGCCGGAAGCCCGCGCACGAGGTCGATGAAATCCTCAACGAATGCCACGGGCTGGCCTGGGAGGCGCTGAAGCCCGACACGACCTGAACTGCTGCCCGCGCAAAAGCAGAAACCGTCCGTCCACGGATTAATATGATTCGCGGTGCCGCGGCTCTTACGATGGACGCGGTCGCAGTTATCGGCGTGCGCCAGATCACCACGGAGTATTTTTTTCAGTTGTGCTGCTTCGGAGTTTCGCTTTTCCCGGCGAGCCGTCTTCCCCGCCTCTCGAGCAACTGGACCGCCAGCAGCAGCAAGGCGGACAGCACGATCAGCAGCGTGGCCACTGCCGCGATGCCCGGGCTTACATATTCCCGCACCCCGCTGAAAATCTGCCGGGGCAAGGTGCGCTGCGTCGGTGCTGCCAGAAACAGGGTTACGACGATTTCATCGAAAGACGTGACGAATGCAAACAGGCCGCCAGACGCAATGCCGGGAAAGATGATGGGCAATGTCACGCGCCGGAAGGTCTTCACGGGCGGCGCGCCCAGCGTTGCCGCGGCGCGCAGCAGGTTGTTGTCAAAGCCTTCGAGCGAAGCCAGAACCGTGATGACGACGAAGGGCACGGCGAGCACCGTGTGCGCCAGGATGAGCCCGAGATAGGTGCCGCTCAGGCCAATACCGGCGAAATGGAAATACATGCCGACGGCGGTGATCACGATCGGGATCAGCAATGGCGAGAGGATGACACCGATGATGGCGGGTTTCAGCGCGAAATTCATCCGCGAGAGGCCCGTGGCCGCAAGGGTGCCCAGGGCCATGGCAAGCGCGGTGGATGAAAGCCCGATAAAAAGGCTGTTTTTCGCCGCATCGATCCACGCATCGCCTCTGAGGATATTCTGATACCATCGCAGCGACAGGCCGGGGAACGGAAAGACGAGCAGATTGCCGGCGGTAAACGACATCGGAATGATGACGAAGATTGGCAGGACGAGAAAGCCGAGCACGACAAAGCAGACGCCGCGGGACAGGATGTACCAGAAGCGGTCCTCGGCGGATGCGTGATGGGGCAGGCTCATGTGCTACCTCATGAAATGGCTGAGTTTCACCAGCCTGCTGAACAGAACGAGCAGGATGATGGTTGTGACAAGCAGCATGAGGCCGAGCGCCGAGGCCATACCCCAGTTGACCACCTCGTTGACATGATAAGTAATCATGTAGCTGAGCATCTGGTCGCGCGGACCGCCGACCAGCGCCGGCGTGATGTAATAGCCGAGCGCCAGTATGAAAACGAACATGAGGCCGGCACCGATTCCAGGCATGGTCTGCGGCAGGTAAACCCGCAGGAAGGCAATGCGCCGGTTTGCCCCCAATGAATGCGCAGCCCGCATGTGGCTCTCGGGGACCGACTTCATCACGCTGTAAAGCGGAAGGATCATGTAGGGCAGAAGCACATGGGACATCGCCACGAGAGTTCCAAAGCGGTTGAATATCAGTTCCAGCGGCCGCTGGATGATGCCCGCGAATTGCAGCAAGCCATTCAGCGGGCCATTGCCCTGCAGGATGATGATCCAGGCCGTGGTCCGCACCAGAAGAGATGTCCAGAACGGCAGCAACACGGCGATCATCAGAATCCCGGCGATGAAGGGCGAAAGCCTTGTCAGCACATAGGCGGTGGGATAGCCGAGCAGCAGGCAAATGACAGCAACGGTCAGGCTGATCTCAAAGGTTCTGAAGAGGAGTGGAATGTAAAGGCGCTGTTCCGGCGGCTGCCGGATGATTTGGCCATCACGATCCTGTTTCAAATCGCCCGCCGCCAGCACGAACGCGGCGGTGAGCGGGCCTGTCTGGTATTTGAGGACGGCCCAATAGTCAGGGTCAAGCCAGCGCTTGTCGATCTCAACCAGAGTTTCCTTCCATGAGGGCGGCGCTTCATCCGGCAGGCGGTTTGCCGTTTTCATGAGCAGGCTGCGGAAACCTTCCTCGAAATTGTTGAGGTTGCGGGCAATGACCGCCAATTCGCTTGAGCCGGGAATTGCTTTTAGGTCAGCCACCAGCGCCGCGTAGGCCGCATCGGGAACATCGGCTGGCGAGATCCAGTACTCAAGCGCTGCATTGGTCTGGGGGAAGCTGCGGTGCAACAGGCCGTTGTCAACCGAACGGTACATGAACAGCAGGATGGGCACGATAAAGGCAAACACGAGCAGGGCCATCAGCGGCAGGACGAGAACCGAATTGCGGAGCGCGCTCAGGCGCTGCGAACGGCGGACGGACTTCCGGACGCCGTTTGCATCGCGCAGGGCCGCGGCGGGGCTTTTGGCTGCAGGGCTGGTTCTCTCAAATTGCATTTGCGTTTTTTGTGATCACTCATTACAAGCAGCTAGGCTTCATTCACCAGAAGCGGGCTAACGGACGGGCAAATCAATAAATGTCAGCATTATCGCGCAAAATTCAGCATGTTTCTGATGAATCCGAGTCGGGGTTCGATGTTCCAAAGCTCAGCCGTAGCACGCTGAATGAAGAAGTCTATGAGCAGCTCAAGCAAGCGCTCATCTCCGGGAAAATAGCCCCGGGTTCCACCATGACGATCCGTTCGCTTGCCAGTTCCTTCGGCATCAGCGTGATGCCGGTGCGCGAGGCGCTGCGCCGGCTGGTTGCCGAGCACGTGCTGACGCTTCTGCCAAACCGCAGTGTCTCCCTGCCGGTGTTCACCCGCGAACGCTTCAACGAGATCACGCGCATCCGCACCTCGCTCGAAGGCCTGGCCGCGGAGGAGGGTGCGCGCCACGTGACTCCCAAAATGCTGACCCACATGACTCATTTGACGAGCCTGATGGAGGCCAAGACGGCAGTCAGCCATACGGACACTTTGGCGTGGAACCGCGAGTTCCATTTCACGCTTTATACCGCCTCTAAGATGCCCACCCTGGTCAAGATGATTGAATCGCTGTGGCTTCAGGCCGGCCCCTTGCTGCACCTGCAGCAGCGCGTCTTCGCCGCGCAGAAGCAACCGGTCTATGTGCAGCACCATCGCGCCATTCAGGCGATCAAATCCGGCAAGCCGGCCCAGGTGCGCGATGCAATCGTGGGCGACATCGAAGACGCCGCTGAAATCATCAGCGCGGCCCTGTAGCGTCGTCATCGGTTGAATACGGCTTTGAACAGGTTTTTCCGGCTCACTAGGAATTCATCCACCGCAGCTGCAAGCTTGTCCGTTTCCGCTTCGGTCGTTTCAACCGACAGGTTTCCCATGATGCGGCGGGCGATATAGATGCCGCCGTCGATCATATCGAGGTGAAACAGTTTTTTGAGGTCGGCCATTTCACCCTCGCGGCCTTCTTCACAGCGATCAAGGTCGTCGATGTTGCGCAGCGTTCCCTCATGAAAATGAATGCCAAAGATCGATCCAAACCCCGTGACAACCATCGGCAGCGCGTGTTTGGAGGCAAGGCCGTTGAGTTTCACCCGCAGCCGGTCGCCAAGCTCGTTCATGCGGTCGGACGCCTCCTGGGTGAGAATTTTGCTCAGCGCCACGTAGCCGGCAGACATGGCCACCACATTGTTATTGAAGGTGCCGCCGTGCGGGAATGCTCCTGGCTTTGACGGATCAAACCGACGCATGATGCCGGCTCGCCCGCCAAACGCGCCGATGGTGAGGCCGCCTGCAATGTATTTGCCAAGTGTTACGAGGTCGGGCTTCACGCCGAAATGCGCCTGCAACCCGCCGAAATGAACCCGCGATGTCATGACTTCATCGAAAATCAGCAGCACACCATGCTGTTCGGTTGCTTCGCGAAGCGCTGCGATAAAGGCGGGTGTGGCGGGCAAGGCACCGGCTCCGCCCTGCATGGGCTCAACGATCACGGCGGCAAGCTTGCCCGCGTGCCTGGCAATGTCGGAAGCCGCTTTTTCGGGATCATTGAACGTTGAGGTGATAACCGGGAATGGCATGTTGAGCGGCGAGGGCCCGTGGCTGAAATAGAAGATGCTGCCATGGTAGGCGCCATTGAAGATCATGATGGCGTCCTTGCCGGACACTGCCCGAGCCGTGGCCATGGCGAGAAGGTTTGCCTCGGTGCCGGAATTGCAGAAGCGCAAAAGCTCCATGGCGGGAAAACGCTTCCGCAATTCTCCGGAAAGCTTCACTTCATGCTCGGTTGGCGCGCCGAAATTCAGGCCCTGTGCGATTGTCCGGGAAATTGTCTCGGCAATGAGGGCGTTGGAATGACCGAAGACCCCGGCGGTGTATTCATTGATGAAGTCGATATAGCTGTGGCCGTCAACATCGGTAAGCCGACTTCCTTCACCTTTGGCGATATAGAGGGGAAATGGCGAGTAATGCACCGTGGTCCGCGTATTGCCGCCGGGCAAATGACCTTGGGCTTCTTCGCTGAGTTTTGCGCTGCGAGGATTGGCCGCCACGTAGCGGGCTTCCGCATCGCGCAGCACGGACGGCAGTTCCTCGTTTCGCAACGCATGCGCCAAGGCTGAATGTGTCATGGATACTCCATCTGACGGCGGGAGAACGCAAACGGCGGGCAGCCATGATGGATGCCCGCCCGGATGCTGATGGTTACTGGGAAACCCAGGTATTAAAGCGTTCAGTCGCCTTAGACTGTTGGTCGACCCAGTACTCGTCACTATAGACTGCAGCCGATGCGGCCTTGTCGGGCGCTGTCGGCAGTGAGTCCCTGATCTCCTGAGACATGAGGTCATAGGCAGCGAGTGTGGGCACACCATAGGAGAGATGCTTCACAAGCTCCGCCTGGGTTTCAGGCTTTGCATAGAAGGCAAGCAGCTTCTGAGCTGCCGCGGGATTTGGCCCCTTGGCGATTTTCACCCAATAGTCAGTGCCGACCCAGAAGCCTGAGCTCCAGCCGATGACAAGGTTGCGCTTGTTTTCCTTTGCAGCTCCCGTGACGCGGGCATTGAAGTTGATGTTCATAGCCACGTCACCCGCAAGCAAACGCTGCATGCCGTCAGCAGCGCTCTCCGACCAGAGAATGTGCGGCTTCAGCTCATCGAGCTTCTTGAAGGCCCGGTCAAAGCCTTCCGGCGAACGGAGCACGTCATAGATTTCTTCCTTTTTAACGCCATCGGCCATGAGCGCTATTTCGATCATGATGCGCGCATCCTTGTAGCAGCCGCGCTTGCCCGGCCACTTGGCCACATCCCAAAACTCCGCCCAGGACTTTGGTCCGTCCGTGATCTTGTCGCCGTCATAGGCCATCACCGTGGCCCAGATATCTGAAGCGATGCCGCAGTCATGGGCCGCATAGCCGATCTGCTTGTCGCGGCCGCCCAATGCGTCCCAGTCAAGCTTCTCGAAGATGCCTTCGTCGCAGCCCTGGATCACCTGGGGGCTTTCGAAGGGGACCACATCCCAAACGATTTTGCCCGCTTCCACCTGGCTGGTGATCTTGGCGTATTCACCGCCGAATTCCTCTTCGACGATCTTGATCCCGGTTTCCTTCATGAATGGCTCGAAAAGCGCCTTGCGGTAGGCATCCTGCCAGACGCCACCCCAGCCCACGACAACAACCTGTTCCTGGGCGGATGCGTTGCTTGCGGCGAACATGGCAATGCCCGCGCCGAGCAATAACGGTTTCAGATAGGACAATACCTTCATTCCACTCTCCCTCATTTGGTTCGCAAAGAGGCTGCCTCTTCGCCGCCATTGACAGTTTATCAACTGCTGTTAGCTTGTGATCACAAGCTCTGTGATGTTAGACTTAACTTTAATGGCTTGTCAAACAAACGTGAAGCGGGAGGGCGTAATGGCGGAAGAAACGGTTTCGGCAGCAAAATCAAAGGCCAGAAAGGTGATCATTACATGCGCGGTCACGGGCTCCGTCCACACCCCAAGCATGACGCCCTATCTGCCGATCACGCCCGACGAAATCGCCCGGGAATCGATTGCTGCCGCTGAAGCCGGCGCCTCTGTCATTCATCTGCACGCACGCGATCCCAAAACGGGGCAGCCTACGCCTGACCCGGCGGTCTTCATGCAATTCCTGCCGCGCATCAAGCAAAACTGCGATGCCGTCATCAACATCACCACCGGCGGCTCCCTGGGCATGAGCATCGAGGACAGGCTAGCGGCCCCGCTTCTGGCCCAGCCCGAACTCTGTTCGCTCAACATGGGATCCATGAACTTCGGCATTTTCCATGCCGGGGCAAAGATCAAGGAATGGAAATTCGATTGGGAAAAACCCTATATCGAGAAGACGCGCGACACCGTCGTTCCTAACACCTTTGCCCAGATTGAATCCTTCATCGAGCGGCTCGGCAAGGGTTGCGGCACGCGCTTTGAATGCGAATGCTATGATGTTGGCCATCTCTACACGCTGGCCTATTACCTGGACCGCAAACTGCTGGAACCGCCACTCTTCGTGCAGACGATATTCGGCGTCATGGGTGGCATCGGTGCCCATCCGGAAGATCTCATGCACATGCGCCGCACCGCCGACCGGCTGTTCGGCTCTGACTATCAATGGTCGATTCTGGCGGCTGGACGGCACCAGATGAACATGATCACCATTGGCGCCACCATGGGCGGCAATGTGCGCGTGGGGCTCGAGGACAGCATCTATCTGGGGGCAGGCACCCTTGCCAAGAGCAACGCCGAACAGGTGGCCAAGATCAGGCGCATTCTCATGGAATTGTCGCTGGATGTGGCAACCCCTCAGGAAGCGCGCCAGATGCTGAAGCTGAAGGGTGGTGACCGTGTCGCTTTCTGACAATGGCTGAGGCCGGCCCCATGCGCTCCTTGAAGACGGTCGAAACATTTCGCGGCGTTGCCTATCCATGGTTGTGTGATTCCATGGGCCATATGAACACGCAGCATTATTGCGCCCTGTTCGACGGCGCAACGTTTCACTACCTGGCGCTGATGGGCGGCCCGCGGCACTTGAAGGAAAGCCGGCGCGGCTGGGTCGACGCAAAGCAGACCATCGAATACCGCCGGGAAATCCTGTCGGGTGACCTGCTGGTGATCTCCACCGCCATGACCCGTGTTGGCCGCTCGTCGCTTGGCTTCCGCCATGAACTGGTTGACCTGGAGGACGGCGCCTTGCGCGCCACCAGCGATCATGTGGTGGTTCACTTCGATCTCGACAAGCGCGCATCCTTGACGCTTCCTGATGCAGTGGTGGCAAAGGCAAGAGAGTATCTCGATGACGACAGCAACACGGAGTGAGGGGCGCTGCCTCTGGCTGCGCCAGGCGATCCAGCCGGGCGAGGTGGATGCGCCCGTCCTCGAAGGAAATCAAACCGCCGATATCTGCATCGTTGGCGGGGGACTGGCCGGCTTGTGGACAGCGCTTGACCTCAAGGAGCGCGATCCGTCCTGCGATGTGGCAATCATTGAGGCCGATATCTGCGGCGGCGGGGCATCGGGACGGAACTCCGGCATGGTGCTGTCGCAATGGGCCAAGTTTGCGGCGCTGAAAGCCTTCTGTGGTGAGGCAGGCGCCATTGCCCTGGGCCACGCCTTTGCCGCGTCGGCGGGAAACATCGAGCGCTTTTGCAAGGCCAATGGCATTGATGCGGAGATCCGCCCGGATGGCTGGATATGGGGCGCCACCTGCCAAAAGCATGTGGGATCATGGAACGGCATTCTGGAAAACCTGGAAAGCAGCGGGCTGCATCCCTTCACCCGTGTGACGGGCGCGGAGATCAGGGCGCTCTGCGGCACTGACCGATTCCTTGCGGGCATCCATGACCCCACTGCCGCAACGCTTCATCCCGGCAAACTGGTGCGCGGCCTGCGCCGCGCTGCCTTGGCCAGGGGCATTCGCATTTTCGAGAATTCGCGGATGGTTAAGCTGGAGCGGCAAAATCCCGCGGTTGTCAAAACGCCCAAGGGGATGATGCGGTCACCGGTCTGCATCCTCACATTAAATGCCTGGTCAACATCCGTGCCCGAACTTCGCCCGTCGATCCTGGTGATTGCCAGCGATGACTCCGTAACCGAGCCGGCACCAGAACTCCTCGAAAAAATGGGTTATCTGCGGCGCCCCCTGATGGGTGACAGCCAAACTTTCGTGACGGGATTCAGGACCACCGCCGATCACCGCTTTCAACCCGGAATCACCGGCGGCATCATTGGATTTGGCAGCCTCGGCACCAACCGTTTCGAAGGCCGCTCGATACGCGAGGCCGATATCCGGGACTGCGTCAGCCGCGGCTTCCCGGCCTTCGCCGATCTGCCCTATGCCGACAGCTGGTGCGGGCCGATTGACCGCACACGCAGCGGCTTGCCACTCTTTGGCCCGTTGCCTGGCGCACCAAACATTTTCTATGGATTTGGCTTTTCCGGAAATGGCGTGGCGACGACCCCGGTGACGGCGAAGATTCTCGCGAGCCTTGCCCTTGGCAAGAATGATGAATGGTCATCCTGCGGGCTTGTGCGGCCACCCGAAAGGTGGCTGCCACCGGAGCCCATCCGTTACATCGGCGCCCACATGGTGCGCCAAGCAATCCGCCGCAAGGACCGGCTCGAACAGGAAAACCGCGTTCCCGGCCCCGTGGTCCGCGCCCTGGCTGCCATGGCGCCGGGAGGCATCACGACATCAACTATTGTCAGCCCCAGGAGGTGATCATGCCCGAAGCCAAATTGTTCAAACGCGCCGAACTTCCGTTCAAGGATTGCATAACGCCGTCAGGCGTAACCCAGACCGCCCGGACCATCACCGCCAGCATCAGCAAACAGATGGGCGGCGGCATGGAGATCGGCGAAGATGTCTGCATTCACTGGACAACGCTCTATGACGAAATCCTTTTTATCCATAAGGGCACGATGATCGTGCGCACCAGCGCCGGCGAACTGGAATGCCACCCCGGGGATATTGTTTGGTTGCCCGAGGGCGTGACCCTCGACTATGACATGACCGGCAGGCGCTGCGAATACTTCTATTCGCTCTGCCCCATTGACTGGGCCAAGCGAAACAACATGGAAGAGCCATAGTTTAGAAATCTTCTGCCTTGTTGATAGACTGGCTGCACACCGGCCTCAGGAATGAAACCTGAAGGTCCGGCAATTAACCTTGCATTAATCGTTAAATTGAAATTCCCGGCGCCCCTTGAAGTTCCCGTCAAATGGAACCTTTCTTTTATGACTTCTTTCTACTTTGCCGCAGAGGCCGAGCTATAGCCTCAAACCAGAGGATTAGTTGTGGCAAGCTTAGACGAACCGGGAACAGTCGAGGAAAACGCAATCGAATTCCTGGGAATCCGCCGCATTACGGCGGACGAGCTCGGTATCAAACGCTCAAAAAATGGCGCGAGTTTTTCCTACATCGACGACGGCAAGCGCAACATTTCCCGGACCAATTTGAAAAGAATTGCCGAGCTAGTCATTCCACCGGCGTGGTCGAATGTCCGCATTGCGACTGAAAAAGACGCGCATTTGCAGGCAGTGGGAAGAGATGCTGCGGGACGTTTACAATATATTTACCATCCTGAATGGGTTGAAGTCAGGGCTGCCGCGAAGGCATTCCGGCTAACTCAAATAGGGAGCGTGGTGGGCCGGCTGCGAACCTGCATAAAGCGCGACTTGGCCGATGGCACAGAGAACATGCCCCTGGCGGCCGCGGCCCGTATCGTCGACCTGCTGCATCTGCGCGCGGGCCATGAAGCCTATGCGGGCGACGAGGGCGGAAGAGGGGTCTCGACCCTGCTGAAGCGCCACCTGAAAATGGACAGCGATGGTTTTCATCTGGCATTCCGGGGCAAGGGCGGTAAGCACATCGACAAAAGTTGTGACGATCCATTACTCATCGCTGCCTTGAAGGAACTCCGCGCTTATCCAGGCGCCCGGCTCTTTAAACTGATATCAAGCGATGGGTTCCGGCCCATGACGGCGGGAGACCTCAATCAATACCTTGCCGAAAGCTCCGGCAAGCCCATCACCGCAAAAGACTTTCGAACCTTGTTTGCGTCATCGGTAGCGCTGAATGAGTTCCAGAGTTTGGAAGCCCCAAGCACAACGGCTGCAGCACGGCGCGCAGTCGCGGCCGTCGCGCGGAAAATCAGCGCAGAGCTTGCGAACACACCAGCAGTGACCAGAAAAAGCTACATTCATCCCAGGATCATTGAAAGTTTCGAAAAGGGCGAGCTTGAGCATGCTGGGGACGCTCCAAGAAAGCGCAACCTGAGTTTGGCAGAGTCGAATCTCATGCAGTTTCTGCACACCACCTGAAAATCAACTTTAGGCAAGAGCCGCCGCAATCCAGGCGGCAGCCACGGCTCCGCCAGCGATGCCGGCGCATTTCCACTGCAAGCCTCGGTCCAGGGTCCAATCGCGGTCCCACCTTGCAAGCACCCAGCCCACGGCAATCCCTGATCCAAAGCCCAGCACATGGGCAAGCACATCGGTATTCTCGCCGCTGAGCCCCAGGAATGCCAGCAGCGCCAATCCGCCAGCCAGCGGCACCCAGTTGCGGAGGGTGGAGAGGGCATGATCCTGACGCCTTACCTGGCGCAATGCGGCGAGCAGGCCGATGCCGGCAAATATTGCCGTGGAGGCGCCAATCGACGTGTGCTCCGGGGCTCGCACAAGTGTACTCAGAACGTTGCCCACTGTACCGGCGGTGATCATTGCGAGTGCCGCGACACCGGCGCCAGTGACCTGGGACAGGAGCATCAGGAAAACCGTGCCGAAGACAAGATTGCCGAGAAGGTGCGCGCCACTCTGGTGCAGGCACAAGGCCGTTACAGCGCGCCACCACTCGCCCTTGAGGATCAATCCGGTCTGGGCCGCCCCGGCACTGATCCAGTCAAAAGAAAACGCTTCGTTGCGCCCGGCGGCAAAAAAGAACAGCAGCACGGTCCAATAGACCATCGCCACTTCGACACGCGGCAGTGGCGGGCGCACCCAAACTCTCTCCGGCGGGCGACGGCGGTTCTCGCTGTCATAGGCCGCGAGCTCAGCATTGGCCCTTGCGGTATCGTCGCGCGCCACATACAGGGCGGTGAATTTGCCCTCCGGGGTAATCAACGACTGAATGCCCATGGCTGTCAAAACCAAGGCGTATTGTTCAGCCTCGCCGCGCGTGGCGCAGCGCCGCACCTCAACTAGTTCGCCTTGCTCGCCTCGGTCCACACCGGCCATCTTGTCCACATTCCGCCCGCAGTTGGATTTGAAATAGGTAGTTGCAGGCGGCTATGCAAGCAGGATGACTCGTGTCCAAACCTGGAACCTCAGCGGGCTGAGCGGGCGCGAAGCCCTCAAGGTGTGCGCGCACTCATCGCGGCGATTACCGGTTAAGGAAGCGCTTTCGCCATCACCGCTCGCTGAAGGCTGGCCCGTAAACCTTGAAAACCGGCTTGAGGATATAACGCAGGAATGATTTGGCGCCGATCACGATCTCGGCGGAGACCACCATGCCCGGTGAAACCACGGCATGGCCGGGAAGTTCCAATTCATCGAGACTGACCGCCGCCTTGAAATAGAAATCGCCGTTTTCGCGCTGAAACGAGGAGGGCGAAATGCTTTCGACCTTGCCATGAATCTTGCCATAGATCGAGGAATCGAAGGCCGTGATCCGCAGTTCGGTCCGGTCGCCGATTTTCACATTCCCGATGTCATCAGGCCGCACCTGCACTTCGGCAACGAGCGGCACGTCTTCCGGCACGATCCTGGCAAACGTGTCGCCGGGCATAATGACCTCGCCCGCGGATTTTACGGTCAGCACCTGCACGGCGCCGCTGACGGGCGCGCGCACTATGAGCCGGCTGAACCTGTCCTGCTGCTTGGCCAGCGCCTCATCGGTTTCCTTGAGACCGGCGGTAACTTTCGAAAGTTCCTCCGTCCATGAAAGTCTGGCCTTCGCATCGGACGCCGCCAGCAGGCTGTTTGCTTCATCCAGGGCTTCTTTGGCTGAAGCGAGCTTTCCCTGGGAATTCAGCAGCTGGGTCCTGGTCTGCTCAAGGGTGGATTGGTCATTGTAATAGTCGCGCCGGGTGGCGAGCCCCTGCTTGAGCAAGTTGGCCTTGTCATCGAAAACCTGCTGCCGGATGGCTACCATGCCCTCCAGGGCCCTGGTTTCCTTCTCCAGATTGGCAATCTCGACATTGCGCTGCTCGATCCGCGATTGCAGGGTGCGGTGCTCGGCATTCCGCTCATTCATGCGCGTATCCAATACGGCCTGCTGCTCGGTTCCGAGGTCCATCCCGCTGAGCCGGAGGGGGGCGCCAGTCTTCTGTGAGAGGATCAATTGTTCGAGCTGCTTCTTCTGCTGCCTGAGATCATCCGAACGGGCCCGCAACTGCCCGAGGTCGCCGCCCGCCTGGTCAGGGGCAAGGCGCAGCAGGGGATCGCCCGCCCTCACCATGGCGCCGGGGTTCACATAGATTTCAGCGATGATTCCGCCCTCAAGGTGCTGGACGGCGCGGATATCGCCACGCGGAATAATCTGTCCAGGGGCAATGGCCAGCTCCCTGATCGGCGTGACGCTGGCCCAGAGCGTTGCCGCCAGCAAGATGATGCTGCCGGTGCGCAAGATCGTGCGCTGAATCCTGACGGGCCGCGCGTCTTCAAGTTCAAGCGGCAGAACGAAGGAATTCGATCCCGCCGCCGCACCGTCGGACTTGAGCCAGTTTGAAAGCTTCATCTTGTTGCCCCTAGCTTTGAATATGGTCTGGTGATCATCCGGCGGCCCTGACATTCTGCGCCATAAGGCGCGGCACGATCTGTTCCGGTTTGCCCTGCGCCACGATATTGCCTTCCTGCAACACAACCACCCGGTCGGCGGCGCGCATGTGACTGGGCCTTGCCGTCGTCATGATAATCGTGCTGCGGCCCCGGGCTTTGGCGATCAGGCGCATCAGCGCCTCATCGCCTTCCCGGTCAAGGTGGTTGGCCGGTTCGTCAAGCAGGATGACCGGCGCTTCGGTCAAGAAGCTGCGCGCTATGGCGAGGCGCTGTATGAAGGATAGCGACATGGCACGCCGGTTCACCGCGTTCAGCCGCGTTTCCAGCCCCTCCACCAAAATCGGATCGGCAACACTGATGCCAATGTTCTCGAGGGCGGCCACCAGTTCCATATCGGTGGAATCGGCTGCCGCAAGCCGGAGGTTCTGGGCCACGGTGCCGTAAAAGAAGGCGGGATCCTGGCCAAGGAAGCTCAGCCTTTGGCGGAGTTCCCTTGGATCGATCTGGCGAAGATCAAGATCGTCGAGGCGGACGCTGCCGCTTTGCGACTGGTAAAGGCCCAGCATGATCTTCAGCAGGGTTGACTTGCCCGCGCCGCTTGGCCCGGTGACGGTTATGAATTCTCCCGCCTTCACATCGAGCGAAATGCCCTTGATCGTCAGATCTGAGCGGTTGGCATAGCGGAAGCAAACGCCGGCCAGCGACATCTGGCCGGAAAGCTCGAGCGCCGTGCCGGTAATGCGGCCCGGCTCCCGCTCAGGCTTTATCCTGATCAGCCTGTCCAACTGCCGGATGGTTCCAATGATGGTCTTGATCCGGTGCATCGAGAGGAAAACGGTCTGGATCGGCCCCAGAACCCTCCACGCAACAGCCATGATGGCAATGAGGGCGCCGATGGAAAGATTGCCTTGCATGACCTTAAGGGTGCCGAGCCAAAGCATTGCCGCGCCGGAAAGTGTCACCCCGGCCTGGGCCAGGACTTGCAGGGTATTGTTGTACTGCTGGCTGCGGAATTTGCTGAGAAGGTAATTGCGATAGGATTCCGACGTTCGCTGGAGCCAGACATCTTCCGCATTGTCGGCCCGGATGAGTTTGAGCCTTGTGCAGATTTCAATGAGCAGGGAATCCGATTTCGCCTTCCAGTCACCCATGTCCTGTATTTGTTTGGACAGGCCGGGTGTTGTACTCAGGCCGGCCAGCAAAAGAACCGCGGCGAAGGCCACGGGAACAAAACCAAGTGCTCCGCCCAAGGCGAAGATCATTATGAAAAAGATGATCGTGAAGGGGAGATCAATCAACGAGGTTGCGAGGCTGCCGCCAAACAACTCGCGCCCTACCTCAAGTTGCCTGAAGCGCGTCAGCTGAGCGGACAGCGGTGCGTTTTCGCTCATGCCGAGCGGCAGGCCGAGGACTGTGCGGAAGGCTCCTGTTGTCGCCAATGCGTCGAAGCGTGCGCCAAGCCGGGCAATGGCTGCCGCACGATGGTGACGAAGCCGCAACTCCATTCCAACCACGGCCAGCCCGCCGATGAAGAGGAGGGTGAGCGTGTCGACCGATTTCCCGCCAATCGCCTTGTCGTAGACATACAAGACATAGAATGAAACGGCGAGCCCAAGCAGGTTGATTGCCAGGCTTTGCCAGAACACCATTTTCAAACTGTCGCTGAACCTGCGGAGAAGCGGCCAAACAAAGCCATCGCGCTGCAATTGTTCCTGCAGCACGAAGGGATCGAGCAGGCGCACGATGTAAACTTCGCCCGCCAGCTTCCGCCGGTCCACGGTCTGCCATGCGGCGGTTTTGGAATCAAAGATCCGGGCCGTTCCGTTGGCGTCTACGGACTGGACGAAAACCAGGCTGTTGGGCGCGTTGGCGACGATGCAGGGACAATACTCATTGCGGATCCGGTGAGCCGGAACATTGACTTTTTCCGTTTCAATGCCAAGGCGGAGCACTACCGTCCGGAACATGGCCACATCAGTGACCAGCGTCTCATGAGGCATGGCTTCGGCAATCTGCCGGGGCGTTCCCCGCCAGCCCACCGCCTCGGCAATGGGGACAACACAGGACAAAAGGCCTGGCGCTGATTCTGAACGGGGAAGCGAGGCGCCACGGGCGAAAACCTCGGCGATCCGGCGTTGTGCAACCCGGATCGGGTGCTGTGCGCCGTCGCTGGATGGAATATCGGTCATGGCATCGCCCGGGTTGAATGGGATGGGGCAGGCTTTTCCAGAACTGGCGGAACCAATACGAGCTTTCCGGCCTCAAGGCGGTATGTCTCGTCGGCAACAGCCGCGAAAGACGGGCGATTGGTGATGATTATGGTTGTCGTAAAGCCCTTCAGCCGGCGGAGCCCACTGGCCAGCAATTGATCGCTGCTCATGTCCAGCGCACCGTTTGCCTCATCGAGGATCATCACTGCAGGGCGTCTGGCGATGGCGCGGGCAATTGCAATTCTCTGCACCAGGCCCGATGGCAGTTCGGCTGAGGGGCCTTCGGACATCACCGTCTGGTAGCCGAGCGGCAATTTGGAGATCTGGGCATCAAGTCCAATGAGCCTGGCGGCATGAACGGCGAGTTCGATCTCGTCGCCCTTTCTGAACATGATGAGATTGTCCATGATGGTGCCGCGCATCATTGAGGCTCCTGGGCGGACAATCGCCAGATATTGTTTAAGTGCCGCGCCATCTGTGCGCGGATCGAAGCCGCCAACGCGGATTTCGCCGCTGTAATCGCACAGATAGCCGCAGATCAAATCCGCGAATGTTGATTTTCCCACGCCATCGCGGCCGGTGATGGCAAGAATGCCGCCGGCAGGCACGGTAATTGAGACCCTGTCGAGAATCTTGCGGCTATCCTGGCCGTGATGGAACGAGACTCCGGCAAAGCGGATGTCCATGGGACCCTTCGTCCAAGCGGGGTGGGATGCTTCCTGCACGGGGGGAAGCTTGAGGAGGGGGCCTGCTTTTTCAAGACCCACGATTACCGATTGCAGCTCGTTCCAGACTCCAACACAGCGCAGGAGTGGCTGCACCGCGCGACCGGCCAGCATGACACAGGCGACAAGTGCACCGATTGACAGTGTGCCGTTGATGACAAATATGGCGCCCACCGTTACCGTCACCATTTGCGTGAGGCCGGACAGGAGGTTGCCAAAGGCCTGGGTTTCTTCAGCCAGCCTGATGGATGAAAATGAATGGGCGGCCAGGGTTTCCTGCAGCCGTTCGAAGCGCCGCTGCATCTGGCTTTCCATGGCGCTGGCCTTGATTGTGGGCAATCCGTTGATCGCCTCAATCAGGAAATCGCGGGTTTTCATGTCTTCAACTGCCCGGCTTTCATTGGTTTTGCGCAAGCCGGCGCTCCGCTGGTGCGCGGCCACGCCTAGGATCAAAAACAGGACCAGCGGAATGGCGGCGAGCTGTCCGCCGACAATGATCATCAGTCCCACATAAAGAGCCACGAATGGAAGGTCCGCCAGGACAAGGCGGGACGGACTGCCGTGCCATTCGGCGTAGGCATTCAGGGCTTGGACGCGGTCGAGGTTCCGGCTGGCGGATTCGGTTTCCAGTAGCGAGGAAGGCGCGGCCATTACCCGTTTGAGAACTTCGTGATGGGTTCGCCAGGCAAGGGTTGTCGCATTCCAGCTGACAACATGATTTCTTGCTATCCTGAATATGGCTTCTGCCACAACCGTAAGCGCAACTACAATGACAAGCACCGCGAGCGTTTCCATCGCCTGCCGTGGAATGATGCGGTCATAAACCTGCATGATCGCCAGGGGCATGACCAGCGCAAGAAGGTTAATGAGAACTGAAGAAACGACGACCATAGCCGGCATATCGAGACAGGCAGTGGCGAGGAGGGAAATGAGCCCCTGCCGCGTTCCCCCCTTCACAACCTTGTGTGCCTTTGCTGTTACATCCGTCAAGCGAAGCCCCCCAGACCCTAACAGTTACGTTTCCATAGTTAATGGACCATAAAAAAGGGATCTCTTTGCCGCCATCTGGATAAAATCATCTCCAATCCCTTGCCAATTCCTTAACTCAACTGGCGAAAACCCTTAATTTGAAACCGGCATTTACCAAATCACTACACCCTTCCCGATATCGTGAAACTTCAATAACTGCACCATTACGTGTGTCGGGAATATCATGGCTTCGAACAGTGCCGCAGTGCCCCCACTTTCTGAACTCTCTGGAGTGATCGAGGAATTGCGCCGTCAATTGGCCTCAGCCAGTGACGCGCAAGTGGCAACGGAGGTGGGCCACCACCACCAAACCGTGCTTTCCAACATCATGCTCACTGGCGAGGAAACGGGCCAAGTCGCGTCGCCGGAAGATCTGGAAAAAAGTTCGGGAGCGGCGAAAGCAACTTCATTCAGCCCCGTTTCAAACTTCAAGAACGGCGCGGATCACAACACCTCCACGGATGCACCGGCGGCCCCGCCCACCTCGGCCCCGGATCAAATTCCTGCTGGGTCAGACCTTATCAGTCACCACAATCAGTCCCCCTTCAACGGCCAGATCCTGACGCCTGATGTTCAACTGGCTCAAGCGGTACAACTCGCGGCTACGCCTCAGTCGCAGGCGGAACAATTTTCCCGGGCAGAGCCCCAGACAGCTATTGTCGATACCCAAACAGCTATTGTTGATACCAACGACGCTCCGGTGGCTTCCGTGCAGATCGCCGACCAGTCCGCCGACGAGGATGCGGGCTTCAGCTTCACCGTGCCGGCGAACAGCTTCAGCGATGTCGACG
>JAUXUN010000051.1 GCA_030680855.1 Aestuariivirga sp.
TCTCTCCATGGTCGGGCTTGACCCGACCACCCAGACTTCCCCTCGAATTGAATTACTGAAGCACCCGGCCCCTCGCGTGGCTCGGTGCGTTCGAAGCTCAAATCATGCCACTGGCATGATTTGCCGATACTGCGTATCGTCGCTTCTCACCCCAGCAGCCCCTTCACGATCCCGCCGGCCTTGGCCATGTCCATCTGGCCGGCGTACTTGGCCTTGAGCTCCGCCATCACCTTGCCCATGTCTTTCACGCTCGAGGCGCCAACCGCGGCAATCACCGCCGCCACCGCCTTCTTCGCCTCGTCGTCGGACAATTGCTTCGGCATATAGCTCTGGATGATCTCCATCTCCTCGCGCTCCTGCTGCGCAAGTTCGGGCCTGCCGCCCTGCTCATACATGCCAAGGCTTTCCTGGCGCTGCTTCACCATCTTGGCAAAGAGGTCAATCAGGCCGGGATCGGGGGTCAGAAGCGAGTCGTGCCCGTCGGTGCGGCTGTTGATGTCCTTGTCCTTGATCGCCGCATTCACCAGGCGCAGCGTCGAAATCCGGCGCTTGTCGCCCGCCTTCATGGCGGTCTTCAGGTCATCGTTGATTTTGGCACGAAGGCTCATGGAATCTATCCCTTTGTGGAAACCCGGTAGATAGGAGCTTGGCTTCCTTTGTGCAACCTTGACGGATGCACCCTGCTCCCCCATAGAGTTTGAAATTCCCGGAGATTCCATGATGACCAGCCCGAAAAAGGCCAAGGCCAAACCACGCAAGGCTTTCAGTGATTGGGACAAGCCCCGCATCACCGGCCTTCTCGTCCTTGCCGATGGCACCGTCATCGAAGGCCAGGGCTTTGGCGCCGAAGGCGAGGCGGTGGGTGAAGTCTGCTTCAACACCGCCATGACCGGCTATCAGGAAGTCCTCACCGATCCTTCCTATGCGGGCCAGATCGTCACTTTCACCTTCCCCCACATCGGCAATGTCGGCGCCAATGACGACGACCTCGAAACCACCAACCTGGCGGCCTCCGCCGCGGTCAAGGGCTGCGTGGTCAAGGCCCCCGTCACCGACCCCGCCAATTATCGCTCCCACAAGCATTTCGATAAATGGCTGAAAACCAAGGGCATCATCGGCCTGTCCGGCGTGGACACCCGCGAACTCACCAATCTCATCCGCGAGCACGGCATGCCCAATGGCGTCGTCGCCCACAATGCCAAGGGCAAGTTCGACGTGAAGAAACTGCTCGCCATGGCCAAGGCCTGGGGCGGCCTCGAAGGCCTCGATCTCGCCAAGGATGTCTCCCTCACCCAGCGCATGGAGTGGGACGAGAAAGAATGGGACTGGACCACCGGCTACACCAATGCGGCAGACGGCGCCTATAAGGTCGTCGCCATCGACTACGGCCTCAAGCGCAATATCCTGCGTTGCCTCACGAGCGTGGGCTGCGATGTCACCGTTGTTCCCGCCTACGCCAGCGCCCGGGATATTCTTGCCATGAACCCCGATGGCATCTTCCTGTCTAACGGCCCCGGCGACCCCGCCGCCACCGGCGAATACGCCGTGCCCGAAATCCAGAAGCTCATCGCCAGTGGCAAACCTATCTTCGGCATCTGCCTCGGCCACCAGATGCTGGGCCTGGCGCTTGGCGCCAAAACCAAGAAGATGCACCAGGGCCACCACGGCGCCAATCACCCCGTGCAGGATTTCACCACCGGCAAGGTCGAAATCACCTCCATGAACCATGGCTTCACCGTGGACCGTGACACGCTGCCCCAAGGCGTCACCGAAACCCACGTCTCGCTCTTCGATGGCTCCAACGCCGGCCTGGCGCTTGATGGCCACCCCGTCTTCTCCGTGCAATACCACCCCGAAGCCTCCCCCGGGCCCCAGGACAGCCACTACCTGTTCACGAGGTTTGTCAGCGAAATGGAAAAGGCCAGGGGCTGAACCAGCCTTTTGCCTTCCGTGGCTTGTGTACTAGGTTGGACGAATGCCCATCAATGTTGAGCGCCATCTCATTCTTGTAAACCGGCCGAGATGGCAGGCGGTTCAGGATTTTGAAGACATCAAGCAGCGCATCGAGGCGCAGGCGCCCGACATTGAAGTCTTCATTGCCACCACCGAGGGCCCCAACATCAGTTTGCGCAAGCGCGCGGCCAAACGGCCAACCCTTGTGATGTGCCCATCTGGCCTGCGCCAGTTTCGGCCCCGGCGCGGCAAGGTCTATCATGGCCGCATCGTTCCAAAACAGGAGCAGATAAATCGTCTTGTTGCGCTTGGTATCCCGGCACCGCTGACAACAGTTCTGGGCCCCGATACCAAGCTTGACCCTGCAACCTGGGGCTCTCACGTGTTCTTGAAGCCCACGAGCATGCGGTTCGCTTCAAGGGGACTCGGCATCGCCGTAGTGGCCACCGAACATCTGAAATACCGCCCGCCTGAATCTTTTCCGGAAGACCATGCCGGCCGCCACACAAAATTCATCGTCCAGCAATTCATAGACACCGGCGATCATGCCACCAGCTACCGTGTCAACACGCTGTTTGACAGGCCTCTCTACAGCCTGCGCATGCGCCTTGATGAACCGAGCCCGGCACTGGACAAGGACAAGCCCGAAATATGGGATACTAGATTTACGTCCAATACTCTGTCAGTCACAAAGAGCCGGACGTTCTCCAATGACCCAGAAATAATTGCATTGGCCCTCCGTTGCCACCAAGCTGTTCCAGATGTCCCGGTTAAAGGGGTGGATATCGTCCGCGAAGCAAAATCCGGTAAGCTATATGTCCTTGAACTGAATTGCGGCAGCGCAACTTGGCACATTTCGTCACGCTACTATGACCAATACCGGAATGTTGGCCTTTCGCGCGCGGAAATGGAAAGTCAATTCGGCGCCTTTGACCGCGCTGCCGAAGTCCTCATTGAGCGCACCCGCAAGGAAGCTTTCTGAGGATAGTTATGCGCCTGCGCATTACCTCCTGATCAAGCCAGCTGGGTCACCGACCGCAACTTCGCCTGTCCCAATGCAACCAAATCCGGCCATTCGCGTTTAATCTCCCCAAATTGCTTTGGGAGGGAAATCCATGTCCCGCCTCGAAACTGAAGAACCTGAAACCAAGCTGCCCACCGAAGGCCCGGGCCGGTGTAACGGGCCATAACGTCCGCTACGTCCTTGCCTTTGGCTTGGCGGGCGTCATTGTGGCCTGCGCCGCCCTGCTATTCATTTACAACTAGCAATGGAACAAAAAGAAGTAGTGCTCGTTCTACATTGGATAACTGGACGGAAATCCATGGAACACGCGCACCTTAACAACCGCATTCTCCTGGCAATGGCCCTGCTGATCATGACCGCAACGATTACGGTCACCTCAACCCTCGCCTGACCTATTTTGCCATTGAAACCGCTGCCGCTCTGGCACATACGCTCTGCCTTGTGCCAATCAGGAATGCAGCGCGCCCATGTCCTTCACCAAACTCGACGATCTCGGACGGAAACTTGAAGCCCTTGAGCATGCCCAGTCCATGCTCGGCGTCGATGAGGCGGTGCAGATGCCCTCGGGCGGCGGTGACAAGCGCGCCGAGGCCATGTCCATGCTCGCCGGCATGTATCATGAAATGGCAGCGGTGCCCTATATCGCCGAGTGGATTGCCGACGCCCGCAAGGAACCTCTGAGCGACAAGCAAAAAACCGCGCTCAATGAATTCGAGCGCAACTACATCAACCGCACCTGCCTCTCGTCGGATTTTGTCCGCCGCCAGGTCTCGGCCCGGGTCCGTTCCGAACAGCTCTGGCGTGAACTCCGCTCAAGCGGAAACTGGAAAGATTTCCTTCCCGCCTTTGAAGGCATCGTGAATCTCGCCCGTGAGGAGGCGCAGCTCCGCGCTGAAGTGCTGAAACTTTCCCCCTATGATGCACTGATCGAGCAGTTCGATCCGGGCAGCCGCGCCGCCGACATCACGCCAGTCTTCACCGAGCTCAAAACCTTCCTGAAGAAATTCATCCCCGAAGCTCTCGCCGCCCAGAATGAACGCCGCGCCAAACATCCCGCCAGGCCCTTCAACGCCCCCTTCCCCATCGAAAAGCAGAAGGCCCTTGGCGAAGCCATGATGAAAGCCATCGGCTTTGATTTCACCCATGGCCGCCTCGATGTCTCGCACCATCCCTTCTGCGGCGGCGTGCCCTCCGATGTGCGCATGACCACGCGCTATACGACGAGCGAATTTCTCTCCTCTCTCATGGGCATTCTCCATGAAACCGGCCATGGCCTCTATGAGCAGGGCTTGCCTAAGGAATGGGCCCACTGGCCCATGGGCAAGGCCCGCGGCATGGCGGCCCATGAAAGCCAAAGCCTGTTTGTTGAAAAGCAGTTGGCACGCAATCCCGCCTTCTGGGAATGGGCCATGCCGGTCGTGCGTGAATACCTGGGCGCGGGGGCAATCGCGGGCTGGGACCTTGATGACATTCTAGCTCATGTTCACCGTATCGGGCGCGGGCTGATCCGCGTCGATGCCGATGAGGCAACCTACCCGCTCCACGTGATCCTGCGTTATGAAATCGAACAGCAATTGATTGGCGGAAAACTGGGCGCGAAAGATGTGCCTGAAATCTGGGATGCCAAGATGCGGGAATATCTCCACCTCTCCACCATCGACAATCCCAAGGATGGCCCCATGCAGGATGTCCACTGGCCCTCCGGCGCCTTCGGCTATTTCCCCAGCTACACCCTCGGCGCCATGATGGCCGCCCAGCAATGGGCCGCCGTCGAGCGCGAAAATCCAAAAGTGAGCGATGACATCCGCAAGGGAAATTTTTCCGGCGTCAACGATTGGCGCCGCAAAAACATCTGGTCAAAAGCCTCAACCCTTTCAACTCCCGAACTCATGCACGCCGCCACCGGTGAAGCCCTCCAAGCCAAATACTTCACTGAACATTTGGAGAAGCGCTATCTCGCCTGATCGTCACACACCTGTCACGACCGCCCATTGCGCCACCTGACTCCGGTGGAGCGCAAGCCGGAGATAAGTGAAATTATACAAAATCGTGACCGCCGGATTTGGAACACTTTGCCGTCCTATGGATTAAGCCACCATGCAGGATCGCGATGCGTTATCGTGTCCAAAGAGTGGCCGATTGGAGTCTAAAACATGTCGAATAAATTCAGCGCAATAGCTTTGGGAACCATGCTGGGCCTCAGCACCGTGGCTTTCTCCGGCGCGAGCGCCTCTGCCGCTGCCATGCTTCCTCTTTCTGCCGTTACGTCAGGTGACGCCCAAGGCGCCAGTGGCGGCATAATCCAGGTTGATCATAAAAAATGGCATAAGAAGAAAAAGTGGAGCAGCAACAACTGGAACAACAACCATAATTGGAAGTACCGCAAGCACCGCCGCGGTTACGACAGCGGCGTGTACCTGAGCCTGCCGCTGATCCTCGGCGGCGCCTATGCCGCCAACCGCTATTATGGTGATGACTATTATGATTATGATGATTACGACGACTACGGTTACGATGACGGCGGCGGCTTGAGCAGCCAGCATGTCCGCTACTGCCTGAACAAATACAAGTCCTACAAACCGCGCAACAACACCTGGGTGACTTATGGCGGCCAGGTGAAAAAGTGCTACAGCCCATATATGTAAGCAATTGCCAATGACCAAACCGGCGTCCACAAAGGCGCCGGTTTTTATTTTTCCTGCAGGAAACCGCTGTAGGCCCTGATGTTCTTGAACATCAGGGCCTCATTCCTCAGGCTTTAGTCATCTCTTGCGTGTTCCGGCAGCTTCGAACGTTTGACGGTTGCAAGCTCGTCGAGTTCCCTTTCCGTCATCGTCTCATACATTCCGCGCGAGGCGCCCTTCAGCTTGGCTTTTGGAACCTCGCCGCGCTTTGCCGCAAGGGCGGCCCCGGCGGCTTTTTGCTGGGCTTTGGATTTGGCTGGCATCGCGTCTTCCTGTGCTTTGAAAAAGTTAACGCCAGCAGAACGCCGCAACCGGACCGAGGTTCCTTTTTTGTTAACAATTGGAACAAATACCCGGCAGTCCCGTTTAAGCTCCAGTCATTAACCCCGCAAGGAGCATGCTATGGCCTATACCGACCAGAAATCCACAAAAACGGACTCGCGTCCGGGTGTGAACGTCACCCAGTCGAACAAGGGCTCCGGCGCCACCATCGCTTATGTCATCGCGGCCATCGTGGTCGTCGTGGGCGCCTATCTGCTGTTCTTCAACGCCACGAGCACCACGCCCGTGGTGCCATCGGTCACGCAGAATAACACGATTACACCTGCGCCAGAGGCGCCAGCGCCCGTAACCCCTGCGCCTGATGCGGCAACGCCTCCGGCCATGGAAACAGTACCTGCCGCCCCCGATCCGGCAACCCCGCCTGCAGCAAATCCATAACGCTGCAGTTTTGCCTGCTGGTGCGATAATTCCCCTTACCGCCCCAACAAATCACGGCAACGAAAAAGCCTCCCTTCGCGGGGGGCTTTTTTGCTGTTCAGCGCTTCGTTTTCTTGTTCGCTTGGGTTTCCTGCACCCGGAACTTCGCAATTTTCGCCACCAGGTCATAGGGAATGGGCTCATCAAGTGGGAACTGGATTGACCCCTTCGCCACCTTGTACCGCGCCAACTCCTTCTTGAACGCCACGTTCCCCGAAGGCGTCGCATAAAATCCGATATGGTCCTTCCACGCGGCGAAATGGACCAAATTGCTGCCGTTCAGCTTGAACGTCGGAATCTGATAGCTGATGGCCTCAGTAGCCCCCGGCACCGCCAATCGGATTGTTTGCCTGATCTCTTCAAGAATGCCCTGAACCCCCTTCGGGAAAGAGGCGATATAGGCGTCCATCGTCGTGAATTTTGCTTTGCTGGCCATGACTTATTCTTAACCCATAATGGCTTTGGTTAAAGCTCTCTCCCGCCCCAAACCCGCCCTTGCTTTCGCCCCCTTTTTCCGCCATACACCCCCCAACTTCGACCACCCAGCCGGGGGCTGAACGGAAGGTCTGGCTTGCCAGATAGGGCGAAAAATCCCGTCTTCCCGTGTCTCCGCTCTTACGTTTGACCGGTCTTTCGAACCTTTCCCTGGTTCGTCAGAGGCTCTGCGCTGGATGGCGGATAACGAAACGAGAAACAGAAAGGTTATCAGAACATGGCTCTGTATGAGCACGTATTCATGGCCCGTCAGGATGCCTCGCCGGCCCAGGTTGAAGCCCTGGTCGAGCAATTCAAGGGCGTCATCACGGCAGGCGGCGGCAAGGTTGGCAAGGTTGAATCCTGGGGCATCCGCTCCATCTCCTTCCGCGTGAAGAAAAACCGTAAGGCCCACTACACCCTTATGAACATTGATGCGCCCTATGCGGCTGTTGCCGAAATGGAACGCCTCATGCTGATCAGCGAAGACGTCATCCGCTTCATGACGATTGCCGTGGACGAACACGAAGAAGGCCAGTCGGCCATGCTGCGCCGGCGTGATGAGCGCGAAGAGCGCGGCAACTTCGGCGATGATCGCGGCTTCGGCTTCGGTGGTGGCGGAGGCGGCGGATTTGGCGGCGGCGGTGGCTTCGGCGGCGGTGGCCGCGGCGGTGCCGGCGGCGGCCGTGGCCGTCCCCGTGAAGATCGTGTCGAACCCGTTGTGGAGGTCCTCTAATGGCTATGGAACAAACCGCCCGCCGCCCATTTTTCCGGCGCCGGAAAAGCTGCCCCTTCACCGGTGAAGGCGCTCCCAAGATCGATTACAAGGATGTGCGCCTTCTGCAGCGATACATTTCCGAGCGTGGCAAGATCGTGCCAAGCCGCATCTCGGCGGTCTCCGCCAAGAAGCAGCGCAAGCTCGCCCAGGCCATCAAGCGCGCCCGCTTCCTGGGCCTGCTTCCCTACGTCTTGCAATAAGGAGAATTGAAAAATGGAAATCATTCTTCTTGAGCGCGTTGCCAAGCTGGGCGCATTGGGCCAGGTTGTAAAGGTGAAGGACGGGTTCGCCCGTAACTTCCTGCTGCGCCGCGGCAAGGCGCTGCGCGCCACCGAAGCCAACAAGGCGAAGTTCGAAACCCAGCGCGCCGTGCTGGAAGCAAAAAATGCCGAGCGCCGCAAGGGCGCCCAGGCCGAGGCCCAGGGGTTGGATGGCAAGTCATTCGTCATCATCCGCCAGGCCGGTGAATCGGGCCAGCTTTACGGCTCCGTTTCGCCCCGCGATATCGCCGAAGCCGCATCAACTTCGGGTGTGGCCATCGAACGCAGCCACGTCTTGCTCGATACGCCGATCAAGACCATCGGCATGTACACGGTAACGGTTGCCCCGCACCCGGAAGTGGAAGTGAAGATCACCATCAACGTTGCCCGCTCGGCCGATGAAGCCGCAGCCCAGCAGCGCGGTGAAAATCTGAGCGGCCCCGTCTCCGACCGCGCCGAAATCCGCGCCGCGGCCGAAGCCCTCTTCGACGAGGAAGCCGCCATCCCCGAGGAGCTTGAGGCACCAGCAACTTAAGCTTTTGACATCATTTGCAAATGGGCCACCGGAAACGGTGGCTCTTTTTGTTTCCAACTTCCATCATGGCTCAAGGTGCTCACGCGACAGCGTGAGCGCCGGAGCACCTCTACGCCAGGTGTTCCAGATCAACCCTAAGTGCCACAGCAAGCTTCTTCAGCGTATCAATTCCGCCTGTTTTGTGACCTGCCTCAATGGCCGCAATCATCGGGCGCGAAACCTTGGATTTCTTCGCAAGACTTTCCTGGGTGAGCCCACGATAGCCCCGCCAGATTTTAACCGGGCTTTCCCCGGCAAGCCGGCGCTCGGTGATGTCGAGCGGTATCACCTCGTCTTCGCCGCGCGCAAGGCGCAGCTTCGCCGCGTCATAGGCCTTTACATCGGCAAGCATCTCCGCATCGTCCATGAGTCTCTTCAACTCATCCATGGGCAACACAGCGAATTCCTTGCCGCCGCGGGTGATTTTTTCAATGCGCATCAGTAAATATCTCCTCTTGGTCCCATATCTAAAACCAACATCACAAGGCGCTCATCCTGCAACTCGTAAATAACGCGCCAGTTCCCTACCCGAAGCCGGTAGCCGCCACGTCCCTGAAGCTTCGTAAGGTTGTTGTTCGGCGCGTAAGGATCAGTCGCAACCTCCTTCACCTTCGCCACGATCCGCTTCTGCCAGTTCAACGGAAGCCGGGCCAAGGCCTTATCGAAGGATTTGGTTGTGGCGACCCGGTACATGACCGAATTGTTACCATAAGTAACATTTTGCGTCAAGCAGAGATTGTTCCCTTAAGAAACAATGGGGGAAGTCTGTGAATTCACCTTCCCTGCCGATCATCCATGAGCCGCTCGAAGGCGCTCGTGGGGGTGAGTCAACCCGTCTTTTGCCTCCCCCTGTGAATAACGCGTATAATTTGATTCAGAATCAATTCAACTCAAAGAAGCTGCTACCCTTTAGCCATGGCCACTCAAGCAAACCTCCGTCCCGTCGAAGCCGACGGTCCAGACGATACCTTCCGCACCCCGCCCCACAACCTTGAGGCGGAGCAGGCGCTTCTCGGTGCCATCCTGGTGAACAACGAGGCCTGCGACCGCGTCTCGTCCTTCCTCCTGCCCGATCATTTCTCGGAAGCCATCCATGCCCGCATCTTTGAGGCGGCCTCAACCCTCATCCGCATCGGCAAGCTCGCCTCGCCCATCACGTTGAAGACCTACTTCGACAGCGACGCCACCATGAAGGAAATCGGCGGCCCCGCCTATCTGGCGCGGCTGGCGGCGTCGGCCACTACCATCATCAATGCGGAGGAATATGGCCGCATGATCTATGAGTTGGCCCAGCGCCGCAAGCTCATCGGCGTCGGCACCGATATCGTGAACGAGGCCTTCGATACGCCCGTGGAGGAAACCTCCAGGGATCTCATCGAGCGCGCCGAGCAAACTCTCTACGGCCTCGCCGAAACCGGAAAATACGGCCAGGGCTTCCACCCCTTCGCCCGTGCCCTGTCGGACGCCATCGACATGGCCGCCGGCGCCTACCAGCGCGATGGCGGGCTTTCCGGCATTTCCGCAGGGCTAAAGGACCTCGATGAAAAAATGGGCGGGCTCCAGGCCTCCGACCTCATCATCCTGGCCGGCCGCCCCGCCATGGGCAAAACCGCGCTCGCCACCAACATCGCCTATAATGTCGCCAAGGCCTACAAGGCCGAGCACCAGACCGACGGCACGGTAAAGGTGACGGACGGCGGCGTGGTCGCCTTCTTCTCGCTGGAAATGTCGAGCGAACAATTGGCCACCCGCATCATCGCCGAGCAGTCCGGCATTTCATCGGAACGCATCCGCCGCGGCAAGATCACCGAAGATGAATTCCACCGCATCGTCGAAGTCAGCCGTGAATTGCAATCCCTGCCTCTGTATATTGACGCCACCGGCGGCCTCACCATCGCCCAAGTGGCAGCCCGGGCCCGCCGCCTGAAACGCCAGCGCGGGCTTGGCCTCGTCGTCGTCGATTACCTGCAGCTCCTCGGCGGCTCCGCCCGCAAAGCAGCCGAAGGCCGCGTGCAGGAAGTCTCTGAAATCACCGTGGGCCTCAAAGCCCTGGCCAAGGAACTGGCGATTCCCATCATGGCCCTCTCGCAGCTTTCCCGCCAGGTCGAAAACCGCGACGACAAGCGCCCGCAATTGTCAGACTTGCGCGAGTCCGGCTCCATCGAACAGGATGCCGACGTGGTGCTCTTCATCTACCGCGAGGAATACTACCTCGCCCGCAAGGAGCCCCGCCCCAACACCACCGAGCACCAGGAATGGCAGGACCTGATGGACAAATGCATGGGCGTGGCCGAAGTCATCATCGGCAAGCAGCGCCATGGCCCTACAGGCATTGTGCCGCTGCAATTCGACGCCAGTCTCACCAAATTCCAGAACCTCATCCGCACCGACTACCTGCCGGAGCAGTTTTCGTAAACAACGGAGAAATTCATGGCCCTGCCTAGGAATTCACAAGATGCAGAGCGATACATTGCTCTAGCAAAGTACAACGAGGGCGATTCTGTGAGAACCGCAACTTATGTATTCGATGCTAAAGTTACGTTGAAAGAAATCTTCCAGGCAATTTTCACTGAACGCCGTAGTCGCTCGATTCTCGGTGACCAGGAATTGGTATCAATCGAACTCTTGCCGGATTACCATGGGCTGCCAATTGTAAAACCCAGAAGCATGGTTGAAGCTGTATTGGAAGATATGGCACCAACCGAAGAAAATATAGTTAGCTTCTGAGCTAGCGATTTGTGGTTGAGCTTGCATGTCTTCGGGCGACCCGAGGAACCTGGCCACTTAACATCACTCCCCTCTCCATGGTCGGGCTTGACCCGACCACCCAGACTCCTAAAGCGTTTCATAGAGGTCATCCCAGTTTGGATTGGTTTTTTCGATCAATTCCAATTTCCATTTTCGCAGCCAGTGCTTGAGCGTTGTTTCCCGCTGAATCGCATCCGTCACCATGTCATAAGTTTCGTACCAAACTAGAATTTTTACCCCGTATTTCTTGGTGAAGGCTGATCCAGTGCCATTGCGATGGGCAAAAATCCTGGAAGACAAATCGGTCGTGACACCAATGTAAAGGGTGCCATTCCTCTTGCTCGCAAGAATGTAAACATGGCCCTGAGGCATGGTTTCATGTTGCTAAGTCTGGGTGGTCGGGTCAAGCCCGACCATGGAGAGAGAGGCGACCGCATCTTGCACCTGTGCTCCAAACCTCCCGATTGCTTTTATTGCGGGCTTCTCAACTCTGGTCTAACGTTTGCCCTGCGCAATTCACAGCTACCTGGGAGGTATCCACCATGTGCAATGCTTGCATCATCGAAAATGTAAAATCCACAATGTTATCGCGCCGGTCTTTGTTCAGGACGTCCGCCGCCGTGGGCGTGGCCGCGATGGCAGCCGGTCTCACCACCGCGAAAACCGCGCTCGCCCAGTCAACGGGCAAGGTTGTGGACCTGACCCATGCCTATGACGGCAAATTCCCGACCTTCGATGGCAAGCCCGGCATCGAAATGGAAAAAGTCGTGGACTTCGCCAAGGATGGCTACACCATCTACAAGCTCACAATCTTCGAGCATACCGGCACCCATATCGATGCGCCTTTGCATTTCACCGCCGATGGCACATCGGTCGCCGACCTGGAACCGGCAAATCTCGTCTGCCCGCTCTGCATCATCGATATCAAGGCCAAGGCCAGGGATGATGGCAACGCCATGGTGATGAAATCCGACATTGAGGCCTGGGTCTCCGCCAATGGCGAAATTCCAAAAGGTGCCTGCGTGGCCATGAATTCCGGCTGGGCCGAGAAGGTATCCAAACCTGAATACCGCAACACGCCCGATGGCGCCTTCGCCTTCCCCGGCTTCTCGAAGGAAGCAACTGACCTGCTCGCGGAAATCGGGGCGGCTTCAATCGGCGTCGATACGCTCTCGCTTGATCCCGGAAATTCCAAGGATTTTGCCGTGCACTATTCCTGGCTGCCTTCGGGCCACTACGGCATTGAGAACCTGGCCAACCTTGATTCCCTGCCGGCCAAAGGAGCCACAATTTTCGTGGGCGCGCCCAAGCACAAGGCCGGAACCGGCGGCCCTGCCCGGGTCATGGCCATGGTCTGATGGCCACGGTTCCGCTTGCAACCGACGAGACAGCAGGGGCGCAAGCCCTTGCTGTTTTTGCTGACATCCGCGCCAGGCGCGACACCGATTATGTCAATAATTTCTGGCGCGCCCTGGCGTCCGATCCGGCCTTGCTCAAGGCCACGTGGGAGCGCCTGCAAATTGTCATGGCTCCAGGCGCGCTTGATCCGCTGGTCAAGGAAATGATCTACCTCGCCGTTTCAATCACCAACAACTGCAGCTACTGCATCCATTCACACACAGCGGCGGCAAAGGCCAAGGGCATGAGCGATGCCCAGCACGGCGAACTGATGGCTGTCATTGCCATGGCTTCCCAAACCAATGCGCTGGCCACCGCATTGCAGGTCGAAGTGGATGAGCGTTTCAAGGTCGTCTGAGCAGTGTCGGCAAATCTTGCGCCTTCCCCCCAAACCCCGTAAAGCGCGGGGATAATGGATCAAACCGCAACCCTGACGCCGAAAGACCTTGCCGGGGCCGTGCTCTCGATTGACTTGAGCGCGGTCCAGAAGAATTGGCGTTACCTCAACAGCCATGCGGGAACGGCTGAATGCGGCGCCGCCGTCAAAGGCAATGCCTATGGCCTGGGGGTTGAGCCCGTGGGCCGCGCCTTGTGGGAAGCCGGCTGCCGCAGTTTTTTCGTCGCCCGTCCCAAGGAGGGCGAAGAACTGCGTGGGCAGCTTCCCGAGGCCACCATTTATGTCCTCGATGGCCTGTTTCCCGGCCAGGCCGAATTCTATGCCCAGAACAATCTGCTGCCCGCGCTGATCTCCACCGAGGAGGCGCGCGAATGGGCCGCCTTCGGTCGCGTCTATGGCCGGAAACTTCCCTGCGCCATTCATGTTGATACGGGCATCAACCGCCTGGGCTTTCCCATGGACGAATACACCGCCTTGCTGGCAGAGACCGCGACGATGGAGGGCCTGAACGTCAGCCTGCTCATGAGCCATCTGGCCTGCGCCGAAGAAGCCACGCATCCCCTCACCTTGAAACAGCGCGACACCTTCAACGCCGTCCGCGCCAAACTCCCCGGCGTTCCCGCCAGCCTCGCCAATTCCAGCGGCATTTTCCTGGGAAAGGATTACGCCCATGATCTCGTCCGCCCCGGCATCGCCATCTACGGCGGCAACCCGACCCCGGCCCTTCCCAATCCCATGCAGGCCGTTGCCCTCCTCGAAGGCACCATCCTGCAAACCCGCACCGTCCACGCCGGGGAAACCGTGGGCTATGGCGCCACCTGGCAGGCCACCCGCGAAACCCGCATCGCCGTGCTGGGCGCCGGCTACAAGGATGGGGTACCTCGTGCTCTAAGTTCCGGCAACACTAACACCCCTCCGCAAATCTTCCTCGGCGGCAGGCGCTGCCCCATCATCGGCCGCATCTCCATGGACATGATGGCCATCGATGTCACCGACTTGGCCCCAGCCGTCAGCCGCGGCGACCGCGCCGAAATCCTCGGCCCCAATATTTTGATCGATGAAGCGGCGGGCTGGGCCGGCACCATATCCTATGAATTGCTCACCCGTTTGGGCAGCCGTTATGCCAGACTCTATTCTGAACTCGATTCGGGGCCTGAGACTTGAACCCTTTCCAACCCATCGGCCGTGCCGTGCTTGCCCTCCTGGCGGAAATTGGCCGCGTCGCCCTCTTTCTGAAGGACGGCCTCGCCCAGGGACTTTCACCCACCTACTACATCCGTCAGATTCTCGAGCAGATGTGGCGCATCGGCTACAACTCGCTCCCCGTCGTCGGCCTCACCGCCTTTTTCACCGGCGGCGCCCTGGCGCTGCAAATCTATCTCGGCTCCTCGCGCTTCAACGCCGAAGGTCTGGTGGCTTCCATCGTGGCACTCGGCATCACCCGCGAACTCGGCCCGGTGCTGGCGGGCCTCATGGTGGCGGGCCGCGTCGGCGCATCGATTGCCGCCGAACTCGGCACCATGCGGGTGACCGAACAGATCGATGCCCTCGTCACCCTCTCCACCAACCCCTTCAAATATCTCGTGGGCCCACGCCTCATCGCGGCGGTGGTGACGCTTCCCATCCTCGTGGCCATCGGCGATACCATCGGCATCATGGGCGGCTACATCGTCGGCACCCGTTCGCTTGGTTTCAACTCCTACGCCTATATCAAGAACACCGCGGATTTCCTCGAAGTCGATGACGTGACCTCAGGGCTGATCAAGGCCGCCGTCTTCGGCTTCATCATCGCCGTCATGGGCTGCTACCACGGCTTCAATTCCAAGGGCGGCGCGCAAGGCGTGGGCCGCGCCACCACCAATGCCGTGGTCTCCGCCGCCATTCTCATTCTCGCCGCCAACTTCGCCCTCACCAACCTGCTGTTCTCGGAGTAAGCGATGGCTGACGGTCACATCATCCTCCAGGACCTGCGCAAGAGCTTCAATTCCAAGCACGTGCTGAACGGCATCAACCTCTCCGTGCCGAAGGGCCATTCGCTGGTGGTCATCGGCGGCTCCGGCACCGGAAAATCCGTGATGCTGAAATGCATCCTCGGAATCCTCCACGCCGATTCAGGCTCCATTCAAATCGGCGGCGAGGAAATCACAGGCCTCAAGGGCAAAGCCCGCGATGAATTCCTGCGCCGCTTCGGCATGCTGTTTCAGGGCGGGGCGTTGTTTGACTCCCTGCCCGTCTGGGAAAATGTCGCCTTCGGGCTCACCCATGGCCGCAACGTGCCGCGCGCCAAGGCCAAGGACATTGCCATCGAGAAACTCAGCCAGGTGGGCCTCACAGCCGAAGTGGCCAAGCTCTACCCGGCGGAGCTTTCCGGCGGCATGCAAAAGCGCGTGGGGCTGGCCCGCGCCATCGCCGCCGATCCCGAGATCATTTTCTTCGATGAGCCCACCACCGGCCTTGATCCCATCATGGCCGACATCATCAACAAGCTGATTGTCGATTGCGTGAAGCGCCTCGGCGCCACCACCATTTCGATCACCCACGACATGGCCTCGGCCCGCAAGATCGCCGATGACATCGCCATGATCCACAAGGGCGAAATCATCTGGCAGGGCCCCGCCAAAACCATCGACTACAGCGACAACCCCTACGTCGACCAGTTCATCCACGGCCGCGGCACCGGCCCAATCCAGATGGAAGTGCTGAAGGCATAGGCCCAGCAGTCAGCCAACACTGTTGCATACTTATGCGAGTAGTTGCAGTATGGCTCAACGCAGACGGGCGCTGTTTTGGGGATAAGTAATGAAACTCATGTCAGTTAAGGTCGAAATGTTCAGAAACATACTGAACTCGACAGAAGTCAAAATCGAAGAAAAGGTTACATGTCTCGTCGGCAAGAACGAATCCGGTAAGAGCGCATTTCTCAGCGCATTGTGGCGACTGAAGCCGGCGCGCTTAGATCCAAAATTTTCAGTTCCCGACAACTATCCGGCATGGTTAGAAAAACGCCATCGCAACGAAGGTAAAGACTTGGAGGAAGTTCAACCCATCCAAGTCATTTTGCAGTGGCAAGAGGGCGACGTAAAGGCAGCCGAGCAAAAATTCGGACCAGGAATTGTGAAGATCGGCGATGCACTTCAATTCTCCAAAACTTACAACAACAACCTTCACTGGGTGCATGGGTGCGATGAGAGTCAGGCGACCAAAAATTTTGTTGCCGATCAGGCCTTGCCAAACTCTCGGGACTATAAAGGAATTACTAGCTTCGAACAGTTGGACAAGAAGCTTACAGAAGAAATTGCGAAAAATGCCGATCAGGCAGAAATACTTGCACAATTGAAAAATGCGCAAGCAGCGCTCAAGGCACATCTTGAAAATGAAGATTTTGACGACGCGTTGTGGAAAATAATTTCCCCACGCTTGCCGGAATTCTTCTATTTTGCTGAATACAGCAAGCTCCCATATTCCGCCAAGATTGACCGCGTATTGAAAGCGAAAGATCTAAGTGAATCAGAGAGGACAGTACACTCATTACTCAAGCTAGGGGGCACGGAGAACGACTACATGCTCAACCCGGACTACGAGCGCCGGAAGCGGGAACTTGAAAATGTTGCGAACGTTTTAAGTGATGATGTTAGAAAATACTGGACACAAAATCCCGAGTTGCGAGTTCAGCCCGATATTACACAGAGGACTGAGAATAAGGGCGATGGCCAACATTCAGTTCTCGATGAGATAAAAATCAGAATCTGGGACAATCGACACTTTCTGTCGCTTCCATTCACTGAGCATTCGGCAGGCTTCCAATGGTTTTTTTCCTTCCTTGCCGCGTTTTCGGAGTACGAGCATCGTGAACCGCCAGTTGTGATCTTGTTGGATGAACCCGCGGTGGGACTGCATGCACGAGCGCAAGCCGACTTTCTGCGGTTCATCGAGGAAAGGCTGACCAAGCGTTGTCAAGTGATCTATACGACCCACTCTCCTTTCATGGTGCAACCCAACAAATTGGAGCGCGTACGACTCGTCGAAGATCGAGGTATTGAAGTCGGTGCTGTGGTTACGAATGATGTACTTACCCAGGATCGGGATACACTGTTCCCACTACAGGGCGCACTTGGCTATGACCTGGTACAGCACCTATTTGTCTCCGAAAACAACTTGGTAGTTGAAGGTACATCCGACTACGCTTACCTGAAAATTATTTCTGATCACCTGGCCACTAAAGGGCGTGTACATCTTGATCCAAAGTGGAGCATCGTGCCGGTGGGCGGTGCTGACCTTGTGCCAACGTTCGTGGCCTTGTTGGGCAATCACCTCAAGCTCACTGTTGTAGTGGACTCTCGAAAGGCGGGGCACCAAAAACTGGATCGGATGGCAGATGACGGTTATCTGGAGAAACAGCGAATCATACTCATTGGGCAAGTTGTTGGTCGGAATCCGGCGGACATTGAAGATCTGTTTGAGGAAACCGAATACTTAGACCTGTATAATGCCGCGTTCGGTAAAGGCCTTAAGCCGAAAGACCTTCAGGGGAACGATCCGATCGTTGCACGGATTGCTCGCAAGGAAGGTGTGGACCGGTTTGACCACGGTCGACCTGCGGACGTCCTGTTGCGCGACCGTGACAAGGTTCTTGCAACTTTGAGCGAACCGACGTTCAAGCGGTTCGAAAATCTATTCAAACGTATCAATAAGACTCTAGGCACGTAAACCAAGTAACCCGTTAGCGTGACATGCGGTTTGAAACCATGGTTGCGGAACAAAGGAGAGATAGAAGATGAGCGTGCCTTGGAACCATGAACACAAAGGATACCGGATTCATAGCCATTGTCCGGGCAACACTTGGTCTGCCAGAATTTTACCCCCGGGATCAAACCTAATTCTGTCCGAAACCCCGACGGCCACAAGAGAGGAAGGCGAGTCGGTACTTCTGGCC
>JAUXUN010000054.1 GCA_030680855.1 Aestuariivirga sp.
CATCAGGCACCCGGGAGCCGGAGGGAAGGCCCGTGGATATTACGGTCCATGCGCCTTAAATGGCTAAACAACCCTGGCGGAAAACCTCAGACACCGTGCGATCCAGGGCTCTGCAAGATCTTCCCCGAGGCAAAAACCGCCGCAAAAGCGTGGGCGCAGTTTGCGTCAACCCGCCGGACCACACGACCGGCACTTTCGCGTAGGCTGCGCTCACGCAACCCTTCGCTTCTCTACCCCGGAAACGGCATTACCGTTTTCATCAAGGGCGAAGCTTTGCCCGATGCTCATTGAAACGTGAATCCGAGACTTTCCCATCTCCGGCGGACGATAAAGAGGAAACTCTAATTTCCCCGGCGGCGCTCGCGCTTTGCCGCACCTTCGGCGGCGGTGTCGATGCCTTTGGCGAGGACCGAGACGGGGCCGAGGCGCTGTTCCACGAGTTCAATGGAAGGGCGCGAACCCTTGGTGTGGCTCTCGAGGGATTTCCGCATGGCCGCCAGATGCTCCGGTGACGTGCCGCAGCAGCCGCCGATGATTTTTGCACCGGAGTCCAGCGCGATGCGGGCGTAGTCGGCCATCAGTTCCGGGGTTCCGGTGTAATGGATGTGGCCTTCCTTGTATTGCGGGATGCCGCAATTGCCCTTGGCCACGATGGCCGCATCGGGACGGGCCGCGCTGATGCCCAGCACGGTTGCCACCAGTTCGGACGCGCCGACGCCGCAGTTGGCGCCAATCGCCACGGGCTGGGTGCCGAGCGAGGCGGTCAATGCGCCAAAGGCTTTGGGGGTGATGCCCATCATGGTGCGGCCGTTGGTGTCGAAGCTCATGGTTGTGACAAGCGGCAATCCGGCCTTGGCGGCGCCTTCGACGGCGGCGCGCAATTCTTCCTCGGACGACATGGTTTCGATCCACAGCACGTCAACGCCGCCCTCCTTCAGCGCCATGGCCTGCTCTTCAAAGGCGGATACGCCTTCCTCGTGGGGCATGGTGCCGACTGGCATGAAGATTTCGCCGGTGGGGCCGATTGAACCGCCGACGTAGACGGTGCGCCCTGCGCTATCCGCTTCGGCGCGGGCGAGCGCGGCAGCGGCCATGTTGATCTCGCGCACCCGGCCCTGCTCGTTGTGCAGCTTCAGGCGATGGCGGTTTCCGCCAAAAGTGTTGGTGAGAACGATGTCAGCACCCGCCTGGATGAATTCACGGTGGAGCTGGCGCACTCGTTCCGGGTGCTCAAAGTTCCACATCTCCGGCGCATCGCCGGACACCAGGCCCATCTGGAAATAGTTGGTGCCGGTGGCGCCATCAGCCAAGAGCCATGGACGGGATTTGAGCGCTTCAGTGAAGGTCGGTCGGGTCATGGGAGCCTCGGGAAATGAATATAAAGAAGTCTTTATATGATTTCAGAGGGCTTTGCAAAGCCCTTTTCCCCCATATCAGGCGGGAATATCGACGGCAATCCGCAGGATTGAGACCTCGGCGCGGCGATCAATTTTCACCTTTACCGCCTCTGGCTTCACCAGCATGTGGCGGGCGATGGCATCAATGATGTCCTCCTTGAGTGCAGTCATCTTGCTTGAGTTGCGGGGCGAGCCCCGCTCATGGGCGAGAAGCACCTGCAGGCGCTCGCGGGCCACGGGCGCGGTTGCCGGCAGCGGATCGCTACGCTTGAACAGGCCGAAAAAATTCATGCCGCCCTCCCGCCGAAGATGCGCCCCAGCAGGTTGAAGCGTTCAAGTGGAACATTGATTGCAAGATTATCGCCCATGAGCCGGCGCGCCGCGTCGTTATAGGCGCGGGCCGGCGCCGAGAGCGGGTTGGCGATGGTCACGGGCTGGCCAAGGTTCGAGGCGCGCAGGACCTGTTCGCTTTCCGGAATGATGCCGAGCAGCGGCACCGAGAGAATATCAAGCACGTCATCTTTCTTCAGCATTTCGCCCCGCATGGCGCGGGCCTGGTCATAGCGGGTGATGAGAAGATGTTTTTCAACGCGCTCACCCTTCGCCGCCTTCTCCGTTTTGGCGTCGAGCAGGCCGATGATGCGATCGGAATCGCGCACGGAGGAAACTTCCGGGTTGGTGATGATGATTGCCGCGTCCGCATGGCGCATGGCCATCATGGCGCCGCGTTCAATGCCGGCCGGACTGTCGCAGATTACCCAATCGAAAAGGGTGCGCAGTTCCTTTATGATCCGGGCCAGGCCCTTTTCGCTGAGCGCGTCCTTGTCGCGGGTTTGCGAGGCGGGCAGCAGTGCCAGATTCTCAAGGCGCTTGTCGCGGATCAGGGCCTGGCTCAGTTTGGCGTTGCCCTGGGCCACATTGATGAGGTCATAGACCACGCGCCGTTCGGCGCCCATGACAAGATCGAGATTGCGCAGGCCCACGTCGAAATCGACGACAACCACTTTCTGGCCGTTTAGCGCGAGAGCCGCGCCCAATGCCGCTGTAGACGTGGTTTTGCCGACACCTCCCTTACCGGACGTTACGACGAGGACTTTAGCCATACACATTACTCCTGACATTTTTTCAGCTCATTTGTTCGATGTTCATGACGTTCCGGTCCAGCCGTGCCTGCACCGAGGTGCCGCGCAGGGCGAGATCAAAATCATCCGCCGTCTTGTAGAGGCCGTCGATCACCATCATCTCGGCATCAAACTTGCTGCAAAAAATGCGCGCGTTGGTGTTGCCGTTGGTACCGGCAAAAGCGCGGCCACGCAGGCAGCCGTAGACATGGATGGAACCGCCGGCGATTATTTCAGCGCCGGAGGCAACCGAGCCAACCACGATGACATCGCCATGGGGATAGATGATAGACTGGCCGGAGCGGACCGGCTCGTTGACCAGCAGGGCGGCGCAGGGCGAACCGATGGATGGCTCCGGCTCCCATGAAACAGGCGGCGGCGCTGACCGGGTGGGCTTTTCCGCCTCAGGCGGCTGGAACACGCCTGCCGTCTGGACCTTGCCCGGGAGCGGCGCCAGTCGATCGGGCAGCCAGTCCAGTGGAACGCCCTCGACGGCGATGAGCCGCAAGTGGCGTTCTTCGATGAAAGCAATGATCTCGACAGTCTCGGCTTTGGTGGGCGCGATGCTGCTGAGGTCGAGCACCAGGGGCCGGTTGGCGAAGAAGCTCAGGGAGTTCTCCACCCTGCGATCCAGCTCGACGAGCCAGTCCACAAAGGGCAGCTCCGGGGCCAGGACAAAGGCCAGATAGGACCGGCCCATTAATCGAAATGAAATCCGTGATTGAACAGCAACTGACAAATTAAACACCCTCACGCAACGCACCCCAACAGCGGCGATTAGGCCCAGACATGGTTAATATTCGGTTAACGCGTTGTCACGAACAGGGAAATATACGGTCTAGCTAACTTCCCAAGAGGCATAGGCCGCCTTGTTAGCCAGAAGCGTCATTCTCGCATTTACCGTGGTTTCCTTCGGTGTTTTCCCGGAATCCTTGATCTCCGTCAGGGTCCGCTGAAGGTCAGAAATATCCTGGCCGCCCATCATAGGGGCCCGATGCTTCCCCTTGTCGTCTGGCGCGCCGTGGGCACAGAAAATTTTTGTCTGGCCATTTATTTGCGGCAACAGGGCGTCTGTTGTCGCGAGATAGTCCGCCAGATTGGCACCCGGAACTTGCGCGTAGAGGGGACCGGGATAAATAAAATCCGCCGCAAACAGAATGTTTGCCTCCCTGTCAAACAGCGAAATCGAATCGGGTGAATGGCCGGGCGTATGAAGCACCTCCAGTTGACGGCCGCCGAGATCGATGCGCATGCCGATAGGCCACCACTGTGAAATTTTCACCGGTTTCCACACCATGCCCTCTAGGAAGCCGCGGAAGAGATCATCGGAGGCATGAAGCAGGCCGTCGCGCATGCAGGCCCTCAAAACAGGCAGGTCGGCCAAGGCGATGTTCTGAAAGTGATGCAGATTCCCCGTGTGGTCAAAGTGCAGATGCGACGACATGGTGATGAGCGGAAGTTTTGTCAGGCTTCGCACCACTTCAGAGATGTCGCGCACGCCGGGACCGGTATCAAAGAGCTGCGCGGTGTGCTGCCCTTCGATCAGGTAATTCCAGTTGATCTGGTGGAAGCGCGGCTCGCCAATGGCGTGAACTCCCGGCGCGATATTTTCAATCGCGAACCAGTCGTCAAACCAGCGCACACCATCGGCCAGCATGCTAGGCTTTATCTGTTCCATAATAGAGCGATACCACATGCTGGGCTTCGGCAAAGAAGAGCCAGCGTTCAAGAACCGCGGCCAACAGCATTGCCGGGGCCGCCAGAAGCGAAAACCAAGGGCTGAGAAGACACGCCGCAAGCGCCAGCAGAGTGATGAACAGAAGTAGAAACACGGCACCGCGCAGCTTCACCGCGTGCTTTCGTGCAACGGCAAAACCCATTTCCTTCATGATGTAATTTTCCGAAGTGTGCGGCACTTCCCACTGGCGCACGCCGGCGCCCAGCCCGGTGGCTGCCGCCATGGTGTGAGTCCGCTCTGCGCTATCGATGCCGCGCCAGTAGAAAAATTTCAGGGCGATCAGCACGAGCAGAGCGGCAATCGTGAGGATGATCTGGAATATCTGGAAGCGATCAAAGATGGTCGCGATCGCGGTGAGTAAGGCACCGCCCGAGGCGAGCGCGAAGGCAAGATAGACGGGCACGGTGAGCGGGTGATTCCAGGCGCGAATGGTTTTGAGCGATGAATAGATTTTTGCCGTGCAGAAAACCGTGACGGCGCACATGACTGCGGTGATAAGTCCTAGCGCGCCGATCCAGGCGGGCGCATGAATGATATCCAGCCATGTGATACCGAACAGCACTGCGGGGCCATAGGTAACAACAGCAGCCACGCCTTCACGCGAAAGCCACGAGCTGCGCCATTGGGAGAATGCGCGCCAGGCCCGTTCCGGGTGGCCAAGATGGAAGGTTGAAGACAGCAGGCCGATTGTGATCAGGCCGAGGGCAATCACGATGGCAACCAGCCCAAAAATGAAACTTGACGCGGGGCCATGATTGAAGCCGACCAAGCCGAGTAGGGCGAGCAAGCCGTAGCCTGCGCCGGATGCCGTGGTGAACAGGATGACCGAATAGGCGGGATTCATGCCATCAGCCTTCGAGCTTGTCGGACATGTCTGCGAGGGAGGCAATGGTGCCGGCGGGTTTGCCGCTCAAGAACCGGTCGGCCCAGGAAAAGAGCCGGTCCATGGCCGAACCATCGCCTTTGGGCAATGCGATTGCCGCTGACGTCACCTCATCCCGGCGTTTGCGCGGCGGGAGATATTTGTTCACGGGCTTGTAGTTCATCTCCGGCAACAGATCAAAGCCTTCGCGGGCCTTGACCAGTTGCGAGACATCAGACGTTGGATCGCCCAGATCGCCGAAGTGGCGGGCTCCGGTCGGGCAGGCTTTCACGCAAGCCGGCGCGCGGTCTTCAGGTTCAAGATTGGTGTTGTAAATGCGGTCGACGCAGAGCGTGCATTTCTTCATGACACCATGGCTGTTATCATATTCGCGCGCGCCATAGGGGCAGGCCCAGGAACACAGTTTGCAGCCGATGCAGGTATCGGGGTTCACCAGCACGATGCCGTCTTCAGCCCGCTTGTAGGAGGCGCCTGTCGGGCAAACGGTGACGCAGGCCGGGGTTTCGCAGTGCAGGCAGGAGCGCGGGAAATGCACCACGCGGGTATCGTCCCTGCCCTCTTCGTTCACCTCATAACCGTGGACGCGGTTCAGCCACACGCCGAAGGGATCAGCGCCATAGGAG
>JAUXUN010000027.1 GCA_030680855.1 Aestuariivirga sp.
CTCCGAATCGTTTAACGGGTCGTAGTCCGTCGTGATTACACCGGGAACCTTTGTGGGCGGCGCACCCTCCGGTAGAATTGAGACTGCTCCCGCGCAGTCTTTTCCGAGATGGAGTAGCAAACCTGCAACATCGTCACGAGAGATGTCATGCTTAGCCATGATTGAGCGTAGCGGCGCATCGCGTTCCTGTAGTAAATTATCAAAATAGGCGCGAACAATGTTATCGGACACTGGTTCGTCGGTGAGTGGCAACGACAAGGAGAGAGGAATTGCTGCCGCGTGCTTTAGATAATCTTGTCGATAGACAAAACTCAGTCGTCCTTTGTAGTCACGCTTTAGCGATCCGATCGGACTAGAAAATCCATCGAGTCTCACATCAAGGGCGAGATCATTCATCGTTTTTTCGCAAAGATGTCGATGCCAGCCGCCGATGTTATTTGCAGAACTTTGCCCAATTCTAGCCGCGGCTTGCCTTTTTCACATTCTGAAACAAACCTTCGTCCGACACCTGCTAGATCGGCGAATTGTTGTTGGGAGAGCCCTTTTCGCTTACGAGCATCACGAATTAGCTGCCCAATATCAGATGGCGAGGAAATAATTTTATTCTGGGCTTTTTGGTCAAAGATTGAATTATGCGGCGTTGAATCGTGGAATGCAGATACTGTGTTTAGTGGGCGAGAAGAGGCCAATCCATCAATGATTGAATTTTTGAATTTCAGCACTTCCAAGGCTTTGCTGGCTTTCGCAAGTGACTCCAATGTTGAGTTATTGAGATTCAACTGGCTGAGTGTTTTGCTGAATGCGTCGAGCGCCGATGGTTTGAGTGCATTGATTGCACTCGCCACTTGAGCGAGGTCACTAATGCTGGACGGCACTATTTTGGCCGTGCCTCCAAGGTTCCCCTGCGTTTTATTTGCAAGCAGATTTTTAACCTCGTTAGTTTCCGACCGTACCCTAACGCTTGATAAATCTTTTTCACGTGCCACTTTGCGCTCCTGATCGGGAACATAGTGGATGCAATGGAGGATTTCAAGAGGCGTTGCTCCCAATTGGGAGCGAGATACATGTATTTAGCTCCCGATCGGTAACAAATCGTGAAAAAGCATTCGAAATTGCAGTTATGCACCCGTTCGGGAGCAAAACTAGCTCACATTATTCGGCAACTCGGATTCGCGCCGCGCAATGAAATCTTTCAAGCCATCGGCAATGCCCTGGTCCATGGCGGGCTCTTCATACGCCGCGAGCATGGCGGCAGCCTTGTCGCGGCCGCGCGCGTCATGGTCCTTTGCCCCTTCCGCCGACCACTGCTCGAAGGGATTGAAGTCCATGACTGACGGCATGAAGAAGGCATCTTCGAAATGCTCAAGCGTGTGCTTGGTGCCCAGGAAATGCCCCGCCGGACCCACTTCACGGATCGCCGCCATCGCCTCCTTGAAATCAGCGAAGGAAGGGCCCTGAGCATATTTGTACCAGCCCTGGAGCTGCTCCGCGTCGGTCACGAATTTGGAGAAGCCGCAGCACAGGCCCGCCTCCAGCCAGCCCGCCACATGCCAGATGTAATTGGCGCCGGAAAGGATCGCCGCATGCATCAGCATGTTCGATTCATAGCCCGCTTGCGCATCGTTCAGTTTTGAGCCCACATGGAAACCGGAGGTGCGCCAGGGAAGATTGTATTTCCGCGCCAGCGCTCCCATCACAAACATCATCTGCGCCGCTTCCGGCGTTCCGCCCATGGGTGCCCCGGTTTTCATGTCAACCGTCACCATGAACTGGCCATAGATCTGGGGCGATCCCGGGCGGATAAGCTGGGTGAAGGCAACGCCCGCTAAGGCCTCCGCATTCACTTGCGCCACGGCGCCTATGGAAGAGGCAGACGTGGAAGCCCCGCACAGCGCAAAGGGCGCCAGGATCAGCGGCTGGTTGTGCCGGGCATAAACTTTCATGGCGTCGAGCATGGTTGCGTCCCACACCAGCGGCGAATTGCAATTGGTGATCGACACCACCACCGTGTTGTCCTTCACATAGTCGTCGCCAAACACGATGCCCGCCATCTTCATCACGTCCTCGGCCCGTTCCTTCGATGTGACGATGCCCATGAAGGGCTTGTCGGAATGCTTGAGCGCCGAATGAATGATGTGCAGGTGCCGCTTCGGAACCGGAATTTCCATCGGCTCGCAGATGATCGAGCTCGAGGAATGCAGAGCCGGAGACATGTAAGCCAGCCTGTGCAGGTTGTTGAGATCAGCCAGCGAACCATAACGCCGCTCGCCGTCCAGCCCGCGCACGTAGGGAGCGCCATACATCGGCACAAAAATCGTGTTCTTGCCGCCAACTTTTACAGTGCGTTCCGGGTTGCGCGCATTCAGTGTAAATTCCGGCGGCACTTGTGCCACAAGGCTCATCAGCAGCGCCCGGTCGATCCGTACCCTTGTGCCTGTAACATCAGCGCCCGCAGCCTTCCACATGGAAATGGCCTCATCGTCGCGGAATTCGCAGCCCACTTCCTCGAGGATTTTCATCGACTCGTCGTGAATGAGCTCAACCGCTTCATCCGGCACCATCTGGTAGGTGGGGATATTGCGCACCAGCGTTGGGAACGAGGCCATGGGAACTGCCCGCAGCGCCCGCCTGCCTTCACGCCCGCCGCTCCGCTTGCCCGTGGCCGTCACCTGCTTTGCCAGTTCCATCGTATTGATCATCATGCTCTCGCTTTTGTCATTCCATTGAGCACCCGGAAGGCGAATGAATCAACCTCAGTTCGCCACATGCAATGATTGAGTATAACTCAAGTGATGTGGCTCAGCAGAAAATCCCTGAGCACCAGCGCCTCGCGCGACAATTCCGAATTGCTGTTCCAGCAAATGTAGAAGGAACCAGGCGCCGGCATCTCGGCGCTGGTAACCTTCACAAGTTTGCGCCGGTCCAGGAGCGGCTTTATGAGATTGCGCCAGCCCAGAACCAGCCCCTGCCCATCCTGGGCCGCCTGCAGGGCAATCACGTAACTATTGAAACGCCGCACACTAAGACGCTTGTGCGGAGCCTCGTTCACCCGCAGGAAATCCGGCCAGGTCGTCCAGGTCCAATCCGTGCCTTCAACCGAGAGCAGGGGGTGGGCCGAGAGATCGCGCGGCAGCTTGATCTTGTGCTGGCTGGCATAGCTGGGGCTTGCCGCCGCGATGATCGTATCATCGAAAAGCTTGTGTGCGCTCTCGTTGGGCCAAACCCCGCTGCCATAGCGCACACGCAAATCCACGTCGGCGCGGAACAGGTCCTGAGCCCGGTCCGAGATCATGTGGTCGACGATGATGTCCTGGTGGGCGTTCCAGAAATCGCCAAGCCGCGGCATGAGCCAGTGCTGGGCAAAGGCATTGGTGGTGCCAATGGAAACAATCCGCACCTTGCCGGTGCGGCGGATTTCCTGGAGATTGAGGGCGAGCCGCTCGAAGGTCTCTTTCAGGCTGTGGTAGAGGGCCTCCCCTTCAAGCGTCAGCTGCAGGGCCCGGTGCAAACGAATGAACAGGGAGCAGCCAAGCTCCTCTTCCAGCGCCTTGACCTGTTTTGAAACCGCGCCAGCCGTGACATTCAGTTCGGTCGAAGCGCGCGTCAGGCTTAAATGCCTGGCCGCGGCCTCAAAAGCCGCAAGCGCATTGAGTGAAGGGAGCCCGTAATAGCGTCGTACCATGATGAGCGGCAGACAAGCACAATTGACTCGATTGAGCAAAGCTCATCCAAAATTGATGGCACCGGAGTTTCAGGCCACGACGATATCGGAAAATGACGCCATGGCGAGAAGCGCGCCACGCTCGCGGATAACCCGGCCCGCAACGCGATGGCCAAGCTTTGCCGCGTCCAGGGGTTCCATGTTCAACATACGGGCCGCAAGATAGCCGGCGTTGAAGCTGTCACCTGCGCCCGTCGTATCGATGATGTCCTGAACCGACTCCGGAGCAACGGAAAACGAACTGGTGTCCAGCGACACAGCACAAGGATTGCTGCCGTCTTTGACAACGATCTCCTTGACCCCGTAGCCCGCAATGCGTTTGGCGCAATCCGCCGGCGTGGCATCGCCAAACAAGGCCTGGTCGTCGCTGAATGTTGGAAGTGCAAGAGTGCAAGCCTTGTAGCCTGCGATCATTGCCGTCTTCATTGCACGGTCGGATGGCCAAAGCCTGCGCCGGGCATTTGAGTCAAAGGCAACAACGGCGCCCCGTGATTTCATCTCCTGCAATACAGACAAAAGATTTCTACGGTGGCCGGGCGAGAGAATGGCAAGCGTGATCCCGGAAAAATAAATCGCATCGGCATGCGAAAGGGAAGCCGCCAATACGTCCCTGTTTTCAGCAAGCAGCCGCGCCGCCGAGGAACTGCGCCAATAGGTGAAACTCCGTTCAGCGCCAGTGAGCGTGATCAGATACAGCCCCACCGTCCGGTCGGATACGTCCTGTATGAACCGCGTGCCGACGCCGTTGGCTTTCAGAAAGGCCAGCATTTTGGATGACAGGGGGTCAGTGCCCACCGCCGTCATATAATCCACCGCCACGTCCTGCGGGCGCGTCAGAGCCCGCATGTACCAGGCCGTATTGAGCGTATCGCCAGCAAAGCCCAAGCGGTAGAGTCCATCATCCCTTGCCTGCAGCTCCGCCATGCATTCGCCGATGCTGATGATGGTTTTTTGCTTCATGGCTGCGCCCAGTTGTCCCGTTGTGCCCGCACTATGCCCTCAAAGCACGCCCGGGGCCATTTTCCGGGGGGCCTTCCATGAAAAAATAATTCCTCCCTTTCACATTGACAGCCGGTCAATTTTGGGTCGAGACTGTACTTAGCGGGCGCAACAATTCAAGCATAAGCCCATAAACAGAGAGGAAAAAATGAGTTTCAAACGGACGTGGAAATCTGCCCTTTTCGCCGCAGTAGCAGTTGCGGCCCCCCTTCTGGCGCCATCACCGGCCAGCGCAGTCGAATCAAATGACCCCATCAAGATCGTTCTGTTCGACTGGACCAGCGTCAACCTCAACTCCAGAATTCTTGGTGGAATCCTCGAAAACCTCGGCTACACCGTCGAATACCCAACCGGCGATTATCTTTCGAGCCTGACCACCAGCCTGACCAACGGTGATATAACACTCGGTCTTGAGTACTGGGATACCACAGCGGGCGAGGCCATGAAGGCTTCTGAAGCGACGGGCCAGACCGAGCGGCTTGGTACCCTGGGACCGAAAGCCAAGGAAGAATGGTGGTACCCCCTCTACATGAAGGAAAAATGCCCAGGCCTGCCCAATTGGGAAGCGCTAAAGGATCCCAAATGCGCTGAAGCCTTCGCCACTGCGGAAACCACCCCCAAGGGCCGTTATGTTGGTGGCCCGGTAACCTGGGAAGGCTTTGACGATGAGCGTGTCGAGGCCCTCGGCCTGCCCTTCACCGTCATCCACGCGGGCACTGATGCCGCGATGTTTGCCGAACTCGACTCGGCCTATCAGCGCAAGGCGCCCGTCATGGTGTGGGTCTATTCACCCCATTGGGCGCCCGCCAAGTATGAGGGGGAATGGGTTGAATTTCCGGAATACACGCCGGAATGCTATACCGACCCCAAGTGGGGCTCAAACCCCGACAAGGCCTATGATTGCGGCAAGCCGTTCGGCGATATCTGGAAATTCGGCTGGGCCGGCATGAAGGACAAGTGGCCGGTTGCCTACAAGGTGGCCAAGGCCTATCAGATCGACACCAATGAGCTGAACGCCATGTCAGGCCAGATCGACCTGGATGGCAAGTCAATCGAAGAGGTCGCCGCTGCCTGGATCGCCGCCAACGAAGCCAAATGGAAAGCCTGGGCACAATAGGCCTGTATCTGGGGCAATTCTCATGAAAACGAAAACACCGGGCGCTGAAATTCAGCGTCCGGTCAAGCTATCGTGCCGCAACCTGTGGAAAGTGTTTGGCCCCAACGCCGCCAAGTTCATGGCTGACCGCAATGGCAAGGCGGCGGCCGCCGAGTTGAACCAGGCTGGCCTGGTAGGCGCTGTCCGCAACACCACGCTTGATGTGCGCGAAGGCGAAATCTTCATCGTCATGGGACTCTCCGGATCCGGCAAGTCGACGCTGGTGCGTTGCCTGTCGCGCCTGATTGAACCCACCACCGGCGAACTGACCTTCGACGGCAAAGACCTGCTGAAGGCCAGCGAGGCTGAACTCATCGAAATCCGGCGGCACAAGATGGGCATGGTGTTCCAGCACTTCGCCCTGCTGCCCCATCTTACGGTTCTGGAGAACGTGGCCTTTCCGCTCCAGGTCCAGGGCATCGGCAGGGCCGAACGCGAAGCGCGTGCCCATCAGATGATTGAACTCGTCAGCCTCAACGGGCGCGAACACCATTTCCCGTCAGAACTTTCCGGCGGTCAGCAGCAGCGTGTCGGCATTGCGCGGTCGCTGGCCGTGGAGCCTGAGATCTGGTTTCTTGATGAGCCGTTCTCCGCCCTTGATCCGCTGATCCGCCGTGAGATGCAAACCGAGTTGATACGCTTGCAAAGTGTTCTCAAGAAGACCGTGGTCTTTATCACCCATGACTTCGACGAGGCCATCAGGCTGGCTGACCGCATTGCCATCATGAAGGATGGCGAAGTCATCCAGATCGGCACTCCGGAAGATCTCGTCAACAATCCGGCAACGGCCTATGTGGCCGAATTCACCGCCGATGTGAACCGCGCCAAGGTCTTGTCGGCGCGCGCTCTGATGGGGCCTGCGTCAGCAAAGTCTGGCGGGCTGAAAAAGGTCGCGGCAAAAGCCAAGGTTGCGAGCTTCGCGGCGGCAATTGTCGATTCCGCCAAACCCTTTGCCGTCGTCGGCGACAAGGGCGAGGTGATTGGCGAGATTTCGCCGAAGTCAGTCATCAACCTCCTTTCCGGAAAGGACCGGGGAGCAAACGCATGAGCGATATCGCCCATTCAGCTCCTTCAACGCTAAATGGCCGCTGGCTTGGCCATGGCGTCGTCGCAGCAGCCATTGCGGCAACCGCCATACTTTTTCTTGTTCCCGATATCCTGTCGCCGTTCGCCAAATATCCCGATGCCCTGGTCATTCCGTTCAACGAGTGGGTCGGCGCTGTCATGGCCTGGCTCAAGACGAATTTTAGCTGGCTCACCCGCTGGCTTGCAGGGCTCGTTGAAGTGCCCCTGCGCTTTGCCTTTAACCTGCTCGCCAAGGGTTTCAAGTTCGGCACGGGCGAAGCTGCCTGGACCCTGCCGCGGCTGTCGTGGCTTGGCGTGGTCCTGGTCATGGCCTGGCTGGGTTACATTTTTGGCGGCCTCCGCCTGGCGCTTCTGTGCGGCCTCGGGTTTCTCTCGCTCGTCCTTTTCGACGTGTGGAACAATTCCATGCTTACCCTGGCGCTCATTATCATTTGCGTGCCTTTCTGCATCGTCACCGGATTGGCCTTCGGCATCTGGGGGCATTTTTCGCCGCGCGTGAACCGCTGGCTGATCACCCCGGCCCTTGACCTCATGCAGACCATGCCGACCTTCGCCTACCTCATCCCCATGCTGCTGCTCTTTGGCGCGAGCCCGGTTTCCGCCCTGCTTGCCACCGGCTTTTTCGCCACGCCCCCCATGGTGCGGGCAACTGTGCTTGGCCTCAACAAGGTGCCCCAGGAGATCAAGGATTTCGCCGACATGGCGGGCTGCACGAAATCGCAGAAGCTTTGGCGCGTGCTGCTGCCGGCAGCCAAGCCCTCCCTGCTGATAGGGGTGAACCAGGTTATCATGCTGGCCCTCAACATGGTCATCATCTCGTCGATGATCGGGGCCGGCGGCCTTGGCTATGACGTGCTGCTGGCGCTCCGCGCCCTGAAGATCGGCCAGGCCATGGAGGCGGGTCTTGCCATTGTCATCATCGCGGTTGTGCTCGACCGGTTGAGCCAGGCCATCGCGCAGAAACGCCCGGAAGCGGCGGATACCCGGGCATTCTGGGCTCGCCACACAAACGTTGCCCTGGCCATTGCCGTGCTTCTGCTGACCACGGCCCTCAGCCTGGTTTTCCCGGCGCTGCATACACTGCCCGATTCGCTCACCTTCACCACCGCGCCCTACTGGAAGGCGGGCGTTGACTGGATCACCATCAACTACTTCGACGCCATTGAAGCAGGCAGGGTCTTTGTCCTGCTCAATTTCCTGAACCCCCTGCGTGCCGGCTTTGAGGCCCTGCCGTGGTTCGGCGTTCTGCTGGTTCTGACGGCCCTGGGCTGGCGTCTGGGCGGCTGGGGTCTGGCCTTGGTTATCGCTCTCCTCACCGCCTTCTGCGCCGCAACCGGGCTTTGGGTTCCGGCCATGCAGACGCTTTATCTCTGTGGTGTTGCAGCCCTTGTGGCCTCGGCGCTTGGAATCCCCATCGGCCTCTGGTGCTCGCGCAGCGACCGCGTTTCGGCCATCGTCACGCCGATCATCGACACGCTGCAGACGATTCCTTCATTCTGCTTCATTATTCCGGTTGTCATGCTCTTCCGTGTGGGCGACGTGACAGCCCTGATCGCCACCGTCGCATTCTCCATCGTGCCGGCGGTGCGCTACACCAATCACGGCATCAGGCAGGTGCCGCACGAATTGCTGGAGGCGGGCATCGTCTCGGGCTGCACCAGGTGGCAGCTCTTCCGCCGCGTGCAGCTTCCCGTCGCCATGCCCGAGATCATGCTGGGCATCAACCAGACGATTCTCTTGTCCCTCGCCATGATCATCATCTGCGCCATGGTGGGAACCCGCGACTTGGGCCAGGAAGTGTTCAAGGCCCTGTCCAAGGCCGATGCCGGGCGCGGCATCGTGGCGGGCCTCGTCATCGCCTTCATCGGCATCATTGCCGACCGCCTGATCACCGCCTGGGTCCAGCGGATGCGCCAGCGCCGGGGAATGGCATAGCCGACAGTGAATAGTGCTTCTGAATGCGGAATCCGGGACCCGCAAGCCGCCCAATTTGTTTTGTGATAGTGAGAGGTAATGGAGCAGCGATTCGACATTGCGGTGATCGGGGGTGGCGTGGTCGGGCTTGCCCTGTTGCGCCGTTTCGCGATTGCCGGATTGAAATGCGTTCTGCTGGAACGCGGCAGCGATATCCTCTCCGGCGCCTCCAAGGGCAACAGCGCGCTTTTGCACACGGGCTTTGATGCGCCGCCGAAAAGCCTTGAGCTGCGCTGCATGAAAGCCGGCTACGCAGAATATCTCCGCATCCGCCAGAAGCTCAATCTGCCCCTGATTGAAAGCACCGCCATTGTCGTGGCATGGAATGAAGCGGAACTCGCCGCCTTGCCGGGGATTGTCGAGAAGGCCCACAAGAATGGCATCGCTGATGTGCGGGCCATTTCACAAACCGAATTGCGCCTGAAGGAACCGGAATTGGCAAAGCATGCCCTGGGCGGCGTTTTTGTGCCCGGTGAACATATCATCGATGCCTGGTCCGCGCCCCTGGCTTATGCCCACCAGGCCCTGGCCCACGGCGCGGTTATTCTGCGGAATGCCGAAGTCACCGATGGCGAGTTCGCCAGGGATGTATGGACCCTGGCCAGCAGGCAGGGAAAGATCACGGCGTCCGTAGTGATCAACGCCGCCGGAAATTTTGGCGACCTGGTTGAAATGATGGCCCGCCTGCCGCCCTTCACCATCAAGCCGCGCAAGGGCCAGTTCGTGGTGTTCGACAAGCCCGCTTACAAATTGCTGCGCGCCATCGTCCTGCCGGTGCCCACGGCGCGCACCAAGGGCGTTGTGCTCTTCCGCACCGCCTTTGGAAACCTCGCCGTTGGCCCCACCGCCGAGGACCAGGATGAGCGCGAGATCCCAACCTGCGACCACGATACCCTGGAAAAACTGAAGTCCCGGGCCATCGAAATGATTCCAGCCCTTACCGGCATTGATGTGAATGCCATCTATGCGGGCCTCCGCCCGGCCAGCGATCAGAAGGATTATGTCATTGAAGCCGTCAAGGACAGGAACTGGATCACTGTCGGCGGCATACGTTCAACCGGCCTCACCGCAGCACTTGGCATCGCCGATTATGCGGTCCAGCTCTATCAAAAGAATTTTGGGAAGCTTCCGAAGAAGCCTGCGGAGGAGGTCTGGACGCCCGTTCCAAACCTCAGCGAAGGCCGCATCCGGCCCTTCATGATGGGCGGCGAAATAGTTTGCCATTGCGAGCATGTCACGCGCGGTGAAATCGCAGCAGCCCTCGAAGGGCCGCTGCCCGCCGGTGACATGGGCGGCCTGAAGCGCCGCACCCGCGCCATGATGGGCCGCTGCCAGGGCTTTTATTGTTCGGCCCATATCGCCGACATCACCAGGGGGCGCTTCGATGGAAAGCCATGACGTGATTATCGTGGGCGGCGGTCCCACCGGCTTGAGCGCCGCCCGCCGTCTGGCCGATTTGGGCATTCGTGATGTTGTGGTGCTTGAGCGCGAGGCTGAGGCGGGCGGCATTCCCCGCCATTGCGGCCATCTGGGCTTTGGCTGGCAAAGCCATCGGCGCCTGTGGGGCGGGCCGCGCTTTGCCGCTGAACTCAGGAAGTCCGCCAGTGGCCTTGATGTCAGAACCGCAACAACCGTGATTGAACTAAGTCGGGATGGCCAATTGCGTGTTCAAGGCAGCACGGGAATAAGCGAGATGAAGGCAAGGCGTGTGCTGGTTGCCACCGGTACCCGCGAAACGCCCCGCTCGGCCCGCTTGGTGGGCGGTTCCCGCCCGCAAGGTGTCATGAACACCGGGGCCTTGCAGCAGCATGTGTATATCTTTCACAACAAGCCCTTCGAGCGTCCGGTGATCATCGGCAGCGAACTGGTGTCTTTCTCGGCGCTGCTCACTTGCCGCCATCTCGGCATCAGGCCCGTTGCCATGATCGAGGAAAACCCGCGCATCTCAGCGCAAAGGCCCGCCGCCCTCATTGCCAGGCTCGCCTTCGGTGTTCCGGTGCGCACCTCCACGAAACTCATTGCCATTGAAGGCCGCACGACCGTCGAGGCGGTTGAAATTGAACGCAGTGGCAAGCGGGAACACATCACTTGCGACGGCGTGATCTTCACCGGGCTCTTCAGGCCCGAAACCGCGTTGTTCCCAACCGGCTTGCCCTCGGAAAAATTCTCAAGCGCCGGAAATGTTTCGGGCCTGCTCAAAACTTCCGGCGAATGCTGGCTGCAGGGTGTGGCCGCGGCCCAGGACATCGCAGGGAGATTGGCATGAAGGTTCTGGCCATTGACCAGGGAACAACAACCACCAAATCCTTCACTCTTGATGAGTCCGGCCGCTTTGAATCCGTTGCCGCCTTTGAGCACCGGCAGATTTACCCCAATGCCGGTTGGGTTGAGCACGACGCGGGAGAACTGCTGCGCAACGTCCGGGCCTGCATTGCGGCCGCAGGCAAGGTTGATGCCATTGGCATGGACAATCAGGGCGAAACTGTCGTTGCCTGGGATGCGGGCACCGGCAGGCCCATCTACAACGCCATCGTCTGGCAGGACGGCCGCACCCAGGAGATCACGGAAAAGCTGAAGGCTGATGGCGCCGAGGAATTGACGCGGGCCCGCGCCGGCCTGCCGCTTGACCCCTATTTCTCCGCCAGCAAGCTGCGCTGGTTCCTTGACCATGTGGACGAAGCGCGCAGCCTTCTCAAACAGGGCCGCCTTCGCTTGGGCTCTAGCGATGCCTTTTTCCTTGATTGCCTGACCGGAACCTTCGCAACCGATGTGACTACCGCCTCGCGCACCAGCCTCATGTCGCTGGACACCTGCACCTGGGATCCCGAGCTCTGCAAGCTCTTCGGCGTGCCCATCGAATGCCTGCCCGAGATCAGGCCGACGGCAGGCGATTTTGGGCAAGTTGGAAAAATCCCGTTGACTTCCAGCCTGGTCGATCAGCAGGCCGCTCTTTTTGGTCACGGCTGCCCGACAAAAATCACTTTCGGAACTGGCGCCTTCGCGCTGATGATCACCGGAGACGTGCGTGTCGATGGCTCGAAATTCGGCATCCTCCCGACCATGGCGTGGAAGATAAAAAATGAAGCGCCGCAACGCGCCATCGAAGGCGGCGTTTACAACGCCGGCTCCGCCGTGAACTGGGCGCGGGGGCTTGGCCTGTTCAAGGAATTTTCCGATATCGCAAGTTTTGAAATGCCTTCAGCTCTGTCGCGCAATCTTGTTTTTGTGCCAGCCCTCTCGGGCCTCGCGTGCCCCCATTGGGATCGCGGTGCTGCCGGATTATGGATCGGCATGGGACTGGAAACGACGGCGAAGGATTTGATTCAGGCATTGCTTGAAGGCATTGCCTTGCGCGCCGCGGAAGTAATCGCCGCCATGGCCGAACTCACGCCGCTCGGAAAAATGATTTCAATCGATGGCGGGCTCACGAAGAATTCCTATTTCAACCGTTTTCTCGCCAATGCCCTGCAAAAGACTCTAATCGTTCAGGAATCCCCCGAGCTAACCGGTCTCGGAACGGCCCGCATGGCGATGCGTGGCGCAGGGGTAAGTACGTTGCCACCACTCCCAAAGCCGCGCGCTGAGCTCACGCCCGATGCACCACTAGGCCCGGAATTGAAGCAAAGATTTTCAGAAGCCATAGGGCGTGCGAAGAATTGGAAATAGTCGGAGGATTCAGTTTGAAGTTCCGCTTTTGACCGATTTTGTTGCAGAAAGCATTTGAATTTGCCGCCGAACAGTGATTCCGTTGCTCACAGGGAAACGAGGGCGGAGACGGGCCATGATGGGGCGGCGCAATCAGGACCAGGGCCAACTGTTCTATTCGTTTGATCTGGACGCGGTTGTACCAGGTGATCATTTGGTGCGCGAGATCGCGGCCGTTCTCGACTTGAACTGGGTTCATGGCGAACTGGCGTCGCACTATCCTGCAATTGGTCGACCTTCGATTGATCCGGTGCTGATGATCCGGATGCTCATCATCGGCTATGTCTTTGCCATCCGCTCGGAACGAGCCCTGTGCCGTGAGGTGCAGGTCAACTTGGCCTATCGCTGGTTCTGCGGCTTGAGCATCGAGGACAATCTGCCCGATCACTCGGCATTCTCTAGGGCGCGCAACGAACGCTTCCATGACAGCGACCTCTTCCGGCGGGTATTCCAGCGTGTCGTTGCGGCCTGCATTGCTGCGGATCTGGTCGGTGGCAGAGGTTTTGCCGTGGACGCGAGCCTGATTGCGGCCGACGCCAACAAGCATCGTTCGATCCCAGGTGGGGAATGGAACAGGGACATTGAGCCGGAGCGGGCAAGCCGGGCTGTCAAAGAGTACCTGGCGACACTCGATGACCCTGCCTACGGCATGGCAAGCGAGGTCACACCCAAGTTCATATCGCCGTCCGATCCAGCCGCCCAGTGGACTGGGGCTCTGCGCAATGCGGCATTCTTCGCCTATGCCGACAACTATCTGATCGACGTGAAGTTCGGTGTAATCATGGATGTCGAGGCTTCGCGTGCCATTCGTCAGGCCGAGGTGGGCGCATCGCGGACGATGATCGAACGAACCGAGGCGTGCTTCGGCATCAAGCCGAAATGGCTCGCCGCCGACACGGCTTATGGCTCAGCCCCCAATCTCGACTGGCTGGTGAACCAGAAAGCCATCGCCCCACACATTCCTGTCATCGACAAGTCGAAACGCGAAGACGGCACATTCTCACGCGAAGACTTTACCTATGACAAGGAGCGCGACGTCTATACCTGCCCGGCTGGCAAGACGCTGAAGACCAGTGGAACCCTCATCAATGGCGGAACAACGCTGCAATATCTGGCGAGCACCCATGATTGCCGATCCTGCCCGCTGAAGTCGAAGTGTTGTCCACTTCCGCCTCATCGCAAGATATCGCGCGATATCCATGAGCAAGCCCGCGACATGGCGCGTGCCATTGCTAAAACTGAAGATTATGCGCAAACCCGCCGTGACCGCAAAAAGGTCGAGATGCTGTTTGCTCATCTTAAGCGCATTCTACGCCTCAACCGCCTCAGGTTGCGCGGACCTCGCGGTGCACAATTTGAGTTCACGCTCGCGGCCATAGCCCAGAACCTGCGGCGTCTCGGCAAACTGATCGCTCGTCCACCGCCATCAATAAGGGCCACGTGCGTCGCGTGAGAAATCGGTTGTGTCAAGCGTCTCGATGAGGGCATATGCCGCCGCTCCCCACGGAACCAGCGGCAAGACGGTGCTCGGCTCGAACACCAGGAACCCAAGAGGCGGTCGTTGCTAAGCTCGCCGACGACTTCTGCAACAAAATC
>JAUXUN010000058.1 GCA_030680855.1 Aestuariivirga sp.
GTGCGCGAAGGCCTTCTCTATTCAAAACTGCCGCGCCGCAAGATGCAGGCTGACGCGCTTCTCGCATCCTGCTGGGATTTTGCCCGGCGCTATGCCCGCTCGCCGGAGCATGAATTGGAACTGTGTGATTGGACTGATCAAATCTTCGGAGCTGCTGGCTTCAAGGAGACCGAGGTTGAAACGCGGCTGCGCTATGCCGCCTGCCTCTTGGCCGATATTGGCTGGCGGGCCCATCCGGATTACCAGGCCGAACGTTCCCTTGGCATGATTTCGCAAGCCGCCTTTGTTGGCATTGATCATCCTGGCCGGGTGTTCCTGGCGCTTACTGTTTTCTACCGCTACGAAGGCGAAGAATTGGGCGACGGCCTGGTGCATCTTCTCGATGACAACCAGATGATGCGGGCCCATCTGCTGAGTTCCATTTTCCGCCTTGCCTATATCCTCTCGGCCGCCATGCCCGGCATGTTGCCGCGCATCGGTCTCAAGATGGCCGAAGGAAAAACCCTGCAGCTCCGCTTGCCGAAAAAATTGCAGGACCTGATGGGTGAGCGCGTTGAAAAGCGCTTGGCGGGCCTTGCCTCTGAAATGGGCCGGGTCGCAAAGGTTGTGATTGATTAGCCGCTGGCGGGCGCAATCACCACGCGCCCGTCCCTGAAGCCGATCATCGCCTTGCCGCGCTTCAGTTCCAGCGCCAGATTGCCGAACACCTCGCGCCGCCAGCCATGCATCAAGGGCACATCAGCCTCATCACTTTCGGCAACGGCTTCAATGTCCGACGTATTTGCCACAAGTTTTGGCGCCAGTCCCTCGCGCTCGCAAACAACTTTCAGCGCAAGCTTCAAAATTTCCGCCGCCGCCTGGGTCGACTCTGAGGTCTCGTCACGGCCCCAAGTGGTGTGGGGCAGGGTGGCGGGATCGCGCGCCAGGCCTTCCTTGACCGCCCGGAGCAGGCTGTCGCCGATCCGCGACGTGGCCATGCCCCGTGGCAGCGCCCGCAGTTGCCCAAGCGCTTCCTTGCTCTGCGGCATCTGCGTTGCGACTTCCGCCACCGCGTCATCCTTGATCACGCGCGAGCGCGGCACATTTTTCTCCTGCGCCTCCAACTCGCGCCAGCCCGCAACCGTAATGAGAACCGCAAGCTGTTTCTTGGACTTGAGCCGCACCTTGATGCGTTTCCAGGCATCCTGCGGTTCGGTCCTGTAGGTCTCAATCGCCATCAGGATCGCCATTTCCTGCGCCAGCCACGGCTCGCGGCCATTGGCATCGAGCTCCAGCTTCAGCTTTTCATAAACCGTGCGGAGATGCGTGACATCCGACAAGGCATAGGTGAGCTGCTTTTCGGTCAGGGGGCGGCGCGACCAATCGGTGAAGCGCGACGACTTGTCGATCTGCGCCTTCGCCAGCTTGCGCACGATAGCTTCATAGCTCACCTGGTCGCCGAAGCCGCAAACCATGGCGGCAATTTGCGTGTCGAAAATCGGATGCGGCACTGTGCCGGCGAGATGCACCATGATCTCTACATCCTGCCGCGCCGCATGAAAAACTTTCAAAACCTTCTCATTGTTCATCAGGGCAAAGAACGGCTTGAGATCAATTCCTTCGGCCATCGGATCGATCAGCCCATTCACCTCGGCCCCGGCGATTTGGATGAGGCAAAGATCCGGCCAATAGGTCGTCTCGCGCATGAATTCCGTGTCGACGGTCACAAAAGTCTCGTGCGCCAAAGCCTTGCACAGCGCCGCCAGCGCCTTTGTATCGGTAATGAGGTCCATGAAGGTTAACTCGCCAGAGTCGAGAGGCAAGGTCAACCTCAAGAAAAGGATTTATTTTAATTGAGTAAATTCAATGCATTAGAAAGAAGTATTGAGTTGGATTATGAAAAAACTCGTTTGAAGATCGTGTCCACGTGCTTAGTGTGATAGCCGAGATCGAACAGGGCTTTGAGCTCGGTGGGCTTGAGATGGGCCGAAACTTCCGTGTCCTTCATGAGGAGATCGAGAAAATTTCCCTCGCCCCGCCACACTGGCATGGCGTTGCGCTGCACCGCCGCATAGGAGGCCTCGCGGCTCATGCCTTTCTGCGTCAGCGCCAGCAGAATCCGCTGGGAATGAATGAGGCCGCCAAGCCGGTCCAGGTTGCGCTTCATGTTTTCGGGATAGACCAGCAGCTTGTCGATGACGCCAGTGAGGCGCTTCAGCGCAAAATCCAGATGGACCGTGGCGTCCGGCCCAATCCCGCGCTCCACTGAAGAGTGCGAAATATCGCGCTCGTGCCACAGGGCGACATTCTCGAGCGCCGGAATGGTGGCCGAGCGCACCAGCCGCGCCAGGCCCGTGAGATTTTCAGTCAGCACCGGATTGCGCTTATGGGGCATGGCCGAAGAGCCCTTTTGCCCCGGTGAGAAATACTCCTCGACCTCGAGAACTTCTGTCCGTTGCAGATGACGGATTTCCGTGGCCAGCCGTTCAATGGAACTTGCAACCACCGCAAGGATTGAGAAATACATCGCGTGCCGGTCCCGCGGAATCACCTGGGTTGAAACCGGCTCCGGCGTAAGGCCGAGTTGCTTGGCCACATAGTCTTCAACGCTGGGATCGATATTGGCGAAAGTGCCGACGGCCCCGGAAATGGCGCAGGTGGAAACTTCCTTCTTCGCCGCAACCAGCCGCGCCCGGTTCCGCGCAAATTCGGCGTAGGAATAGGCAAGCTTCACCCCGAATGTCGTGGGCTCCGCATGAATCCCGTGGCTGCGTCCGATGCAAACCGAATTCTTGTGTTCTTTCGCCCGGCGCTTCAGTGCCGCCAGCAGGCCATCGATATCGGCAATGAGAATATCGGCGGCCCGCACCAACTGGATATTGAAACAGGTGTCGAGCACGTCCGATGAGGTCATGCCCTGATGCACGAAGCGCGCCTCTGGCCCCACGATTTCCGAAAGATGCGTGAGGAAGGCAATCACGTCATGCTTGGTTTCCGCCTCGATGGCGTCGATGCGCGCCACATCGAAAATGGCATCCTTGCCCATGGCCCAGATTTTCTTGGCCGCAGTCTTGGGCACAATGCCAAGCTCCGCCATGGCATCAGCCGCATGGGCCTCGATTTCAAACCAGATGCGAAAGCGCGTTTGCGGCTCCCAGATGGCTGTCATTTCGGGCCGTGAATAACGCGGGATCATGGTGAACTCACTGTTGCAGGGAAGGGCTGGGCCTCAGCATAGGTGCCTTCCGACCACTTGTACCATGCAAAACCGGCATCCCGCACATCGCCCTTTGCGTCAAGCGAGAGAGGCCCCAGAACCGTGTTCAATGTGTTTCCGGCACGCAGCCACTGACTTAATACACGGCCATCGACGCTGCGGGTAACGGTCGCCGCCTGGGCAAAGGCCTGAACCGCCGCATAGGCCCGCAAGGTGTAACCCTCCGGATTGTAGTCCGCATCCTTGAAGGCCTCAACCACGGCCCTGGCTGAATTCAGTTTTTGCGCGTCGGGAGCAAAGGTCACAAGCGTACCTTCGCCGGAGGTTCCGGACGTGGCCCAGAATTGTTCAACCAGAAGCGCATCGCCGCCCACCAGTACGGCGGAGGAGGCGAAGTCGCGCATTTGCCGGATGATCGTTCCCGCTTCAAAGGCATAGCCGCCGAGATAGATGAGATCCACATCGGCCGACAGCATCTTTTGAACCAGGTCATTGTAATCATTGGCCCCGGCCTTGTAGCTTTCGCGCACTCTCTCGGTTACCCCGGCGCCGTTAAGGGCGATCTTGAACATGGTGGCGAGCCCCACGCCATAAACCGAGCTGTCATCTAGAATGGCAATGCTCTTCCCGGCATAGGCCCTGGCAACGGCGCGGCCCGCAAAAGCCCCCTGCGCATCGTCGCGGCCACACACCCGGTTCACATTCCAGCCGCCGCCATCAGTGAACTTCGGGCTGGTGGAGGAGGGACTGATCATGATGATGCCGGCGTCCTCATAGATCTTTGCGGCGGCAATGGAAGAGCCGGAGCAATAATGCCCCGCCACGAACTTTATACCCTTGGCCACCAGATCTTTGGCAACAGTCATCGCCTGCCTTGGATCACAGGCATCATCGGCGACTTCCAGCGCAAGCTGCTCGCCGTTGATCCCGCCTGCGGCATTGATGTCCGCCACGGCGCGGCTTACGCCCTGGCGCAACTGTTCGCCAAGGGCAGCGTACTGGCCCTTCAGGGGCCCCGCCGTTGCAATGAGGATCTCGGCACGGGCCGAAACGCTCGTGGCGCAGAGCAAGGCAACACCGAAAGCTATTTTTGCAATTTTGATCACGCCGCCTCGTAAGATGACTTCCCGCCCTCTTTGGGGGAGGGATGGTCAGGCAACTATCGCCAGAACTTGGGCATTTCGCAATAAAAAACCCGCGTGAAGCAATCCACGCGGGTTTCCGTTAGATGTATTGCCGCTTACTGCAGCGAAGGATCTTCGTTGTACTTGCCATTGGAGAACTTGTACCAGACGTACTTGGCGTCCTTGATGTCGCCCTTTTCGTTGAGCGCCAGATCACCAAGAACGGTCTTGACCGTGTTGCCGGCGCGCAGCCATTGGGCGATCTGCTTGCCGTCGGTGCCACCGGTGGCCGCAGCAGCTTGGGCCCAGGTCTGAACCGCGGCATAGGCATAAAGCGTATAGCCCTCGGGATCGTAACCGCTGGCCTTGAACTTCTCGACCACTTCCTTGGCAGCCGGGTTGTTGCGGGGCTCAGGAGCGAAGGTGAAGATCATGCCTTCGCCGGCTGTGCCCGCAATGGTCCAGAACTCCTCGGTGTTGAACGCGTCACCCGAGACCATCTGGGCCGACATGCCCTGCTCACGCATCTGGCGCAGAATGAGGCCACCTTCCGTGTGATAGCCGCCGACATACACGGCTTCGATGCCGGCATCCTTCATCTTCGAGACAAGCGCGGTGTAGTCCTTTTCACCGGCAGTGTAGGACTCATTCAGGGCTTCCGTTTGGCCGGCTGCGTTGAGCGCCTTGCGGGTTTCATCTGCGAGGCCTTTGCCATAGGGAGACTTGTCGTCAATAATGGCGATCTTCTTGCCGGCATAGTTTTTGGCAAGGAAGTTGCCGGCAACGATGCCCTGGGCGTCGTCACGGCCGCAAACGCGGTGGGTGTTCCACAGGCCGCCCTCGGTGAATACCGGGTTGGTGGAGGCCGGCGATATCTGAAGGATGCCTTCCTCGGCATAAACCTGGGATGCCGGGATCGAGGAGCCCGAGCAGAAGTGACCGGCCATGACCTTGATGCCTTTCGACACCATCTGGTTGGCGACCGCCACGGCCTGCTTCGGATCGCAGGCGTCGTCACCGATTTCAAGAACGAGCTTTTCGCCATTGACGCCGCCGGCCGCGTTGATATCGGCTACGACCAGTTCGGCGCCCTTCTGCAGCTGTTCGCCGAAGGCCGCATACTGGCCGGTGATCGGGCCGGCCATGCCGATGGTAATGTCCGCCAGGGCCGTGGTGGCCGAGAGGGCTGCGGCAAAGCCCAAGGCAATGCCGGAAAACAGGTATTTCTTCATATGATAACTCCCTTGGAATTTACGACCGTAAGGTCTTTCAGGGTTTGTCCACCCCTTGCGGAGAATATAGGCCTAAACGGATAGCATTGGGAAGGGCTCAAACCGGCCATTTCCAAGTTCACGGGGCCGATTTGGCCCGCCAAGACAGGGGGCCGGACCGCTCATAGGCCCATGGATACTGGTTGACCATCTGGTTTACCATCGTCAGCCGGTAGCCAAGCAAGGTGGCTGCAATAAGGACCGCCGTGTCGGTGATGAAATAGTGGATCGAAAAGAGCTCGCCCTCGAACAAGGCATAATGGAAGAAGCGGAGTGCCAGCCCCAGCAGGATCATATAGCCGGCCGGCACCCACCATGGGCGCCACCGCGAGGCCAGGTTGCGGCCCGCCAGGTAAGCAGCACCTCCGCCTATCACCACCGTCATGATGACAAACACCGACAGCGTGTCTTCGACGAAAAGCGACATCATTCAATGGCTCCCTTCGAGATAGGCGGCGCGGATTTCGGGGCTCGCCAGGAGCTCCTTGCCCGTGCCCGACATGGCGATCTTGCCGTTCACCATGACATAGGCGCTGTGCGCAAGCTTGAGGGCATGGAAGGCATTCTGTTCGACCAGGAAGACGGTCATGCCTTCTTTCTCGTTGAGTTCCTTGATGGCGGTGAAGATCTGTTTGACGAGGAGAGGCGCCAGGCCCAGCGACGGCTCGTCGAGGAGCAGGAGCCGGGGCCTTGCCATCAAGGCGCGGGCAATGGCCAGCATCTGCTGCTCGCCGCCAGAAAGTGTGCCGCCACGCTGGTCGCGGCGCTTTTCCAGGATGGGGAACAGGCCAAAGGCGCGGGCCAGATCGGCATCGAAGAACTGGGGATCGCTGACCGTGGCGCCCATCTGCAGGTTTTCCTCTACGGTCATGCGCGGGAAAATGCGGCGCCCCTCGGGCGATTGTGAAATGCCGAGGCGGACAATCTCGTGGACCGGCATGTTGGTGATGTCATGGCCATCGAAGATGATGTTTCCGGCCCGGGCCCGCGGCGTTCCGCAAATGGTCATCATCAGTGTTGATTTTCCGGCGCCGTTCGAGCCAATGAGGGTCGCGATCTCGCCCTTCTTCACATCGAGTTCGATGCCCCTCAAAGCTTGAATTTTGCCGTAAAAGGTTTCGACGCCGCGAACCGAGAGGAGGGCTTCGCTCATTTGCGGACGCCCTTCTTGCGTGCTGGCGATTTTTTTGCCGCCACCTTCGCCCTGGCCGGCTTTTTTGCAACAGCGGCCACGGCGCGTTCGACCACAACCTCGGCTTCCTCCTCGTCTTCAACCCCGAGATAAGCGCGGATGACGGCGGGATCGTTCCTGACCTCCGCTGGCGAGCCGTCAGAAATCTTCACGCCATAGTCGAGCACCACGATGTGGTCGGAAATTCCCATCACAACGCTCATGTCGTGTTCGATGAGAAGGATGGCGATTTTCTGCTCATCGCGGATATTGAGGAGGAGGCGGTTCAAGTCCTCGGATTCGCGCGGATTAAGGCCGGCGGCGGGCTCATCTAGACAGAGAAGCACGGGCTTGGTGCACATGGCGCGCGCGATCTCAAGTCGGCGCTGGTCGCCATAGGGCAGTTCGCCCGCCGGATCGTCGGCGCGGTCGACGAGGCCGGCCTTTTCCAGCCAGTACTCGGAAAACTCAACAGCCTCATGGCTGGCGCGGGCATAGGTGGGGGAATTGAAGATGCCGGTCACGGTAAAACCCGAGGCGCGCATCAGGGTGTTGTGCTGGGCCACCATTAGGTTTTCCAAGACGGTCATGCCGGCGAACAGCCGGATGTTCTGGAAGGTGCGCGCCACCTTGGCACGCTGCGAAATACGGAAATCGTCCATGCGTTCCAGCAGGAACTGCTTGTCATCCACATGGGTCAGGATAACGCTGCCCTCGGTGGGCTTGTAGAACCCTGTGAGGCAGTTGAACACTGTGGTCTTGCCGGCGCCGTTGGGGCCGATGATCGCCGTTATGTCATTGCGGGCGGCGGTGAATGAGAGATCGCCGATGGCGGTGAGGCCGCCGAAGCGCATGGTAAGGTGTTCGACGCGCAGAAGAGCTTCTTGTCCGGAAGCACTCATCAGCCGTGCCCCTCGGCAACGAGATCGGTGGGTATGGCCTTCTTTTCCTTGAGCACGACGGAGGGCTCGCGCCGGGTCACGAAGCCGCGCGGCTTCCAGCGCATGATCAACACCAGCGCGGCGCCGACGGCGAGCATCCGGTATTGTACGGGATCAAAGCCCGCGGGCATGACGGCCTTGAGGAAATTCAGTTCACGGAACACCTCGAAGGCGCCGATGATGACAATGGCGGCGACGACGACGCCGATCTGCGAGCCGAGGCCGCCGAGCACGACAATAGAGAGGATGATGAATGATTCCAGGAACACAAAGGATTCAGGGCTTACGAAGCCCTGGCGTGTGGCAAAGAAACTGCCGGCAAAGCCTGCGAACATGGCGCCAATGGCGAAGGCCGTGAGCTTGGTGCTGGTGGTATTGATGCCGAGCGACCGGCAGGCGATCTCATCTTCGCGAAGCGCTTCCCAGGCGCGCCCCACCGGCAGCCTGCGCAGCCGCATGGTCACGAAATTGGTGAAGAGGGCGAGCACCAGGATAACGTAATAGAGGAAGATAATGCGGTGGATGGGCTTGAAGTCCAGTCCGAAAAACGCCGCGAATCCGCCTTCGCCCTCGATAAACGGAAGGCCAAAGAAAGATGGGCGCGGAATGCCGCCGATGCCCGCCGGTCCGCCGGTGAAGTCGGACCAGTTGATAAGGACAACCCGGACGATTTCGCCGAAGGCGAGCGTCACGATGGCGAGATAGTCGCCGCGCAGGCGCAGCACCGGAAAACCGAGGATCACGCCCCAGAGTGCCGCGAGAACGCCGGCGATGGGCAGGGTAATGAAAAAGGCCCAGGGGACGATGCCGTCGCCGAACCAGGCGGGCAGGTAAATCGTCGCCAGCAGCGCATAGGCATAGGCGCCCACGGCATAGAAGGCGACGTAACCCAAGTCGAGCAATCCGGCCAGTCCCACGACGATGTTTAGTCCCCAGCCGAGCATGATGTAAGTGAGTATGAGTATCGCCAGATCGACGATGCGCCGGTCGACGCCAGGAATGAACGGTAGGATTATCGCAAACGCCACGAGGGCAGGGGCAATGTATTTGGCATAATTCATGAACGGCAAGACAGGCGCCGAAATAGCCCTCGATGGTCTGGCCTGCGGTTTGTTCCACACCAGCAGGTGGTAGGCGAGACGGCCTCCGGCAACGATGGCGACAAACACTGTAACCAGGCCCCAGCGCTGCTCCAGCGCCAGGCTGCCGGAGATCGCGAATGTCTTGAGGCCGACGATGGGGCCGAGGATGATGAATGCGATGACAGCGGTGAACAGCACGTCCTTGGCGATTGCGGCGGCCGCGATCGACCGGGCCTCAGGCATGACGTTGGTTGATTTCGGGACCTCAGCCATGGCGGATTAGACCTTTTCGACTTCGGGTTTGCCGAGGATGCCCTGCGGCAGGAAGATCAAAACTGCCGCCAGCATGGCGAAGGCGGCCACGTCTTTGTACTCGATGGTGAAATAGGCCGACCAGAAGACCTCGATCAAACCGATGATCAGGCCGCCGATCATGGCGCCAGGGATTGAACCGATGCCTCCGAGCACCGCCGCCGTAAATGCCTTGATGCCGGCGAGGAAGCCCACGTAGAAGTCGGTGACGCCATAATAGAGAAAGAACATCAGGCCGGCGACAGCGGCAAGTGCTGCTCCCATGATGAAAGTAATGGAGATCGTCTTGTTGATGTCGATGCCGAGCAGCGAGGCCATCTTCATGTCCTGCTCGCAGGAGCGCTGGGCCCGACCAAGGGATGTGCGGGTGATGATGGCCGTGAACAGGGCCATCAGAACAAGAGTTGTGATGATGATGAATATCTGCATGTTCGACAGCCGGACGATGAATTCACCTTGGGCGGCGGCACGGCTCATGATTTCGTAGCCGCCAGTGACAATGGGTTGGAGGGGCTTGGGCCGGCCATCCTGGGCGATACGGACGAATTCCTGGAGCACGATCGACATTCCAATCGCTGAGATCAGGGGCGCCAGACGGAAGGAACCGCGCAGGGGCCGGTAGGCGACGCGCTCAACGGTCCAGTTATAGGCCGAAGCAATGATCATGGCGATGAAAACGACCAGGACCAGAGCCAGAATGATGGGGAAAAAGCCGCTGCCCCCGGTGATTCCCAAGGCCACGATGGCAATGAGCGACACAAAGCCGCCGACCATGAAGACGTCGCCATGGGCGAAATTGATCATGCCGATTATGCCATAAACCATCGTGTAACCGATGGCGATGAGACCGTAAATTGAGCCGAGTGTGATGCCGTTAATGAGCTGCTGGAGAAAATACTCCATTGCCCCCCCTGTATTTTGCCCGCCAGTGATCGCAGCGCTTTGGGTGGCTGCGTATCCAAACCTGCTAATTAAAGACTTCCAAAATTTAATACAAGCCGCATTTACAATTGGAATTTCTCTTTGAGTTCATGCGCTTCCATAGATGACTCCGAAGGCAGCTATTTTGCAGCCGGGAATCCTGCCGATTTATGCCTTGGAACCGGGCGCTCCGGCCCTATATTCACCGTAGTTGCGGCTATTTTACCCGGCCTAAGATTTAGTCTTGACGATATATCAATTTGATATATATGCGAGACCTATATCAATTTGCCATATATCGGATTGTCATAATTATGAACGTGCGGACCCTGTGTCTGGGAATTCTGTCCCTGCAAGAAGCCTCGGGTTACGAGATCAAGAAGGACGTGGAAGATGGCGTTTTCTGCCATTTCATCGATGCGAGCTTCGGCTCCATATATCCGGCTCTGACCCAGCTTGCGGGCGAAGGTCTTGTGACCGTACGTGAGCAGGAGCAAACCGGAAAACCTGACAAAAAGGTCTATGCGATAACTGATGCGGGAAGGAATGCACTGGCGAAAGCTATTTCAGTGGTGCCGGCGAAGGACAAGTACCGGTCCGAATTCCTCTTTCAGATGCTGCTGCGGGATTATCTCTCACCTGAAATGGTGCTGGTCGCCATCCAGAAGCAGCTGAATGATCTCAATGAAGATTTGGCGCGCATTGCTGAGTGCAGCCAAAGCAACGCATGCGGTCAGGGTGACCGTTTCGTTGCCGACTATGGCAACGCAGTGCTGACAGCTGCTGTCAAATGCCTGGAGTATAAAAAGGCTGAGCTCTTGCAGCAAATGGCTGCCCGGGCCGCCGAATGATTTGGAGACCATTTTAATGCGCCGCATGTTCTATTTTCTTCTCGTCACAGTTCTGCTCGGCGGCCTCGCCGGCGTCATTGCCTGGTGGTCGTTCTACGCCTTGCCGGCAGTCATTGCCCAAAGCATTCAGAGCGCGCCGGCTCCGGTTCAGACGGTTTCCGCTGAGGAGGCCAAATCAGAAAACTGGCAGCCTGAGATTGCCGGTATAGGCACGCTGACGGCATCGGAAGGTATCGATATCGCCCCGCAGGTTGGCGGTGTGGTTACGGAAACCTTGTTCGAGTCCGGTGCAAGCGTGAAAAAGGGCGACAAGCTGGTGCAGCTCGATACCGCAACCGACGAAGCCGATCTCAAGAACCTGCAGGTGCAGCTGGCAAACGCCGAGGAAGAACTCAATCGCAAGCAGAAAATTTTCGACCGCGGCTTCGCGGCCCGCGCCGACCTCGATAATCTCCGCACGGCGCGCGACCAGCTGCTGGCCAGCATTGAGCGCACCCAGGCGCAGATCGCGCAGAAATCAGTCTACGCGCCGTGGGACGGCAAGCTCGGCCTGCGCAGCATTTCGGTCGGCAGTTATGTGGCTCCCGGCCAGAAGGTGGTGTGGCTTCAGAAAGTCGACCCGATCTACGCGGATTTCGATGTGACCGAAGAGGACTACGGCCGGATTGCCGACGGGTTGAAGGTAACCGCGCGGTTCAACGCCTGGCCTGATGCCCAGTTCCAGGGCACCGTAGCGACGACCGATTCCCGGATGTCGGAATCAAGCCGGATGATTACGGTTCGCGCCAAACTCAACAATCCCGATGGCCGGTTGTTGCCCGGCATGTACGCCAATGTGCTGGTTGAGGCAGGTGCCCCGCAGGAAGTCGTGACCGTGCCGCAAACCGCCGTGACCTTCACTCTCTATGGCGACAACGTGTTCGTTGTTGTGCCGGACAAGAAACCGGATCCGAACAACAAGGATGAGCAGCTCGAAATCGAGCGCCGCTTTGTGAAGGCGGGCAGCATGCGCAATGGCCGGGTGCAGATTACCGAAGGCCTGAAACCGGGTGACCGGGTGGTGACGGCCGGTCATAACAAGATCGACCAGGGTGCGAAGGTTAGAATTGACAATTCGGTTGCGCTCCGGGCCGCCGACAGCGCGACGATACAGTGAGGCCGAGTTATGCATTTTACCGACATATTCGTAAAGCGTCCGGTATTGGCCACGGTGGTGAGCCTGCTCATCCTGCTGGCCGGCTTGCAGGCCGTGTTCCAGCTGCCGATCCGCCAGTTTCCTGAAGTTGCCGATACCAAGATCGAGATCACCACGGCCTATCCCGGCGCTAATGCCGACCAGATCAAGGGGTTCATCACCACGCCGCTGCAGCAGGCAGTAGCCTCGACCGAGGGTGTTGAAACGATCGAGTCAAGCTCGGGTCAGAACATTTCGACGATCACGCTCAAGCTTCGCCTTGATGCCGATGGCGACCGTGCGCTTTCCGACGTATTGTCGAAGGTGAACGAGGTAAAAGGCATTCTGCCGGAAGCGGCGAATGACCCTGTGGTGAAGCGCACGACTGGCGCCGGTTTCGCCCTGATGTACATCAGCTTCAAGAGCGAGCAGATGACCCCGCCGCAGATCAGCGACTACCTTGACCGCGTGGTGAGGCCGAGGCTGCAGGCGATCAATGGCGTTGCATCGGCAGAAATTCTTGGCGGCTCGACCTTCGCCATGCGTGTATGGCTCGACCCTGACAAAATGGCCTCGCTGAGCATCACGCCGCTCGATGTGCGCAATGCATTGGCCGCCAACAACTTCACCACCGCCGCCGGCGAGGTGAAGGCCGAATTCACCCAGAAGAACATCAATGCGCAGACCTCGCTGGAAAAACCCGAGGAATTCGAACAGCTTGTTGTGGCGACACGCGGCGATACGGTCATCCGGCTCGGCCAAATTGGCAGGGTTGAACTTGGCCCGGAGAACAACAATTTTGCAGCCGCATTCGACGGTGTCAAAGCCGTATTTATGGGGATCACCGCAACTCCCGATGCCAATCCGCTGACCGTGATCTCCGCCGTGCGCGATGCGATGCCGGAAGTGCAGCGCGGGCTGCCGCGGGGGCTTGATGCGAACATTGCCTATGACGCAACTGAGTTCATCAACGAGTCAATCTGGGAAGTTGGCAAGACCCTGCTCGAAGCGGGGCTGATCGTCATCATTGTCATCTTCCTCTTCCTCGGCAATTTGCGCTCGACCTTCATTCCGGTCGTCACCATTCCCCTGTCGCTTGTGGGCGTGGCGCTGGTGCTGGTGGCGTTCGGCTATTCCATCAACTTGCTGACCCTACTGGCGCTGGTGCTTGCTATCGGGCTGGTGGTCGACGACGCGATTGTGGTTGTCGAAAACATTCACCGCCATATCGAAGAGGGCATGATGCCCTTCGATGCGGCAATCAAGGGCGCGCGCGAGATCACCGGCCCGGTCATTGCCATGACCATCACGCTGGCGGCGGTCTATGCGCCGATCGGCTTCACCTCCGGCCTGACGGGCGCGCTGTTCCGCGAATTCGCATTTACGCTGGCGGGCGCCGTTGTCGTGTCTGGTGTCATTGCCTTGACCCTGTCGCCGATGATGACCTCGAAATTGCTGAAGCCGCACGAAGAGCTCAGCTGGTTTGGGCGGCTGGTAGAACGGGTGTTTGGAGCCTTGCAGGGATTTTACCGGCGCCGCCTTGATGGAACGATCAGGCAGCGTTCGGTGTTTGCCTGGGTCGCCGTGCTGACGGTTGTGTTGTCGGGCGTGCTCTACAACGCCATCAACCGCGAACTGGCGCCAGCCGAAGACCAGGGCGTGCTGTTTGCCTTCATCAACGCGCCGGAACATACCAATCTTGACTATCTCACGACCTATACCGATCAGCTGACCGGCATTTTCATGGATGTGCCGGAACGGCAGAACCTGTTCGCCATCAATGGCTTTCCGACACCGCACGGGGCTTTCATGGGCCTGATCCTGAAGCCCTGGGGCGAGCGCGAGCGTTCGGACCTCTCGGTCATGGGCGAGTTGCAGGGCAAGTTCATGGGAGTTGCGGGCGTCAACGCATTCGCTACAGCGCCCTCGGCCATTCCTGTCGGTGCCGGTGAAATGCCTGTGGAGTTCGTCATCACCTATCCGGGTGACTATACGCAGCTTGCCAGCACGCTTGACGCGATCGATGCGGAAGCGAAGAAGAGCGGGCTGTTCATCTTCACCAACGCCGATTTGCGGTTTTCGACCCCGCAAGCCGAACTCATCGTGGACAAGGTTCGGGCCAACAAGCTTGGTGTGACCATGCAGGATGTTGGCGCCACGCTGGCCACATTGCTTGGCGGCAACAACGTGAACCGGTTTGCGGTTGAAGGCCGCAGCTATCAGGTGATCCCGCAGGTGCCACGCGGCGAGCGCGCCACGACTGAACAGATTCTGAAGTATCACGTGCGGGCGTCGAATGGCGATATGGTGCCGTTGTCGTCGTTCGTTTCTCTCGGGCAGTCGGTACAGCCCAACAGCCTCAAGACCTTCCAGCAGCTGAATTCCGCAACGCTGCAGGGCGTGCCGTTCCCCGGCCGCACGGTTGGCGAAGCGGTGACCTTCCTGCAGCAGAAGGCTGACGAGCTGTTCCCGCACGGCATGGCCTATGACTTCAAGGGCGAAAGCCGGCAGTTCGTCAAGGAAGGCAATGCGCTTGCTGTCACCTTCGCCTTCTCGCTGTTGCTGATCTATTTGGTGCTGGCGGCCCAGTTTGAAAGCTTCCGCGATCCCTTTATCATCCTGATCGGCCTGCCGGCCACGCTGTTCGGCGCGCTGTTCGTGTTGTGGATTCTCGGCAATGTGAACGGCATGATGCAGAACAATGCGCCGTTCAACATTGGCTCCGGTACCATCAACATCTACACGCAGATCGGCCTTGTGACGCTGATCGGCCTCATCGCCAAGCACGGCATTTTGATGGTGGAATTCGCCAACAAGCTGCAGGAAACCCAAGGGATGGATAAGAACAGCGCCATCAAGGAAGCCGCCGCCGTGCGCTTGCGGCCCATCCTCATGACCACGGCCGCCATGGTAATCGGCGTGTTCCCGCTACTCATTGCCGATGGCGCCGGCGCCAAGAGCCGCTTCGACATTGGCATTGTAATTGCTGCCGGCATGACCATCGGCACAATGTTCACCCTGTTCATCACGCCTGCGATCTATTCCTTCGTGGCGCGCGACCGCCATGGCAAGCCGGCAGCCATCGCTTCAGCGGTGGAGGCAGTTCCGCTGCCCGTGAACCAGAATTCGAGAAAGAAGCGCCACGCGCCGCAGATGCAGGAAGCGGCGGAGTAAGTGCGCCACGGAATAGCGTACACTGTACGAATCTCATCGTGCCCGCGCTCGACACGGGCATCTTCTTTTTGGCAGGATAGAAGATGACCGGGTCAAGCCCGGCCAGGATGAAAAGTGGAGGAAATGCTATGAGAGCCCGTTCAGCGCCACGGCAATCCGCCCCAGGGCTTTCTCCAGGTCCGCTTCACTGGCGGCAAAGGACAGCCTGATCGAGGTCGCCGCGCCAAAGGCCGTGCCCGGCACCGTGGCCACGCCGTGGCTTTCAAGCAGCCAGTCGCACAGCGCTTCCGGCGTATCCAGAACATGGTTGCCCGATTTCTTGCCGAGAACCGCCGACACGTCAGGCAGCGCATAGAATGTCGCGGGAATTGGCGAGATGGCGACGCCTTTGATTTTCTTCAGGGCCGCCAGGACCATGTCGCGCCTCGCCTTGTAGCGCAAGCGCATGGCTTCAACCGCATCGCGCGGGCCCTCCAACGCTTCGATGGCAGCGCGCTGCACGAATTGGTTGGCGCCGGTCGTGATCGTGCTCTGGACGCGCGTCATTGCCTTGCTGATGGGCTCGGCGGCGGCGGTATAACCCAGGCGCCAGCCCGTCATGGCAAAGCTCTTGGAGAAACCGTTGACCGTAATGGTGCGTTCGCGCATGCCGGGCAGCGTGCCGATGGACGTCATCGCCCCTTCGAAAATGATGTACTCATAGATTTCGTCCGACAGCACCACCATCTGCGGATGGGCCAGAACAATCGTGGCAATTTCTTCAAGCTCAGCGGGCGACCATACGGCCCCGCTCGGATTGCAGGGCGAGTTGAGAATAAGCAGCTTGGTGCGCGGCGTTACCGCCGCGGCAATGCGCGAGGCCGGAACCTTGTAGCCTTCGCCGATGCCGGAATGCAGCACCACGGGCGTTCCCCCCGCAAAGCGCACGGTTGTCTCATAGGACACCCAGAACGGCGCCAGCAAGATCACCTCATCGCCTTCGTCAATGATCGACAGCACCGCATTGGCGATGGCCTGCTTGGCCCCGTTGGCAAGAACGATTTCGCCGGGCGCATAGTCGAGATTGTTTTCCGCCTTGAGCTTTTTGGAAACCGCCGCCCGCAGTTCCGGAATGCCCGCAACCGGGGAGTAATGGGTAAAGCCTGCCTTCATGGCGCGCGTTGCCGCCTGCTGGATATTGTCGGGCGTATCGAAATCCGGCTCACCCACCGTAAGGCTCACCACATCGTGGCCAAGTGCCCGGAGATCACGCGATTTCTGTGCCATGCGGATGATGGCCCCTTCATCGGCGGCGGCGGTGCGGGCAACAAGGAGCGAGGCGGGGTCAAATTTTTTCATGGCGCGTCATATGCCATGCAAGCCTTGCCGCGTCGAGGGTTCGCGGGCATAAGAGCCCCCATGAAAAAAACCATCTTGGTGATTTGCGCTTTCGCGTTGCTGGCGGGTTGCACCACGGGGTCCAAGGTGACCTTCAACCGGGGAACTGCGGTCGTGCAAACCGCTTCGCGTTCCGAACCCATTTTCTACAATGGCAAGACCTACCAGCTGGATTACGATTACCTTGAGGGCCAGGGCGCCTTCGACATGAAAGTGTCTGGCCTCAGCCCCAAGCAGCAGCAGGATGCCATGAACATTGCCACCTCGGGCCTCAGCTATTTCGCCTGCCCCGATGGCCAGCGCGGCAAACTCATGGGCATGCCAGTCTATGTGGGCAAGAAATGGACCGCTTACGCCAAGTGCGGGTAACCCTTAACTCCTCACCCTGCGGTGCTCTGCGCAGCAGGGCCTCGAAGGGCTGGCGGATGCGGAAACAGGTGCTTCGAGGCCCGGCTGCGCCGTGCACCTCAGCATGAGGATTTAGATTTTACCCCAACCTCCGGTCAATCCAGTCACGCGCCCTGAAATAGCGCCCGACGAAGGGCAGGAACCACGTCGAGCCATTATAGAGTGGATGACCGGGAAATTCCGGCCGGTCAAAAGCGCAAACGCGGTTTGATTTGCCGGCAACCTTGCGTGCCGTTTGCTGGCCCAGATATGTCATCATGGCAATGCCCGAGCCATTGCAGCCCAGCGCGTAATGCAGGTTATCGAATTTCCCCATGTGGGGCATTTCATCCAGCGTGAATGCCACATTGCCCGTCCAGGCATGAGTGATCTTGACGCCCTTCAGTTGCGGATAACGGTCGGTCATGAACTGATAGAGAATAGGCGCCGTGTCCACCGGGTCCGTATGGCCGAACTTGGCGCGCCCGCCGAAGATCAGCCGCTTGCCGTCCGGCGACATGCGGTAATAGGTGAGAACCCGGCGCGTATCGGCAATCGAGCGGTTCTTGGGACTGAGCGTGGCCGCGAGGTCGGTCGGCAGTTCTTCCGTGGCGATGATGTAGGAGCCCACCGGCACCACGCGGCGTTTGAGCTGCGGGGTGATATCACCCGTATAGCCATTGGTGGCGATGATCACGTCGCCCGCCGTGATGGTTCCGCGCGGCGTTTCAACCGACCAGCCCGTGACGGTTTGCGTGAGTTTGGTCGCCGGCGTTGTGGAGGCGATCTTCACCCCGCGCGTCTGGCAGAGTTCGAGCAGGCCTTTGAAAAAAAGGGCAGGGTGAAGATGCGCCGCTCGCCCCACAACCATGCCGCCGCGGTAATAGTCCGAACCGATTTCTTCGCGCTGGCGCTCCTGCGGCACCAGGTGGGAATCGGATTTTGCCTCCGCGTTGAGATGTTCAACCTTCTTGGCCATGTCATCATAATGGCTCATGCACCAGGCCCCCAGGAAATATCCAGCCTTGGTCCAGCCGCAGTCGATTTTTTCCCGGGTGATCAGGTCCTCAATGAGCGTGAAGGCATCCGCCGCATCGGCCATGAAGGGAGCGGCCTCGTCCGCCGGCATGGGCTTGGAGAGATAGCGCTTGCCGATATTGACGCCGCCCGAAACCATGCCGCCATTGCGGGTGGACGCGCCGAAGCCCGGCTCATTGGCATCAAGCACCAGGCAATCCAGGCCAAGGGCCGTAAGCTCCAGCGCCGCCGACAATCCGGCATAGCCCGCCCCCACGATTACCACCCTTGCCTCGCGCGGCAGGGTCAATTCGGGCAGGGCGGTTGGCCTGTGGGCCTCCCACCAAAAGGGCTGGGCCTTGAAGTCCTTATGGAAAATTTCTCGGTTCATGGGCAAATCCTAGGTGCGTTGCCACCTAAAAGACAAGTGGGCCAGCTGCAATGCAGCCTGCCGTCACAAAGTCTTGACAGGGATCGGTATACTTATGCTTTGCTAGGCTCTCGGGAATGATCTAGCTTCGGTTATTGAGTCTGGATTAGGGGAAGTTTTGGTGATGCGTATTCGGCTGATGCTTGTAGCAATCGTTATAGGTTTGATGGCGCTGTCCAGCGCGGCATTTGCCACCACCGTCCATATCACCGTCAACAAGGTGTCGCAGAAAATGACCGTCAAGGTGGATGGCGCGACGGAATATGTTTGGCCTGTTTCAACCGGGGTCCGGGGCTATGAAACCCCAAGCGGCAAATTCCGCCCGTTCCGCATGGAAAAGGACCATTTTTCCAAGGAATGGGACGATGCACCCATGCCCAATTCGATTTTCTTTACGCCCCGCGGCCATGCCATTCATGGCAGTTTCTATGTGAAAAGCCTGGGCCGCAGGGCTTCGCACGGTTGCGTGCGCCTCGCCCCGGACAATGCCGCCAAGCTCTATAGCCTCGTGCAGAAGGCCGGCATGCAGAACACCACCGTGGTCCTGCGCGGCGGCTTCTTTGACGGCGGTTTCGCCGATTTTGAGAGAGACATAACCGACACTACTAAGAAACTGCAGAAAAAGGCCAAGCGCCAACTTTTCATTCTGGGGCGGACCCTGGACGGAACCGATTAACCGAGTCCAAAGCCCTAAAAACTTGACAAATCATTGGCCCCATGCGCTTTTCCGCGCAAATCGAGGGACATTCCTGCCATGACGCACGCCTACCGGAGCCACACCTGTGGCCAGCTCAGAATTGACCACAAGGGCCAGGACATCCGCCTTTCCGGCTGGGTTCACCGGGTGCGCGATCACGGCGGCCTGCTGTTCATCGATCTGCGCGACCATTATGGCCTGACACAGATCGTGATTGACCCGGCTTCGCCGGCCTTCAAGGCGGCCGAAAAGGTCCGTTCCGAATGGGTGATCCGGGTTGACGGCAAGGTCCAGCCCCGTCCGGCGGGCACCGAAAACAGCGAGCTTCCCACCGGCCTCATTGAAATTGCGGCCAGCGAAATCACGGTTCATTCGGAAGCCAGGGAATTGCCGTTGCCGGTGTTCGGCGACACGGAATATCCCGAAGACATCCGCCTGAAATACCGCTTCCTCGATCTTCGCCGCGACCGCATTCACGGCAACATCATGAAGCGCGGCGCGATCATTGACAGTTTGCGCCGCCGCATGAAGGAGCAGGGCTTCTTTGAATTCCAGACGCCGATCCTCACCGCCTCTTCGCCGGAAGGGGCCCGCGACTACCTCGTGCCGAGCCGGGTTCACCCCGGAAAATTCTACGCCCTGCCGCAGGCCCCCCAGCAGTTCAAGCAGCTCCTGATGATGTCGGGCTTTGACCGCTATTTCCAGATCGCCCCATGCTTCCGCGACGAGGATGCGCGCGCCGACCGCAGCCCCGGCGAATTCTACCAGCTTGATATCGAGATGAGCTTTGTCACCCAGCAGGACGTGTTCGATGCGGTGGAGCCCGTGCTGCGCGGCGTGTTCGAGGAATTCGGCGGCGGGTATTCCGTCACGCCGAAATTCCCGATGATCGCCTTCCGCGATTCCGTGCGCTGGTATGGCACCGACAAGCCGGACCTGCGCAATCCCATCAAGATGCAGAACGTGACCGAACATTTCAGGGGCTCCGGCTTCAAGGTTTTTGCCGGCATGATCGCTGCCGATCCCAAGGTTGAAGTCTGGGCCATTCCGGCACCCAAGGGCGGCTCACGCGCTTTTTGTGACCGGATGAATTCCTGGGCCCAGCAACAGGGCCAGCCTGGTCTGGGCTATGTGTTCTGGCGCGATGGCGAGGAAGGTGCAGCCGGCCCCATTGCCAAGAACATCGGCCTGGAACGTACCGAAGCGATTAAATCACAGCTTGCGCTTGAAACCGGGGACGCCGCCTTCTTCGTCGCTGGCGTTCCGGCGAAATTCTACAAATTCGCCGGCGAGGCGCGCACCAAGGTTGGCCAAGATTTAGATATCATTGCCAATGACCGTTTTGATTTCTGCTGGATCGTTGATTTTCCCATGTATGAATGGAACGAGGACGACAAGAAGGTGGACTTCTCCCACAACCCGTTCTCCATGCCGCAGGGCGGCCTGGAAGCGCTGGAAAGCAAAGACCCGCTGGACATTCTGGCCTATCAGTATGACATCGTCTGCAACGGCGTTGAGCTGTCCTCCGGCGCCATCCGTAACCACCGGCCCGATGTGATGAAGAAGGCCTTCGAGATCGCCGGCTACGCAGAAGAAGTTCTGCTGGAAAAATTCGGCGGCATGTACCGTGCCTTCCAGTACGGCGCGCCGCCCCACGGCGGCATCGCCCCGGGCGTTGACCGCATCGTCATGCTGCTCTGCAACGAGCCCAACATCCGCGAGGTCGTGCCCTTCCCGATGAACCAGCAGGCCGAAGACCTGCTGATGGGCGCCCCCTCCGAGGCCACCCCGAAGCAACTGCGCGAACTTCACATCAGGCTGAATTTGCCGGAATAATTCCACCTCTCATGCTGAGGTGCGAGCGCAGCGAGCCTCGAAGCACGCAACGCGCGGCTGCCAACCCTTCGAGGCCTTGGCTTGCGCCGAGGCACCTCGGGGTGAGGGTAAGTGATCAATCGTTCGCCGTGACGGAAGCGCCGAACAGGTCAATGGCCGCACCCGGATTGCTTGGATTAAGCGTCATGATCTCTTGAACCCTGATAGGTGCCGCAGGCGCCAGCGAAAGGGTGATCGACTTCGGATCCTTGAGGAAGGCATTGACCGCGCCCACCACCTGGTCGGTGAAGGCCTGGTTCTTCAGTTGCATGAGGCTGAGCTGCATCATGGCTCCCGCGTTGGCTACCATGGCGGCTTCATCCATGCCCTGCATCCGGGCAATGAGCGGAAGCACCTTCTTGGTGATCGAGGCATCTTCAAAACGCATCTTGAAACCGCTCAGCGTCACATTCATCAACTGTGGCATGAGCATATTGAAATCCGGTGGCCGCCCCGTCTTTTGCGCCATCTGCATTTCGGCCATCACCGCAATCGGAATATCGCTGGCTCCATAAGAAAAGGTAAAGCCTGCCATGTCCTTGCTCGAAACGCCAAACGTGCCGGTCATGCCAAAATTATCGCCGGCAACCGAGAGCTCGCCATCACCGGCCATGTTCAGGGTGATGTCGCTGTAGCCCAGGGCCTTCAACTGGCCTGATGGGTCGATCATGGCAAGCGCTGCTTCAGGAATGACCAGATTATTGAGGCTCATGGTGGTTTTGCCGGCCCCCGTGGCCGGATCACCGCTCCAAGCCGATTCAACGCCTTTTGCCGTAAAGCTCTGGCCTTCCGCCGTGACCTTGATTTCGCCTGAAGTCATTTTCCCGGCGATCCACATGGTGGCGCGGAAGGACTGCAGGGGCGTGGGGTTGCCGCCGGGAACTGGGACATGCCACTCTTCGAGGCTGCTCGTTGGCACCTCAATGACAACACTCTTGTTGTCGGGCCCCGCCATTTCCATTTTTGTGCCGGAGAATATCGCTGAACCTACTGCAATGAGGCCATCGGCTTCGGGCGCGATATTTTCAAGCGCAATGGAGCCAATGCTCAGCTTCATGGCCGTGCTGGGATCCTGCGCGCCGACGGTGGCCACAAGATTGCTGATGGTCACATTGCCGGAACTGTCGGTTTCAATCTTGTCATAGGCGGGCGTTGCCCTAAGCTGGGTCTCCCAGCTTTTGAAAATGGCCGAGACGACCGGTGGAACATCCTGCGCCTGGGCCGGAGCCGTCAGGGCCGTTGCGGCAAGCAGAAGGAGTGCGGCGGCGCGGAGGGTGTTTTTCATGGGGCTTTCCTTTTTAGGAGTTGTCAAGGGGATTGCTCTATGCCCAAGCATAAGTGAACAGCAGGTGAACTCAAGCCACTTGATGAATCACCCTTAAATGGCTAGCTATCACTTCGTTATTCATAGGGAAATGACCATGATGCACAAACTGCTTACGGCGATGTTCTTTGTGTTGCTGACCTTTTCGATTGCTCCGGTCCAGGCCTATGCCGCGGTGAATGCGGCCCAGGACGAGGCGCTTTTAATTCAAAAGAAAAAGAAATTGGCGGCATTGAAGGCCGCCGAGGAAAAGAAGAAGGCGGCCCGTGCCGCCGAGGCCGCCAAACTCAAGGCGGCAAAGCTCAAGGCTGAAAAGCTGAAGGCAACGCGGACTGCCGCAAGGCGCGATTGCGGCACCTTCATGCAGTGCCTGTTTGGCAAGCCCCGGCGCTCGAGTTCTGCCGGCAGCGACAGCAAACGCTCCATGCGCAAGCAGGTGGCTTGGGACGAAACTAAATACGCGCCCGGCACCGTGATCGTGAAGACCCCGGAAAGGGCCCTCTACTATATCATGGGCGATGGTGAGGCCATGCGCTACGCAATCGGTGTGGGCCGCGAAGGTTTCCAGTGGAGCGGCAATTCCAGAATCGTTGCCAAAGCCGAATGGCCCGATTGGCGCCCGCCGGAAACCATGATTAAGCGGGAAGCCGCAAAGGGCGTTATCCTTCCGCCCTTCGTGAAGGGCGGGCCTGGCAACCCGCTGGGCGCCCGCGCCATGTACATCGGCGGCACAATTTACCGCGTCCATGGCACAAATGCCGAATCTTCCATCGGCGGGGCGGTCTCATCCGGCTGCATCCGCATGATGAATGCCGACGTGATCGACCTCTATGGCCGCGTCAAGGTTGGCTCGCCCATCTACGTCTATCAATAAGCAGCGCTTCAGAACGCCAAAGGCCGCGAAATTCGCGGCCTTTTTCCATGTGCAATGCTCCAAAAACGAATTGACCCCGGAGGCGATGCCGTCCGGGGTTCAATCCTAAAGTCTATGCTAGCAGAAGAGTTAGATCTTCTTCTTCTTCGCTTTCTTCTTGGCAGCTTTCTTAGCAGGCTTCTTAGCAGCTTTCTTAGCCATAGTATATTCTCCTAGGAGTTAGTTGTTAGAGCCCCACAACGCAGGCTAGTCTTACACCAACGATTGCGCATACCTGTCGTCCGTATTCGTAATCGTTGTTGACGTCTCTTTTGAACCCAATTGTGTGATTCGGCAATATGGCGTCAACATCTGGTGTATCGCCCCAAGTTCCCTAACAACTCGTAAACGCGCCAGACGGCGGGCCGATTGTCCGTATACGGACAGATAATTTGATTCAGCGGAATTTTTCAGTAAATCCTGCTGAATCGGCGTTTCTCCGTATACGGATGGCCACGCTCTTTTTCGCTGTCGCGCCGGAAAATTTCTGTCCCGAACCATTTTTTCCGCTTCATCCGCCCAAAAAATAATTGTTAATAAAATGTCATCTGTTGCCGATTCATCACGCTGCGAGACGGGAATCGGGATCACCGAAGCCAAATTTTATCATCCGTCATACCGTTGAAAAAACCGATTCCGTATCACAATGAGACAACTTTTCGTCCGCTGAAATCAAAAAATTGAACCTTGGATCGCCAAAAAAATATCTTCGACGGCGATTCAAGAGGATCACAAAATGAAAAATGGCCGGAATCTCTCCCGGCCATTCCACAGTTCATGCCTTGTAACTCACGAACACCCGCTCGTGCCGCCGCATGTGTTGCACTTTAGGCAAGTGCCGTTGCGCACCAGGGTGAAGTTGCCGCATTCGGCGCAGCTGTCGCCCTCATAGCCTTGCAGGCGTGCCTTGGCGCGCAGGCCAGCTTCGGGCAGCGGCTTTTCATAGGCGTAGGCGATTGTGGTCTCGGATAGCGCCAGCGAACCCATGGACACCGATTCCGCCGCGCGCATTTGCAATGCGTGCGCTGGTGAAGCCGCAGCGGTCACGCCTTGCGGCATCACCACGACGTTTGACAGGTTCTGGTTGCGCACAAAGCCCGATGACAGGAACTTCTGCGCCGGAACCGAGGCTGGAGCCTTGGGTTCATCGCTGCCAGTGCCCTTGCCCAGCGCATCAAAGCCCATTTCGGAAGCTTCAACATGGGCCAGGTCATTGCGCCCGAGGTACGAAACAGCGAGTTCGCGGAACACGTAGTCCAGGATGGACGTGGCGTTCTTGATCGATTCGTTGCCTTGCACCTGGCCTGCGGGCTCGAACTTGGTGAACGTGAAGGCATCGACATACTCCTCCAGCGGTACGCCATATTGCAGCCCCACCGATACCGAAATGGCGAAGTTGTTCATCATCGCCCGCAGTGCGGCGCCCTCCTTGTGCATGTCGATGAAGATTTCGCCGAGCTTGCCATCATCATATTCGCCGGTGCGGAGGTAAACCTTGTGGCCTCCCACGACCGCCTTCTGGGTGTAGCCCTTGCGGCGGCCCGGCAGCTTGTCGCGGCCGCGGGTGATCTCAACGATCTTCTCGACGATGGTTTCAATGCGCTGGACCATGGGCTTGGCCATCAGGCCTTCGACCATATCCTCCGCCTCATCCTCCTCATCGGCGATGAGCTGGGTGGAGAGCGGCTGCGAAAGCTTCGAGCCGTCGCGATACAGCGCATTGGCCTTCACGCCCAGCTTCCATGACAGCATGTAGGCCGCGTTGCAGTCCTCAACTGTCGCCTCATTCGGCATGTTGATGGTCTTGGAAATGGCCCCTGAGATAAAGGGCTGGCTTGCCGCCATCATGCGGATGTGGCTTTCCACCGAGAGATAACGCTTGCCCAAACGGCCGCAGGCATTGGCGCAATCGAACACGGAGAGATGCTCGTCCTTGAGGCCCGGAGCGCCTTCCAGCGTCATGGCTCCACAGACATGGATATTGGCCTTGTCGATATCGGATTTCGAGAAGCCGATGAACGAGAGCAGGTCAAAGCCGTAGTCAACGAGTTGCTCATCGCTGATTTTCAGCACCGACTTGCAGAACTCCTCGCCAAGCGTCCACTTGTTGAACACGAACTTGATGTCGAAAGCCGAGGCAAGCCCCGATTCAATCGTTGCAATCTGCTCGTCGCCAAAGCCCTTGGCGCGAAGCTGGGCATGGTTGAGGGCAGGGGCATCCTGCAGGGTGCCAAGGCCAACCGCATAGTTGATGATCTTCTCGATCTGCGTGGCATCATAACCCAAGGTGCGGAGCGCTTCCGGAACCGCCTGGTTGATGATCTTGAAGTAGCCGCCGCCGGCCAGCTTCTTGAACTTCACCAGCGCGAAATCCGGCTCGATGCCCGTGGTGTCGCAATCCATGACAAGGCCGATGGTGCCGGTCGGCGCCACAACCGTGGCCTGCGCATTGCGGTAGCCATGTTCTTCGCCCAGTTCAACCGCCAGGTCCCAGGCCTTGCGGGCGTGGGCAATGAGATCGCCATCGGGGCAATCCGTTTCATCGAGCGGCACCGGCGCAATGCGCACCGCTTCGTAACCCACGGCAGCCCCATAGGCGGCGCGGCGATGGTTGCGCATCACCCGCAGCATGTGGTCCTTGTTCTTGGCATAGCCGGGGAACGGCCCAAGCTCTTTTGCCATCTCAGCCGAGGTTGCATAGGAAATGCCGGTCATGATCGCCGAGAGCGCCCCGCAGATGGCGCGGCCCTCATGGCTGTCATAGGCAATGCCATTGGTCATCAGCAGCCCGCCGATATTGGCAAAGCCCAGGCCAAGGGTGCGGTACTCATAGGAAAGCTTGGCGATTTCCTTCGACGGGAACTGCGCCATCAGCACGCTGATTTCCAGAACCATGGTCCACAGCCGCACCGCATGCTCGTAAGCTTCGACGTCAAACTTCGCCGTTTCCGGATTGCGGAACTGCAACAGGTTGAGCGAGGCGAGATTGCACGCCGTATCATCGAGGAACATGTATTCCGAGCAGGGGTTGGAGGCGCGGATGTCGCCGGAAGCCGGGCAGGTGTGCCAGTCATTGATGGTGGTATGATACTGGATGCCGGGATCAGCCGAAGCCCAGGCCGCATGGCCGATCTTGTCCCAAAGCTCGCGTGCCAGCAGGGTCTTGGTCACCTTGCTGGACATGCGGGCATTGAGGTTCCATGGGCCATTGGTTTCAACGGCGCGCAGGAACTCATCGGTGACGCGCACCGAGTTGTTGGAGTTCTGCCCCGATACGGTGCGGTAGGCCTCGCCATCCCAATCCGTATCATAGGCATCAAATTCAAGCTCCGTGTAGCCCTGCCTGGCGAACTGGATGACGCGCTTGATGTAATTGTCGGGCACCATGTTGCGCCGCGCCTCTTTCACCGCGCGCTTGAGGGCTGGGTTCTTTTCGATTTCATAGCAGTCATCGCCGGGGCCCTGGCAATTGACGCAGGCCTTCATGATCGATGCCAGATGCTTTTTGACGATCTTGGAGCCGGTGACGAGTGCTGCAACTTTCTGCTCTTCCTTCACCTTCCAGTCGATGTATTCCTCGATATCCGGATGGTCCACGTCAACCACCACCATCTTGGCGGCGCGCCGCGTCGTGCCGCCGGACTTGATGGCGCCCGCCGCACGGTCGCCGATTTTCAGGAAGCTCATCAGGCCGGAAGACTTGCCGCCGCCTGACAGTTTTTCATTTTCGCCGCGAAGGAACGAGAAGTTGGATCCGGTGCCCGAGCCATACTTGAACAAGCGCGCCTCGCGCACCCACAGATCCATGATGCCGCCCTCGTTGACGAGGTCGTCCGCCACGCCCTGAATGAAGCAGGCATGGGGCTGCGGGTGCTCATAGGAGGATTTCGATTTGGTGAGCTTGCCGGTCTCATGGTCCACGTAGAAGTGGCCCTGGCCCGGTCCATCAATGCCGTAAGCCCAATGCAGCCCCGTATTAAACCACTGGGGGGAGTTCGGCGCACACTTTTGTGTCGCCAGCATGAAGCACAATTCGTCAAAAAAAGCCCGCGCGTCTTCTTCCGTGTTGAAGTATCCGCCCTTCCAGCCCCAATAGGTCCAGGTCCCGGCCAGACGGTTGAACACCTGCTTGGAGCTCATCTCGCCGATGATGCGCTGCTTCTCCGGCAGGCCTTCCAGGGCCGCCTCATCGGCAACCGAACGCCACAGCCAGGAGGGCATGCTCGTCTCTTCAACGCGCTTCAGCTTCGCCGGAACGCCCGCCTTGCGGAAATACTTCTGTGCCAGAATATCGGTGGCAACCTGGCTCCACGAGGCCGGAACCTCGATGTTTTCCAGACGGAAAACGATCGACCCGTCAGGGTTTTTGATTTCGCTGGTGGCCTGGCGGAATTCAATCTCCGCGTAGGCATCCTGACCGGCTTTCGTGTATTTGCGCGCGACGTGCATTGCTGTCCCTCTTGTTTTTTCGTTTCGTTGCCGCGAGCGCACAACAATGCGCCCACGGAGCCTTCTTCACCCGTGTTTGACGACACAAACCCTGTCTGAGAAATCGCAATTCCTCAGATTGTTAGCCTCTGATTTTGGTTTTTTACACTCGAGGGAAGCGCCCTGAACTGTCGCGTCCCCGTCCCCACGGCCTTGAACACCAAATTATTACACCGCTTACCGGACGTCAATAGCTAGTGTGTTAACGAAACCCTAACGCTATATGTTGTGTCCACAGCTTCGTCCGCCTTGTGGATAACCGGATGTTCATCCGATTCTAGGGGCAAGCTCAAGTGCTAGTTGGGTTATTTGGCAGGCCCCTTGTGGAAAACCGGGGCAGGGCCGGGCGGTCAAGTCGTTAACCATGTTTCCACTCAAAATAAATTTACGGGCGGATCCCGGCCGCCACTTGCGGGGCAGGCACACGAATCGGCCCCATGGCCAGCAGAACCACCAGCGCCGAGGCCGTAATGACGCCCATGATGAGCCAGGCCTCATTGATGGCTAGGGTAATGCTGGCCTGCTGGACAATATCCATAATTCCCATAAGGCCCATCGGGTCTTGGCTGTCCGGCAACTCGTCAACCGTGAGGCCGAGAGCGGCGGCTGCTTCCGCGGGATCGAGCTTGATGAGGTCGACAATCCGGTCAGCGTGTTCAGGCCCGCGCGAAAACACGATTGTATCAATGAGTGCGATGCCAATGGCTCCACCGAGATTGCGTGACAGGTTGAACAATCCGCTGGCGTCCGCAATATGCTCGCGTGGAATGTAGCCCAGGGCAAAGCGGATGGGCGGCAGAATGCAAAGCGCAACGAAGGCACCGCGAACCACCTGCGGCCAGAACATTTCGTCATAGCCCGTGGCAATGGTTTGAAAGCCGCTCATCAGCAGGCCGATCGCGAAGGCGCCGAAGCCCACAGCCGAAAGCAGGCGTGCATCCACGTAGCGGTCAATTTGCACGACAAAGGGCGCGGTCACGAGCTGTGCAATGCCGGTCACCAGAATCACAAGGCCAATCTGAAGCGGGCCCATGCCATGCACAAAGGCAAGAAACAGCGGCAGCAGGTAAACCGAGCCAAACAGGCCAATGCCCAGGATGAAGCTGAGAATGCAGCCAAAGGCCAGATTGCGGTCACGCAGCAGCGAGAAGGATATGGCCGAGGCCGGCCGGCGTATCGCAAGGAATATACCAACCGCAAGAATCGCGAAGTAAGTGAATACCTGCGGTGCGAGCCAGCCCTGTTCGGGTGCTTCCTTCAGGCCGATCAGAAGGGCCGCAAGGCCAACCGCCACATAAACAAGCGAAATCCAGTCCATCGTCTTGAACAATGACAGCCGGGTGTCATTCTGCGGCAGGCAAAAAATGCCGATCACCATGGTCACAACGCCCGGCACCACGTTGATCAGGAACAGCCAGTGCCAGGTGTAGCTTTCCGTGATCCAGCCGCCGGTGAGCGGCCCAAGTGTTGGTGCAAGCACGGCAAGCAACCCGCCGACTGTCGTGGCAATGGTCTGCTTCAGGCCCTTTCCGAACAGTAGGAAGATGGCGGCAAACACCAGGGGAATGAGCACACCTCCGGCAAAGCCCTGCAGAACCCGGAACACAATGAGTGAGACGAAATCATAACTGAAAGCGCAGCCGATGGAGGCGAGCGTGAACAGGAAAATCGCCCCGACGAAGAGCCAGCGGATGGTGAATATGCGGATCAGCAATCCGGTGAGCGGTATGGAAATGATTTCAGCGATGAGATAGGTGGTCTGCACCCAGCTCATGCGGTCCGCGCCGATTTTCAGCGCATCTTCAATGACGGCCAGCGAAGTCACAACCACCTGGATATCCAGAATGGCCATGAACATTCCCACACACAACGCGCCGTACCCCAGCCAGAGCCAAACCGTTGCCGGAGGTGGCTGGGTTTTATTCGCTTCCAAGTCTTCCATCGCCGGCCATGTTAGGGGATAAAGTGATGAAATATCATCTGGTTTTGCAGGTCGCTTGACTGCTTTCCCACAGAATCTTGCGATTTAATTTGTTGTAATCAAATAGTTCTAGACTCGGGCTGCGTCCTGCCCCCATTTGACCGCCAACCAGAGGATGACGACGAGCGCCACCCCCGACATGGACCATATCCAGCCCTTTCTTGATTATTTTTCCCAAAACCCGGAGTGGGCGATTGTTGTCGTATTCCTCATCGCCTTCGGCGAGGCGCTGCTCATTATCGGGCTCTTTGTTCCATCAACTGCGGTGCTGGTGGGTGCGGGTGTTCTGGTAGGGTCGGGGCACCTGCCATTTTGGCCGGTTTTCCTTGCCACCTTGATCGGCGCCGTGGCTGGCGACCAGATTTCCTATTGGGCCGGTCGCTTCTTTGGCGAGCATCTGAAAGTCTTGTGGCCTCTGAACCGCTTTCCGCAACTGGTGGCCCGTGGTGAGGAATTTGTCCGCAATCACGGCGGCAAGAGCATTGCCCTTGGCCGCTTTGTGCCGGGCGTGAAGGCTGTGGTGCCGGGCATCGTTGGCATGCTGGGCATGAGCCAGCTCTATTTTGCCTCCGTCAACGTTTCATCGGGCATCGTCTGGACCGCCGCCCACGTCTTTCCGGGCATGTTGATCGGGCAAGGACTTGCATTGGCAGGCGAGCTCAGCGGCCACCTGGGCCTCGTGCTCCTTGCGCTGCTGGTTATCCTTGCCCTAGCCGGATGGTTCATCAGGCTCGTTGCGGCCGGCGCGTCGTCCCATCTCGATCATATTCTGCAGCGAATTTCGAGCTGGGCCAAAACCCGGAACAGCCGTTCCCTGCATCGCTTCGGCCGCGCCGTCTCACCGGAAAATCCGCGCTCGTTGCTGATCATATTCTTCATCGCGGCATTACTGCTCGGGTTGATAGCCTTCCTTGTCCTGCTGAGCGCAATGGTGGCCCGCAACGCAATTCCCAACACTGACATTTCGGTTTTCAACCTGATGCGGGAAATCAGGAATGCTCCCGCCGATGAACTGATGATTCCCTTGACCATGCTGGGTGATGGCATTGTGCTTACCGCCATGATGGCTACGATTGTCGGCTGGCTGGCGTGGCGCAAGGCATGGCGCGCCGCCATCGCCTCAACCGTGGTATTCCTGGCTGGAAAACTCTTTGCATTGCTTCTCAAATACGGCATTCACCGGCCCCGGCCGCTTGAGCTCTATACCGGCGGCGATGCCTTCAGCTTCCCCTCAGGTCACGCCACCATGGCTGCCATTACCTTTGGCGTGCTGGCGGTGCTGGCAAGCCACGCCATGAATCGCTGGAGCAGGTCGCTGGTCTATGCCACCTGCGGGCTGATCGTGATCACCATAGCTTACTCAAGGATCTATCTTGGGGTCCACTGGCTGTCCGATGTGCTGGGCGGCGTCGTGTTTGGGGGCATCATGGTGGCAGCCTTTGGCGTTGCCATCGAAGCCATCCCGCCGCGCCGTATCATGCCGCTGGGGTTGCTCGGCGCAACCTTCATTGCCTATGTGGTCGCCGGTGCTTTGAATATCTCGAGCAATTTTGACCGGGCGGAAAAATTCTATGCGGCCCCTGAACATTCCTATTCCATGGTGCCGGCCGAATGGGAATCCGCCGCGTGGCTCGATTTGCCGGTGCGCCGCATCGACCTTGCCGGCAGGCCGGAAGAACCGTTTATCATCCAGTGGGCGGGGTCGCTGGAGGACCTGCAGAAGAACCTCGAAAGCCGTAGCTGGGTCCATTCACCGAAATGGACCTGGCGTGACAGCATTCCCTATCTTGATCCAGATGCGGTTCTCGAAAGTGTAGCGCCGCGCCCCGCGCTTCACGAAGGGCTTAAGGCCAAGCTCACGATGGTCCATGTCCTGAACGGCGAAACCAATCGCCGCCTTGTGATCCGGGCCTATAAGACCCATGCCAATCTCAAGACGGCAAATGCCGCAATCCCCATTTTCCTGATTAGCCTGACACAGGAAAGCCTGCGCAAGAGCTTGCGGGCCTATGTTGTTCCAACCCTGGTGGCGGCAAGCGCCGCGCAGGTAGAGGAGTTTGAGAAGGATATGGCCCTCCCGTCCAATACCCGGTCGGTGACCGGACAACGGCCCGGTGGTGGCGGGAAAGTACGCTTGATCACCCTGCCATGAGGGCAATTTGCCAGCTTTACGAACGCTCGTCTTTGGGCCATATTCCGCCCGAATTTTGAGACCTTTTGCAGGACCAAGCATGCATTTTCTGAAGCAGTTTTTTACCTGGTGGAGCGGCCAGACCCTGGCAACCCGCTTTTTCACCTGGCGCAAGGGCGAGCACGTTGGAACCGATCAGGCGGGCAACCACTATTACCGGGCCAAATCCGCTTTGCCTGATTCCATTGCGGAACGCCGCTGGGTCATCTTCAACGGTTATTCGGAAGCCTCAAGCATTCCGCCGGGCTGGCATGGCTGGATGCACCACCGGGTGGACAAGGTTCCTTCCGCCTCCGATGCCCCGGACCGTGAATGGCAACTGCCGCACCAGCCCAATCTTACCGGCTCGGCTGGCGCCTATCGCCCGCCTGGCAGCATCATCGGCGCGGCGCGTCCGAAAAAATCCGAACTCGGCTATCAGGCCTGGCGGCCGGAATAATCATCGGCCTCAATGCGCCATATTTTCCCAGTTGTTTCTGCTATTCTCGAAAATCTTGGATGCGCCTAGAATCAGGATCAAACTGCCATGAACAATTCAACCGTTGAAACACTTATCGGAGCCGTGGTCATCGTGATCGCCGGTGCCTTTCTGGCTTTTGCATACAATACGCCGGGCATGGGCCAGAAAAGTGGTGGTTATCTCATCTCCGCCGAATTCGACAATGTCGAAGGTGTTAATGTCGGCACCGACATCCGCATGGCCGGCATCAAGATTGGCACGGTGACCGCCCAGTCGCTCAATCCAGAAAATTTCCAGGCCCTCATTACCATGAGTATTGATCCGGCCGTGCAATTGACCGACGACACCTCCGCCAAAGTGACCTCCGAAGGCCTGTTGGGCTCCAAATTCATTTCGCTGGAACCGGGCGGCTCTGAAACTAAACTGGCCGCGGGAGGTGTCATCAATTATACTCAGGGGGCCGTCGATATCTGGTCGCTGATCAGTCAGGCCATGTTTGACAAGTCCGGCGCCAAACCCGCCGAAGCCAGTCAAGCCCCGGCCATTCCTGCAGCCCCTGAAGCTCCGGAACAGGCGCAGTAGGCATGCTTCGACTTGCTGCCGTGTCTGCGCTTGCAGCCATTATGCTGCCCTGTGCCGCCCATGCCGACCGCATCGCTAATCCCATTGCGGTGTTTACCGGGCTGGACAAGATAACCGGCGTCACCACGACATTCGAAACCAAGGTGGGCGAAGCCAGGCAATTCGGCGGCCTCATTGTGAAGGCCGATGTCTGCTATTCGCGCCCGGCCACCGAGGAACCCAAGACGACATCCTTTGTGGAAGTCGATGAGGTGCAGCTCGATGATACCCTGAAGCGGATTTTTTCCGGCTGGATGTTTGCCCAAAGCCCGGGGCTCAATGCGGTCGAGCATCCCATCTATGACGTCTGGCTGATCAACTGCCGTGATCCCGCCGCCCCACCGCCAGCCGTTGAAGAAATTCCCGATCTTTCAACCCTGCAGGAACAGATCGAAGAAGGCGAACCGCTGGATTAGAGCGGTGACGCCAGTTCCAGCACGAGGGCCGGATCATTGTCTTCCTTGAACCTGTTGAAGTCCGCCGGCGCAACGATGGCCGATGGCAGCAACTCCTTGTAGTCAGCCTTCGACATGACAATCGCCCCCAAGGTTTTGAGATGCGGGTTCATGAACTGGGCGTCCAGCAGTTGAAAGCCGCCCGCGTTGAGCCGTGCAACGAGATGCACCAGGGCAACCTTGCTGGCGTCAGTCTCCCGCGAAAACATGCTCTCGCCAAAAAATGCCGCGCCGATTCTCACACCGTAAAGCCCGCCAACCAGCTTGCCGTCCCGCCAGCATTCCACCGAGTGGCAATGGCCCATTTTGTGGAGCTGGTTATAGAGGGTGCGGATGCGCGTGTTGATCCAGGTCAGCTTGCGGGATTTGGTTTTCGCGGCGCAGGCCTCGATCACGTCGGAGAAAGCCGAATCAATGCGAACTTCAAAGACTTGCCGGCGCACCTGTTTCCGCAGCGAATGGGATATGCGCAAGGCTCGCAAGGGAATGATCCCGCGCTCCTCGGGCTCAACCCAATAAAGCGCGTTGTCCTCGGCCGTCTCCGCCATCGGAAAAATCCCGACGGCATAGGCCTGCAGCAGAATCTTTGGCGTTATGATTGTCATTAGGCATCTCGCGCGAGATAATTCTCCAGCCAGTGAATGTCATAATGCCCGTCAATGATGTCGGGTTCCGTCAACAAACGCTGGAACAGGGGAATTGTCGTTTCAACCCCTTCAATCACAAACTCGCCCATGGCCCGCTTCAAGCGCATCATGCATTCGGTGCGCGTCTTGCCAAAAACAATCAATTTGCCGATGAGGCTGTCGTAATAGGGTGGAATCCGGTAGCCGGCGTAAAGCGCTGAATCAACACGAACCCCAAGGCCGCCGGGAAAATGCACGGCGTCAACCCGGCCGGGAGAGGGCACGAAGGTTTTGGCGTTTTCCGCATTGATGCGGCATTCGATGGCGTGTCCCGCAAAGGTAATGTCGCTCTGTGCATATTGCAGCTTTGCGCCGCTGGCCACGCGGATTTGTTCCTGCACCAGGTCAAGGCCGGTGATCATTTCGGTCACCGGATGCTCCACCTGCAGCCGCGTGTTCATTTCAATGAAATAGAATTCGCCGTTCTCGTAAAGGAATTCGATGGTGCCAACCCCTTCATAGGAAAGGTCGGCCATGGCCTTGGCAACGCGCGCCCCGATTTGATCGCGCTGGGCCGAATTCAGGGCAGGCGAGTGGGCCTCCTCCCAGATCTTCTGGTGCCGGCGCTGCAGGGAGCAGTCACGCTCGCCCAGATGCACCGCATTGCCTTGCCCGTCGCCCAGCACCTGGATTTCTATATGCCGCGGCAACACCAGGTATTTCTCGATGTAAACTTCTTCATTGCCGAACGCCGCCTTGGCCTCGGTCTGCGCCGTGCTCAGGGCATTTTCCATCTCGGCATCATTGCGAGCAACCTTCATGCCGCGCCCGCCGCCGCCGGCCGTTGCCTTGATGATCACCGGATAACCGATTTCGCGGGCAATGCGCTTGCCTTCATCGACATTTGAAACGCCGCCATCGGAGCCGGGAACCACCGGAATGCCCAGCGCCTTGGCAGTGCGCTTGGCCTCGATCTTGTCGCCCATGGTGCGGATGTTTTCAGCCGAAGGGCCAATGAATTTTATCCCGTGCTCGGTAAGGATTTCGGCGAATTTTGCATTCTCGGAAAGAAAGCCGTAGCCGGGATGCACCGCTTCGGCGCCAGTAATCTCGCAGGCCGAAACAATGGCTGGAATGTTGAGATAGCTGTCACGTGCCGGTGGCGGCCCGATGCATACGCTTTCATCCGCGAGACGCACATGCATGGCATCGGCGTCCGCCGTGGAATGCACGGCCACCGTCTGGATGCCCAACTCGCGGCAGGCGCGCAGCACCCGAAGCGCAATCTCGCCCCGGTTGGCGATGAGAATCTTGTCAAACATCGCTCACTCAATCGTCACAAGGGCCGCGCCATACTCAACCGGATCGCCATTATCGACATGGATGCGGATGACCTTGCCCGATACCGGCGAGGGAATCTGGTTCATGGTTTTCATGGCTTCAATGATCAGCAGGGTCTGGCCCTGCCTGACATCGGAGCCGATCTCGATGAAATTCGGATTGCCGGGGGCCGAGGCCATGTAGACGGTCCCCACCATGGGAGATTTTACCGTTCCCGCGTGGTCTGCGTCGTGGGCCTTGGTGAGAATGGGGGCGGCCACTGGTGCGGGCGCATGATGGACCGGAGCAGGAGCCTGATGCTGCACCGTTGCAACGGCCGTCATGGTCCGCGACACGCGGACCCGCGACCCCTTTTGCTCCAATTCGATTTCAGAAAGCCCTGTTTCATTCAAAATGTCTGCCAGAGTCCGGATGAGATCCAGTTCCGGGCTGGCAGGCTTCGCCTGGCCACGCGTTGCTGGCGTCTTTTTCGAGGGCATTCTGTTACCCCTTTCCGCTTGTTTTTAAGATTTGCACGATCCCGTCGAGGGCCAATTCATAACTCTGCCCACCAAAGCCGCAAATCACCCCGTGGGCAACAGGAGAAATATAGCTGTGATGGCGGAAAGGCTCGCGGGCATAGACATTGGACAGGTGAACTTCAATAGTGGGAATGTTCACCGCCTTCAGCGCGTCATGGAGCGCCACCGACGTATGCGTATAGGCCGCGCCATTGATGATGATGCCGGAGGCTTTGCTTTGCGCCTCATGAATCCAGCCGATCAGTTCGCCTTCCGTGTTGGTTTGGCGGAAAACAACCTGCTGCCCAAGCGCCTTGGCCTTGGCCGCACAGCGCATTTCCAGGTCGCCGATGGTTTCCGGGCCATAGACCGCAGGCTCGCGCAAGCCGAGGAGGTTGAGGTTGGGTCCGTTTAGAATGTAGATCGGTTTCATTGCCCTGCCATCAGAATCTGTGCCGTCGATTTGTTATAGGCGGTCACCGGCAGGCAGGGAAGCGCCGGGCATCAGCAGAGTGAACAGCCGCCCTTGGCGCGCACATCATTGACGGCGCTGGCGAGCTCGGCTTTCGGCAGATAGCCGGGAACCAGCTTGTCATCAATGATGAAAGCGGGCGTACCATTGATGGCAAGCGACTGGGCCAGGGCGCGGTTGCGCTCCAGAACGCCGGCCGTCTCGGGGCTCTCCATGTCCTTCTTGAGCTGCGCCATGTCGAGGCCCTGCGCCGCTGCGAGTTCATCTACGGCTTCCTTGGTGATTTTTCCCTCGTGGCTCATCATCGCCACGTGCAGGGCCCAGTATTTGCCCTGCTTGCTGGCGGCAACTGCAGCCTGGGCCGCGTAATCGGAATCGCCCCCGAAAATCGGGAATTCCTTCATCACGAACTTCAGGTCCTTGTCCTCCTCGATCAAGGACAGAACCTCGGGAAATCCCTTTTTGCACCAGCCGCAGTTGTAATCGAAGAACTCGACCATTGTGACATTGCCATTGGGATTTCCTACGACAAAATCCGTGCCGTTGCGGAATAGCTGGTCCGCATTGGAAACCAGCGCGCCTTTTCTCTGCTGATCTTCGGCGAGCCTTTCTTTCGCTTCAAGAAGCTGGCCCATTTCCCGAAGGAGGTCAGGATTTGCCAGCAAGTAATCCTTGATGATGGCTTCCATTTCCATGCGCTGGCTATCGCTGAATTCGGCGGCGCTCACGGGGGAACCGACGCCCCACAGCAGCAAAATCGAAAGCAACAATGTTCTCAGCCCAGTGTGCATGGTAAATCCTTGTGTTTCAGGTCTATTTGCCCGAAAGACCTGTTTCAGGTCAATCCCGGTTCTTGTCGGCAAAATTCAGGATGTCGTTGGCCTTGATCCATTCCGGCGAGCCATGCTTGAACTGCCCGATCACGCGCTTTGCCTTTTCGGAAGCCAATGCCGTGTCGCCTTGCATCATGGCCGTTTCAGCCGTTGCCAGTTCGGCCCGCGGCACGTCATTCAGGTAGCCATAGGCCATCGCCGAATATTTGTAGATATCAACCGAATCCGGCTCGGTTTTCTTGGCCAGCGTCAGAAGGCTCAGCGCCTGCCTGATGTTGGCGCGGTCTTCCGTGGCAATAAGGGCCTGTGCGTAGAGAATTTGGATGAGCCCGCTGTTGGGCAATAATTTGTTGGCCTGCCTGAGCGGGGGAAGCGCCTTTTCCGGTGTGCCGCCTTCAAGCAGGGCCTGGCCTTTGAGTTCCCAGAAATACATATTCTCCGGCACATCCCTGATAAGGCTGTCGATGACCGGTATGGCGTTTTTCATGTCGCCCTTGCGGAACATCGAGATGGAGCGGGCATAACGCGCCGGCAGGCTCGTGTCCGATGACGGATAGCGCTGGAAAACAAACTGCGGCGATTGCATGAAACCCACCAGCTTGGCCTGCATCAGTTGATGGCGCAGCATTAGCTGGGGGGCATCGTCCCTGTCAAAGAACGCGGATTTCTTGGCTTCCAGTTCTAGGGTGCGGATTCTTTCAAGCGGCATGGGATGCGAAAGCAGATAGGGGTCGGCATTTTCCAGTGACGCCAGCGATTCATTGGCAAGCACCTGGAATAGCGTCAGCATCCCTTTTGGCGATTGTTCCGTCGCCTTGAGGTATTTGAGGGCCGCCTGGTCGGCGGATGCCTCCATGCCGCGCTGGTAGGAAAGCAAATTCCGCTGCGCCATGCCTTGCGACCCGATCATGATTCCCTGTCCGGCCTGTGCTGCACCTTTCTGTCCAGCGGCGGCCCCGCCCACAACCGCTGCAACGCCAATCAAGGTTCCGACGATGGATTGCACGCTGGCCCGGCTAAGCTCAACGCCCATGCGGGCCAGATGGCCACCGGCAATGTGGCCCGTCTCATGGGCCAGCACACCGATGATCTCGTTCGGTGTTTTGGTCCGCGTCAACAGCCCGGTGTGAATGAACAAGCGCTGGCCGCCGGCCACGAAGGCATTAATCTTGTCATTGTTGATAATGTAAACCCGCACCGCCGAAGGGTTCAGGCCCGCCACCTTGAATATGGGCTTCGAGTAGAGCCGCAACAGCCCTTCGATTTCCGCATCGCGAATCAGCGGTAGCGATGGCCCCCGCGGCTTCTTCTTGGTTTGGGCCATGCCATCAGCCATCAACCCCGAGAAAGCGACCGAGATGGCAAGGCAAACCGCTGTTAACTTTCGAATCATGGTTCACTCGACAGGTAGAATCCCGGCTGGAAACCCACCGCAATTGAAAAAGGGTGTTTCTCCGTCAATTACGGCGAGTTTGAGGCTCAGGGTCTTCAGCCGCGTTTGCTCCACCAGCCGGCCTTGGGCTTAGCCACTTCGGCAGCTTTCACGGTTGCCGCCGGCGGCTGCCACTTGCGTGGCTCCACAGGCGGAGTGGCAGTTTCCTGGATGGCGATGATCGGTGCCGCCTGCCGTTCCGGCTGGGGCTCGCGTGTTTCGACGGGGCTAGCCGCATGGGGCTGGGTATGGCCATTGCTTTCGCCTTCGGGGGCACCGCGGCCATTCTTGTTGCGTCCATTTCTATTGCGCCCCCAGCGGTCGCGCCGGCGTGAAGGTCCGCGCTCGGAGCCTTCCCTTTCGCTGGACTCTTCTGGAGTTGCAGCCATATCCGTTTCAGCGGGTGAGGTGGCATCGTCATGAATGCTGGCATCGCCCTCACCGGTCGGTGTTGCTGAATCAGTTTCCCCCTCCGCATCGCCGGCCATTTTCTCCCGCGGCTCGTCATCGCGGTCGCGTCCGCCACGCCTGCCGCCCCGGCGTCCACGCCGCCGCCGTCTGCCGCGCTGGGCGTCGGAACCCTCTTCTGTACTTTCCGCTTCAGATGAAGACCCGGCTTGAACCTCATCGGCCTCTTCCTCGGCCTCAATTTCGGCTTCGACTTCTTCGTCCTCTGAGTCTTCGACGTAGGCATCCATCTTGACCGGCACGATCTGGATCTTGCGAGCCGCAACGATCCGCTCGCTGGCCCGCTCGATGACCGCCTGCGATCCTTTGACCTCGTCGCTTGGCACGATGAAGACAGAAATTCCGTAGTTCTGTTCAATCGCCAGAATATTGTCGCGCTTCTCGTTGAGAACGTAGATGGCCACTTCGCGCGTGCATTTCACCGTGAGGTGCTCGGCCTTGCGGCTGATCAGGTGTTCCTCGATGGCGCGCAGCACGGAAAGTCCGCACGACGAAATGGAGCGCACAATGCCGCGCCCTTCGCAATGCGGGCAGGGCCGCGACGAACCTTCGAGAAGGCCGGGCCGCAGCCTTTGCCGCGACATTTCCATGAGGCCGAAATGGCTGATCCGGCCCACCTGGATGCGGGCCCGGTCATTCTTGAGGGCATCCTTCAGGCGCCGCTCCACCGCACGGTTGTTGCGGTTTTCTTCCATGTCGATGAAGTCAATGACCACAAGGCCGGCAAGATCGCGCAACCGCAACTGCCTGGCGATTTCATCGCAGGCTTCCAGGTTGGTCTTCAGCGCCGTGTCTTCGATATTGTGTTCGCGCGTCGCCTTGCCCGAGTTGATGTCGACGGAAACCAGGGCTTCCGTCTGGTTCATCACGATATAGCCGCCTGACGGCAGCGTAACGGTCGGCGAATAAAGTGCATCGAGCTGCGTTTCCGTCTGGTGCTTGGAAAAGAGCGGGCGCGTGTCCTTGTAGAGCTTCACGTTCTTGGCATGCGATGGCATGAGCATCTTCATGAAGTCTTTGGCTTCGCGGTAGGCTGCTTCGCCTTCCACAAACACCTCGTCCACGTCCTTGGTATAGAGATCGCGGATCGAACGCTTTATCAGGCTGCCTTCCTCATAAACCAGGGCAGGGGCCGTTGAATGAAGCGTAAGGTCACGCACGTTTTCCCAAAGGCGCATGAGATAATCAAAATCGCGCTTGATTTCCGGCCGTGTGCGCTGCGCGCCTGCGGTGCGGACAATAACCCCCATGCCCTGTGGAACTTCCACGTCACGGGCAACTTCCTTGAGGCGCCGGCGGTCGCCGGCATCGGTGATCTTGCGGGAAATGCCGCCGCCCCGCGCCGTGTTCGGCATGAGTACGCAATAACGCCCGGCGAGCGAGAGATAGGTTGTAAGTGCTGCACCCTTGTTGCCGCGTTCTTCCTTGACGACCTGCACCAGAATGATCTGGCGGCGCTTGATGACTTCCTGAATCTTGTACTGGCGGCGCGGCGCGCGGCGCTGGCGCTTTGGAACTTCTTCAAGGGCGTCTTCCGCCCCAATGGATTCAACCTTCTGGCTTTCCGCGTCTTCTTCCACGGTTTCTACGCCAACGCCCGCCTCGCCAATGGCCGGTGCTTCCTGGGCCTGCACTTCCGGGTCGGAAGCAGCTTCTTCTTCGGCCGGATGTTCTTCCCCGGCCTCTTCCGCGTCTACAACCTCTGATGCGAGCTGCGGCTCCTCGGAAGCCTGCAAGGCCTGCGCCTCGCCTGACGGCTCGGGCTCATTGTTGGTGTCGTCATCATCATTGTCGTCTTCATGTTCCTCGGCGTCGTCTTCCTCCTGCTCGCGCAGCAGGGCCTGACGATCGGCCACCGGAATCTGGTAATAGTCGGGATGGATTTCGGAGAAGGCCAGGAAGCCATGGCGGTTGCCGCCATATTCCACGAAGGCCGCCTGCAGTGACGGCTCAACCCGCGTCACCTTGGCCAGGTAAATGTTGCCTTTTAGCTGCTTGCGGGCAGCGCTTTCAAAGTCGAATTCCTCGATGCGGTTTCCGCGAACCACGACAACGCGTGTTTCCTCGGCATGTGTGGCATCGACCAGCATTTTGCTGCCCATAATCTTTTATCCTCTGCGGCAGCTGGCGGTGAGGCTTCGAAGGTCCCATGTCCGGACTTGAGAAACCAGACGGCCCGACGGGCCAGCCTGCGCGAAATGGGCCTGATCCATGTCACGACATTTTGCGATGCGAACGGCTCTGCGCTGGCTGTGTTTCCAGCGGCTGGAGGCGCAATCGAAAAGTCCTGAACCATGGCCCTCATTGATCTTTGCTCAAGCCACCATGGCCTGAACGGTTAAACTCATTGGCGTGCCCGGGCGGATGTCCTTTGCCCGCGAAGCCCACAAGGCTCCCGACTTGGGAACCTCACCTAGACGCGGCATGAAGGGGCGAACCAGCCGGTTCTCCGGACCTCTCAGCCGCGAAATTTTTGCTCTTGCAACCCAAACGATTAAATCGAGTCTGCCGAAGAGACCCCTTATCTTTAGGGAGAAGAGGCTGGAATTGCAAGGTCGCTCGTGCCCGTTTGCCTAAATGCCGGCCCGGAAACCTTCGGTTAACCACGGCCCCGCTAACCTTTCCGCGATTGGGCCAGAACACGATGCTTGCACTGCACAACGCTAGAGATTGGGGGAATTTGGGGCGTTGTTTGCGCTTCCTATTGTTCTCGCTTGCGTGCATTATAACCATGATTTTCATAGGCTTGCAGCCATCTCTTGCGGCAGGGGATGCGGTTGCGACCGGAACCCGCGTTGGAGGCGACGAAAACCGCACCCGCTTTGTGGCGGATATTTCCAAGACCGTGAACTACAGCGTTTACGTCCTCCCCGATCCCTACCGGGTGGTCATCGACCTGCCGAATGTGACTTTCGACCTGCCGCCCGGCATCGGCCAAAAGGTGCGGGGGCTGGTATCCCAGTACCGTTACGGCCAGGTGGAGGAGGGAAAATCCCGCATCGTTATCGATACGCAGGGTCCCGTTTTGATCGAAAAGTCGTTTTTGGTTGACCCGCAGCCCGGCCAGCCGGCGCGCCTCGTCGTTGATCTCGTGAAAACCACCGAGAAGGCCTTTGTCAAATCCTACAATTCCGAACAGGCGAAACTCCAGCAGGACATTGCTGCCCTTTCGGCTGAGCCGCTGGCGCCGCCGGCAGCGGAGAAGAAGATCATCCTGCCGAACAAACGCGGCAAGAAAATCATTGTCCTCGACCCTGGCCATGGCGGCATTGATCCGGGTGCCATTAGCCGGGCGGGTACGAAGGAAAAAGACGTGGTCCTGTCCTTCGCCAGCGTTCTGCGCAAGGCCCTGCTGGCCACCGGCAAGTATGAAGTTGTGATGACCCGCAGCGATGACCGCTTTATCAGCCTGAGAAACCGGGTGACCGTTGCCAGGGATAAGAACGCTGACCTGTTCCTCGCTATTCATGCCGATACGGTCAGGGGCAAGGACGCCCGCGGTGTCACGCTCTACACGCTTTCCGAAAAGGCCTCGGACGCCGAAGCGGAAGCCCTGGCCAAGCGCGAAAATCGCGCCGACATTATCGGCGGCTTGGATCTTGAAGCAGAGACTGAGGAAATCACTGACATCCTGATTGATCTCGCCCAGCGCGAGTCAAAAAACCACGCTATGTTCTTTTCCAAGAAGGCGGTGAGCCATCTGAAGCCCTTGACCCTCATGACCGGCAAGCCTTTGCGTTCGGCTGGTTTCATGGTCCTGAAAGCACCGGATGTTCCATCTGTTCTGCTTGAGCTCGGTTTTCTCTCCAGCGAATCCGATGAGAAATTACTCACTTCTGCCGCATGGCAAACAAAAATTGCCAAGGCCTTTGCCACCGCCATGGACGCCTATTTCGCCACCGAATTAGCCTCCACCGCCAATTGAATTAAGCCGCGACGGGCCGCAGGAACGTCCGCTCTTCGGACAGGATGAAGCGTTCACGCTGCGCAAAAGCGAAATTGGCAAGGCTTTCCTCATCCACGTGAAGCCGCTTCCGGTAAGCCTCATAAGCCGCCAGACTGTCACATGAAATCAGGGCCCAGGCGATGTCATTGGTGCCCTCATGCGGCATGAAATAACCCAGCAGGTCACCGCCGCAGCGCGGGATGATGCTGCTCCAAGCCTGAGCGTAGCGCTCGAATGCATCCCGCTGAAACGGATCAATCACATAACGGATTTGAACGGTGACGGTCATCGCGGCTCTTCTTTCATGAGTTTGTTGATTTCGGCGAAGGGGAATGCATCCTTGGCAAAATTGAATGTGCCGAAGTCCTTAATCTCGTGGGCGGATTTTGCGAAGGCAGCGAGTGCCGACAAGCACAAGGCAGAACCAACGCTCACGCGTTTCACGCCAGCATCTTCCAATTGCTTGAGCGTAATGGCCGGGCCCGCAAGCACATTCACCGGGCGGGTGACCGCCGCGCAGACCTCCTTGATGGCTTTCAGGCTTGGCAGGCCCGGCGCATACAGCACATTTGCTCCGGCTTTTTCGAAAGCTTGCAGACGCTTGATGGTGTCATCGAGATCAGGCCGCCCATGGAGAAAGTTTTCGGCCCGCGCCGTCAGCGTGAAGGGAATGTCCTGGGCGCGCACCGCTTCCACCGCCGCCGCAACGCGTTCAACTGACAGATTGAAATCATAGATCGGCTTGGCGCTGTCGCCGCTCGCATCTTCTATCGAACCGCCAGCGAGGCCAACCCCGATCGCCAGCCGGATTGTTTCTGCGGCCTTTTCAGGCGCCTCTCCAAAACCATTTTCAAGGTCCGCCGCGACCGGAAGGTGGGTTGCCTGAACAATGGCCTTGGCGTTAGCCAGCGTTTCATCACGACCGGCAGCGCCATCACCTCGGCCAAGCGAAAACGCCAGTCCGGCGCTTGTTGTGGCCAGGGCTTCAAATCCCAACTGTGCCAGGATTTTTGCTGTGCCCGCATCCCAGGGGTTGGGAATTACAAAAGCCCCGGCCCGTGTGTGCAGGGCTCGGAAGGCAATTGCTTTTTGTTTTTGGTCCGGCATTGGATATCTCCTTGATGTTTTCTAGGCCCGGGGACGCCGCAAATGCTACGGTGACAGGCGTAGCACTTCCGCTGTTTGATATGCTACCAAAACGCCGGAGACAGCAGATGGTTCATATCGTAAGTGTGGCGGAAATTGGCGCCCTTGTGGGGGACCCGGCGCGGGCCAACATGCTGGAAGCCTTAATGGACCGCCGGGCGCTCACTGCAAAGGAACTGGCGGGGCGTGCGGGAATAGCCCCGCAAACCGCCAGCGGCCATCTTTCCAAACTGCTCGCCGCCGGCCTCATTACCATGGAACAGCATGGCCGCCATCATTACCATTCGCTGGCCTCATCCGAAATCGCCCGCATGCTTGAAGGCTTGCAGCAGGTAGCCTCCACCCAGAACATCAAACAAGCCGGCCGTACCACTCGTACCGGGCCGCGCGATGCCGCCATGCGCGTAGCCCGCGGATGTTATGACCACATGGCCGGCCACCTCGCCGTCAGCGTCACCGATGCAATGCTGGAGCGGGGCCAGATCGAATTTGATGGTGATGGCGGCAGCGTGACTGACGCTGGCAAACTGTTTCTGGAGAAATTCGGCATTGATCTTGCCACCGCCAAACACTCAAAGCGCGCCTTCTGCCGGCCTTGCCTCGATTGGAGTGAACGCCGCTTTCATCTCGCCGGAGCGGTGGGCGCTGCCCTGTTGCACCGGACACTGGAATTGAACTGGGTGAAGCGCCAGGAAAACACCCGTGCGCTCACCATTACGCGGGCAGGCGAGCAGGGCTTCCGGAAAACCTTTGGCATCGAACCCCTGAGTTAACCCGCACTTTTCCCTGCCCAGCCTTGGCCATATTCCAAGCCTAGCAAGTTTCCTATGGCATGTGCTATCGCCAGTAGGACGAAGTGACGGAATCGGATCAGTAAACCAGCGATGTTAAGATTTTTAGGATGGCTCTTCGGAGCCGGCTTCATGATTTTCCTGGGCCTGTCCGGGGCCTTGGTTTACGTGATTTGGGATGTGGCCAAGGGCCTTCCGGATTACAAGCAACTTGCCTCCTACGAACCTCCGGTCATGACGCGCATTCACGCTGCCGACGGTTCGCTGCTTGCAGAATATGCCGATGAACGCCGCCTTTTCGTGCCCGTCAATTCCGTGCCCAAGCGCTTGATCCAGGCCTACATCTCGGCGGAAGACAAGACCTTTTTCACCCACGGCGGCCTCGATTGGCGCGGCATTGCGGCGGCAGGCATTCGCTATGTCCAGGTCAAGCTGACCGGCAAGGGGCAAATCGTCGGCGCCTCCACCATTACCCAGCAGGTGGCCAAGAACTTTCTTCTCAGCAATGAGCAGACAATCGAACGCAAGCTGCGCGAGGCGATTATCGTCCAGCGCATTGAGGCGGCATTTACAAAAGACCAGATTATCGAACTCTATTTGAATGAAATTTTCCTCGGCCTGAATTCCTATGGCATTGCCGCCGCCTCGTTGAACTATTTCGGCAAATCGCTTAATGAGCTTTCCCTCGACGAGATGGCCTATCTCGCGGCCTTGCCCAAGGGCCCAAACAACTATCACCCCTTCAGACACAAGGACCGTGCCATTGAGCGGCGCAACTGGGTGCTCCTCCAGATGCTGGAAAATGATTACATAACCCAGGCCGAGTTTGATGAAGCCACCAAGAAGCCGCTGGTGGTCAGTCCGCGCCCCTTTGGGGCCCAGCTCTTCGCCGCCGAGTCCTTCGCCGAGGAAGTGCGCCGCGAACTGTCCCAGATGTATGGCAAGGACAAGCTCGGCAAGGGCGGCCTTTCGGTCCGCACCACGCTCGATCCAAAATTGCAGATTTATGCGCGCCAGGCATTGGCCAGAGGCCTGATCGCCTTTGACCGCAGGCGCGGTTTCCGCGGTCCCGTCAAGAAAGTGGAAGTCCAGGGTGATTGGGGCCTGCTGCTTGATAAGCCGCGCGCCCCGGCCGACGTCGCCCCCTGGCGCTTGGCTGTTGTCACAGAAGTGAATGAACAGCAGGCGGCAATCGGTCTCCAGCCAAAACTGCTACTTGATGGTAAGCCGGAAGCCGCACGCGAAACCGGTGTTGTTCCCATGGCGCTGATGGGCTGGGCCCGCGCCTATGTTGACGGCAAGAAACTCGGCCCAAAAATCGAAAAAGCGACGGATGTATTGGCCGTAGGCGATGTCATCTATGTGGCGCCAAGCAGCGATGCAGGCCAATGGCATCTCGTGCAAATGCCCGATGTGGAAGGCGCCCTGATCGCCATGGACCCCCATACGGGCCGCGTCCTGTCCCTGGTCGGCGGATTTTCCTACGGCAAGAGCCAATTCAATCGCGCCGTCCAGGCCATGCGCCAGCCCGGCTCGTCTTTCAAGCCAGTTGCTTACGCCGCGGCACTTGACAATGGCTACACCCCGTCCTCGGTCGTGCTCGATGCACCCGTTGAATACAGCATGCCCAATGGCGAAGTCTGGAAGCCGAAGAATTACCAGGACAAGTTTTTTGGCCCTTCAACCCTGCGCCGCGGCATTGAGCAATCCAGAAACGTGATGACCGTGCGCTTGGCCGACGATCTCGGCATGACAAAGATCGTGGATCTTGCCCAGCGCCTTGGCCTCTACGATAAAATGCCCCTGCAGCTTTCCATGGCACTTGGCGCTGGCGAAACAACGCTCATGAAAATGACCACCGCCTACAGCATATTCGCAAATGGCGGCAAGAAGGTTCAGGCAACCCTCATTGACCGCGTGCAGGACCGCTATGGCCGCACGATTTTCCGCTTCGATAAAAGGGATTGCAGCTTCTGTCAGCAGGAAGCCTATTCTGAAAACAGTGCCGAGCCTGAGCTCATGGACGTGCGGGAGCAGGTCATGAGCCCCTACACGGCCTATCAGATAACGTCCATGATGGAGGGGGTTGTCCAGCGCGGAACCGGCAAGAAACTTCAAATCGTCGGCAAGCCCGTGGCTGGCAAGACAGGCACCTCGAATGAGGAAAAGGATGCCTGGTTCATCGGTTATGCGCCCGATCTCGCCGTGGGCGTCTATGTGGGTTATGACAATCCGAAGCCCATGGGCAAAGGCCGCACTGGCGGCGAACTGGCCGCTCCCATTGTGGCCGACTTCATGCGCCTGGCGCTCCGCGAGCAGCCCGCCACACCCTTCCGCGTGCCGCGTGCCGTTGAGCTTATTCCCATTGATGCCAATACCGGGCAACGGGCAATCTTTGGCGACGATGGCGTTATTCTCGAAGCCTTCAAGCCCGGCGAAGAGCCCGCCGGTTCGACCAAAATCATCGGTGAGGATTTAGCCGCCGTCTCAAGCGAGTCCATCTATGGCGCAGGCCTGCAACTCGTGCCGCCCGCCGATAGCGAACAATCCGTGGAAGAAGGCGGGTTGACGACAGGCACCGGCGGCCTCTATTGAGCCCCCAACATCAAAACTGAAAGTCAGCCATCTATGCGTGCCGAAATCGTCAAACTCGCGGAAGAGATGAAGCAGTCCATTGGATTGCTAAGGAGGCATCTTTGACTGGGATTCAGCCATCCGCCAGCTCGCCGAGCTGAACGCCAAATCCGAAGATCCCAGTCTCTGGAGCGATCCGCAGAAAGCCCAGGAGGTTATGCGCAAGCGCCAGGATTTGGACGCCCGCATCTCCGCCGTCCTGCGCCTCGAGCAGACCATTGAAGACAATGTGGGCCTGATCGAACTCGGTGAACTCGAAGGCGACCACGCCATTGTCGCCGAAGCCGAGAAAGCCCTGACCAAGCTGCAAGTCGAAGTGGCCGAGCAGGAACTCGAAACACTTCTCTCAGGCGAAGCCGATGGCAATGACAGCTACCTGCAGATCAATGCCGGGGCCGGCGGCACCGAAAGCCAGGACTGGGCCTCCATGCTGATGCGCATGTACACGCGCTGGGCCAACCAGAACAAGTTCAAGGTCTCCGTGCTTGATGAGCATTCCGGTGAAGAGGCCGGCATCAAGTCCTGCACCCTCGAAATCAAGGGCCACAACGCCTACGGCAAATTGAAAACCGAATCCGGCGTTCATCGCCTGGTGCGCATATCGCCGTATGATTCCAATGCCAGGCGCCACACGTCATTTGCCTCCGTCTGGGCCTATCCGGTGATTGATGACAATATTGATATCCAGATCAACGAAAGCGATTGCAAGATCGATACTTACCGCGCCTCGGGCGCCGGTGGCCAGCACATCAACACAACCGATTCGGCTGTCCGCATCACCCACCAGCCCACGGGCATCGTTGTGGCCTGCCAGGCCGAGCGCTCCCAGCACAAGAACCGGGCCACGGCCTGGAAAATGCTGAAAGCCCGTCTCTACGAGCGCGAACTGCAACTGCAGCAGGAGAAGATCGACGCCGTCAACGCCAAGAAAACCGATATTGGTTGGGGCCATCAGATCCGTTCTTACGTGCTGCAGCCCTATCAGTTGGTCAAGGATTTGCGCACCGGCTACACCAGCACCAATCCCGCCTCCGTGCTCGATGGCAGCCTTGACGATTTCATCCAGGCCTCATTGGCCAAGCGCGTCCAGGGATTGGATTCCGGCGTCATTGAAGACATCGATTAGCGCCGGAATTAAACCGGTCTGACGACTTTGAGCGGCCGGAAGGTCTCGTCCGGATTTTCGCTGAAGTAATTGACCTGGCCGATGGCCAGATTTGGGGCAGGGCGCGCCTTGTCGTCTACCGGCGGCGGCCCCTGGTGCACTTGCCCGTCAGCCAAAGGGTTTTCCGCCCGGCTGATCATCCCGTAAATGTTGGCGCCATTCTCGATGGAAATGGTCTCGTTCAGGATATCGCCCTCAACCTGCGCACCTGCGTAAAGGTTGACGTGGAGACCGCGGATTGGCCCCATCACCCGGCCGCGGATGAAGATTTCCTCGGCTACCAGTTCACCCTGGACAAATCCGTTCATGTCGACGACGCAGGATTTTGCCCGCACCGAGCCAAACACCGTGCCGTCAATATGAAGCTCACCGGACGCTGTGATGTTGCCCTCGATGGTCACATCCTGGGCAACGATTGACGGCCCCGAACTTGCGGGGGTCACGGTTCCGTTAGTTGATGTTTTCGAGCGCTTGAAGATCATTTTGTGTTCGCCAAAAATTTTGGGGATCAATCACACGACCATTTACACGCGTTTCGTAGTGTAAATGAGGCCCCGTACTTCGCCCCGTGCTGCCCATCCGGCCAACCAGTTCGCCGCGGCTGATTTTCTGCCCCAGTGAAACGTTGACGGACTTGAGATGACCATACCGGGTTGAGACGCCGTTGTCATGAAAGATTTCAACAAGGTTACCGTAGGGTCCGTGAGGGCCGGCCCAAGTGACCTGGCCGCCCGACGTGGCCAGCACCGGTTCCGCATAATTTGACTTAAAATCAATGCCGCCATGGAAGGCCAGCGACAGCCGCAGGGGGTCCTTGCGGTAACCATAAGGGCTGGAAATTCCGGTGATCGCCGCCATGGGTTTAACCAAGGGCAAGTCCGCCACCGCATTGCGAACCTTGTTCTCCTTCTCCAATGTGGCATATACTGCCTCAATGCTCTCGGCGATTTCGGCTTCGCGCTCAGTTTGCTTAGGCACGCTGAGAAATGGCCCGCCCATGCCCATGGCTGAAGCATCGCCCTTCGTGGGAGTCACGGCCAGGGGGGGGTGGATGCCCAGCTTGGTAAGCAGAACGCTCGTCGTATCAAGCTTTTGCCGGGAATAGGCTTGCGCCTCTTTCAGCAGCGCCAACTGCTGGCCGTGCAGATCGGCGAAGCTGCCGTTCATTTCATCGAGCGGCTCGACGGCTTCAAGGCGCGACTGAAAATCAGCCGCATAGCGTTCAGAGAAAGTGCTTTCCAGCGCTCCTTCCACCTGAAGCTTTGGCCGAGCGCCTGGAGCCGCGTTTTCTTTCAGCGGAAACCAGCCCTCCTTGAAAAAATTTTCCATGATTTTCTGCTGCGCCGCCAGGCTGTTGAACTCGGTTTTCACCTCGTCCACTTTCTGCAGGTAGCCCTTCTGGTCCAGCAGCAGCCGGTCATTGACCCGCTCCACTGAAGCCCGAAGCTCCGACAGGCGGTTCTCATAATCCAGCCGCGCCTCGAACAGTTTTTGCTGCTTGAGTTCCAGCAATTGGTCCTTGAAGACTATGTTGACGCTGGCAAAGGCCATCCACAGGAAGCCAATCAGGAAGATGATGAGCAGGGAAATCTGCGAAACCGGCGAGACGGTAATGAATTGCACATCGCTCTTGCTGCGCACATAAATCTGGCGCGTCTGCAAAAGCCCGCGAAGCGGCGACCGCCGTTTCATAGACCACCCGCTTTTGTCCTGATGACGACTCGCCATCATTCTGGTCCCGACCATTAACGCGCTACACTGTTTAGAAATTGGCCTCGAATTCCCAAAGATGCCAGTTTTGCCGTCGAACGCAAGTCCAATGTGCTGTTAACGGCCTTCAGGGGCTGCCATTGTTTGGCCTATCTTTACTGGCCAATGGCGCTAGGATTGCGCCACGAGTGCTATAAAGCTGGTTCTAATTGGCTGATTCTGTTTGGAATAGACGGTATTTGGGTTGATAAACTAGGGCAGTTAAGAATTGCGCCATCGCCTGGCTAAAATAACAGTGCTTGTGTTGCTTTCGGTTACCGCAATTCTGGTCATCGTCGGTGCAGCCTTTTTTTGGCGCCTGTCGCAAGGTCCGGTTTCCCTGGATTTCATGACCGAACGGATCGAAAGGGAAATCAACAAATCGCTCTCGGGAATGACGGTTGACTTGGCCGGTGCCGTCTTTGAAATGGACAGCAAGACCAATGTTCCACACTTTCGCCTGAGAGACCTCGTGCTGCTTGATGAATCGGGGAACCTGATTGCGAAATCGCAGCGCGCCGCCATCAGCTTCGAAGGCTCGTCACTTCTCTTTGGGTCTCTCGTGCCGCGCGGCCTCGAGCTTATCGGCACGCGTATCCTGGTCAAGCGTGAGCTTGGCGGTGACCTGGTGCTGGGATTTGGCGCGCCTGCCGCACCGGAAAACGAATCAGCCATATTGGACGGCGCCGCTGACGATGCCGAAGACCCGAAGGCCAGCCGTGAAGAGCAGACGGCGCAATTGCCGGAAGCAACGGCCAAGTCCTTGATCGAAGTTTTGTCAGGCAATGGCGGCGAAAGCGGAACGTCGCTGGAGGACATCCGGATTTCCGGCGCCTCAATCCAGCTTTTTGATGAGGCAAACCAGGCCAATTGGTTTGCTCCGCAGGCCGATTTGACCTTCAAGAAAATGCCCTATGGCTTTGTCGTCTTTGCCAAAGCCTCCGTGGCCAGCGGCGGAACCCCATGGCGCACCGAATTGTCGGCTACCTACCGCACCGAATCCCGCTCTTTCGCGGTGAGCGCCCGCATTGAGGATCTGGTTCCAGCGAATGTTTCCGATAAGATATTTGCCTTGGCTCAGTTTGCCAAGGTCGACGTGCCGCTATCGGGCCACGCCGAGGTCGAAATCAGCGATGCCGGCGTCATCACCAGCGCCTCGGCGGAATTTGCCGCCGCTGCCGGCGTAGTTGGCCTGCCGGGCTATATCGCCGAGCCGATCGTGATTGATGAGGGGGCACTCCGGGTTGATTTCGATCCGCCCACCGGCGGCTTCAAGATTGTCGACTCCATTATTCTCGTCGGCGGTTCACGCGCTGAACTCACCGGGCGTCTTGATCCCGTGCGCGCCAGCGATGGCCGCCTGACCGATCTCAAGATTGATCTCAAGGCAACCAACGTCAGCGTCGATACGCAAGGCACCGTGAAAAATCCGGTCCTTGTTGACCGCATCGAATTCCTCGGCAGGGCCTCGGTTGAGGGTGCCGTCATGGATATCGAGGACCTGGTGGTGATGTCGGGCAATGCCGGTGTTCGCTTGCGCGGCGCCATAACCGGCGGTGACGAGTCGGCGGGCATTCGGATGAGCGGCCGGGTACGCGATCTGTCGGCCGACTTTCTCAAAAAACTGTGGCCGCCCATTATCGTTCCCAAGTCCCGGAAATGGGTAACCGATAATGTTCAAGCCGGGCGCATCACCGAAGGCGCCTTCAATGTTGATATTCCGGTGAATGGCCTGGCCGAAGCTCTTCGCCAGAAGGTGCTGCCCAATGAAACCATTGATTTCCGGTTTTCCATGGCCGATGTCACTTCATCCTACTTCAAGTCATTGCCGCCGCTGCTCGGGGCCGCGGGGCATGCGCGCCTGCAGGGCGACAGTTTTGAACTGACCATCGAGTCCGGCAAGGTGGTTCTGCCGTCAAACGGAACCGTTCAGGTGAGCGACACCACCTTCAGGGCCGAAAAACTTTTGACCAGCGCCGTATCCGCCGTATTCGCGCTCAATCTTTCCGCCAGCGCTCCCGGCCTGCTGGAGCTTGCCGCGCTGCCCGATCTCAATCTTCTGAAAAATGCCAGCTTTGTTCCACCCAACGTCATCGGGCAGGCGGAAGCCATGATTGATTTCTCGATGCCCCTCGTCAAGGACTTGCCGCGAGACCAGATCCAGTCCGCCGCCAAAATCAAGGTGACCGATGCCAGCATCAAGCAGGTCATTCCAAACGTGGATTTGTCGGAAGGGTCGCTCCTCGTGGCCTTTGACCGGAGCGGCATTACCGCAACCGGGCCCGTCAAGATAAACGGTTTCCCGTCCAAAATTTCCTGGGAGCGTCCTGCCGGGCCGGATTCCAGGGCAACCGCTTCCATCGACACACAGCTTGATGACAAGGCGCGCGAAAAGCTCGGAATCAAGCTTGGCGAATATTTGCAGGGGCCGGTCAGGGTCCAGGCAGAAATTAACGGCGTGGGCGAGAAGAACGCCAGCATCAAGGTCAAGGCCGATCTGGCGAAAGCCGAGATGTTTATCAACGCGATAAGCTGGCGAAGGCCGCCAACCGCAAACACCACGGCAAGCTTCACCTACCTGGCCGGCGACGAGGCCGGACGGAAAGTGGAGAATCTTGTCGTCAAGGGACAAAGCCTGAGCCTCAAGGGCGACGTTTTTCTGACGGCCGATGGCGGATTAAAATCGGCGAAGTTTTCGCAAATCTGGCTCAGTGACGAGAACAACTTCATCCTGACCATGGTGCCAGCCGGCGAGGGCCAGGCCATCGAAATCAGCGGAGAATCGTTTGATGCCCGCCCCTTCATAAAGTCCATATTCGCCAAGGACACCGGATCATCCAGCAGGTCCGCGCCGCGCCAGAACCTGACCGTCAACGCGGCCTTTGACCGGGTCATTGCCAATCGTGGCGAAGTTATTACCGGGGTTTCCGCTACTATCGGCGTGCGCAACAGCTTGGTCGCCAATGCCGATGTCGAGGGAAAATTTCTCTCCGAAAGGCCGCTGGCAATCCGCGTGCGTCCCAATGCCACCGGCCGTCAATTGCAGATTACCAGCGCTGATGGCGGAGCCGCCCTGCGTGCCTCGAACCTCTATTCGAAGGTGGCCGGAGGAAGCCTTGAATTTTCTGCCTTCCTGGCAAATGGCGGCAATTCCACCATCGAGAATGGCCGTCTTGTGCTGCGTGATTTTGACGTCCGCAACGAAGCGGCCCTTGCCGATATTGACAGCCGCGGCAAATCGAAAAAATCTGGCCCGCGCCGCGAAGGGCTTTCCTTCACCAAGCTCACCTTGCCTTTCACCACCGATGCGAAATTTATTCGGCTTGGCGATTCACTTCTCAAGGGAAACGAGCTTGGGGCCTCTGCCGAAGGCCTGATCCGAAAGGCCGATGGCGCCATTGACATCACTGGAACCATTATCCCCGCCTATGGCATCAACGCGGCCGTTGGAAACATTCCGCTGCTCGGCGAAATTTTCACCGGCGGCAAAGGGCAGGGGATATTTGGCCTGACTTTTGCGCTCGGCGGTTCCATGGCAAATCCAAAAATTCAGTACAATCCCATATCGGCCATAGCACCCGGCATATTCCGCAAGATCTTTGAATTCGATGGCGCGGGTCCGCCGGCCAAGCAGAAGGTCAAGGAATCAAATTGATCAGCCTTGCTTTGGCTTGATCAGGACGTGCTTCTTCTTCCCCATCGATAATTTTATCACGCCTTCGCTGTTGAGGCTCGCGGCTGTGAGCTGCATTTTCTCATCGCTGACCGCCACGTCATTCACGCGAATGGCTCCACCCTGGATGGAGCGGCGCGCCTCGCCATTTGACGATGCAAATCCCGCCAGCACCGCCGCCTGTAAAACCCCAACCCCCGCCGACAAATCAAGTTCAAGCGTGGGCAGGCCCGCAGCGCTCTCGCCTTCTTCAAAGGTTTTGCGCGCCGTCTCGGATGCGTCTTCGGCAGCTTTTTGTCCGTGCAGCATGGCTGTGGCCTTGTCGGCCAGCATCTTTTTTGCAATGTTGATTTCCGAACCGCCGAGGGCTTCCAGTTTAGCGATCTCGGCCAGGGGAAGGGCGGTGAAAAGCTTGAGGAAGCGCCCGACATCGGCGTCTTCCGTATTGCGCCAGAACTGCCAGTAGCCGTACGGCGACAGCATGTCCGCGTTGAGCCACACGGCGCCGCTCGAGGTCTTCCCCATCTTCGCGCCCGAAGCCAGCGTGATCAGCGGCGTGGTCAACGCAAAAAGTTGATGCGTGCCCATGCGTCGGCCAAGATCAATGCCATTGATGATGTTGCCCCATTGGTCCGAGCCGCCCATCTGCAAATTGCAGCCATAGCGCCGCGCCAGTTCCGCAAAGTCATAGGCCTGCAGAACCATATAGTTGAACTCGATGAACGAGAGCTCGTGTTCGCGTTCCAGGCGGAGCTTGACCGAATCCATAGCAAGCATGCGGTTGACTGAAAAGTGCCGGCCAACGTCGCGCAGCATGTCGAGATAGTTCAGTTTGGTGAGCCATTCCGCGTTGTCGATCATCAGGGCATCTCTAGGCCCGGAGCCAAAGCGCAGGAACTTGGCGAAAACCTGCTGGATGCCGCGCTTGTTGTCTTCGATATCTTCAAGGGTGAGCAATTTGCGGCTTTCATCGCGCCCCGAAGGGTCGCCAACCCGCGTCGTGCCGCCGCCCATCAGGGCAATGGATTTTTGCCCAAGTTCCTGGGCCCAGTGCAGTAGCATGATTTGCACCAGCGAGCCGACGTGGAGGGACTTTGCCGTGCAGTCAAAACCGATATAAGCTGTGACATCACCCTTGGCCGCAAGTGCATCAAGGCCAGTGGCATCGGAACATTGATGGATGTAGCCCCGGGTTGAAAGGGTGTTAAGAAAGTCGGATTTATATGTGCTCATAATGGGCTGCTCATAGCATGGGATAAACCAGTGTCAAAACTCACAACCGCAATAGGGCTCATGTCCGGCACCTCGCTAGACGGCATTGATGTGGCCCTCATTTGCACCGATGGTGAAAACACGGTTGAGCGCGGGCCCTCCCAAACCTATCCCTATTCCGAGGTCCAGCGCGGTTTGTTGCAGGCAGCCCTGAAGGACGCCAAAGGGCTTGAACGCCGCGATGAACGGCCCTTCGGCCTCGCCAAGGCGGAAGCCGCACTCACCGATTGGCACCTGCAAGCCGTGGAGAGTTTTCTGAAAACCAACCCGGCCACCATCGATGTTATCGGCTTCCACGGCCAGACGGTCATTCACCGTCCGGAAATCAGGCTCACGGTTCAGTTGGGCGATGGCAGCGCCTTGGCCAAAAAATTGGGCGTGCCGGTTGTCTATGATATCCGCGCGGCAGATGTGGCCACCGGCGGGCAGGGCGCACCGTTCGTTCCCGTCTATCATCGCGCCCTTGCTGCATCGGTGCCAGAACGCCCGGTGGTTTTCGTGAACATAGGCGGCGTTTCCAACATCACTTGGATCGGGTCGCAAGGCGACATGATCGCCTTTGACACAGGCCCCGGAAATGCATTGATTGATGACTGGGCCCTGAAACACACAGGCATCGCCCGCGATAATAATGGCGCCCTGGCCGCTGGCGGCACCGCCAATGAATCCATTGTTCAAAAATTCCTGGCCCTTCCATTCTTCGGCGTGGCCCCGCCCAAATCCCTTGATCGCAACAGCTTTGCCGCGATCAGCTTGGATGGCTTGAGTCCCAAGGATGGTGCCGCAACCCTGGTGGAAGTCACCGCGCGCGCCATTGCCAAGGCCGTGAGCTGGTTGCCGGAAACGCCGAGGGCCTGGATCATTTGTGGTGGTGGCCGGCACAATCCCGTCATCATGAAGGCCCTGCGAAACAGGCTGCCCAATGTCCAGCCCGCCGAGGCCTATGGTTTCAATGGTGACTCAGTGGAAGCTGAAGCCTGGGCTTATATGGCCGTGCGCAGCCTGAACAAACTGCCGCTCAGTTTCCCGATGACCACGAAGGTCAGCGAACCGATGACCGGCGGAGTCTTAGCTCTCCCGTGACAGGCGCTTGTCCAGATAGGTCGAGCAGATTTTGGTGAGCTCGTCGGTCTTGCCTTCGAAGAAGTGATTGGCGCCAGCAACAACCTTGTGTTCGATGATGATGCCCTTCTGGGTCTTCAGCTTTGAAACAAGGCTGTGCACTGACTCAGGGCTTGCCACCACGTCCTTTTCGCCGTTAACAAACAGGCCCGAAGCTGGGCAGGGCGCGAGGAACGAAAAGTCATAATGCTTGGCGAGCGGCGCTATGGAGATAAAGCCGCCGATTTCCGGCCGCCGCATCAGAAGCTGCATGGAAATCCAGGCTCCAAATGAAACTCCGGCGATCCAGCAGATCTTGGCCTCCCGGTTGAAGGATTGCAGCCAATCCAGGGCTGACGCCGCATCCGAAAGTTCGCCCGCACCATTCTCGAAAAGCCCCTGGCTGCGGCCTACACCCCTGAAATTAAAGCGTAAAACCGAGAATCCACGGCTTACGAAGGTCTGGTAAAGCGAATGTACGATGGGGTTGTTCATGGTGCCGCCGAAGGCGGGGTGTGGATGCAGAAGGATCGCGATGGGCGAACCCGATGGCTTGGCGTGGTGGTAACGTGCTTCAATGCGGCCAGCCGGGCCGTTAAATATGACTTCAGGCATCCCTTGGGGTCCGTTTCACTGTTCTCGCCCGTTTGATTTCTTCCACTGAACCACCTTCTAATAGTTGACTCCGGAAGTCGGGCTTTCTATATTTCTTCTTTAGAATGGTTCAAGAAAGCGGTTGCTTCCCGGACCCGGTCAGTTGCAAGGGCTTTAGCACGGCACCGGGGGCAAAAAGCAAGCTTTTCGTGCATTGGACAGAGGAAAAGCAGATGAAAATGAGCACCAAAGGCCGTTATGCCGTCATGGCCATGATCGACATCGGCCAGCGTTCGGGGGGCAACCCTGTTTCCCTGTCGGAAATTGCCGAGCGCCAGGACATCAGCCAGGAATACCTCGAACAGCTCTTCAGCAAGCTGCGCCGCGACAAACTCGTGGAAAGCGCCAGAGGCCCGGGCGGCGGCTATAAGCTGGCCCGCGATGCGTCAGAGATTGCCGTGGCCGACATTATTCTGGCCGTTGATGAGGAATTGCGCTTCACCCGCTGTTCGGGGGATGCGGTCGATGGCTGCGTGCGGGGCGAACAATGTTCCGCCCATGATCTCTGGTCGTCGCTCGGGCGCCAGATGATGTATTTCCTCGGCTCCATCACCCTTGAGGATGTCGTTGAGAAACGCAACCTCGCCCTCTCCGCCACCATCAAGCAGGCGAAGGACCGTTATGTGAGGCAAGAGGCGTGAGAACCTACCTCGACCATAACGCCACCAGCCCTTTGCGGCCCGCCGTAAAGGAAGCCATGCGCGCGGCTATGGATGTGGAAGGCAACGCCTCCTCGGTGCATCGTGAAGGCCGCTTGGCGCGCAAGCTTTTGGACAATTCGCGCGAAATTATCGCCCGCGAGATCGGCGTTATTGCCCCGATGATTTCATTCACCTCCGGCGTCTCAGAAGCCAACAACCTGGCCATCAAGAGTGCGCCTGTAGAGCGCCTGCTGATTTCAGCCATTGAACACCCGGCGGTTATCGAAGCTGCCAAGGCCGCGAGCATGCCAGCCGAGTTCATTCCCGCGACACCGCAAGGCATTGTCGATCTCGAAGCCCTGGCGAAATTGCTTGAAGGTCCGAAAGCCTTGGTCAGCGTCATGCTCGCCAACAATGAAACCGGCGTGATCCAGCCGCTGCGTGAAATCGTGGCCCTTGCCCAGGCGCACGGCGCGTTGGTGCACACCGATGCGGTCCAGGCATTGGGAAAGATACCCGCAAATTTTGGTCTGCTCGGCGTGGATATGATGACCATTGCCGCTCATAAGATCGGTGGCCCAACCGGCATTGGCGCGCTTGTCGTGCGTGATGGTTTGCCATTGGAACCGCTGGTTCATGGCGGCGGCCAGGAACTGCGCCGTAGGGCTGGCACTGAAAATCTTGTCGGCATTGCCGGCTTTGCCGCCGTTGCCAAGGAAAGCCAACTGAACGTCAAGGCCCTGCAGGCTCAGCTTGAAGAAGCGCTATCGGATGCGGTGATTTTTGGTGGCGATGCCCCAAGACTTCCCAACACGACTTATTTTTCTCAGTCGGGCATGTCAGCCGAAACCCTGCTGATGAATTTCGATCTTGAAGGCATTGCCGTTTCATCGGGTTCTGCCTGCTCCTCCGGCAAGGTGACCAAGTCCCATGTGCTCACCGCCATGGGCGTGGGCCCGGATATTTCAAAAGCCGCCATTCGCGTCAGCCTCGGCTGGAACACGACACAGGAACACGTCGAACACTTCATCGCCGTCTGGCGCCGCCTTCTGGCGCGCCACAGGGCCAAAGTAGCAGCATAAATTATGGCAGATCTCGACACCATTGAACTCGTAAAAGATATCGAAGTCGATAAGTACAAATACGGCTTCACCTCCGATATTGAGACCGACTATGCGCCGAAGGGCCTGAACGAGGATATCGTCAAGTTCATCTCCGCCAAAAAGGGCGAGCCTGCCTGGATGCTGGAATGGCGTTTGGAAGCCTATCGCCGCTGGCTGCAGATGGATGAGCCCGCCTGGGCCCGCGTCTCGTTTCCGAAGATCGATTTCCAGGACCTCTATTACTATGCCGCGCCAAAAAGCATGGCGAACCCGAAGAGCCTCGATGAAATTGATCCCAGACTTCTGGAAACCTACGCCAAGCTCGGCATTCCACTGAAGGAGCAGGAAATCCTCGCCGGCGTGCGCAAGCAGGGTGAGAAGAGCACCCTCGATGATGACGGTAATGAAGTGGTCGCGGGCCGCGTCGCCATCGATGCGGTGTTCGACAGCGTCTCTGTCGTCACCACCTTCAAGGCCGAACTCGCCAAGGCAGGCGTCATCTTCTGCTCGATCTCCGAAGCACTCCGCGAGCATCCCGAACTGGTGAAGAAATATCTGGGCTCCGTCGTTCCGCAAGGCGACAACTTCTACGCAGCACTAAATGCGGCCGTGTTCTCCGATGGTTCATTTGTCTATGTGCCGCCTAACACCCGCTGCCCCATGGAGCTCTCCACCTATTTCCGCATGAACGCCAAGAACACCGGCCAGTTCGAGCGCACCCTGATCATCGCCGACAAGGGTTCCTACGTCTCCTATCTCGAGGGCTGCACCGCGCCGATGCGCGAGGAAAGCCAGCTCCATGCCGCCGTGGTGGAACTGATCGCCCTCGATGATGCCGAAATCAAATACTCCACCGTGCAGAACTGGTATCCCGGTGACGCGGAAGGCAAGGGCGGTGTCTATAACTTCGTCACCAAGCGCGGCGATTGCCGGGGCAGATCAGCCAAGATTTCCTGGACCCAGGTTGAAACCGGCTCCGCCATCACCTGGAAATACCCGAGCTGCATCCTGCGCGGCGACAATTCCCGCGGTGAATTCTATTCCATCGCCATTTCCAATGGCCGCCAGCAGGTCGATTCCGGCACCAAGATGATCCACTTGGGCAAGAACACTTCAAGCCGCATCATCTCCAAGGGCATCGCCGCCGGCCGCAGCGACAACACCTATCGCGGCCTTGTCTCGGCCCATCGCAAGGCAACCAACGCCCGCAACTTCACCCAGTGCGACTCGCTTCTCATCGGCGACAAGTGTGGCGCCCACACCGTGCCCTACATCGAGGCCAAGACCTTGAGCGCCCAGTTTGAGCACGAGGCCACCACCTCAAAAATCTCCGATGACCAGATGTTCTACTGCATGTCCCGCGGCCTCAGCCAGGAAGAGGCGGTAGCCCTCATCGTCAACGGCTTCGTCCGCGACGTGCTCCAGCAATTGCCAATGGAATTCATGGCGGAAACGCAGAAATTGATCGGCATCAGTCTGGAAGGATCAGTCGGATGATCACTTTTTCACTTAACCTTCTCCCCTCGTGGAAGAAGGTGGACACCGCGAAGCGGTGGACGGAAGAGGGGGCCTTGGATGGGCAGACCCCTCTCCCGACTTCGCTGCGCTCAGTCACCCTCTCCCACAAGGGGAGAGGGAAGAAAACAAATTAACAAGAGAAAAAAATGCTCGAAATCAAAAATCTCCACGTCAAGCTCGCCGATGAGGATCGCGTCATCCTCAATGGCCTCACGCTGTCGGTCAAAGCCGGCGAAGTCCATGCCATCATGGGGCCGAACGGCTCCGGAAAATCAACGCTCTCCTATGTGCTGTCGGGCCGCGAAGGCTATGAAGTTACCGAAGGTTCTGTCACCTACAAGGGCGAAGACCTGCTTGCCATGACGCCGTCGGACCGTGCGGCCAGGGGCGTATTCCTCGCCTTCCAGTACCCAATCGAAATTCCCGGCGTTGCCACCATGCAGTTCCTGAAAGTAGCACTGAACTCCCAGCGCAAGGCGCGCGGCGAAAAGGAAATGACGACGCCTGATTTCATGCGCCTGGTGAAGGAACGCGCGGCGAAACTGAACATCGGCCCGGAAATGCTGAAGCGCCCGGTCAATGTCGGCTTCTCCGGCGGCGAAAAGAAGCGCGCCGAAATCCTGCAGATGGCCGTGCTCGAGCCCGCCCTCTGCGTGCTCGATGAAACCGACTCCGGCCTCGACATCGACGCGATGCGCGTGGTGGCAGATGGCGTCAATAGTCTGCGTTCGCCCGACCGTGCCATGATCGTCATCACCCATTACCAGCGCCTGCTTGATTACATCGTGCCGGACCACGTCCATGTCCTGTCCAGGGGCCGCATTGTGAAATCCGGCGGCAAGTCGCTGGCGCTTGAACTTGAGGCCAAGGGCTATGCCGAATTTGAAAGCGAGGCGGCGTGAACGTGGTTGTCCAAAAAACTGTGGCCGAACTGAATTATGGCCTGTCGCTGCCCCATCGCAAGATGGAGGACTGGCGCTGGACTGACTTGCGCCAACTCGTTGATAAGCCCTATCCGCCACGCCAGACCGTTGTTGCAGCGCCCAAGGATGTTGAACGCCTGCTGAAGTCATCCCCCTTTGCCAAAGTCGCCGGATCGCGCTTGGTCTTCGTCAACGGACATCTTTCTTTAGAGAATTCGGAAACCGGCTTGGTTCAGCAGTCGAAAGGAAAGATTTTGGGCGTTGCAACTCAAATCAGCACTGATGAACCTGTCATCACCATGAATGCCGCCTTTGCCACCGATGGCGCGCGCCTGAAAATTTCCGGCACTACCGACACGCCGATTGAACTGCTCTTCCTCGCCACGAATGCCGATGCGCGCACCATTGCCACCCGCAATGTGATTGAAATCGAGAAGGGAGCCGCCGCCACCCTGATCGAAACCCATCTCGGCGAAGGCACTTATCTCAGCAATTCCGTCACGGAAATCCGGGTGGGCGAAGGCGCAAGGCTTGACCGCATCAAGGTCGAGCTTGAAGCCGCCGATGCCATCCACCTCGCCCATACTCATACAACCCTCGGCAAGAATACCGTGTTCAATGATTTCACCTTGACTTCCGGCGCCAAAACCAACCGCCAGAACGGCACTGTGGAATTCAAAGGGCAGGGGACGGAAGCCAGGGTCTCCGGCGCCTATATGCTGGGCGGCAAACAGCACGCCGATACGCGCCTGTTGATTGATCACCAGGTGCCCCACTGCACCAGCCGCGAGATCTTCAAATGTGTGATGGATGATAACGCGCGGGGAATTTTCCAGGGCAAGGTCATCGTCCAGAGGGACGCGCAGAAAACCGATGGCAAGCAATCCAGCCACGCGCTCCTGCTGTCGGAAACAGCCGAATTCGATGCCAAGCCTGAGCTTGAAATCTTCGCCGATGACGTGGTCTGCGGCCATGGCGCGACCTCGGGCGACCTCAATCACGATCATCTCTTCTACCTCATGTCGCGCGGCATCCCGCCCGCCGAAGCCAAGTCGCTGCTCATCGCCACCTTTGTGGGCGAAGCCTTCGATCTCATCGCCCATGAGGGCATCAAGGAAGCGCTGGTGAAATTCTCCAACAAATGGCTGAGCCAGCATCGGAGGGCAAGTTGAGATACGCCCCAGTGCACTTCCTTCTCCCCTTGAGGGAGAATGTGGATCGCGAAGCGAAACGGATGAGGGGGATGGTTGATCTGGATGCGGAGCTTGAATTTGGCTGCCCCCTCATCCGTCAGCCTTCGGCTGCCACCTTCTCCCTCGAGGGGAGAAGGCAGTGTTAGACGTTGAACAAATCCGCCGCGACTTTCCCATCCTCGCTCGAGAGGTTTATGGCAAGCCCCTGGTGTATCTCGACAATGCCGCCTCGGCGCAGAAGCCAAAGCCTGTGCTTGATGCCGTCATGAAGAGCTACACGGAGGAATACGCCAACGTCCATCGCGGCCTGCATTTCCTTTCCAATGCCGCAACCCAGAGCTTCGAAGATGCCCGCGAGAGTGTGCGCCGCTTCCTCAATGCGCCCTCCAAGGATCAACTGGTCTTCACCCGCAACGCCACCGAAGCCATCAATCTCGTGGCCCAGAGTTTCGGCGGCCTGGTGATCAACGAGGGTGATGAGATCGTCCTCTCCATCCTTGAACATCACTCCAACATCGTGCCCTGGCATTTCCACCGCGAGCGCCGCGGCGCCGTCATCAAATGGGCCCCCATCGATGACGACGGCAATTTCCTCCTCGACGAGTTCGAAAAACTCCTGGGCCCGCGCACCAAGATCGTCGCCATCACCCAGATGTCGAACGCCCTCGGCACTATCGTTCCCATTAAGGAAGTGATCGAGCTCGCCCATGCCCGGGGCATCCCCGTGCTGGTCGATGGCAGCCAGGCCGCCGTTCACATGCCCGTTGATGTGCAGGCCCTCGATGCGGATTTCTATGTCTTTACCGGCCACAAGACCTATGGACCCACCGGCATCGGCATTCTCTATGGCAAGGCTGAACATCTTAACCGCATGCCGCCCTATCAGGGTGGCGGCGAGATGATCAATGAAGTCACCATGGAAGACATCACCTACAACAATCCGCCCCACCGCTTCGAGGCCGGAACCCCGGCCATCGTCCAGGCCATCGGCCTCGGCGCGGCGCTGGATTACATGACAGGCATCGGCCTCGACAATATCGCCGCCCATGAGGCCGACCTCCGGGATTACGCCACCCAGCGCCTGTCCGAGATCAATTCGCTCCGCCTCTTTGGCCGCGCCAGGAACAAGGGCGCCATCCTCTCCTTCAACATGAACGGGGCCCACGCCCATGACGTGGCAACCGTCATTGACCGGGCAGGGGTGGCGGTCCGGGCCGGCACCCATTGCACCCAGCCCCTGTTGCAGCGTTTTGGCGTCACCGCCACTTGCCGCGCCTCATTTGCCATGTACAACACCCGCGAGGAAGTTGATAAATTGGCCGAAGCTCTTATCTCTGCACAAAGGATATTCCTGTGACAGACTTAACAACCGATAACGCCCCCAACCCCTCCGCCATTCCGGCCGAAGAACTGGCCCGCATGACTGATGATATCGTGTCGGCGCTGAAGACCGTTTACGACCCCGAAATTCCCGTTGATATCTATGAGTTGGGCCTTATCTATAAGGTGGATATCGACGATGACCGCAACGTGGCCATCGACATGACGCTGACCGCCCCGGGCTGCCCCGTGGCGGGCGACATGCCTGGCTGGGTTGAAAACGCCGTTTCGACGGTTGCCGGCGTTGCCAGCGCCAAGGCCAATCTGGTGTTTGATCCGCCTTGGGATCATAGCCGCATGTCCGATGAAGCGCGCGTTGCGATGAATATGTGGTAAGGTGACGAACATGGCCCAGGCAACTGAAAGACCCCGCCCCAAAGTGATGACGCTGACCGATGCCGCCGCCGCCCGCGTGCAGGCGATCATCGCCAGGTCAGACACGCCCGTCGTGGGCCTGCGCGTCGGCGTCAAGAACGGCGGCTGCGCCGGCATGGAATACACCATGGATTGGGCCACCGAGCAGAAGCCCTTTGACGAAGTGATCGAGGAAAAAGGCGTGAAGGTCCTGATCGACCCCAAGGCCATTCTGTTCCTGCTCGGCACCGAAATGGATTTCCAGACCTCGGCGCTCAAATCCGGCTTCACCTTCAACAACCCGAACCAGACCTCAGCCTGCGGCTGCGGCGAAAGCGTTCAGTTGAAACAGGCAGAAGCAACGGCGTGAGCGTCAGCGCCAGCTTCAAGGAATTTCTCATCGAGCAAATGGCGGGCTTCGGTCCCGTCACCATCCGCCCCATGTTCGGCGGCGCCGGCGTCATGCGCGATGGTTTCATGTTCGCCCTCATCGACGATGAAGTCCTCTATCTCAAAGCCGACGATACGACCAAAGCTGCGTTTGTTGCTGAAAACCTCTCCCAGTTCACCTACATGTCCAAAGGCGGCAAGATGATGGAAATGGCTTATTGGCGCATTCCCGAACGCTGTCTGGATGACTCCGATGAAATGACAATCTGGTGCCGAACGGCCTATGGCGCGGCGCAGAAGGCCGCAGCGAAGAAGGAATCCAGGAAATGACCCACCATCCCTTATCCTAATCCCTCATCCTGAGGTGCTCGCATTTATGCGAGCCTCGAAGGATGGCCGCGAGTGCGCCTGCCGGACCCTTCGGGGCCCAGCTCCGCTGGGCACCTCAGGGTGAGGTTTATGATTGTTAGCCTACTTCCGCAGCAAGAACGCAGGCATATTGCCCTTGTGGAAGCCGCCCGATTCCGGCGCGTCTTCAAGTTCCCTCTCAGGTCTTGCCCGGCGCTGTTCTTGCTGGCGTTGAGGCCGCGCCTGCGGCACCGGCTTTTCGGCGACGGGGTTTTCAGCAACTGGTCTTGCAACGGCGGGTACTATAGCCGCAGGCTCTCTGGCCGCGGGCTTTTCCCGGTGACGGCTGGGCTTTCTGCCACCACGCGGCACCCGCTGTTCCTTTTCCGGCGCTTCGCCGCTGTCTTCCACCGTCCCGATATCAAAATACGGGATTTCCTTGTTGATCAGGGTTTCGATGGCGCGCAGGTATTTCGCTTCCTCGCGGGTCACCATGGTGAAAGCATGGCCCTCGCGGCCCGCCCGGCCCGTGCGGCCAACCCGGTGCACATAGTCCTCGGCGTGGATCGGCACGTCAAAATTGAACACGTGGCTTACTTCCGGGATATCAAGCCCGCGCGCCGCCACGTCCGAGGCGATGAGATAGGTCACTTCATTGTTGCGGAAGGCCGCCAGCATCTTGAGCCGCGCCGACTGATCCATGTCGCCGTGCAGCGCGCCCGCGCTGAAACCGTGCTTGCGCAGGGATTTTTCCAGCAGCGCCACGGTGGTCTTGCGGTTGGCGAACACGATGCCATTCTTCACCTTGGTCTGGGTGCGCAGCAGCATGCGCAGCGCATCGCGCTTGGGTGCCGCATCATGCGGCACCTTCACCAAATACTGTTCGATGGATGCGGCCGTCGAACTCGGAGCGCTCGCTTCGATGCACACCGGATTATGCAGGAATTGCGTGGTGAGCCGGTGGATTTCCGGCGGCATGGTAGCCGAGAAGAACATCGTCTGCCGGGTAAATGGCAGGAGCTTGCAGATTTTCTCGATGTCCGGAATGAATCCCATGTCGAGCATGCGGTCGGCCTCGTCGATCACCAGCATCTCGATGCCGTTGAGCAGAAGCCCGCCGCGCTCCATGTGATCGAGCAGGCGTCCCGGCGTGGCGATAACAACATCGGCACCGCGATTGATCTTGGCCGCCTGCGGCTCGAAGGCAACGCCGCCAATGAGGAGGGCAACAGTGAGCTTGTGCTGCTTGCCCAGCGTCTCGAAGGCCTCATGGACCTGTGCGGCCAGTTCGCGGGTAGGTTCCAGGATCAGGGTGCGCGGCATGCGCGCCCTGGCCCGGCCTTTTTCCAGCAGGGTCAGCATGGGCAGCACAAAGGCCGCCGTTTTGCCCGAGCCGGTTTGCGCCAGCCCCAGCACGTCCTTGCGCTGCAAGGCATGGGGAATGGCTTCGGCTTGGATGGTCGTGGGGGTGGTAAATCCGGCAGCTGTAATAGCTTCGAGTACTTTGGGACTTAGTCCGAGTTCAGAGAAATTCATCTAGAGTTGAAGGACCGTTCTGGCGAGTTAATAAGGGGTGAGCGCCCGGGGCCGTTTCGCCACATCCGGGGGCGCGCTGATTGACGCGGAAAATAGGGCTTTTCCAATTAAAGTCAAATGTCTTGAGAGAAAGGGTTAAACGGCAAAATAAGGGCGGATCTAAGACCCGCCCTTTGAGTTTGTTACGCTTGGGAGGTTACCGTCATTTCCCGAATCGTTCTCGCTAATACTACTCCTCCGCGACCTTCAATGCCACCTTTGATTGAAGTGCCAGACAAACGCCTCCAGTGGGCACCACCCGGCAGGGATCAGGCCAGGTCGAAGCGGTCCAGGTTCATCACCTTGGTCCACGCCGCCACGAAGTCATTCACAAACTTCCCCTTCGCGTCCGCCTGCGCGTAGACTTCCGCCAGGGCGCGCAACTGCGAGTGCGAACCGAAGATCAGGTCGACACGGGTGCCGGTCCATTTGAGTTCGTTCGTCTTGCGGTCGCGCCCTTCAAACACTTCCTTGGCGTCCGACACGGCCTTCCATTGCGTGCTCATGTCAAGCAGGTTGACGAAGAAGTCATTCGTCAGCGTCTTGGGCCGCTTGCTGAACACGCCGTGCGCCGGCTGCCCGGCTTTTAACACACGCAAGCCCCCGACCAGCACCGTCATTTCAGGTGCGGTCAACGTCAGCAATTGCGCCCGGTCCACCAACTGCTCCTCAGGCGAAAGGCGCTGCTTGCCGCGGAGGTAGTTGCGGAAGCCGTCAGCGGTTGGTTCAAGCGGGCTAAAGGAGTCCACATCGGTCTGCTCCTGCGAAGCGTCCATGCGGCCCGGCGTGAAGGGAACCTTGATGTCGTGTCCGCTGTCCTTCGCGGCTTTTTCGATCGCCGCACTGCCGCCCAGAACGATCAGGTCGGCGAGTGAGACTTTCTTTCCGCCGGATTGGAATTCCTTCTGAATTGCTTCGAATTTCTGAAGCACCTTCGCCAGTTGAGCCGGCTGGTTGACATCCCAATCCTTTTGCGGGCTCAGGCGAATCCGCCCGCCGTTAGCGCCACCGCGCTTGTCCGTGCCGCGGAACGACAAGGCAGCGGCCCAAGCGGTTGAGACCAGTTGTGACACGGTGAGCCCGGACGCGAGGATCTTGCCCTTCAGGGCGGCAATGTCCGGCACCCCGATCAGCGGGTGATTCACCGCAGGGATCGGGTCTTGCCACGGCAGTTCCTCCTTCGGAACTAGCGGGCCGAGATAGCGCACGAGCGGGCCCATGTCGCGGTGCGTGAGCTTGTACCAAGCCCTGGCGAACGCATCGGCGAACTGATCCGGATTCTCGTGGAAGCGCCTCGAAATCTTTTCGTAAATAGGATCGACGCGCAGGGCGAGATCGCTGGTCAACATGGTTGGCGCATGGCGCTTTGACTTATCATACGCATCCGGCACTGAACCGGCACCTGCGTTATGCTTCGGTTTCCACTGGTGCGCCCCGGCCGGGCTCTTCATCAATTCCCATTCATAGCCGAACAGGTTCCAGAAGAAATTGTTGCTCCACTTGGTTGGCGTCGTGGTCCAGGTGACTTCCAGTCCGCTCCCGATCGTGTCGCCGCCCTTGCCGCTGCCAAATGCGCTTCTCCAGCCCAGGCCTTGCTCCTCGATACCGGCAGCTTCCGGCTCCGGTCCCACCAGTGCCGCATCGCCCGCCCCGTGCGTCTTGCCGAAGGTGTGGCCGCCGGCAATGAGCGCTACCGTTTCTTCGTCATTCATCGCCATGCGCGCGAAGGTCTCGCGGATATCCTTGGCCGAGGCGAGGGGGTCCGGATTGCCGTTCGGCCCCTCCGGATTGACGTAAATCAGGCCCATCTGCACGGCAGCGAGTGGATTGGAGAGGTCACGGTCGCCGCTGTAGCGCTCGTCGGCCAGCCACTTGCCTTCTGGCCCCCAGTAAATGTCCTGTTCGGGCTCCCAGACATCGGCGCGCCCGCCGCCAAAACCGAATGTCTTGAATCCCATCGACTCGAGCGCCACGTTGCCCGTGAGGATCATCAGGTCGGCCCACGAAATCTTGTTGCCGTATTTCTGCTTGATCGGCCACAGCAGCCGCCGCGCCTTGTCCAGATTCACATTGTCCGGCCAGCTGTTGAGCGGCGCGAAACGCTGCTGGCCAGCTCCCGCACCGCCGCGGCCGTCGCCGACACGGTAGGTGCCAGCACTGTGCCACGCCATGCGGATGAACAGCGGCCCGTAGTGGCCGAAGTCCGCCGGCCACCAATCCTGCGAGTCCGTCATCAGCACTGTGAGGTCCTTCTTCAGCGCTTCGATGTCGAGTTTCTTGAACTCTTCCGCGTAGTTGAACGCCTCGCCCATCGGGTTGGACAGGCTGGAGTGCTGGTGCAGAACCTGAAGGCTCAGCTGGTTCGGCCACCAGTCCCGGTTTGCCCTTGCGGCAGTCGTATGCACGACAGGGCATTTCCCGGCGCTCTCATCAGTCTTTTTATCCATGGTTCTCTCCAATCTGGTCCTGTAAATTATTGTGAAGTTTGGGAGGCTGCTGGCATCTCCCTGTACGTGCTGCGGATTTGGGCAATTCTAGTCTGGAAACCGCCGGCAGTTCAATTGCCAAGAGCCAACTGCGACACCACGGGCCCCTGCAAATTGAAGGCTTCACAGGCCAGAAATTTAATTATAGTGTTTGCCCATGAAGTCGCTGACCATACTTCCGCTCGCCGATACGCCAAACCTCATAGTGCGCGAAATAGAGTCCTATGACGTCAAGGCCTTCGCCGGATTCATGATGCAGCCCCGTTACCAGCGCTACACTGCCATGCGCCTGCGCAATGACGCTGAAGTTGCGGCTTTCGTCCTGCGCTCGGTGGCAAGGCAGGGCGATGATCGCCGCAATGTTTTCCATCTCGCCGCCGAAGAGCGCTCATCAGGTGAAGCAATTGGCGATGGCTTCCTTATCATGCAGCGCGACCGCACCATTGAAATTGGCTGGGGCGTCCATCCCGCCATGTGGAGCTGCGGCTTCGGTACCGAAATCGGCACGGCGTTGTTGGGCCTCAGCTTTGAGCGTCTTTCTGCAAAAAGCGTGTGGTGCAAGGTCATGCGGGCAAATTCCGCTTCCGCCAAGCTGGCAAGCCGCATCGGCATGGTCCACGAAAAGCGCGTGGCGGGCTACGCCGTGGGCGACGGGCGTTTCGAGGATGTTGACATCTACGCCATGACCTCAGCCGAATATTTCGATCTCCCGTACTGAGGAGCATCCATGGCGGCAGTTCCACCTCTCTGCAATTTCGGCTGGAAGGCGCCAGGTTTCAGTTTGGCCGGTGTTGATGGCAAGACATACACGTTGGAAAACCTTCGCGGGCCCAAGGGCACGCTCATCGTTTTCATCTGCAACCATTGCCCCTATGTGAGATCTGTGATCGGCCGTCTGGTGCGCGATGCCACCGAGCTTCAGGGACTGGGCGTCACCACCGTTGCCATCTGCTCCAATGATCCGGTGAGCCATCCCTCTGACAATTTTGACAACATGAAAATCTTCGCCAGCCTGCATGGTTTCACTTTCACCTATCTGCACGATGCAACCCAGAAAGTGGCCCGGGCCTATGAGGCCGTCTGCACCCCGGATTTTTTCGGCTTCAACGGCAAGCTGGAATTGCAGTATCGGGGCCGCCTTGATGAATCAAAAACAACTCTTGTGCCTAATGCCAGGCGTGAGCTCTTTGAAGCCATGAAACAGATTGCCCAAACAGGGCAGGGCCCCCGCGAGCAAACCGCCTCCATGGGGTGCTCCATTAAGTGGAAGGCGGCCTGGTGATGCCCCCGGTTTTCCCCGGCATGCCAGGGTAATGAACGGCCTGTCTGCTGCAACTGCAGAGCTGATTGCGTCGCTAGGAACCACCAGCTTTGCAGATCGCCTTCTTGGGCTTGCCGCCGCCGCCATCGTGCACGATGCCGCGGCCCTTATCCTGTTCCGTGAAAACGCGCCCCCGATTGTTGCCGTCGACCGGTTAATGCCAGCCGAGCGGGGTTATCTCTATGGTGACTATATTTCCGGCGTCTACTTGCTCAGCCCGTTCTATCGGCTGGCAAGGAAAGGACCCTTGCCGCGCACCGCGCGCATCATGGACATCGCCCCCACAGGCTTCAAGGCAAGCGAATACCACCGCCGCTATTTCAGTCAGATAGGTGTTGTGGACATGATCGGCGTTCTGATCCCGGCAGGCAAGGGTGCCACGGTTTTCATGTCGCTGTCGCGCAGCATCGGCCACAGGCACTTTGCCGCGCTGGACGTGCGCCAACTTGAAAATCTCATGCTAGTCATGTCCGCCGCCGTGAAACGTCATCTGGCACTACCAGACGCGGCCATTGGCAAGGCCCCTAAGCCTGCGGCTGCCCTGCCCTTGCCTCCGCCCTCTCTTGCCTCGGCCCTTACGTCGCGCGAGACGCAAGTCATGAATCTCGTACTTGAGGGTCACTCCACCAAATCGCTGGCCGCACAGCTCACAATCTCTGTGGAGACGGTCCGCGTTCATCGCCGCCACATCTACGCAAAACTCGGCGTTTCCTCCCAGGCGGAACTGTTTCACTGGTTTCTTGCCTCCCGCGCGCTATAACCCTGTTGCGGTATTCCTGCGCGTGACCGCCGGTGCTAGTTTCAATCTGCACAATTAGGGAGCCGATCATGACCGCCAGCCCACACATTCCACTCCGCGCCCGCCTTGAGGGTGGCGGAACTCCTCTCATGAAGAACTGGTATCTGAAATCGGAAACCGGCCCGCTGAAGGATGTGCTGCTCGGCCCCGCCGAAAGCTTCCGCTGGATGGGCCTGGAAAATGCCCATTGGTCCTCCCTCGTACGCGACACAATCCGAAAAGGCTACAAGTTCGACAAGCAGGTGGCCATGCGCCAGCACCGCGAAATGGTCGATGCCTACCATGATGCGGGCGTCACTACGCATTTTCTGCCCACCGACATGAGCAATCCCTACCAGGTCTATGCCCGCGACAGTTCCTTCATGTCGCCCTATGGTGCCGTGATCTGCCAATTGGCCAATCCACGCCGCCGCGGCGAATACGCGGCAGCACTCCGCTTCTATCTCGAAAATGACATCCCGATTTACGATATGATTTCCGCCGGAAATTTTGAAGGCGGTGACTTCAACACCATCAGGGCAGGGGTGGCGCTGGTGGGCTACACCGATCACCGCTCGGAAGAAGTGGCTGCCCGCCAGGCCGCCGAATGGTTCATCAAGGAGGGCTGGGAAATCAAGTTTGCTCCCATCGATCAGTTCTATGTCCACATTGACCTCATGGTCTGCATGCTGAACGAAAACTGCGCCGCCGTGTGCCTCGAAACCACCGAGGATGATGTCATCCAGTGGCTCAAGTCCAAGAAAATCGAAATCATCCCGGCCTCCTTCAAGGAAACCATGGCCTTGGGCTGCAACGTCGTGCCGCTTGGCAATGACCGCGTGCTCTCAACCCTGACGGCCACCGACCTCAACACGAAAATGCGCGCCCACGGCTTCAAGGTCTATGATCCCGATATGACGATGTTCACCCAAGCCGGTGGTGGCGTTCACTGCATGTGCCAGCCGCTGCGCCGTGAAGCAGCATAAGGTTTTGGTTGTAGGCGCTGGGCCCGCAGGGCTCATGGCGGCGGAGATTTTGGCCAGCGGCGGTGTTGAAGTCACCATCTTTGATCATATGCCGTCGCCCGCCCGCAAGTTTCTGCTCGCTGGAAGAGGGGGCCTCAACCTCACCCATTCCGAGGACCTCGAAACCTTCCTCACCCGCTATGGCGAGGCCAGGAACTTTCTCGAACCCGCCATCTGCGCCTTCCCGCCGCAAGCAGTGATCGACTGGTGCCATGGTCTTGGTGTCGAAACCTTCGTGGGCTCGTCCGGCCGCGTCTTTCCAAAACAGATGAAGGCCTCGCCGCTGCTCCGCGCCTGGCTCCGCCGCTTGGACAGCCTCGGCGTGACCTTGAAAACTCGCGAGCCCTGGCAGGGCTTTGACGGCACGCCCACCATCCTCGCCATGGGCGGCGCCAGTTGGCCCCATCTGGGCAGCGATGCCGCCTGGGTGCCGCTGCTGCGCGCGGCGGGAGTTCGGGTGAATGGCTTCAAGCCCGCCAACAGCCGCTTCCTGGTGAACTGGACGCCGCTGTTTCGCAACCGCTTCGCCGGAACCCCGGTGAAGAATGTCGGCCTCACCTATGCCAACAACAAGGTGCGCGGCGAATTGATGGTTTCGCAGGAAGGCATCGAGGGCGGCGCAGTTTACGCTCTTTCCCGCTTCATGCGCGAAGCCCCGGGCCAGCCGCTGCAGATTGATCTCCGCCCCGATGTAACCACGGCCGCACTCGCTGAAAAATTAACAAGGCCCCGCGGCAAGGAAAGCCACTCGACGTATCTGCGGAAAACCGTGGGCCTCCCGCCCGTGGCTATTTCACTGCTTCATGAAACCAAAACGCCGATCACCGCCGAAGGCATCAAGGATGTGGCCGTGAACATCCTCCGCCCGGCCGGAATCGCCCGGGCCATTTCCTCGGCCGGCGGCGTTGCCCGCAGCGAGGTGGACGGAAACTTCCAGTTCCTGAAGTTCCCGAATTGCTACGCCGTGGGCGAAATGCTGGATTGGGAAGCCCCCACCGGCGGCTATCTGCTCCAGGCCTGCTTCTCCACCGCCGTGGCCGCCGCCCGTAACTGTCTGGATAATCTCGAAAAATTGTGATAATTTCCTGCCCCGGGTCCGCCATAATTGGGCCGGATAGTTCCGGTGGGATCAGGTAGGGATTGTATGTATGCGTAAATTTTCCAGCTCGGCTTTGGCTGTTGCCACGTTCGTTTTGCTGTCCATGCCGGCCTCGGCCAGCAGCCAGACCTATTGTGAAATGCTCGCCAAGGATTTTGCCGACATCCGCACCACCGATGTTGACCTCTGGCAAAAATCCTACCGCAACGCTTTCAACGACTGCATGAATCAATACACCGCCGTGGCCCCCGCCGCTCCGCCAAAGAAAAAATTGCAGAAACAGGCCGAAGTGCCGCTTGCTGAATCGGAAACCGCCACCGCGGTCGCCGCCGTGGTAAAGCCGAAAAAACTGGAGTTGGAGGAAGGCTCCGAGGCGTGGAATGAATACTGCGCCGCGAAATACAAATCCTTCAACCCCGACACCGGCACCTACAATTCGTACAACGGCAAGGAACGCCGCTGCGTTGTGACGCAGTAAGCCAGCGCAACTTACTGTGCGGCCAGGTAATCGGTGAGATTGTCCAGCGTCCCGGTCCAGCCTTGTTGCATCGAGCTTGCACCGTCTTCAAAGGTCTTGCGCTCAATTTCGGTTGCGGAATAGGGAAGCCAATTGATCGTAACTTTGGTCTTCTTGCCTTCTGCGGCAAGCGTGACCGTGCTCAGGATATCGAGCGGCCATTTCCCATCAAAAAAGGGTGCCCGCGTCGTGCCGCCCGCGGGATCAGAAAATGAATTGATGTAAACCAGCTTCTCCGGCGGCGAAATTTCCCGATAAACGAATTTGCCCCAAATCTCCAATCCTTGCGGCGATCTCAAGTGATAGAGGAAAATCCCGCCGACACGGAGATCGACTTTGGTGGAGAGAATATCAAAGCCCCTTGGCCCCCACCATTTGAGCAGGCGCTCCGGCTCGGTCCAGGCTTTCCACACTAGGTCCCGTGGCGCGTCAAAAATCCGTGAGATGACGAACTCGAATTCTCCAACCTGTTTGGCTTCACTTTTTGCCATTGCCATTTTTCTTCTCCTTTTTTCCCTTTGCCTGAATATCGCGCAAATAATCTTCGAGACGATCCAGTGGTTCGTCCCAGAAGTGGCGATAGTGCTCCAGCCAGCCATCTACGGCCTTGAGCGATTCCGGTTTCAATTTGCAGGGCCGCCATTGCGCTTCGCGCCCGCGCGTAATGAGCCCCGCATGCTCCAGAACTTTGAGATGTTTCGAAACCGCCGGCAGGCTCATCTCGAAAGGCTTGGCGAGCTCCAGAACCGAAGTTTCCCCCCGCGCAAGGCGGCTCAAAATGGCCCGCCGCGTGGGATCGGCGAGCGCCGAAAAAGTCGTGCTGAGGTGATCGATTGTCATGTTTCCCGGGTCGATTTCGTATTTAACTAATAGGTTAAATAGAAGGCAACCCCTATCTTTGTCAAGTAACAATTTTGCTTAGATCTGATCGTTCAGGATTATTTCCGCCCCGCGCCAGCCCACCATCATGGCAGGCCCGTTGGTATTGCCCGCAATCAGGCTGGGGAAAACCGAAGCATCGCACACCCGCAAATTCTGAATGCCATGCACCCGTAAGTGCGGATCGACAACCGAGTCTGCCGCATCCGGTCCCATGCGGCAAGTGCAGGACGGATGGTAGACCGTGCCGCTACGCTGCCGGATATCGGCGATCAACTCGTCATCGCTGACACAAGCAGGGCCCGGGCGCAGCTCTTCCGCAATCACATCCGCCAAAGGCTCCTGCGCCGCGATTTTCCGCAGGAATTTCACCGCGTCTAGCATCTCCGCAATATCCTCATTTGTCGAATAGGCATTGGCCACAATGCGCGGGTGCTGCAGCGGATCAGCCGACTGGATTTCAATGAGGCCCCGGCTGCTTGGCCGGCAATTGGAAAGGCCCAGGGAAAATCCCGAGAAGGGATCAGGCGTGAGCAGGGGGCGTTCACCCACTTTAGGGATAAGCGTCGAAAAGGCCTGCATGTAAAGCTGCATGTTGGGCCGCGTGTGGGCAGGCGAAGAACGGAAAAATCCGCCGCCCTGATTGACGCTTAAACTGAGCGGCCCGCCGCGTGACAGGACATAGCGCAGGCCAACCCGCAGCTTGCCCCACCAGGGCCGCAACTCATCATTCAGGGTGGGCACCTTCATCCGGTAAGTGTAGTTCAGCCCCACATGATCCTGCAGATGCGCTCCCACATTCGCATTCTCCTGCCGCACCTCAATGCCCTGCGCCTGCAAAATTTTAGCTGGCCCGATGCCGGATAACTGCAGCAATTGCACTGAGTTGATCGCCCCGCCAGCCAAAATAACCTCGCGCCCCGCCACCGCGATTTTCCTCACACCACGATGCAGATACTCAACGCCAGTGGCGCGAGCTCCCTCAAACAAAACCTTCGTCACCTGCGCATGGGTTACGACATCCACATTCCGCCGCTTCATCGCCGGCCTGAGGAAAGCCCGCGCCGCCGACATGCGCTGTCCGTTCCACGTTGTATATTGATAGGCCCCAACCCCTTCCTGCGTCGCCCCGTTGAAATCCTCGTTCAGCGGAAGCCCGGCCTTACTGCTGGCCAGTACAAACTTGAGATAGAGCGGATGAAAATCTTTTGGCCCGCAGCGCACTGGCAGAGGCCCGCCCACCCCGCGAAATTCATTGCCGCCCGCTTCCGTATCCTCCATGGCGCGGAAGGAGCGCAGCACCTCGTCCCAGCCCCAGCCTGGGTTCCCCGCCGCATCCCAGTTCTCGTAGTCCTCGCGGGCCCCCCGGATATAAACCATGGCATTGATCGAGCTTGAGCCGCCCAGCACCTTGCCGCGCGGCCAGTAATCCCGCTGGCCATTGAGGCCGGGATCGGCTTCCGCCGCATACATCCAGTTCACCGAAGGATCGTAAAACGTCTTGCCATAGCCCAGCGGCATCTGGATGAAGAAGCGCCGGTCCGAGCCGCCCGCCTCGAGCACCAGCACGCTGTGCCGGCCAGTGGCTGAAAGCCGCTCCGCCAGAACGCAGCCGGCCGAACCCGCGCCCACAATGATAAAATCAAAAACCCGGTCCACGCTTCACCATAGTTAGAAAAATTCATCCCTGCTTGCTCAAGCGAGCTGTTATCATTTAGCCTTATGCCATAGTCTTGAAAGATGCATCCCCATGAAAATCACCGAGTTGAAGGTCTTTATCGTCGGCAATCCGCCCCCGGGCTTTGGCGGCCGCTATTTCACCTTCGTAAAGCTCACAACCGACAATGGCATTTCGGGAATCGGCGAATGCTACTGCGCTACCTTTGGCCCCAAGGCCATGACCGCCATGATCGAGGATACCTTTGGCCGCTACGTCGAAGGCATGGATCCGTTCCACATTGAAAGCCTGTGGCGCAAGGTCTATGGCTCCGGCTACACCCAGCGCCCCGACGTGAGCCTCATGGGGGTTCTCTCCGGCATTGAAATCGCCCTGTGGGACATCATCGGAAAATCCGTCGGCAAGCCCGTCTATGAGCTTCTCGGTGGCCGCGTCCATGAAAAGCTCCGCTCCTACACCTATATCTATCCCGATGCCGCCAAGGGCCAGACCGATGCCATCTACTGGAACGCCGAAGCTTCCGCCGAGCGCGCCGCCCACTACCTGAAACTCGGCTTCACCGCCATCAAGTTTGATCCCGCCGCACCTTACTCAAGTTTCGATCCACGCCAGCCCTCGCTCGAATCCATGGAGCTCTGCGCCAAATTCTGCAAACTCATCCGTGAAGCGGTTGGTACCAAGGCCGATCTTTTGTTCGGCACCCATGGCCAGTTCACCGCTTCCGGCGCCATCCGCTTTGCGAAACACATCGAACCCTATGATCCCCTGTGGTTCGAGGAGCCAACGCCCCCCGAGAAACCGGAGGAAATGGCCTTGGTCGCGCGTGGCACCTCCATTCCCATCGCCACCGGCGAACGCCTCACCACCAAGTATGAATTTGGCCGCGTGCTGGAGTGCCGCGCCGCCTCCATCCTGCAAATGGCCCTGGGCCGCGTCGGCGGCATCTGGGAAGCTAAGAAAATCGCCGGCATGGCCGAAACCTATTACGCGCAAATCGCCCCGCATCTCTATGCAGGCCCCGTCGAGGCTGCCGCCAACATTCACTTCGCCACCTCGCTTCCAAACTTCCTCATTCTCGAAAGCATCGAAACCTTCGGCGGCTTCTATGCCAGGCTCTTGAAGAAACCCATCCGCTGGGAGCAGGGCTATGTGATCCCGCCCACCGAGCCGGGCCTTGGCATCGAACTGAACGAGGAGGTGGCTCTCGCCCATCCCTACACCGGCGACCACCTGCATCTTGAAATGACCAATCATCCGGTGAATGTATGAAATACGGCTATATCGGCCTCGGCAATCTTGGCGGCCATCTCGCTGCAAGTCTCCTGCGCAATGGCTTTGATGTTACCGTCAACGACATCGACAAAAATCTAGGGCTTCGCCATCTGAAAGCGGGCGGCAAGTGGGCCGATACACCCAAGGCACTCGCCGAAACGGTGGATTGCGTCATCACCTGCCTGCCGTCCCCCGCCATATCCGAAAAAGTTCTCGCCCAAGTCCTCGAAGGCCTAAAGCCCGGATCAATCTGGATTGAAATGTCCACCCTGGGCCGCGATGAAATCCAGCGCCTCGCAAAACTTGCCGCAGCGAAAGGCGTGCGCACCATGGAGGCTCCGGTCACCGGCGGAGTCCATCTCGCCGCCCAGGGCAAGATCACTGTTCTCGCCGGCGGCGACACCGATCTCTTCGATCTCCACAAGCCCGCCCTGCAGGCCATGGGCGGCCAGCTCTTTCACATGGGGCCGCTGGGCTCAGCCGCCATCATCAAGGTCATCACCAACATGCTGGCTTTCATCCATCTCGTCGCCGATGGTGAGGCCCTGATGCTGGCCAAACGCGGCGGGCTTGATCTGGCCCAGAGCTGGGCCGCCATCAAGGCCAGCAGCGGCACCAGCTTTGTCCACGAAACCGAGGGCCAGCTCATCCTCAACGGCAGCTATGACATCGCCTTCACCATGGACCTGGCCCTGAAGGATTTAGGGTTTGTGATGAACTTCGGCCGTGAATTCGGCGTGCCGCTTGACCTTGCAACGCTGACCAAAGAGACCTTCATCAAGGGAAGGGAAGCCTTCGGCGGCAGCGCCCAGTCAACCCAGATCGTCAAGCTGCTGGAAGATGCGCTCGCCACCGATCTGCGCGCCCCGGGCTTTCCCGCAAGGCTCGAGTAACCATAAATAGCCCGTAAAACAGTCCGGAAATCCCTTACTTTCGCCACACCGCGAGAGTGTCTATACTCCATCCACCGCAGGAGGGGGCTCCTGAGTCCATGAGAGGAAGAATGACGATGAACCGAAGCAAGATTTTCGCCGCTGCCCTTGTCGCCGTCATGGCATGCGGCACTTTGGCAGCTGATGCCAATGCTAGGAAGAGCAAGAGATGGTGCAATGCCTATGCTGAGGATGTGGCAGATCGCCGGGCTGGTCAGAACGTTGTTGGTGGCGCTGTTGGCGGTGCCGTGGCAGGCGGCGTCATTGGCGCACTTATCGGCGGAAAACGCGCGGTAGGCACTGGTATAGTAGCCGGCGGCGTAACCGGAGGCGTACTAGGCAGCGCCCATGGCAGCAAGAAATGGGAAAAGGTCTATTGGCGTGCTTACAACGATTGCCGCTCCTGGCCATAATCAAATTGAGAAACAAAAAAAGGCCGGAAGTTTTCTTCCGGCCTTTATATTTGTCTGGATGTCTTATTTCTTTGCCACCAGCACATAGCCCCGCGTTTTGTTCTCATTGTCGGAGTCCTGCGTATTCATGGCAGCGAAAAGCTCGGTGGTTTTCACCCACACCGGCGGATATTTGTAGCGCGCCACGTCGAGGATGAGGAAACGGTCCGACTCGGCATCGAAGGCGGCCAGCGGCGAAATATGTCCGCCGCGCTCCTGGCCTATCGCCTTGCGCAGGTAATTCACGATGACAAACCGGCCGGGCGCCGCCAAAGCCTCGCGCGCCTCGCTGCGGAAAGCTTCCACGCTGCTGTCTGCCGCATGGCGCACCGAAACCGTGATGGGCTGAACTGCCAAGAGGCCCCCGAGTTGGTCCAGCGTGATGCCCCGTTTCTTGATCACCTCGACCGAAAGCACCGCCTCGGTTTGCGCGTTGAGCACATTGTCCTGCGTGAACGTGCGGTAAGGATCGAATTCTGGCACCGCAGGCGCCGGCAGTTCCAGCGCATTGAACACCATCACCATGCTGGCAACCCCGCAGAAGGCCTGGTTCTGCTGGGTGACGAAATTGCTGGCGAGGGGGAAATACGCCTCGCGCGCATCTGCATCGAGGAACAGCGCCTCGCCCTGATCCGTTGCCGCACCGATCAGCGATTGCGGCAGGGGAAGCGTTTCGGCGCGTGCCATTGCCATTGGCATGTGGAGGCAAACAATCAGCGCTGCAAACCGCAACAGGGGAAACAACATGAACCAGTCCTCCTTCTCGCTAGGAGGGAAAAACTCTGCCACGATGGCCTCGGACACGCAATGACATCACGTCAACAAAAAAGGCCGGAAGTTTCCTTCCGGCCTTTGAGTTTGGCGGGGAGACGCCCGCCTTCAGCTGCCTAACCCTAGCAGCTGTAATACATGTCGAACTCAACCGGATGCGGCGTCATCCGGTAGCGGTCCTGCTCTTCCTGCTTGAGGTCGATATAGGCATCGATCTGATCCTTGCTGAACACGCCGCCCTTGGTAAGGAAGTCGTAGTCGGCCCTCAGGCTGTCCAGCGCCTCCTGCAACGAGCCGCACACCGTCGGAATCTGCGATAGTTCCTGCGGCGGCAGGTCATAAAGGTTCTTGTCCATGGCAGGACCCGGATGCATCTTGTTGGCGATGCCGTCGAGGCCCGCCATCAAGACGGCCGAGAATGCGAGATAAGGGTTCGCCGTCGGATCCGGGAAGCGCACTTCCACGCGCTTGGCCTTGGGGTTGCTGGTGTGCGGAATGCGGCACGAGG
>JAUXUN010000068.1 GCA_030680855.1 Aestuariivirga sp.
GTAAGGGTACTCATCGCAGTAGTCTCCTTTCGCCGAAGTCGATCAGCCAGCTGCCATCTGCCCAACAGAGGATTCGGTCTGCATTGATATGCATCAATCGGCATTGAATATTGTCTGAGCCAACTCCGTTGTATTCAAAGCAATGTGCACTTGCCCCGACTTGTCCTGCGCCCATCGACCGATCTCGCGCCAATGGCATTGAATTGCAGTGGATATAATTATAAAAAAGCAACTGAGCCTCAGTTTTGTGCGCTCCGAGAGCGCACACTCGAAGTTCGATAGGGATCTGGACGGATCACGTTAGCCGTTGGGCACCGCCTAAGCGCGCTGGCGAAGATACACGAACCAATAGACAGCCCCCACCATAAGGCTGCCGCCGACAAGATTGCCTATGGTCGCAACGACGATGTTATGGAACGCGCCAATTACATTCAGCTCCTGATAGGCTGCCGCATTTTGCCCAATCGCAGTCCAAAATTCCGGGCCAGCCAATGTCTTGATCGCGAGGCCGTAGGGAAGAAGGTAGAGATTGGCGATCGAGTGCTCGAATCCTGCAGCCACGAAGGCCGCGACGGGCGGAACAATGACCATGATTTTATCGGTCGTGCTTCGCGCCCCGAACGACATCCACACGGCAAGACAGACGAGCACGTTGCAAAGTACGGCCAGGAAGAAAAGTTGCACAGTTGGCAAGGCCGATTTCGCCGAAGCGACTGCAAGCGCTGTCTTGCCGACAGTACCGCCGTTAAATCCATGTTGCCCGGCGAGGAACACCAGTGCGGCTGTGCCCACCGCGCCCGCGATGTTGCCGACATAGACCAATGACCAGGCGCGCAACAGCGCACCGAGCGTAATACGCCGGCTGGCACAGGCTACAATCATCAGAGAATCGCCGGTAAACAGTTCGGCGCCACCCACAATCACCAGGATAAGTCCGAGCGAAAAGACAAGGCCGGCGAGCAGGCGCGCAACGCCCCAAGGGAGATCGCCGGCACCAGTCAGTACCACGGTCATGAACATTGCACCGAGCGCAATGAAGGCACCGGCAAGCATTCCCAGGACGATGAGCGCGAAGGCATCGCGTCCCGCCTTGGCGGCACCGGCGGCCTCGCAGGCGAGCGCCATCTCAGGCGGCAGCAACGCTTCGATGATCGCGCTGCCGGGTGTCCTATTGGTGATTTCAGCCATTTGTTCTTCACCTCAATCCGATACAATGGTCGAGCAATCATGGCGCCCAACCCGTGACTTATGGGTAGTTCAAAATGCCCGCAATCCAAAGCGATTTCCAGCGGCATTCAGAATCCCAGGTTCAGGATTGTGAAGGATTTTTTTGGAAGAATCCGCAAGGCAATCCACATTTCATCCGGCTTGAGGCCGCTACAAGGCCCTAGCGCAGGGCCCGGAGTGCATTCAAAATGACCGCGACATCGATCGCCTCCTGAAATAGGGCGCCTTCGACAACCGAAAGGTAACCGAAGGCGGCGGCCACCATTGCTCCCAGCGACAGCGCCAGACCGACGTAGACGCTCTGCAACGCGATCGCCCGGGAGCGCTGGGCGATCTCCACCGCCTCGGCAATTCGCCCGAGTTGGTCAACGAGCAGGACCGCATCCGCAGACTCGACCGATGCCGGCGAACCTTTCACCCCCATGGAAATGCCGACGTCGGCCGCAGCGAGGGCAGGCGCGTCATTGACGCCGTCACCCGCCATCAGCACTACGCCATTGGCCCGTTCTGCAATCACCACGTCCACTTTATCGCGCGGCAGCAACTCTGGCCGGATGTGATCAACGTCAAGCTGGGCGGCGATGGCGTCAACCACAGCTCGCTGGTCGCCCGAAGCCAATACGATACGCTTGAAGCCCGCCTTGCGCAGTTGCGCCAAAGCATGCGCCGCATCGTAGCGAAGCGCGTCCGCCAGAATAAGATAGCCGGCGAGATGACCGTCGACCGCCACCGCCACGATGACTGACCCTGGAGGGGCGGCGGGCTTTTGCATGGCGCGAAGCTTGAGTTTCTTGCGCACGAAATCGCTGCCGCCGACGATAACCCGCTTCCCGTTGACATGCCCTTCAACGCCCAAGCCACCTGTTTCCTTCGCATGGACCGGTATGCTGAGTGCGAGGCCCCGCCCGATGGCTGCCTCGACAACGGACGCGGCGATGACATGCTGGGACGCCTGATCAAGTGACGCGGCAAGGCGGAGAATCTCGTCGGGCCTGCGTCGACCCGACGTATGAACATTGACAAGAGTGGCGCGCCCTTCAGTGAGCGTACCCGTCTTGTCAATGACCAGCACCGAGGCACGTGCCAGAGTTTCGAGTACAGGCCCGCCCTTGACCAGCACGCCGCGCCGTGCGGCCTTGCTGATCCCGGAAATGACTGCAACCGGGACCGCGAGGATAAGCGGACATGGCGTCGACGAAACCAGCACCGCGAGCATACGCAGATGGTCGCCGGTTACAATCCACGTACCACCTGCGAGAAGCACGGTCAGCGCCAGGAACCACAAGGCAAAACGATCGGCGAGCCGCACCATGGGCGCCTTCGCCTCCTGCGCCGCCTGAACCAGGCGCACGATGCCTGAATAGGTGCTCTGCGATGCGGGCCGAATGGTGATGACGTCAAAGGCCGTGTCGAGGCTGGATGAGCCGCTCAGCACTTCGTCACCGATATTGCGATACACCGGAACAGATTCGCCCGTGAGGATGGACTGGTCAAGAAGGGCCTTGCCGCTTGCCACCTTGCCGTCGACAGGCACGATCTCCCCCTGCCGCACAAGGATGCGATCACCCGGCACAAGCTTCTCGATGCGCACCTCGACGAGTTGTCCGTCAAAATACCGCAGCGCCTTCGTGGGGGCGCGGCCGAGCAGCGCGTTCATTTCCGCGCGGGCCCGTGCCTCGGCAAAGTTTTCCAGCAACTGGCCGCCGGAATACATAAGGGAGACGACCGCCGCGGCAAGCGTCTCGCCGAAATAGAGGGCCCCAGACATTGACAGGGCCGCCACAATGTCGAGACCAAATTCACCCCGCCACAGTGACGTTAATATCTCCCGCGCGAGGAACAGAAGAATGACTGTGGCTGCAAGTCCCCAAAACGTGTGTTGCAGCGCACTCATGCCAAAGTAGGGCGCCAGGAACCCCGCCCCCAGCCCGGCGGCAGAAACAATAACCAACAGCAATTTGAGACGGTTCAGCACATCACAGCCTTCAACTCCAATTCACCAGGCGCCCGGATCGTTGAAGACGAATTTGCCGACTTATGCACGTACCGGCAAGGCCATAGCATTGATGTCAATCAACTATTCATCGAGTTTATTGCCATAAAATAATAGAAGCAGATGAGGAGCAACAGGAGAGGCCGGAAAGATGCAGTGGTCGCTTACCATCGGACGGATAGCCGGAACAGCAATCCGCATTCACATAACTTTCCTTCTGTTTTTGGTATGGATAGCGGCAAGTGACTACGCAAGCGGTGGTCTTGACGCGGCAAAGTTGTCAATTGTTTTTGTCCTGCTGGTTTTTGCCTGTGTCGTGGCGCATGAATTTGGGCATATTCTTACCGCGAGAAGCTTTGGCATAAAGACGCCCGAGGTCACGTTGCTTCCCATCGGCGGCGTGGCCAATATGGAACGCATTCCGGAAGAGCCCTGGCAGGAACTGTTGGTGGCCATTGCAGGTCCTATGGTCAATGTAGTGATCGCCGGCCTGCTGATTGTTACGGGTGGGTTTGCTGTCGCAGACCTACAGTCCATCGTTCTTGAGAACACTACCCTTGTGCAAAGCCTTGCCCTCATAAACATCTCGCTCGTCGTCTTCAATTTGATACCTGCCTTTCCAATGGATGGGGGCAGGGTGTTGCGGGCCTTGCTTGCCATGCGGCTTGGAGCGCAGCGGGCAACGGAGATTGCCGCTAAATTTGGTCAGTTTTTTGCTTTTCTGTTTGTTGCCACCGGGTTGTTCTTAAATCCAATGCTCGTTCTTATTGGCATGTTCATTTACCTCGCTGCCATGTCAGAACTCCAGGCCAACTCCCTGCGCTGGTTTGCACGTGACCTCACGGTGGCAGAAGGCATGGAGCGATCGGTGCGCAGCTTGTTCGAAAGTGCCTTGCTATCCGAGGCGGTTGAGGCACTGCTCGCCAGTTCCCAACGGGTCTTCCCTGTGATTAATGGGGTGGGGAAGCCAGTAGGCCTGCTTGATCGGGATGACTTGGTGCTTGGCCTCAAAGAAAAGGGGCCCGATGCGGCAGTCTCCTTGGTCATGCGGAAGCCAACCGTGATCGGCCGTGCATTGCCACTCAACGATGCCGTCTCAGGCATGAACCGCCAGGGTTTGAGGTCTCAGGTTGTTGTGGATGGTGGCGGCCATCTCGTTGGCATGCTTACGCTTGAAAATGTGGCCGAGATGATGATGATCCACGCCATACGGCCCGAATGGAAATTTTTGAGCCACGAAAAGTGAATTTTATCGTGACGCTGCCACGGGAAAAAGCCAAATGCGAGCTATGGTGCTTCATCGCCCGGGAGAGAAGCTGCAACTAGAAGATGTTCCTGATCCAGAGCCGGGAGGGGGTCGGATTCTCATTGTCGTCGAAGCCTGTTGTGTATGTAGAGCCGATCTCCATATTGACGACGGTGACCTGAACCAACCCAAACTTCCGCTTGTTCCAGGGCATGAAATTGTCGGTAGAATAGTCCGCATCGGAAAAGAAGTTGTGGGGTTTAAGACCGGCATCCGGGTGGGTGTGCTCTGGCCTGGCTACACCTGCGGGAATTGTTTGTATTGCGAGATTGGCCGTGAAAATCTCTGTGATAACGCGCGTTTTACTGGCTACGCTCTCAATGGTGGTTATGCCGAGCTCTGCGATCATCCATTCCTCGTGTTGTGGACTATTCCCGGACCCAGTCGCAGTTCAGATATTCAACGACCACACACGTGCATGATAGGTGTTTTTCCATAATTCTCACTTGTGCCAGATCAATGCTGGAAGAATTTACCTTCGTCAATTTGCGAGTCCGTTTAGGAAACAGATCCTTGAAGATGAATACGCTCAACAGCAATCGGCTAACGTTCGGCAACGGCCATCACCATGCGACGAACCATGTAAAGATAGAGATCAGCGCCCTCAACTTGTGGTATGACTACGGTAGCTTACATGCGCTCAAAAATGTTAATCTGATGATATACGACCGCGAGGTAACTGCCTTCATCGGCCCTTCTGGCTGCGGAAAATCGACACTTCTTAAATGTCTCAACCGCATCAGTGAAACCATACCCGGTGTAAAGATCACCGGCGACATTTTGCTCGATGGCATGAGTATCCATGACAAGGCAATTGAGGCTTGCAGACTGCGTCGCCGTTTCGGCTGGGTGGCACAGCAACCAAATCCATTTCCACGCTCTGTCTATGAGAATGTGGCTTATGGTGCGCGCATTAATGGCATCGTCACTGAGCGCAAGGACATGGACGCCTTCGTCGAAGGCTGCCTGCGTGCGGCCGACCTCTGGGACGAAGTGAAGGACCGGCTTTGGGAGTCAGGCACGCGGCTGTCGGGCGGCCAGCAGCAGCGTTTGTGCATCGCGCGTGCGTTGTCGACAAAACCCGACGTCATTCTGATGGACGAACCTTGTTCGGCGCTCGATCCGAATGCCACGGCCCGCGTCGAAGAGCTGATTGATGAATTGCGCAAGAACCACGCAATCGTAATAGTCACACACAACATGCAGCAGGCGTCCCGCGTTTCGCAGCTGGTGGCTTATTTCCACCTCGGTGAACTGATTGAGACTGGTAATACGGAAGAGGTCATGCTGCGACCAAAGACACGAATGTGCAGTGACTATGTAACAGGCCGCTTCGGCTAGATGTAAAACGTGATAAATGTGTTTGCGGTATCTGAATAGAATCACTCCGAGAGGCGTTTCCAAGGCAACAGTCTCAATCACTTTGCTCATTCATTTCCGATGTGGGCATTCAATTGCGGTAAAACGCAAATCACAGTAATTTCCGTTTCTGCCCTAACCGGACGTTTCTACCCTATAGTGGCAAGAATCGACGACTATCTCTGACTACCAAGTCTCCGCTTCCCGCAATTCCGCAAAGAGTGCCCCAAAATCACCCTTGGAGCGGTTGAGCACGTCACTGAAACGCTTCTTCGTAGCGATCGTCAGCCACACCCCTTTAACATTGATGTCACTGATCTTGTAACCGCCACCCGCCGGAACGAGGCGCCACCTGACCTGTTCGCGGCCGCCACCCTTCTGCCTGATCGCACTCACAATTGTAATGAATCTGCCTTGCTTGGACGTGGAAATGATTTGCAGTTCGGAACCCTTGAAATCGTCTACATAATAGACAAACAGCGCCGCCGCATAATTGTTGAACAGGGCGTAGAATTCATTCCTGTCGCCAGGCGGCAGTTTCTTCTGATAGGGACCAAGCGCAAAATTGGCAATGGTACGAAGGTTGACGTAGCGGCTCAATAGGGAACTAAACCTGTTACGCAATGCCGTTCCTTTGACGCCGCTGTTTGCCAATAACATGACTTCATTAGAAATTTTCCTAACATACGACTCAGCCGGGCTGATGGCTGCGGCGACGCAACTTGTATTTCCGACAATTGCCGTTCCAAAGATTAAGGCCGCAAATTCCCTGCGGGTGATATGGGGACTTGACGCGCGGGTCATTTAACCTCTCCAAGCAATGCTCCTAAGTTAGCACCGGGGTCATTATAGGTATTCCAAATTGCTGCGTAACGATTATTTAGCGTGGGCGCTGAGGATACGCTTCAGCCAACCGAAAGTTATTCAGTCATTGGCTATTGTGGTTATGTATTGAGGGCTCCCGTGAAGTATCATGACGGCGTACCTTCCGCTGGGGCTGCGAGTGATTTCTAATAGACAAGAGTAGCCTTTTGCATTCTTACGCAAGGATGCGGCCACCACTTCATTGTTATTTAAATGCTGAGTTGCCAGCCGCTGTAGCAGCGTTGTACTGCGAGTTCGATTTGGACCCTCTGGGCAGTTTTTATTTCACAATGTCAATTTTTTGACCCAAACCGGACATCGCGGGTTTGGCGAGTGGCGTCAACCGACGCACCAGACCCATTCCTTCTCGACGAGAGGTCATGCATGCAATAATCTCTCACAGTGTTTGGTACAAAATATCGGGCAGGCTAGGGTCAGGCTGACCCTGCCTGTGATGGCATTGTTGTAGGTCATGGTAGTGTTGTCCAATCTATTTCGATAGTAATAGCCTTGGTCGTTCAGTTGACGGCGCGCCGGGGATATTTTTGGGAGGAACGGAATATGGGCAATCATGGGGCGCCTCCAAGCCCTTCCGGGCCTCCCTTTGTGACGCAACTGCTATGGCTGGTCCCCTTCGGGCTGATTGTGATCATTTTGATTTCAATGCTAACACCGGGCATTTCTCCAACGACCAGGGCTGTGCCCTACAGTGAGATCAAGGCATTGATTCGGGAGGGGCGTGTCAGCGAGGCGACGCTTCAGGCCACAGCGATCATCGTAATCCTGGGAACCAAGAGTGGCGGAGACGTGGAACGAGTTCGCGCCATTACGCCGCAACAGCCCGATCCAACGCTGCTGCCGCTCTTGGAGGAGATGGGCGTTGCGATCACGGCGCAGGCTCCTTCAGAGCAGTCAATCTTACTCTACTTTCTGCCTTGGATACTGATCATGGGGCTATATTTCTGGCTAATTCGCCGGACGTCGGGTGGTGTTAGCGATCTTCCCGGCGGCATCGGTGACTTTCTGAGTGGACGCTCGTCCAAGCCCACGAAACCAGTACGGAAGATCACATTTGCCGATGTCGCAGGCCAAGACGAGGCTAAGAATGAGGTGTCGGAACTGGTCGAATTCTTGCGCGATCCAGAACGGTTTCAGAAGGTGGGAGCCACGGTGCCACATGGCGTGTTGCTGATGGGGCCACCGGGCACCGGCAAGACGCTCCTGGCGCGGGCACTTGCAGGCGAGGCGGATGTTCCGTTCTTTTCCACCTCGGGTTCGGAATTCATCGAGGTCTTCGTGGGAGTCGGCGCCGGCCGGGTCCGCAAAATGTTCGAGGAGGCGCGCAAGCAAGCCCCTTCCATCATCTTCATTGACGAGTTGGACAGTATCGGGCGTACCCGGGGTACCGGCCTGGGTGGAGGAAACGATGAACGCGAGCAGACACTGAACCAAATCCTTGCCGAATTGGATGGGTTCGCGGCGCGTGAGGCGGTGGTGGTTTTGGCCGCGACGAACCGCCCCGATGTCCTCGACCCGGCTTTGCTGCGTCCTGGTCGGTTTGACCGGCACGTGACGCTGTCACTGCCCGACAAGGTCGCCCGGCGCGCTATCCTTGATGTGCATGTCAAGGGTCTGCCGCTGCGGCGGGATGTCGATCTGGATGAGGTGGCCGCGGGAACGCCGGGCTTTTCCGGGGCGGACCTGAAGAATCTGCTGAACGAGGCCGCGATCACTGCGGCGCGCCGATCCGCGTCGGATATCACGTCGGCTGATCTGGACGAGGCGCGTGACAAGGTGATGATGGGGACCGTACGTACGCTGGCTATCCAACCTGAGGAAAAACATCGCCTCGCCGTCCACGAGGCCGGCCATACCGCGGCAGCCTTCTACAATCCCGGCGCTGACCCGCTTTACAAGGTGACGATTATTCCACGCGGCCGCAGTCTTGGTAGCACCCATACGCTGCCGGAAAATGATCGTCATACCTTGCCTGAAGGATATCTGCGGGTGCAACTGACCACCTATCTGGCAGGACGGGTGGCAGAAAAGCTATTGCTCGGCTCGGTCAGTTCGGGCGCTGATGACGACATCCGGCGCGCAACGGCGGTGGCGCGGTCGATGGTTGCCCGCTGGGGCATGGACCCCGGGATCGGTCCGGTGGACTTGCGCGAAAGTGAGGATCATCCGTTCCTCGGCCAACAGATTGCTCAACCCCGAAGCTTTGCCGATGAGACCGCAGCTCGCGTGGATCTGGCAGTAATGGGACTGCTACATCATGCAGAAGAACAGGCGACTCAATTGATAGAAAATCATCTCGCGCAGGTTGAACAATTGGTCGCCAAGCTGGAAACCGAGGAGACTCTGGATGCGGAAGCAATCAAGGCCTGCCTCGATCCCGACAACAAGGTCATGCCTTTCGTGAAGAAGCGCAAGAAAGTATGATGCCCGCGCGTTCGGGCATTTCGATTGGTTTCAGGTGATGCGGCCCTCGGCAAGTTGGTTGAATGTGCGCATCGGTGGTGATGAGCGGATGATTCTCGGCGCCAGTGCGGGAGCTTGAATCATGGACAACTCACGCGCATCAACGGCGAACTACCATGTCCGTTACCCGCACCAAAGGACGCCTCGTAGTGGTGCCGAAAATGCAGAGAATTTGTCGCATGAAGGCGCCCAGTCGGCCACCGCAGGCGTCACTTGCCGTTGGGCGACAGAAGTGCAGGTGGCGGCCGGTCAGGTGATAACGAAACTTGCGAGCTTGCGTGCCTTGGGCAACACCCAGTGTGATGATGCTTGGTTGCCCCCTCGACGACAACCCGGCCTGCAATAATGCCACCAAACATGCGCTCGAGCTCCGCCACATGCTTGCTGATGGCTGACCTCTGGGACTCGGTGGCCGCATGATTCTGAAAATCAATTTGCACGGGGGTCTTCACAATTGTCCTGCCAAAAATCTTAAGTTGGGTTTTAAATATACACGCCCTGCTTGCCGAGGCATTGATCAGGGTCAAGATCATTGCGCCCTGGAAGTGGAATAATAGCAAAACGTCTTTGATCGAAACCAAAGGTATGAAAATGAAAAAGCAGAAACTTCACGAGCGGCCATTGGCCTCCTCTGCCGACATCCAGCGGCTATTTGGCGAGCTCGACGCATCGACGATTTCGGCCGTTATGAGTTTGGGGCCCACCTTGGCAGAGGCCGAAGAGGCTGCACTTTGGACCGCCGGTGAAGGCGAGACATTGCCGGAAGCCCACCAGCCAGGAAGCGTTATCGCGCAGATTCTTGATCTTGTGGTGCCCGAGGAGGACGACGAACCAAGAACCCCGCGTTAAGTGAGTTGGTCCCCAGATCATGATCAGGCTGTTTCTCGCCGGAGACTTAATGCTCGGCAGGGCTATTGATCAAATCCTGCGTCATCCCGGTGATCCGAAGCTTTTCGAAGGCTATCTCCATTCGGCTGAGGATTATGTCCGCCTTGCCGAAAGAAGCAATGGCCCGATCCCGCGCGGCGTCGATCTCGACTATGTCTGGGGTGATGCAGGCGCGGTACTTGCCGGCGCGAAGGTCGACTATGGCATCGTCAATCTGGAAACCGCCATCACGGACAAAGGCACGCCCGAACCAAAGGGCATCAACTACCGGATGAACCCGCGCAATGCGGCCGGGTTGAAGCGGCTGGGGATCGATTGCTGCGTCCTCGCCAACAATCATGTGCTGGATTGGGGTGAAGCGGGCCTGAACCAAACCCTGGAAACGCTCCGGGAATTGCCAATGGCCACGGCCGGAGCCGGGCGTGATGCGGCGGAGGCTGCCGCACCTGCGGTACTTGGTGGCGCAAATGGCCGCGTCCTCGTCTTCGCGTTTGCCGCAAGGGACAGTGGCGTTCCGCGCCACTGGAAGGCTCTGGCGGACAGGCCGGGGGTGAATTTTATCGACGGCTTCGATGGACGCAGTGTCCGCTCAATAAAGGCTCAGGTCCTGGATGCGAGGAGAAGCAACGACATCGTCGTTGCCTCGATCCATTGGGGAGACAACTGGGGATATGAGATCCCGCCGGCCCATGTCTCCTTCGCTCACGCGCTCATCGAAGAAGCAATGGTTGACATCGTCCACGGCCAATCCTCGCATCATCCAAGACGCTGGGAAGTCTATCGCGGCAAACTCATTCTCTATGGCTGCGGCGACTTTCTCAACGACTACGAGGGGATTTCGGGACATGAGGAATATCGCGGGGACCTGGCGCTGATGTATCTTCCGGTGATCGATGAAGCAACGGGTGGGTTTCTCGCCTCCCTCGACATCATTCCGTTCCAGATCAGACGTTTCCGGCTTAATCGTGCAACACTGGAAGACGCCCGCTGGCTATGCGTGATGCTGAATTCCCGCTGCCGAAGTTCCGGAACGGGGATGACAGTGGACTTGGATGGTATCTTGCATCTTAATCGGGAGTGGCCGCGATGACGGTTCCAGAAGCGGAGTGGCCGGCAAAGCCCACGGCACTGTTCGCCGATCTTTATGAACTGACGATGATGCAAGCCTATCTGCGGGAAGGGCTGACGGGCAAGGCCGTGTTCAGCCTTTTTTCGCGCCGCTTGCCGCCCGTGCGCAACTATCTGATCGCCTGCGGTTTGGAAACGGTACTGGAGTTTCTTGAACAGTTCCATCTAGACAAGGACGAGATCGCCTACCTCGCAACGCTCAAGCTATTTACTCCGGATTTCCTCAACTGGTTGAGTGGCTTTCGCTTCACCGGCGACGTTTACGCCGTGCCGGAAGGAACACCGGTTTTTGGCAACGAGCCGCTTGTCGAAATCGTCGCCCCGTTAGCCGAGGGCCAGTATTTCGAGACTTTTGTGATGAACCAGATTCATCTCCAGACGCTTCTGGCCTCCAAGGCATCGCGCGTGGTCACCGCCGCAAGGGGCCGGAAAATCGTCGATTTTGGCGCAAGGCGCATGCACGGCACCGATGCTGCAAACAAGGCGGCGCGCGCCTTCCATGTTGCCGGAGTGCATGCCACTTCAAACCTCGCCGCAGGCCATGCCTTCGGCATTCCCGTCGCGGGGACGATGGGACACAGCTACATCCAGGCCCATGAGACGGAAAGCGATGCCTACAGGGCCTTCGCCGGCATCTATCCGGAAACCGTTCTCCTCATCGACACTTACGACACCATTGAAGGGGCAAACCGGGTCATCGAACTGGCTAGGGCCCAAGGCAGTGAATTTCGCGTTTCGGCGCTGCGGCTCGATTCCGGCGATCTCGCCGCGCTGGCGCACGGCGTGCGGCAGCTGCTCGATGAAGCGGGGCTTCAGCGGGTGGAAATCGTGGCCAGCGGCGGTCTTGACGAAGCAGAAATCGAACGGCTAGTCGAAAGCGGCGCGCCCATCGACAGTTTCGGCGTCGGTACCAGCATGGGGGTCTCGGACGATTGTCCGGCACTCGACATTGCCTACAAGCTGACCGAATACAATGGCACTGGACGGCTCAAGCTTTCGACGGGAAAGGCGGTCCTGCCGGGGCAGAAACAGGTGTTCAGGCGCGCGGAGGCGGGCCAGTCGAAGGGCGATGAAATTGCCAGAATGGGAGAGACTAGACCGGGCAGCCCCTTGCTGCAGTGTGTCATGAAGAACGGCCACCGTGTCCGTGAGGCCGAGCCGATCGCCGCCCTGCGTGAGCGAGCTCGTCTTAGCCTAGCGCAGTTGCCGCCAGCGGTTCTTTCTCTCGCCACGGCAACACCTGGCTACCCGGTTGGGGTGAGTGCGGAGTTGCAGGAGTTTGACCGCCAGGTGAGACGCGAGATCGCGCAGAAACAGCAGGCCGGCGGCCCCGGCAAAATGGTCGACCGGCGGACTTGATAGTTGAGAGGCCGCACACCATCTCTGCATTCAAGATAGTGCTGCTGGCGCAGGAGCGACATGGGTCGCCGCGCCGCCACTCGATCCCTCGCAAACTGCTGACCGGTGCTGGCCAATTCAACGGTTTCGCCTGACGAGAATTTTTGGAGAGATGACATTAATGCTGGATAACCTGACCATCACGGATAGCCTGGACTCCGAAAGCAACGAGCTCGTCCCTATTGATGCGTCGAAGCCCAAGGCCGACGCGGCGATATCACATGACCTGGTTGACACATACTTCCGCCAGATGGGCAACGGCGCGCGGCTCTCGCGCGAAGAGGAGACCGCCCTTGCCATACGGATCGAGGCGGCGCAACGGGCTGTTCTGATGGGGCTCTGCCAGATTCCGGTGATCATTGAGCAGATTGCCCAGTGGGGTCGCGCCTTGGCTAATGGAGAGTTCCGCTTGGGCGATCTGGTCGATCTGTCGATGGCAGCCGAGTTCGGCGAGGAGAGTGGGCTGGATGAGCCCAAAGTGCTTGAATCCGTAGTGCTGGCGCGGCTGGAGAGGCTTGGCGAACTCGCTCCAGTTATTAGCTCGCTCAGCCGCAAACGGCTGGCAGTGTTTTCGCGTGGCCGGGACCTTGCAAAGGGGGCCAGTGCCCGGTTGCAGGAACTCGTGTCGCATTTCGCCGACGAGGTTGCGACACTGCAGTTGCGCCCGGACCGTGTGTCCCAGCTTGTCGCTCAGCTTGAGAGCCCGCCGGAAACGCAGCTGGGCCTGCCGGCTGCCGAGTCCAAGAGCATCACCCTGGAGATCGGCAGGGCCCGACGGGAGCTCACGGCCGCGCGCGAGGAGATGGTCAACGCTCATCTGCGGCTGGTGGTTTCGGTTGCCAAGAGATATCGGCGGCGCAGTTCCCTTGATCTTCTGGACCTGGTTCAGGAGGGCAACATTGGGCTTATGCATGCGGTCGAGAAATTCAACTATCGGCGTGGTTTCAGGGTCTCGACCTACGCCGAGTGGTGGATCCGGCAGTCCATCATCCGTGCCATCGCCGATAAGGGCCGCACCATCCGCATACCGGTTCATATGAAGGAAGTTGCCGCCCGGGTCCTGCGCGAGCGGCACAAGCTCTATAGAATGGAAGGACGCGAGCCGGAGCTTGACAAGATTGCCGAACGATCTGGAATTTCCGTCGGGCGTGTGGAGCAGGTCTTGTCCCTGGTGCAAGAGCCGGGCTCCCTGGATACGCCGGTGGGCGAGGACGGCGATGTAACGCTGGGCGATCTGATCGCCGCCACAGACGCCGTCAGCCCCTATGCGGCGGCAGAAGCGAGTGCCCTGCAGAGATCGATAGCCGAGGCGCTTGACCACCTCAACCCGCGCGAACAGCGCATTGTGAGCATGCGATTCGGCATCGGCGGCTCCGGGGAACATACGCTCCAGCAAGTGGCAAAGGAATTCGGTGTGACCCGCGAACGCATTCGCCAGATTGAGGCAAAAGCGCTTGAGAAACTGCGCCATCCGGCACGCGCGCGCAAACTGGCAGGCTTCGCAAACGCCGCCTGACATAAGATGGAAGCCAAGGGTCCCTCTCCCGAATTTTTTCAAGAGAAAGGGAAGGGCAAAACTTCTATAGCAGAGTTGTGGCTGGGAGCTGAGTTACCGGCTCGTCCGCTCAACGTTACAGCGCAGGCATCCAAACGGTAGCGTCCGCTATGAAATGAACAGTAACCACGGCGTAGCATCTCCCGTTTTTCTTGCCAAGCAAGTGGTTGGCACTATTGTCTGCCTGAGCTAGTGTGCGGATGATCTGGATAAGACTTCATCGTTTGGCCGTCTGGGTGGGTATAGGTGAGCCTTGCCAATGCGGTTTCTTGGCCAATCCTAGTCTTAATTTGCCGGCCATCGTCGGAATGTCGATTAGGACCGCATGTGAAACGAGATTCTGGTTCAGTTTGGGAGATGCATCATGCATATTGAAGAACTCACAAGGGATGCCAGTTTACATTTCTTGGCTGGCAGCAGTCTTGGTCGGCTTGCCTGCGCGAACCAGTCGCAACCTTACATCACACCTTTCTATTTTGTCTATCACGATCAGTGGATTTACAGTTTCTCCACTATTGGCCAGAAGATAGAATGGTTCCGCACTAACCCACTTGCTTGCGTAGAAGTAGACGAAATAACAAGCCCTCAGGAATGGACAAGCGTTATCGTCTTTGGACGATATGAGGAGTTGGCAAAAACCACTGATGGTCAGGCACCTCGCGAGATCCCTATTGAGCGACATGAAGAATCAACGAAATCGATTGCCGATCAAGACGCTCGTAATCTCGATTTCAAGCTGCTTCAGCAACGTAAGTTGTGGTGGGAACCCGGTTACAGCAGAACAGTTCTCCACGGTACGCCACGGCCACTGGAACCGGTTTACTTCCGCTTGTCCGTCGACGAAATTAGTGGTCACTGGGCTACCCTAGAATAGCTTCAATAATTGTCACGCTTAACCTTCGGTGCCGTGCAGGCGCGCCTTTGAACCGTGGGAGCCGAATAGCCTCCATAGGCACGAGGTTCCCTCTTTACCAATCACTGTTGGTATTGCATTTGGGCAAGGTTGATCTAGGTTAACGTAATGGGAGAGCGGGTATGGTCACTTGTTGCCATGAGGCAGCGACAAATTCGGCCATTGATGCATTGGCATGGTGTCCGTGCGGGCCGCTGGAAGGTACCAACCCTGAGGCCGCCACGCTCAACAACTCGCGAAGGCTGAAAGACCAGCTCACCGGTTGCCTTCTCGTAGCAGTTGATGGCAAGGAAGGTATAGATAAGCGAGCTCGCAAGCGTGCGAAATTGTGCCGGGCCATAAGCAAACTCCCAATGTGCGGTCATCCCGTCGAGGTCCAGTGCGTTAAGGAGCGGCAGCAAAGCGGCGCATCGGGATTGAATGGCGGGATAGGTGCCATGTAAAGTGTCACCATTTGTCCAAGGCAATTACGGCTCCAGCCCGCTCAGCCGGATTCAGCAAATCATGGGACAAAGCGTTCCTGTCATTGATCAAATTGATTCCAAGACCTTTTTAAGCTTTCCGGCAACCTCGCTGGCGATCCCTGAGAGTTCGGGATTGCCAATCCGTTCCATGCCGACAAGCGGATCGACGGCGGAAACCTCGATGCCGTTCGCCTTTTCCTGCACGATAACGTTGCACGGCAGCATGGCACCAATCTTGTCTTCGGCTTGCAATGCTTGATGCGACAAGGGCGGGTTGCAGGCGCCAAGAATCCGGTACGGCCGGAATTCCACACCCAGTTTCGCTTTCATCGTGGCGCTGACGTCAATGTCGGTGAGCACCCCAAAGCCCTCTTTCTCGAGAGCGGCAATTGTCCGTTCAACCACGTCATTGAAAGTTCCGGCTATATGTCGGTCAAATGTATAATTCATGTCATTACTCCTGCTTATTTTACCTTCCGCGATGCTCGTAAAAATCATAGCAAGTGGTGGGAGCTATCGCGGCATCTTTGGATTCAAGAAAAGGAAGCCCTCCCTCCGTGAGACGGGGCTCCAGAAACACGCGGCCGATAAACGCGCAAAACCCGGAAAGCTGGAAAATGGATTCTGATTTACGACCCTAATTATGGGGCAACCCTTAGGGCCGCAGGCCAATGATACCCTCCCCATTGGGAATACTGATTGCTCGGGCAGGCGGCCCAGCAATCTCGCCGCGAGGTACGCATGCGGCGGCGCCATCACTTGGAAGGGAATTCTTAGCAACGGCGTATTCGAAATTTTATGACATTTTCCTTCGCGTTCTGCAGAAACGCGGTCCCCACGATTTTACGCATCTGCACGACATTGGAGGCAACCACCTCGTAACTCTTTGCCGCCGCAATCTCGCTCGCCGGCATTTCGTCATGGAACGCATATTCAATTACATTTTGGTCGTTCAATCTAAATTGCGAGCGAAGTTCATGCATATGAATTACTCACCATGAGCAATGCTGCATCAATTATCTCTGATTCAGGAAGGGTAGAGTCAAAGATAACGACGATCGCCTTGGCGAGCATCATGCGCTGATGATGTGTTTGGACCGCCTTCGGGCGATCCCTGCACGCGGTGTAATATGCATGCCTCATGGCGGCCAAGTCTTCCGGACCAAAATAGCGATAGTCCAGGTCGTCAACGCGTACACGTTTCAAAGTGTTGTGCACGACGGGCCTCCAACCTACGCAATCCATACTTCCCCCCCGGAAATTTCATTTATCGCCTTTCTTAAACGTGATCATTGATCTGGATCAAGGCGCTCAGCGAGTTGGATGATAGCCTGAAAAGACTAGGGCTTCCAAGATACGAGGGTAGATTGGGTCTGTTGGGGCGCGATGACTTGCACAACAGATTTCCGGGACTCATCGGAGGCCAGTAGCAGGTTTGCATCGACAAGGCTCAACAGGAGACTTCAATGAGGAAGACACTTTTAGGTTTATTTGCAGCTGCCACGCTGTTTGGTGGCCCGGCGACGGCTGCGGAAGCAAAGGTCAGCATCTATTTTGGATCGCCTTATTACAGCTATCAGCCCGGGCCGGGCTATCTCTATTATCCCAATCGCGGCTGGTATCGCAGTCAGCTATCCTGCACGCAGGCAAGGCGAATTGTCCGCAATCGCGGCTATCGCAATGTCTCGGCCATTGAATGCCGTGGGCGGACCTATACGTTCAGAGCTGTCAGGCCGAATGGTAAGCGCGTTATTGTGTATGTAAACTCTCGCACCGGGGGCCTTTGGCGCGGTTAGGCAACAAGCAGATAGCCCAGCATTGCAGCCGGGTTGAAAAACTTGGCTGCATCACTGAACTTAGCTGTGGAGGTATCTTGGGACTACTTGAGCACCACGGCATTACGTGAGTACTGGCAGCTTGGAAATTTCCTGCATTCCCCTCCAAGCTGACCATACTTCGCCCCAGCCGCTTGTCCCCCTCGCGCGCTAGGGCGCTTTGTTTTACCCGGGGGACTCTCGTGCCCACCGCTTTGAAACGTTAGGGAGTGGAAGTATGAAGGGTTTTGTAGAGAACATTGAGGCCTTAAGTGTCGCGAATTTGGATTTCAGGCAGGTGCTTTATTAAAGGTTTTATCTAGGCCTCAGCTACTCAGGAATATTGAATTCCCGCTTCACCGTTTCCCGAGATCAAAGCCCAATTTTCTAGGGTTAGCAACTGCATCTCTGCACTCTAGACCTCTACATTAAGGCTAACCCAGGTATACATTTTTGGATGTTGTTGTCTCCTTGTGTGCGTCGGATCCTTAAAGAAGCTACAAGTTCTCCCGTGAATTTGTGCTGGCTTGTCAATAGTACGAAGGAGATAAAGTTGCCGGATCCGAAATATTCCAAGCCCTGGCATGGCGTTCCACGCCAAAGCATAGCTTGGCATCCGACTATGGTCGACGTAGCGTGCAGCTGTTTCGGGACCTGTGTAACCGGTTGCAGTCGCCTCGTCTACCGCATGACTTTGGGCATCGCAAGGTGCTTGTGGTCGATCCGCTCAACTGCATGGACAAAAAGCGCAAGTCTTGTTTATTTCTTGATTTGCGACTTCGCCCAGTAAGGAAACATTGGAGGTTAACATGAGCAAGGATTTTGCAAAGATCGCCGAAGAGGTTATCGCTGGAGTGGGACTGCTGAAGCAGGGTGCGCCCGAGACAGTCAAAGCTTTCAGTTCGTTGTCAATCGCTGCGACGTCGCCAAACGCCATTGATATGAAGACCAAGGAACTCATGGCATTAGCGATCGGCATCGCCGTTCACTGCGATGGTTGCGTTGCCTATCACACCAAGATGGCCCATCAACACGGAGCGACCCGGCAGGAAGTGGCTGAAACGGTCAGCCTCGCGATTTATATGGGCGGAGGGCCAGCCGCCGTCTATGGGCCAGATGCTTTGCGGGCCTATGACCAATTCAGTGGACAGAGCAGCGGTGCCGCATGACGAGAGTGCTCGACAGTCTGGTTCATTTGCCAAACACAGGTCTAGACATTCAGCAAAGTTGCGAGAAACTAGGAATATAAGGAACTGGGCAATGATCAATATGCGCTACAAGAAACTAACCGGAATGCACACGGGTCACTCTTATGTGGTGGTAGAGCCGGCAAGTGAGATCGATAGCCCGATGCGCTGGATGCTGCATTGCGAATCGGTTGCCGATGAAAAACTCATCGTCAGCGAAGACGAGCTGTCCGACCCAAAAAGCTGGCAGCCCCTAGACTAGGTGTCGGCTCGACGACCTTCAGCATCGATCAGAATTTGACCATCTTCCTTGAAGTATGTATCCTTCGGCCATTGGACTAAGAGGTCGAGGAAAGTTTCGCTTGGCCGGCAAAGGCGAACGCCCATTGGCGTGCAGACGATGGGCCTGTTGACCTGAATGGGATGGGCGACAATAGCATTGTGGATTTCTGCTTATGGCAGCTGAATGGACGTGTTGTGATCAACGGCGTTTGCCGCACTCCAGCTCCCGCATATTCACGGCTTTTCCAATTGAGAAGTGAGGAGGGGCCGGGCTATAAGGAGCGTGTGCAGTGACCCGTTTCGTGTGCGCCATGTGTGCAGTGAACTGAGGAAAGTAAACTTAGGCCCTGTTGACAAAGGGGATTCCCAAATCAGTTTTGCCGTGATTCAAAGTGGCTTTTTCGGAGGTCATATTGATCCGGGGATTATTGAGCGACAAAGAGTGGGCGTGTCTTGAGCCGTTTGTGATTCAAAGTGGGGCGCTGAGCGGGCGAAGGCCAAGGAACCATCGCCTTGTACTGGATGGAATATTCTGGATCGCCCGCACCGGCGTAGCCTGGCGCGATCTGCCTGAGTATTTCGGCAAGTGGTCGAGTGTGTACCGGCAGTTCCGGCGCTGGACCTTGTCAGGTCTGTGGGAATTGATCCTCGAAGCCCTTAACGACAGTGGCGGCGGCAATTCAAGTTTGCAGATGATCGATTCCACCATCATCCGGGCGCACCATTGTGCAGCAGGCGCTAAAGGGGGACTCCGCAACAGGGTCTTGGGCGCTCAAAAGGTGGCTTTACGACCAAGATCCATCTCCGCGTCAATGCTCTGGGCCTCCCTGTCGCCTTCACGCTGACAGGCGGGGAAGTCTCGGATTACAAGGGATACGGCCCGCTCATGGAACAGGAGGGACCTTCTGCAAAAGTCCTGCTTGCCGACAAGGGTTATGATGCCGACTTCATCCGCCAGGACATGGAGCAGCGCGGCGGCTTCGCCATGATCCCCACCAAACGCAACAGGCTTCTGCAAATCCCTGTCGATCCTGCCATCTATGGGCTGCGCAACATCATCGAGCGCTGCTTCAACAAACTCAAGAATGCCCGGCGCCTCGCGACACGTTACGACAAGACCGAACTCAGCTATGCTGCCTTCGTCCACATCGTCTCAATCCGCCTCTGGTTCAGGCAGTTCGGATGTGCTTGAAACAGTTTGTCAACAGGGCCTAAGTCAATGACGTCAAACTCTCCTGAAGTATTGTGCCCTCATAGGGCCGCCATCTGAGAGACACTGGCAGGTTGAAGGTGTGGCTAAGAGAAAAAGACCGTTCAGAGGGATATTCCAGATCGAAAGCGCCATTCTACGTCCAATAGGCCCCTCGGCTCGCTGATGTCCCGCGTGGCGATCCAGAAACGTAACTCCAATGCCCGGCTGAGGGGCTGGGTTGTCTTGTTCTTTGTTATTACTTTCGTCCTGGGCAATCTTCTCCATTCACAGTTGCCGGCCGCCGGATCCGCTCAGGCCTACGCCAGCTCGGTCGAGCAGGACGGCGAACTTCCTGGGCAGGCGCACAATCAGTCAGTTCGCGAACTGCGTGGACGCAGCCCACCCAAATACAATTCTGATGCTTGCGGCACCTGCCCGCCAGGCCGGGATGTCTTCGCGCACAAGCGCGCCCCCGCGGCGGCCACCGATTTTCCAAGCGTAGTCCTGTCGCAGCGCCGTCCGGCGCCAACTGAAACTCATCTCTTGGAGACTTAATCATGTCACTGATCAACTTGGCGTCGCGCGTGACGCCTCTCAATTCGCGCGCATTCATCGGGCTTGCCGTTGCTGCTTTTGCCGCCGTCGGCCTATCCCTAACCCCCGCTGCCGAGCCAGCCCTGGCCCCCGGCTCAGTCTTCACTGCCAATGAAGAAGGCGGCAGCCTGTCGCGCATCGACATTCAGTCGGGAGCGGTGCAATCGATCACATTGCCGGTCATGCCGCACAATGTCGACATCAGCGCCGAAGCCCGCCTTGTGTTTGTGGTAGGCTTGGCGGCGAATGCCGGCCATGGCATGTCAACCACGATGACGACGTCCACGGCTGGAGAAAGTGCAGAGGCACATGAAGACGAAGAGCCAGCCGGCCGCTTGGCCGTCTTCAAACTCGACGCCATCGATCATGAGCCGGTCGCTATCATCGACGTTGGCCATCATCCGGCTCACGTCGTTCCTGATCTGAGTGGAAAGCGGGTCTTCGTGACCGATTCGGAATCGAACACTGTTTCGGTCATCGACCTGAATTCCAGCAAGATCGTGAAGGCGATTCCGACGGGCAGCTATCCGCACGGGCTGCGCCTCAGCCCCGATGGCCAGGAACTCTTCATCGCCAATGTCGAGGATGGATCGGTTTCGGTGATCGATGTCGCGAGTCTGGAAGAACAGGCGCGCATTCCTATCGGCAAGGCGCCGGTCCAGGTCGGGTTCACGCCTGACGGAACGCGCGTCTACGTATCGCTGCGCGACGAAAACAAAGTTGCGGTGATTGACCGTGCGGCTCGCCAGGTGATCACAAAGATCGATGTGGGCTGCAATCCGATCCAGGTGTTTGCAACCCCGGACGGACGCCACGTCTATGTCGCCAATCAGGGAAGCGATACCGATCCGGACAATCGGGTATCGATCATTGATGTTGCTTCAAATGAAGTCGTTAAGACACTGACCGTGGGCGCCGGCGCCCATGGCGTGACAATTTCGAAGGACGGGCAGTTCGCCTTTATCACCAATATCAAGGACAACAGTGTCTCGGTGATTGACACGGCAAGCCAGACTGTGGTGCGAACCATCCCCGCCGGCGAAGGCCCGAACGGAATTGCCTTCTTCCCGGGCAATTCCTGACCCTGTGAAGCTGAAAGTCCAGCCGGCCCGGCTTTGCTGAGTGAAGCCGGGCCGCTACGGGATTATTGTTCTGTCGGGACGGGCCATTCAAGCGGTGCGGCCCCAAGGCTGCATTACCTCAATCACTGTCCACATGCCTGCCATGTAATGGCCGGCAATGTTGCAATAGAGGATGTATTTCCCCGGCTTTAACTCCAGTGTTATCGACGCTGACTTGCTGGGGCCAATTTCGGCGACTTGACCCAGGGTCTTTAGCGTTTCCTCGTTCACCGTGTTCTTGACAGTATTGTAAGACAGCACTCTATTTTCGTCCGCTATGCGTGCATGAATTATTTCATGCACCAGTTTGCTGGCTATATTTGTAACGTCGAATCTGACCTTGCCGCGATCCACCACTTTGGGGCTGATGTTGATACCCATCCTGGCCATTTTCATGTCGCCGTGCATGCCCATGCCAAAGCGCATGGAGTTGCTCAAATCGGGCATGCCGCTCTTGTCGATCAGCGTGACCCTCACCACGGCATCAGCGTGAGCCGGCACGGCCGCGGCAGAGCTGATGATTGCCACACCAAGCATGAATTTACAAAACTTGAGCATGTGGTCCTCCTTTTTTGAAGGGACTACGGCTTCAGAGTCTATAGTCTGCCGATGGCTCGCAATTGACTTAGATCAAGGCGAGGGATTAATGAGCCACTATTCTGGAAATTGCGTGCTTGGCAGCGACTATCGCGGAACTTGAGCCTCAGGGTTTCAAGATTAACCCATATTTTGTGCCAGGCGCGCCTGGCCTCAGGCGGTGTTTTCATAGCGCTGCTGAATGACCCTTAATTCGACTTGGATATGAGGCGCCAATCCGGCTGGTAGGTGATTTTCCAAAAGCTCATGAAGATCGGCATCAATGCGGTCGAACAGTTCCTCGTCCGGTTTTGCGCCATTGCTCAATGGAATATTCGCTCCGAAGTAGCGCGAGTTCCACACTTGTGCCCGGCAATTTGCCGCAGTGTGCCGCTGGGCGAGATAATTGCCGCGCGGTCCCACCTCTTTCGCAATACAAAGCGCCAGTTGCTCATCGTTAACCGGAACACCACGCCAAAGGTTGCGCAGTAATCCGGCAAGATCATTGCACAGGAGCAAGGCATGGGCAGAAAACGTCATGCCCTGGTCGAGAGAACCGAGGTAATCACAGGTCGCGGGCCGGCTATAGAACGCTTGGGTCATATTGGAGGATATTTCCCAGACCGCATCCTGGTTAAACCGTCTCGCCACCGAATGGCCGCCAATGCCGGTCAGCGATGGCAGGCCCAGCTTGCGGCGTAACTGACACATCGCCATGTCGGCAAGCGAGGTCTGTGCAAAGCTGCCGATGGCGCCTGTTGCCGGCTCCATGAAGTAAACGTCGGAACTTCCGATGCAGAAGGCGCCCGGGCTGGCAAGCTGTGCCAGCACCATGCCGGCGAAATCGGTGGCTAGGCTTTGGGCCATGCAGCCAGCAATCGTGATCGGCGAGGACGCGCCGCCGATGGGTAATGTGCCGGTGCTCACCGGCACTCCCGCGCGAGCCGCCATGATAATCTGCTCAATGTGGGTCGCCGCATAGTTGAGCGGCAGGGGCGTGACGATTTGAAGGAAGTAGGGTTTCCGCCTCAGTTCCTCATGTCCGCCACGAACCGTGGCCGCCATCTCGATCACCGCGCCAAGTGATCTGGCATTTTCACAGAGGTATTCAAGCGGCTTTGCCGTATTCTCCACCATGCAGGCAAATTCGTCGATTTCGCCGTATTCGTCGGTTCGGGACACATTCTTGCAGGCGATGCACACCCCATCGATATTCGCAAGGCCGTCCGCCAGCCGCGTGATCATTGCCAGGTCATCGCGCGTGCTTGCCCGCGCTTGCCCGGTTTTGACATCGAAAATTTTGATGCACGTCATTCCTGGGAAAAACCAAGTGTGCTTGCAGTCAATCTCGATTGCTTTAGTACCGTCCCGGTTCCACAGCTTGGTGCTGCGGGCCGTGGCGTCCAGCGCCCGCCTTGTGATTTCAGCGGGAAAGCGGACAACACCATCTTCGCTGATGCTGCAGCCAGCATTGAGGAACATCGCGTCGGCCTCGGTGCCGGCCTCAACGCCAACGCCGGTCTCCGCCAGCAGGGTGAGTGCGGCAGCGAATATTTCCTCAAGCTGTTGTTCAGTCAGCGGACTGTATGGGGCGGTCGGGCCATGGTGCAGACCACGGTCCTCTGGCTCCGAAGTCTGTGCTGCCATTCGCAATCTCGCCGCTGATCTCCGCATGGCCAACTCCAGATTTGATATTGAATGGAAGTTCAGTCAATATAATTCCACAGTGTTGTATCGTTCATCAAGCTCGAAAGAGTCGCACGTCAAGGAGTTGTAAATGCAGGTAAATAGCCGCTACGGCGCACTTTTTGACAAAGTGCGGATAGGCCCTGTGACCGCACCTAACCGCTTCTATCAGGTTCCTCATTGCACCGGCATGGGCTACGCCCGCCCGAAAACTCTTGCCGCCATGCGGGCAACGAAGGCTGAGGGCGGCTGGGGGGTGGTCTGTACCGAGTATTGTTCAATCCACCCGAGTTCCGATGACGCCCCGTATCCTTATGCCTCGATCTGGGACGATGATGATGTCCGAAATCTCTCCGCCATGTCTGATGCCGTTCATCAGCACGGCGCCCTTGCCGGGATTGAGCTTTGGCACGGCGGGAGCTATGTGGCGAACCTGGTCTCGCGGGAGCCGACGCTTGGCGTCCGCTCCATGCCAAGCCGCACCGATCCAGTGCAGTCACATCCCATGGACAAGGCGGATATCCGTGCCCTGCGGGAGTGGCATCGTGCCGCCGCGTTACGGGCCCGCGCGGCGGGTTTCGACATCATCTATGTCTATCCCACCCACGGCTATTTGATTTCGGAATTTCTCTCCCGGGCATCCAACACGCGGATCGACGAATACGGGGGTACCCTGGAAAACCGGGCCCGCCTGCTCAAGGAACTCATTGCCGATACCCGCGATGCGGTGGGCGACAGCTGCGCGATTGCCGTCCGCATGTCGGCTGATGGCCACGGCGACATGCACCTGTCCGCCGACGAGGCCCATGATCTGATTGCCATGCTGGACCCCCTTCCAGATCTCTGGGATATTGTCATCTCCGACTACAATGAAGAAATGGGATCATCCCGCTTCACACGCGAAGCCTCCCTGGAGAACCGCGTCGCCCATGTGAAATCGCTCACAGGCAAGCCGGTCGTAACCGTAGGGCGCTTTACTTCGCCTGACACCATGCTCAGCCAGGTGAAGCGCGGCATCACCGATTTCATCGGAGCCGCCCGCCCCTCGATTGCCGATCCATTCCTGCCTGCCAAAATAAGGGACGGCCAAACCGAAGATATCCGCGAGTGTATCGGTTGCAACATATGCTATGCGCATAATACGCGGGCCGCCCCTTTGCGATGCACGCAAAACCCGACAATGGGTGAGGAATGGCGTCGCGGCTGGCACCCTGAGCGAATTTCACGTGACGGCGCTGGCTCCGTACTCATCGTCGGCGCTGGCCCGGCGGGGCTTGAAGCTGCCCATATTCTCGGAAAGCGCGGGTTTGCGGTATCCATCGCCGATGCTGCGAGCGAGGCTGGCGGGCGGGTTACGCGCGAAAGCCGCCTGCCTGGTTTGGCCGAATGGGCAAGAGTGCGCGACTACCGGTTGGGCCAGATCAGCAAACTGCCACAGGTTTCGCTCTATCTCGGCAGCCGCATGTCTGCCGCGGACGTCCGCGGCTTCGATGCCGACCATATCGTCATTGCCACCGGCTCGGCATGGCGGCGGGATGGCACGGGCCGCTGGCATGATACCGCCATTGCGGAATTCAACCATGATGCTGTCTTCACGCCGGATGACATCCTTGATGGTCATATACCTTCTGGCAGAGTTGTGCTGTTCGACGACGACCATTACTACATGGCACCGGTCATCGCGGAATTGCTCGTGCACGCAGGCGCAAACGTTACCTATGTCACGACGGAGGGAAAGGCAGGCTTCTGGAGCTATTACACGCAGGAGCAGCAAGCTACGCAGCGGCGGCTTATTGAGCTCGGCGTCGATATCCAAGTGAGCACGGCGATTATGGGCTTCGACGGAAAATCCGCTTCGCTGGCATGTGTTTACACGGCGCGACAGCGTATTGTTGCCGCCGATGCCCTGGTACTGGTCACATCCCGCGAGCCGCATGCGGCGTTGTACGAAGGCCTGCTCGAATGCGGCCTGGACGCTGGGCGATTCCGCCGCATCGGAGATTGCTATCAGCCGTCAATAATTGCCGCGGCAATCCATGCCGGCCACAAAGCGGGCCGTGAACTTGGCGCCGGACAACAGTCTCAATTGCCACGTGATCGTCCAGTCATTGCATGAGCAGGTGCCAAGCGGCGGTGAAGCAGCCCTCACCGTGCCCCAACAATGGTAATTTCTTTAGACGGCACGGCGCAGGAGCAGCAGCGGCGCATAGACGATCACGAAGCCCATAAAGGCCATGATCCAGGCGGCGCCGGCAATTTCAAGGAGCCACGGGATAGCCGGAACAATTCCGGAAATGACGCGCGCAATGACGGCGGTGATTGCAAGGCCATAGATTGCCGTTGTGCCTTTTCCCGCGGCAAGGGGCTTGCCGGAGTGACCCAGGCTTGCCCGGGTCATCACCGCAAGCGTCATGAGCGCTATGGCGCCCGCCATCCAGGCGTGTTGGGCGGCGGCGGGCGGAACGATTTCGGGCCAAAGTGCGGCAGCCCCGGTCAGCAGGAATCCGGCGGGTACGAACAGGAACCCTGCATGGAGAATGGCGACCAACGGTTCCGCAAGGCAGCGCCAGCCCGTCCAGCGTGCCAGCCTGAACAAATTCAATGCACCGGCCAGCAATCCAATGACACCGGAAACGGCAGACGCCGGAAACGCGGTCCACAGGAGAAGAGCCAAGACGGTTACGGCGAGGACTGCCTGGTCAATCCAGTCGAACTGGGCTGGCAGCGCGCCCGGATCGCGCTTGGCAAGCCAGTTCCGCGTGAAGCTGGGCACAATCCTTCCGCCAACAATTGCAATCAACAGGATGGCCGCAGCCACGCCGATGCGGACGCCGATGCCACTTGCCGCGTTGCCGCCGGCGATGGCCTGGATGTGGAACACGAGATTGCCTGCGGCCAGGATGGCGACGACGGCCAGCACTTTGAGATTCTTCCAGTTGCGGCCCGCGACGATTTCCCTTGCCACGATAGCCAGCAGCACCGCAAGGAATGACAGATCGATGGCGGCTGCAAGCTCAATTGGCAAATAGCTGGAGAAGAACATGGCGAGGCGTCCGGCGAACCAGAAGCACCAGAGGATTGCCAGGGGCACGCCAACAATCGGCAGGCGACCGGTCCAATTTGGAATTGCGGTGAAGAGAAAACCGGCAATGACCGCGGGAAGATATCCCCACATGAACTCATGGGCATGCCATTCCACCGGGCCATAGGCGGATGGAATGTTCCAGGCACCCGAAAGCGCTCCGATCCAAACGGCCATCGCCATTGCAGCGAAAGCGGCGGCCCCCAGAAAAAACGGGCGGAAGCCGTAACCAAGAACCGCAGGCCCCTGCCAGGCCCGAATCTGTTGCGCTGATGTGGCCACTTTCGTTTCCTCAGCTTAATTCGGGTTGCGCGCCCACATGAAGGTAGCCAGGTTTGCGGTGGAAGAAGCCATTCATCACGGGTTGCGGCATTCCCAATTCGGCCAGCCTTGCAAATGTCTCATCTGCGGAAATCCGGCCATCGAGCAACTGCCGGTAGGCGCGTGCGACCGCTGTCATGTCGAGGCTGTGAGGCGAAAGGCGGAGGGCGGCGACGCCCATGGCTACCAGCGCAGGGATTTCAGCCGAGAGTTCGAGGTAGCGGTGCGATAAAGTCTGGATGCCGTTGATTGCCAGGAATTTGTGGTGCGAGCGGGTTTGCAGTTCCATGCCATCCGCATCGTTTTCGCAAACGAAAAGACAATTATCCTTGGTGCGGCCATGGGCGCGGGCGTGATAGCAACGCGCCGACAGGGCCAATGTGACACGGCCAAAAACCTGCACTTCGGTCGTGGCACCTGCCGCTTCCGCTGCTTCGGTCAAGCGGGAGATCGTTTCCGCCGGAAGCTCCGGCTGCAGGCTGAAATGATAGGCGCCATTGGAGGCGAGATGGGTGATCGTGGCCTCGTTGTATACATTCAGATACTGGCCGATGCGGTGCGGCTTGCGATGAAGCAATGGGAGGAGGGATGCATCATTGGCTTCGATGTCCGCGGTCTCAAATTCGGCGATACCGGTGGAGGCTCTGCGGTCAATGGCCGTGACAACCTGGGCCAATGACGACCAGACGACACGCTTGCCGGCCCGCGTGAGGCGCTCAGACACTTCTTCAATATGAGGATTAAAGAACGGCTCGCGCTTCGAGCAGACGGCTTCGCCGAGATAGACGGTTTCAACCGGCGCTTCGTCAGCGACGCGGAACCAGAAATCGCGCTTAGTTTCCGCTGGCCAATGAAACAGCAGCGGGCCCATGGTCAGTTCGGTGGTCACTGCGGCTATCTCCACTTCTTGGTCTGGAAGGCGCCCTGGGTTTCCTTGCCGCCCTCAGTGAGCGCCACGAGCCCTGAGAGGTCGTGCCAGCGGCCAGCCGCAATATCGTCAACTGCACGGCGGTAGGCTGAAACGACGGCCTGCACATAGGAACGTGAGCGCTGGCGGCCTTCAATCTTCAATGCCGTTACCCCAGCCGCGATGAGATCCGGCAGCAGCGACGAGAGGTTCAGGCTGACCGGCTCTTCAAAAGCATAATAGGGCTCCTTCCGCACCGGCGAGAGATAACGGCCTTTGCAGATCGTCGGGTAGCCGGCGTGTTCGCCGGCGGCGAAGCAGTCGATCTCAAAATCACCAAGCCCGGCAGTTTTGCTGCCATCGGGCAGATCCATGTAATGGACCGCGTTTGCCGGTGAGCACACGCCATCCATGTTGGTCGAGGTGCCAGTCACATAGTTGGTCAGGCTGCACCGCCCTTCCGACATCATGCCGATGTTGCCGAAAACGAAGGCTTCGATCTCGCAAGGAATCTCGCGGTGAATGGCAGCGATCTCAGTGACGGTGAGAATGCGCGGAAGAACAACGCGCTTCACATTGAATTCCGAGCAATAGTAGCGGATTGCCTCCGGCGATGAGGCCCCCGCCTGCACTGAAAGATGCAGCCGCAATTGCGGATGGTGCTCCGCGGCGTAGGAGGCCACGCCAATGTCAGCAACGATGACGGCATCCACGCCCAGCCGTGCAGCTGTATCGACGGCATCAAACCAAAGCTGGGTCCGGGGGGCCGTGGCAAAGGAATTCACCGCCAGCAGCACCTTGGTGCCGCGACCGCGGGCATAGGCGATGCCCTGTTCAAGCAGGTCAGGCGTGAAGTTCAAACCGGCGAAGTTGCGGGCATTGGTTTCGTTGGCCAGTCCGCAATAGACCGCGTCCGCGCCCGAATCGACGGCAGCGCGCAAGGCGGCAGGCGTTCCTGCCGGGCAAACAAGTTCCGGCTTTGCATTCGGCGTGATGGCCTGGGTGTTCATGCCTGCATCTCCAGCCGGCGCAATCTCTGGAGCAGGAGATGGGCCGGCATCAGCGCGGGACCGCCCATGTGAAGCAGGTCCTCAATCACGCTGCCTTCGAGATCGTCGAGCGCGTATCTGAGGCACACGGCGGCTTCGGTGTTGCCACTCACCTTGAGGTTTCCAGAAAAGAACATGGCATCCGAGTCGCCACGTCCGTCGAGGACTTTGAAAAGTTCCATGAAGGGTCCGGCGATTGACGCGTCGCTTGCGACTTTATCCGGCCGGCGGTGCGCCGTAAGTTCCGGATTCCTTGGATTTGGTTTCAGCAGCAGCACGAAGGGCAATTCAGTCACGTCGATTGCGTAGGATGAGTCAATGTGGGAGCCAAGACGTGCGAAAAATTCCGGGCGGCGCTGGGCAATGCCCCTCACCATCCGCGACAGAATGAATTGCAGTGGGAATAAGGGCAATGGCGCCAAGAGCTTGCCAATCACCACTGGAAGCATCAGGCCCTTGAGATTCTCCTCAGCCATGGGCGCAGATGCAGCCGGACTTGGTTGTCAGTTCGAAACGCGGAAACAGGATTTCATTTTCAACGCGAATGTGTTCGCCGATATCCTCGCAGAGTTTCTTCAGGCCGGCATATAACCTTTGCCACGAGCCGCAAGCGCCCTCCGGCACCACGAAACCTCTGGCCAGCTCTTCCAACAGACGGACTGTTCCGGCGTGCTCCCCATGGTCGTGGCGCAGCATGGTGATCGGCTGCATGATGTTTTCCTTCACGCCCTGCTGCATGGCCGGAAACAGGACGAATTCCTCTTTCTGCATATGGGTTTCCAGCTCGGCGGACAGACGCTCAAGAACATCAGCCAAGCCGAGTGGCGCCTCGGGCACATCATGATGAACGCGCTCGACTTTCCGGGCGAGAGCCAGGAGCTCCGGCAATTCCTGCCGGTGAATCTCGTGATAGTGCGACACGATATGGTTAATGAGTGCCGCCACGTTCAGCGCCGCAAGCTGCGGAACCCAATTGGCCTGCTTCGCTTCAATTATCATGGCGTCTATCCTTCCCGGCAGTTCCGCAAGACTTTTTTGACCTCACGCGTTGGGCAGCCAATGCGCAATTCTTAATACATATTGAAAATACCACTTTACATGTATAAAAGCAGCATTGCAAATGCAATTTTAACTGAAATGCCGGAGAAAACTCGTGCGCCTTACTGAATTTACCGATTTCGGGCTCCGCGCCCTGATGCGGCTGGCGGCCGATCCCGAGCGCGTTTTTACGACAGATGAGATTGCCAATGAATTTGCAATTTCGCGGAATCATCTGATGAAAATCATTCATAACCTCGCCAAAGCCGGAATTGTCGTAACCCAGCGCGGGGCCGGCGGTGGCTTCAGGCTGAGCAAATCCCCCGAAGAGATGCCTCTTGGCGGGCTTGTCCGGTTACTTGAACAGCGCCATGCGCTGGTCGAGTGCTTCCAGGCGGATGGGGGCCATTGCCGGCTGACACCGGATTGCCGGCTGAAGGGAAAGCTGGCAGCGGCGCGCCAGGCTTTCTACGCGGAACTCGACCGCTCAACACTCGCCGATTGCGCTTATCCTGCGCGAAGGGAAGGCCTGAATATCAAGACACCGGTCTTGGCCGGCAGTTGAGGCGGGAACGATATGGATTGGACCACCATCGCGCGTACCCTTCACCTTATCGCCATCGTACACTGGATTGGCGGATTGGCGATGGTTACGCTCGTCATCCTTCCGGGTATCATGCGGATGCCGCAGGAAAGGAAACTTGAAACTTTTCTTGTGATTGAGGGTCGCTTCGCCAGACAGGCGAAGATTTCGGTGACGGCGGCAGGACTGACCGGCTTCTATATGGCCCACGGCCTGGTTGCGTGGGAGCGCTTTCTCGATCCCGGTTACTGGTGGATGCATGCGATGGTGCTGATCTGGGCGATCTTCACCTTCATGCTGTTCGTCGCGGAGCCGCTTTTTCTCCATGCGAAGGTCACCCGCATGGTGGAGCGCGATCCAGCCGCCACATTTGCCCTGATGCTGCGGGCGCACCGGATCCTGTTGGCCCTTGCCACCGTGACAATTGGAGGCGCAGCGCTCGGGGCGCACGGCATGCTGTTTTAGGTTGGAGGGAACGGAGGGATTTCACCAAATCCAGAATAGCGCGATCCAATTGGCCGTGCCAACCAGGCCTTCGGCGCGCGGCATCGTCACCGTAAAGGCAAAACATCACACCAAAACAGTTTATTAGAAGAGTTCCGAGCTCCCAATCACGTTAATTCATGTGGAGCGGCAAGCAAGCGTGGTAATGCCGTGATGGCCAAGGCAAGAGTCGCTATGAGACCAATGCTCGACACCAGACATTGATCTCAAAGGAATTCAGGGCGATAAGAGGGAATGACGAGGGCGAAGTGTCATTTCTGATCGAAGCTTCTGACAAGGCTATTGTGCGTGCGGCACCAATTTTTTCGGGCCTGCCTCAGCCAACGTTCGAATTGTTGCTCACCGGTGCGACGGTAAAAGTGGTATCGCGGGGCGAACTCCTCTTTGTGCAGGGAGATCCAGTCAACTACTTCTTTGTGGTGCTTGAAGGCTGGGTTAAAATATTCCGCCTGGCGCCATCGGGCGGGGAAACTGTCGTTGCGGTCTTTACCCGTGGCCAAAGTTTTGCCGAGGCTGCGGCCTTTGTTGGCGGGCGTTTCCCAGCGAGCGGGGAGGCCGTGACCGAGGGCCGTTTATTGTGCGTCCAAAGTGGCAATCTTCTCCGGCTGATCCGCGAAAACGCCGAGATCGGATTAGCCATGCTGGCATCGACGTCGATGCATCTTCATATGCTGGTCCAGCAGATTGAGCAGCTCAAGGCTCATACAGGTGCGCAGCGTGTGGCAGAATTCCTCTCGTCACAGTGCAAGGACCAGACAGGCACTTGCCGGTTGAACTTGCCTTACGACAAGACCTTGATTGCCGGACGTCTAGGCATGCAGCCTGAAAGTCTTTCCCGGGCCTTTGCAAAGCTCAAGCAAATTGGCGTCAGTATTGAACAGAACATTGCTATCATTGACGATATTGGCAAGCTGCGGCGGTATTTTGATGGGGGCTCTGAAAAGGATCGATGAGGGTTCGAAAGAATGACCTGCCGGCAGTGCCCCGTGCGGGCTAGACGCCCAGTTTCTTGTGCAGCCGCGCGTCCTTCGATTTGAAGTGATTGACAAACCAGTCCCGCACCGTGGACGACAGGCTATCGCCATAGGTGGAAGATGGGTTGTCCTGCTGCGCATCCATGATATCCCTAATCTCGTCGAGCAGCCGTTCATGTTCGGCTTTGTGCGCCTCATATTCGTCGTAGGCGTACTTGCGCATGATCGATTCCTCAAGCGCGAAATGCGCCGCGATCTTGGCGAATACTTCACCGAGAAATTTCGTTACGTGGGATCGGTCTGCACCGCCCACTATGTGCTCATGCAACCGGTTGATGATATCGACAAGTTCATGATGCTCGTGATCGACATCGGGTATGCCAGTTTCAAATTCCTTGCGCCATTCGATGAGTGACATTTTGCAATGCTACCTGAAGAGGAAGCCTCCCTGTTCGGCCTTGAAATCGATGGCGAGATTTTGCCGGGAAGACAACTCGCCTTCAAATTTGCTCTCATAGTCGAAGCCTTCGGCCCTTTTGCTGTCTCGAAGCCGCGCCAGGATAACATGCCTGCCGGCAGGTACAGTAAATTTCTGGTAGGTCTTGGCCTGCCCATCGCTGGAAAGACCGCTTGGCTGCAGCACGGCTTCATAGAGCAAATTGCCGTCGATCATCAGCTGGATTGCAATGGGCACGCGCTCGCGTGAACAATCGTTGGGTTTTCGCTTGTTGCTCGGCAGTTTCGAGAGCTCCTGTGCCGTAAGCCTCCGGCAATCTTCAACGCGCGCGCCGCTGTGATTGAATGCCAGTTTGATCTGGGCCGAGCCGGCGGGCAATTGAGCGTGCTCCGGCCAGGACGCAAGGGTCCCGATAGCGGCGGCAAACGCGGCATAGAGCAGGGCCTGACCAGTGTATTGCGTCAAACTAGGCATCGGACTTCTCTTCCGCAGCCATGACGCCGCTAACGGGTGATTTGGGTTTGAAAGGACCAAGGGCCGCAAGTCGTGCCGAAAGCTTGTAAATCTCCCGGCGAAGCATTGAAGCACCAAGCCTGCCTGCCCAGACTGCCATATGCCGCTCGCGCGGCACTCGCGTCCTAAGGTGCGGGTCGCGCTCGGAAGCCAGCCTATCTGCAGTCCATCTGGCACCGAACCTGTTGTGGCAGCTGTTTTCACTGCAGCCAGCAATGATTACGCCATCTGCAAGTTTCTGGCTGATGACATAATCTATGAAAGATGGTGGCAATTGCCCCGCACAGTTCAATGAAACGACGCCGACATTGTCCGAACGGCATGCCATTGCCACGCCGGCGTTGATGCAGCCGAAAATCATGATGCGGGCTGGACCAGTGATTCGTGCACCCTCGTCTTCGACATCGGCACGAATAGCCGCTATGGACCGATCCGGCAGGTCGATACCGGGTACCAGGTCTGACAAGCGGCGAAATGGGGTCGATGTCGGGCAAGCGCCGGCGCATATTCCACAAGCGACGCAGAGATCGGGATCAACGACGGCTTCGCCCTCAAAAGGCCTGCCGTCACTTCGGATTTGCATAGTGATCGCGCTGTATGGGCAATCATTCATGCAGCGGGCGCAGCCGTTGCAGTTAGCGAGATCAACGACAGCAGCTCTCTGCCGCTTCATCGGTGGAAGCCAGGGAATTGCCGCCATGATTATGAGCAGGGTGACGGCCGTGCTCCACGTCACCGGTCCAGGAAGAGTTTCAAGCAGGGGATAGGCGCCGAGATAGAACCAGTCGAGGCCAATGCTGCCGGGAACTTTGGCCAGGTCTGCAGCGCCCTGGCTTGTTGCTGGATAAATCGCAGAAAGAGCCAGAAGTGCCAGTGCGGTTCCGATGGCCAGTTCCCGGGGCGGATTGATCCGCGGCTTGCTCACACGCTGCAGGTGGAGCCATAAACCAACAAGTGCGATCAGTGGAACCGCGATATGCATGAAAATCATCAGTGTGAAGAAGCGGCTTTCGAGCGTTTCGGGCGACAGGAAATTGCGCGCCAGCGGCTGCCCGAAGAAGGGCAAGTGGTCCAGCCATTCGGTCGAGACGATCGCAACATACTGGGCGAGGCTGTCCCATACCAGCCAGTAGCCGCTGATTCCGGCTATGTAGATGAACAGCAACACGGGAACTCCAGTTACCCAACTGAACCACCGGACGCCTCGATACCGGTCGCGGGAAAACTCGCGCAGGATATGGAGCAGCATTACGAAAACCAGGGCGTCGGAACCATAGCGATGCAGGCTGCGCATGAGACCTGCCGCGTACCATTGCTCATTTGTCATGTATTCGATGGAGGCGAAAGCCTGAGTTACGCCAGTGTCGAAAAAAACGTAGACGTAAATACCGCTGACGGTCACAATCCAGTAGAAGAAAAAGCCGAGCGCTCCAAGATTAAGCAGGGGGTTGGCGTTCGCAGGGAATGCCAGAGCGAGAAAGCGTTCACCCGCATCAAATCCGGTGCGGAGCGGTATTCTCAGAAAATGCATGCCCTATCGCCCCTTGGCTTTGGCGGATTTTCGAGCCTCGCGAATGAGGAACGCAAGTATCCCAAGCAAGCTTCCAAGACCAATAAATATTGAGAGGGGCAACGCATAGCTGAAATAATAGCGGCCAGTCTTGCGGTCATAGATTGTGCAGAAAAGCCTGACCCGGTCGCTCAAGCCTGCCAGAGAGAAAGCCGGGCGCTGATGGCCGAACACCAATTGTTTCAATGGCTCGACAATGGTGGGCGGCTCAAAGCTGCTCCCGTAGACCTGCTCATAGATCGTGCCATTCTTGTCGAGGATGGTTACCTGGGCCATGTGGTCAAAGCCGCCGGCGGATGAAAAGTAATTGAAGCCGAGCGCCTCGCTTAGGAGACTGATGGTTTTAGTGTCGGAGCTCGCAAAATACCAATTGCTGCCTCCCGCATCGTGGGCGCGGGCAAATGAGCGCATGCGGTCCGGAGTGTCGTTGCGAGTGTCAAATCCGATGGTGATGATGTTAAAACTACCCTTGCCCAACGCGTCTTCAGCCGTCTCGGCGGCGACCGCCAGGCTCTCAATGATGGTGGGGCAAACATCAGCGCAGCCCGTATAGATCATCGTGACCAGCAAAGGCTTGCCGCGCAGGTCGCGGAGCGCGATCTTGCCTTTGTCCGCGCTTTGAAACGTGAAATCGGGAACACCGCTGCCAATCGCGCCTTGCGAAACGTTGAGAGCGGTGTCGACGCGCGTGTCTGCTCGTGCGGGAGACGACAGGGCCATGGCCAACAGCCATGCTGCGGCAAGGAGACGTCGCATCAGAAGAATCCGATGGCGCGGTCGGCAATCGTACCTGACAAGAGCAAGACAAGTTGAAGCAGCGAAGCCAGAAAATTCTGGATGGCCCGCTTGCGCGTCGGTTCAAATACCAGCCGGGCGCTGGTCCAGAGGAAAAGGGCCCCGCCTGCTGCGGCGCCTGCGAGATAGACGTGGCCCATCGACCAGAATGCCGGAAGCAATGAGAGCGCGACGAGAAGGGCGGTGTGGGCGAATATCACCCTGGCAGTCAGCGCATTGCTGGTGATAACCGGAAGCATCGGAACCCTTGCTGCTACGTAGTCATCGTGTGCGGCAATGGCCAGGCTCCAGAAATGCGGCGGCGTCCACAGGAACAGCACAAGTGAAAGAATGACCGGTTCCGCCTGCCAGCCGGGATGAACAGCGGCGGCGCCAGCAAGGACCGCAAAGCTGCCTGCCAGCCCGCCGACAATGATGTTGGTCCAGCTTCGGCGCTTTAGCCACACAGTATAAATTATGCCGTAAACGAAAGCACCCATGAAAGTGTGGAATGCGGCCCACCAGTTGGCTGCCCAGGCGGCCATCATAACTGCTATGGCGAGAAGCCCGAGGATCGCGGCCAGCCATGTACCATCAGCCCGGAAACGCCCGGCGGCAAAGGGCCGCGATGCCGTGCGCTTCATCTGGCGGTCGAGATCGGCTTCGGCCCATTGATTAAAGGCACCTGCGCTCGCCGAGGCGAGGAACACGGCCAACGCAAGAATGCCTACGCGCCATAGGTCAGGCATGATTCCTGGTGTGACCGCCACGCCTCCGACTGCACTCATCATGATGGCCACTCCGATCCGCAATTTGAAGATCGACAACACGTCCCTGACGAGTGGAACGGCGGCGGCTGTGGTCATCGCCTCAACTCCTCACTGCATCGGCCAGAGTTCGGACAGATATTTCCAATTCACGAAGTAGTAGAGAATGAAGGTCGTGAAAAATAGGCCAACCAGCACATAGGTTCCCGGGAGATGCCATGTGCCCGCGTCGCCATACTTGGTGACAGCTTCATGTACGATCTTTTTCGGCATCGGCCCAAGCGAGGCAACGGCATTGGTCGCGTCCACTTTCTTGCCAAACAGGATACTCCCGACGGTGATGGCGATATAAAGGGCACCGCCGATCGCAGCGAGGATGGCGGATAGGCCATTCAAGCCCATCATCAGGGAGGCAATCGGCGGGTAGCCATAGGGCAATATCACGTCAGAGGCAGGAAAGGTGATATCCCAGTGGCGGCGCGCAACGCCCAATGTACCGGCACCCATCATGAAGACCGAAATTCCTGCGGCTCCAAGACCGAAGAGGTAGGGCTGCAATCTTGCCAATTTCGGCCAAATGATCTGGCGCTGGAAGATGAGCGGCACGATAAGATAGGTGGCCGCCATGAAGGCAAGTGTGGTTCCGGTCACGACCGTGGCGTGGAAATGCCCGGGCACGTAAAGGGTGTTGTGCATCATGATGTTGAGCTGTTCGGTGCCAAGGATGACGCCCGATATGCCGCCCAGGAAGCCGAACATGACAAGAGAGAGGAACATGCCGGCAAAGGCCGGATTGCCCCAAGGCGCCTTGCGCAGCCATTCAAATACGCCGCGGGTGTAGCCACTCTTGCGCTGGGCGGCCTCGATTGAGCCCGGTACCGTCATGCCGTGGATCATGCTGCCCAAGACTGCGAGATACATCATGTAAGAGGTGTTGACGATCTTCCATTCGGAGCTCAGGCCTGGTTCGACCAGCAAATGATGCGCCGAAGCCAGTTGAAGGAAGAAAATATACAGGAGGAACGCGGTGCGGCTGACTTTTTCGGACAGCGGCTTTGCGCCAACTGTCACAGCCGCAATCAGGTACCAGATGGCCACATGGGCGGATACATTGATCTGCTGCGATGAATGGCCCATCGCCCACCACACAAGCTTGTAGGTCAGGGTATCGATGTTGGCGATATATCCGACCGACCACAGGAAGGTTGGAATGAGGATAATCGCGCCGGACGCAATGGTGAAGACAGCGATGATGCAGGCCGTGAGCGCACCGAAAGTGACAAGTGGGATAGAGCCTTCATATGTCTTCTCCTCTTTCGCGATCACCAGAGTGCCGAGGAAGATGAAGCAACCGATGAGCGCGCCAACTGCGAACAGAATCAGTCCCAGATAGAAATGCGGCTGGGCCTTCAGTGGCACATAGGAGGTGAACATCACGCTTGAATCGCCCTGGAGTACGGCGACATTGGTCATCAGGCCGCCAACGACCATCAGTGCAAAACCTACCCAACCCCATCGGGGCGCGGCAATGCGGCTGCTGAGTATGACGGCAGACGCGAAATAGAGAATTGCCATTTCAAAGAAAATAATCCACAGCAACAGCACGTCAAGGCCATGAGCAGTCAACACGAGGTAGAACATATCGGAAGACAACAGATGAACCGCTGGCCAGCGCGTTAACGCGACCAGGAGCCCGAAAGTACCTCCGATCATCAGGAATACGACGGCCGCGACGGCGTTGGCCTTGATCAGGCGTTCCGCAGCGAGATCAACCTTGAGGCCGGTTGCGGGGCAGGTGCGGAATTTCGTCGCCAGTCTTCCAATATAGTCTGATTCGGTTGCAGCTGTGGACATCTCAGCCTCCCTGGCCCGGTTCGACGACATAAATGCGGCCGGTCATCTGATGGTGTCCCAGCCCGCAATATTCGTTGCAGACGACACCATAGGTGCCTGCCTCGGTCGGTGTAATGGTGATGATGTGCTCAAGGCCAGGATGAACCTGGATATTCATGTTGATGGGCAGCAGCGAGAACCCATGTTGCAGGTCAACCGATGAAATATGCAGTTTGTAAGGCTTGCCTTTTTCAAGCTCGAGCACTGGCCACCAATCGAAAGTGCGCGCAAGCATGTAAGCATCACCACCGGGCGGCGGCCTCACAACGGGCACGCCGGTGTCACCTTCGTCCCGAACTTTGAATTTTTCGGCAAACTCGTTTGTTCGCTGCTCAAACACGGCGGGATCGATGCGGCCAACTTGCGTGGACAGGTTCTGCTGGCCATAGATGTGCCAGTAGATCATCATGAAAAACATGATGAGTCCCCACAAAAATGCGACAGAAATCCAGACCAATTCAGCTTTGGCGACTGGCTCATTCCACCAGATACGGGTCTGCGGAGGAAAAATTGCCATTGTAAACCCCTATTTTGCCAAAGGAATCTGGGTAATTTCCATCACCCCCCAGAGAATGTAGATGACGGTTGGAACCACGACGCCAATGAACAACAAGAGGAACGGGTTATCGAGCAGCCGCTGCATAAATGGAATTCGCTCAAGAGGAGCGGCAGCGCTTTCCGGCTTGGGTTTTTCAACCATTGCAACCTCCAGCTAGGTAAATTCCGCCAGAAGGCTACGCGGAGTCGGTGGGTAAGTTCCTTGATGTAGATCAAGCCGGCGCGGGGAATGCGTGGAAAATCGAGGGAAGCTACTTTGTGGCCTCTTCAAGATATTCGAGGATATTTTCGATCTCTTCTTGCTTCTTCAGTCCAGTAAATGACATTTTGGTGCCTGGCACTACGGCCTTTGGGTCTGCCAAATAGGCCTTCAGGGTGTCCTCGGACCATATGATGCCTGAGTTCCTCATGGCTTCGGAATAGCTAAAGCCTTCAACGTTTCCAGCGCTACGGCCAAACAGACCCTTGAGCGAGGGCCCCACCCTATTCTTGGGCTCGGCTACCTCATGGCAAGCCTTGCATTTATTGAAAACCTTCTGGCCGAGCGCCGCGTCGCCAGCAGCGGCGGGCGAAACAAAAACGGCAATCGCTGCGAAGGCAAAGAGCCAAACTTTGATGTTCATTCCGGTCTCCATATTCTAAGTCGAAATAGAGCAGATCAGGCCGTGAGCTGCCTTGACAATTATCAAGCGCCACTCAGCAAGAAACTTCATGATATCAGTGGATTACGCCGCGCCGGATCTTCATCCCCTGGCTGATCGTCTTTCGGTCTTTGGGCGTCAGTCGAATACGGGCAATTGCCAGTAGGACGCCATTTTCAACTGTTAGGTGCTGGTTCTCACTGACAACATAGGCCCGGATCAGGCTACAGATGCTGGTGCTCAGATGAACGGTCTTTTCGGCCGGATGCTGCATCAATGCACTGGTGATATTCTCAACCATTGCCTTGCTGCGGTTATGATCTTCGCCGAGATGCGTGAGTAGGGTGCCAAGCTCATCTTCTGGCAACGCACGCAGGCGTACAAATGGAAAAAGCTCCTCTTCTTCATCGGCATGGTGAAGAACCAGGTCGTTGGTCAGAAACGTTGCGATCGAATCAGCATCGGCCCGACTCGCCGAAGCATCCTCTGCAAAATGCTGCAGCATTGTGAGAACAACTCTTTGGCGAAAATGATCCGCGAACATATATTCAAGAGGTTCATCCAACAAAGTGTCTGGAATCTGCTCTATGAAAGGCATGAGCCATTTGCCCTTGTCGCTCGGCAAGGTCTTCTGGTTGCTCGGTAAGGGGTTACGGCTTGTCATGGCTGGCAGTTCCGCCGGCTCCGCAGGAACAGCCAGCTTCTGCATCGACGGGAGCTGCCTCCCGTGCATCACGAAGCAGGGACCACCTGACCATGGTGGCCAGACACGTTGCGGCGGGGGATTTCGAATTCTCCAATGCTGTCATCAGTTTAAGCCAGTCTTCATCTGATGCCAGGTGCGCGAAACGCTGGGCGGCGCCGGCCGCATATTCGCCAAGGCTCTCGTCATGGACGAGCCGCGCGGCCTCAACTTCGTTTAGAAGCATGATATCGCCAAGTGACAGGAGAGTCACTTTCGCGGCGGCTTCGTCCTTCAGTTCTGTCATCAGTGCACCGAGCAGCATGGCTTCAACTCACTGCAGGAGGGCGGCATTGGAAGCGGCTAGATCGATGCCGCTCACGGTCGCACGGCCGGCAAGCAAGCTGATGTATTGGCGGATTGCCGTTCGCCTCACATGTTCTTCAAGATAGGCGGCAATGCGCGGATGCACCATTTCAAAAGGCAGTTGCCTGCCGTCCACACGACGGTCCAGCCGAACGATATGAAATCCGTAACGGCTTTCAATCGGATCCCCGTGAATAACCCCGACCGCAAGAGTTCCCAGTGCCTGTTCGAATTCCGGCACAGTCTGGCCAGGGCCAATTTGTCCAAGATTGCCGCCGACTTCGCGGGATGGGCAAGCAGAATACTGTTTCGCCAAACTTGCGAAAGCGGCGGGGTGGGCTTGCAGCTCTGCCATGACCAGCACAGCCTGGCCACGCGCGGCCGCCCGCGCCTTCGCATCACCCGGTGCGGCGATAAGCAGGATGTGCGAGGCTTCGAAAATCGCTGGCGAGCGGAAGCGCCGGAGGTTCTGGGTATAGTAGCGCTCGCAGTCGTCAACACTGGCTTTTGGTGTAATGACTTCGCTCTCTATTACCAGACGAACCAAAGACTCGTCTTCCGTCTCGCGGCGCCCTTCATCATCCCCCATTGGATGTGACACGATATTGAGCCGCTTTGCCTCCTGGAGTAGCAATTCGCGGATGGCAAGTGCCTGAGCTGCGGCCTTCCAGGCCTCAATCGGAGACTTGGCAGGATGATTTTGTGTTTCCCGCGCGATCTCTGCCCGCGGAATCTCAATACCATTGACGGTTACTGCCTTTGGTTTGGGAGCGACAGTCGACTTCACCGTGCAACCGGCTGATATATTCATTGCCTTCACTCCGCTGGTTGATGTGTTGATTTTGGACCGCTTCGGCCCGTCAGAACCCTGCGGGTACGCACCACCTGATAGCCGCGGCGGCCAAGATACCAAACTGGCGCCGACCAGATATGCACGAGACGTGAGAATGGGAACACCAGGAACAGCGTCATGCCAAGCACTAGGTGCGTCAGATAGGGCCAGTCCAGCCCCTGCAACGTGCTCGCGTCCACGGGATGCAGCGTCAGGATGCCCTGAGCCCAATGCGCTAATACCAGCATGGCCGAGCCGTCCGAATGGGTGAGGGAATAGGGCAGGGTAATCAGGCCGAGCGTGAGCTGCACCCAGAGAATGATCAGCACTGCAATATCCATTCGCGTGCTCGTGGCCCGGATGCGAACATCAAACAATCGTCGATGAAGAAGAAGCGAAAGACCAATGAAGCAGGCCACGCCAGCCACGCCACCTGCAATGACAGCAACCAATTGTTTCAGTTCGACGGTCATGAACAGGGTGTAAATCGACGTGGGCGTGAGAAGTCCCACTGTATGCCCAAAGAGCAGGAAGAGTATGCCAAAATGAAAAAGGTTCGATCCCCAAGTCAGTTGCTTCCTGCGCAGGATCTGGCTCGAACTCGCCTTCCATGAATATTGCTCGCGGTCATAGCGGATGAGGCTGCCCACGAGAAAAGCGGTGAGGCAGACATAGGGATACCAGACGAAGAGAATGGTGAAGATGCTGTCGCGCATGGCTTAGGCTCCTGGCCGGGTAGCGTTGCTGGAATAGGCGAATGTGGTGCGGGGCCCACTTCCGGGTGCAATTTCCAGTCCGAGAGCGGGCCTTCTGGCCTGGCGGAGCTTGGCGGAAAGGCCATCCTTGCCGCAGGAATCCGCAACTGCTCCGGGCCCGAACAGAACTTCCTCCTCAGCCCAGGCGGCATCGAGCGCCTCAAGATCGTCCGGTTCGGGATCAGGTTCCGCCAGAAGCCGTGCGATCATGTCTTCGTCGAGCTCGGCCTGGCTTAATTGGATTAATGCAGCGAAAACTGCCTCGTAGACGGAACTGCGTTTCTTAAGGCGCTCGCGCAACGCGGCAAAAACATGCGATGGCTGTCCAATGAGTTCAATTGCCTGGGCCGGTGCCCGGGTTGAGGCAAACTCCAGAAACAGCGGCAGAAAGTCGGGAAGTTCCGCCGTTGTAGGGCTGTAGCCACCGTCCTCATAGACCTTGATCAGATCCACCATCGCCTGGCCGCGATCACGGCTTTCGCCATGAACATGCTCGAACAGGTGAAGCGACAAGGAGCGTGTGCGGTCAAAGAGCAGGATGTAGCGTTCCTGGGCATCCATCAGATCGCCACTGGCAAGATCATCAAGCAGGTTCTGCAATGCCTTGCGGTGCGGCTTTGGCAGAACCGCCTCCTGCTCAAGGACCAGGCCAAGCTCGTCATGGGCAGCCATCATATCGGCTGTCGGATAAGAGAGGAGGGCAGAAAGAACTTTGAGCGTTTTCATCCCAGCGCTCCTGTCTTGGCCTTGTCATTCTTGAGTTTGACGCCACCAAACAGGTTCACCTTGCTGTCGCTTGGCATGCAACCATCGCCAAAAGTGAAGCCGCACTGGCCACGAAGCTCATAGGCGTCTTCGGTCGCTTCACGGTGCGTTGTCGGGATGACGAAACGGTCCTCATAATTGGCAATGGCCATGATGTGGTACATCTCTTCAATCTGCTTGGACGTAAGCCCCACTTTCCTGGCAATAGCCTCGTCGATCACGCCGTCGATGGTTTTCGCCCGCATATAGGTGCGCATGGCGAGCATGCGCTCGAGACCCTTGGCTATAGGCTCCTCGTCACCGGCAGTCAGAAGGTTGGCAAGGTATTTCAACGGAATGCGGAGCGAGCGAACGTCCGGCATGGCGCCATCCGTTCCCATTTTTCCGGCCTCCGCTGCTGCTGTGATCGGCGAAAGCGGGGGGACATACCAGACCATGGGTAACGTGCGGTACTCAGGATGCAGCGGAAAAGCCACCTTCCACACCATAGCCATCTTGTAAACCGGCGAAAGCCGCGCTGCTTCCAGCCACGCGTCCGGCACGCCGTCGGCCCGCGCTTGGGCGATCACGGCAGGATCCTCCGGATTGAGGAATATCTCCGTCTGCGCGCCATAGAGGTCCTTCTCGTCAGCAACGCTTGCGGCTTCTTCAATGCGGTCAGCATCATACAGCATGACACCGAGATGGCGGATGCGGCCGACGCAAGTCTCCGAACATACGGTGGGTTGCCCGGCCTCGATCCGGGGATAACAGAAGATGCACTTTTCGGATTTGCCGCTTGACCAGTTGAAATAGATCTTCTTGTAGGGGCAGCCTGAAACACACATGCGCCAGCCCCGGCACTTGTCCTGATCAATCAGAACGATTCCGTCTTCCTCGCGCTTGTAAATCGCGCCAGATGGGCAGGCGGCGGCGCAGGTCGGGTTGAGGCAGTGCTCGCACAACCGCGGCAAATACATCATGAACGTGTTTTCAAACTGGCCGTAGATATCTTTCTGGACGCCCTCAAAATTGGCATCCTTTGAACGCTTTGCGAACTCGCCGCCGAGTATTTCCTCCCAGTTCGGCCCCCATTCGATCTTTTCCATGCGTTCGCCGGTAATAAGCGAACGCGGGCGCGCGGTTGGAAACGCTTCCAGCTCTGGCGCGGATTTCAGGTGATCGTAGTCAAAAGTGAATGGCTCGTAGTAGTCGTCAATTTCCGGCATGTTCGGATTGGCAAAGATGTTCGCCAGAATGCGCCATTTACCACCGATCTTCGGTTCTATCTTGCCATTGCGCTTCCTGCGCCAACCGCCATTCCAGCGGTCTTGGTTCTCCCAGTCCTTCGGGTAACCTATTCCAGGCTTAGTCTCGACATTGTTGAACCAGGCGTATTCCATGCCTTCCCGGCTGGTCCACACGTTCTTGCAGGTCACCGAGCAGGTGTGGCACCCGATGCATTTGTCGAGATTGAGTACCATGGCGATTTGCGCACGAATTTTCATGGATGAGGTCCTTCTTACTCGGCAGCTTGCGGGGTAACGGAAATGTTCGTGACGGTGTCGGGATGTGGCCGCTCCAGCCAGTCAATGGCTTTCATTTTCCGGATCACCACAAACTCGTCGCGGTTGGTGCCGATCGTGCCGTAGTAGTTGAAGTCATAGGCCAACTGGACATAGCCGCCGATCATGTGAGTCGGATTGATCACGATGCGCGTCACGGAATTGTGGATGCCGCCGCGGTTTCCGGTCATCTCGGAGCCCGGCACATTCACGATCTTTTCCTGGGCGTGGTACATGAAGAGAGTTCCCTCCTTCATGCGCTGCGAAACGACAGCACGGGCGACCAGCGCACCATTGGCGTTAAACGCTTCGACCCAGTCATTGTCGACAATGCCCGCCTTGCCGGCATCAGTTTCGCTCAACCAGACAATCGGCCCGCCGCGTGACAGGGTCAGCATCAGCAGGTTGTCTGTGTAGGTGGAATGGATGCCCCATTTCTGGTGCGGCGTAATGAAGTTGAGGACGATTTCCTTTTCGCCGTTCGGCTTCAACCCGCGAACCGGGGCAATCGCCTTGAGGTCCAGGGGTGGACGGTAAACGCAAAGCGACGCACCGAATGCCCGCATCCATAAATGGTCCTGATAAAGCTGCTGGCGGCCGGTTAGTGTGCGCCATGGGATCAGTTCGTGGACGTTTGTATAGCCGGCGTTGTAGCAGACTTTCTCGCTTTCAAGACCCGACCATGTGGGCGCCGAGATGATTTTGCGGGGCTGGGCGACAACATCGCGGAAGCGGATCTTTTCGTCCTCTTTTGGCAGGGCAAGATGGGCATGCTCGCGGCCTGTTGCCTTCGACAACGCCTCCCAGGCTTTAACCGCAACCTCGCCATTGGTTTCGGGCGCCAGCATCAGGATGGTTTCTGCAGCGTCGATGTCTGTGACAATGCGGGCCAGTCCCTTGTTGGCTCCTTCGAGATGCACCCCATTTAACGCCTTGAGGTGTTCGACCTCATGGCCGGTTTTCCATGCCATGCCCTTGATGCCATTACCGATGGAATCCATCAGCGGCCCGAGCGCGGTAAAGCGCTCGTAGATGTGCGGATAGTCGCGCTCGACACTCACCACCACCGGCATGGTTTTTCCGGGGATGGGCTCGCACTCACCCTTTTTCCAGTCTTTCGGTTCGAACGGTTGGGCGATCTCATTGGCCGTGTCATGCTTGATAGGATTGAGGACCACATCTTTTTCAATACCAAGCACTTCCGGCGCAACCCGGGAGAATGCCTTGGCAATGCCCTTGTAAATCTCCCAGTCTGATCGTGCTTCCCAGGCCGGGTCAACTGCGCCGGTAAGGGGATGAATGAACGGGTGCATGTCTGAGGTATTGAGGTCGTTCTTCTCGTACCAGGTCGCGGTCGGCAGAACGACGTCCGAGTAGACACAGGTAGTAGACATGCGGAAATCAAGCGTCACCAAGAGGTCGAGTTTTCCTTCCGGCGCCTTGTCATGCCAGACGGCTTCCCTGGCCCGCGCCCGGCCCTCTTCGCCCAGATCCTTGCCCATGACGCCATGGGTGGTTCCAAGGAGATGTTTCAGAAAGTATTCATGGCCTTTGCCTGATGATCCCAGCAAATTCGAACGCCAGACAAAAAGGTTGCGCGGCCAATTCTTCGGATTGTCGGGGTCCTCGCAGGAGAGCTTCAGCGTGCCGTCCTTCAGCGATTTGGCGACATAATCCTTTGCTTCCATTCCGGCGGCAGCGGCGTCCTTGGCTACTTGCAACGGGTTGGTTTGCAGCTGTGGCGCCGATGGCAGCCAGCCCATGCGCTCGGCGCGGATGTTGTAGTCAATTGTTGCTGCATCCCAATCACCGGCAGGGGCGGTTGGCGAAAGCAATTCATTGATTTTGACCGTCTCGTAGCGCCACTGGTCGGTGTGGGCATAAAAAGCCGAGGTTGAATTCTGCTGGCGCGGCGGGCGGCCCCAATCGAGCGCGAAGGCCAGCGGCGCCCAGCCAGCTTGCGGCCGCAATTTCTCCTGGCCCACATAATGCGCCCAGCCACCGCCGGATTGCCCCACGCAGCCGCACATGATGAGCATGTTCATCACGCCGCGATAGTTCATGTCGGCGTGATACCAGTGGTTCATGGCGGCGCCGATGATGATCATCGAGCGGCCATTGGTTTTCTCGGCGTTCGTCGCAAATTCACGCGCGACCTGAATGATCTTGTCGCGCGAGACACCGGTTATTTTCTCAGCCCAGGCCGGGGTGTAGGGCGTATCATCGTCAAGGTCCTTTGCGACATTGTCGCCGCCAAAGCCGTGATCAACGCCGTAGTTGGCAAGGAACAGGTCATGCACGGAGGCAACCAGCGTTTGGCCATTGGCGAGCTTGAGCTTTTTCACCGGCACCCGGCGTTTCAGGATGCTGGCATGTGATGTCGATTCAAAATGCTCGTGTTCAATGTTGCCAAAGTACGGGAAGGCGACCTCGACCATGTCGTCCTTGATGTCGGCCAGCGACAGGCGGAGCTTGGTTGGTTGTCCGGTTGCGTCCTTTTCCTCCAGGTTCCACTTGCCGGTTTCACCCCAACGGAATCCAATAGTGCCGCCAGGCACAACGATCTTGCCGCTGGTTTCGTCATAGGCAACCGTCTTCCATTCCGGATTATTGCTTTCCCCAAGCGACTTGCTGAAATCGGAGGCGCGGACAAAGCGGTCGGGAACGAGCGCATCGCCCTGCTTGACCAGTTTCACCAGCATCGGCATGTCGGTGTACTGTCGAACATAGTCCTGAAAATAGGGAACCTGCCGTTTGACGTGGTATTCTTTCAGGATCACGTGGCCCATCGCCATGGCAAGCGCCGAGTCAGTGCCCTGCTTTACCGAGAGCCAGATGTCACCGAATTTCGAGGCCTCCGAATAGTCCGGACAGATCACGGCGCTCTTCATCCCGCGATAGCGCGCCTCGGTGTAAAAATGGGCGTCGGGTGTGCGCGTCTGGGGTACGTTTGAACCCCAGAGAATGATAAACCCAGCATTGTACCAGTCGGCACTTTCGGGAACATCGGTCTGCTCGCCCCAGGTTTGCGGCGAGGCTGGCGGCAGATCGCAATACCAATCATAGAACGACATGCAGACGCCACCGATCAGTGAAAGGTAGCGTGAACCTGCCGCATAGGAGACCATCGACATGGCGGGAATCGGTGAAAAGCCGAAGACCCGATCGGGTCCATAGGTTTTGGCCGTATAGGCATTTGCCGATGCAATAAGCTCGGTGGCTTCGTCCCAGTTCGCCCGCACGAAACCACCGTGACCACGTTTTTTCGTATAGCTGGCGCGCTTGTCCGAATTCTCGACGATTGAGGCCCAGGCTGCAACCGGTGCCATCGTGGCACGCGCCTCACGCCAAAACTTCAGGAGCCGCGCCCGGATTAGGGGATATTTCACGCGGTTGCCGGAATAGAGATACCAGCTGTAGGATGCCCCGCGCGAACATCCGCGAGGCTCGTGATTGGGCAGGTCGGGGCGCGTGCGCGGGTAATCCGTCTGCTGTGTCTCCCAGGTAACGATCCCGCCCTTGACGTAAATCTTCCACGAGCATGAACCCGTGCAGTTGGCGCCGTGGGTTGAACGCACGATCGTGTCGTGCTGCCAGCGCTTGCGATAGCCATCTTCCCAGCGGCGGTCTTCGGAGGTTGTGATGCCGTGGCCGTTGGAAAATGGCTCTGACACTTTGTTGAAGAAGGTCAGGCGGTTAAGAAAATGGCTCATAATGAGTCTCCGGAGTGGGTTGATCGGCGCCGCAGGCAATTCAGTTTCAGACAGGCCAAAATGGCGATTATGACCCAGAGAACAGAGCGCAGCAGCATGGCCATTACTGTGCGCATCTCATAGGCGCCCCCGGACATCACGTGATTGGCAAAAAGGGCGGAAGTGACGAGAATTGATATGGCAAGCAGCAATGAGAGCTGTCCACCCCAGCGCCGCCGTTGCATCAAGCCGATGCCCGCCGCGATGTAGACGAAACCAGTCAGAAAATTGAACCAGAGCACAAACAGCACGACATCGCCGGCGGCGGCTCTCGATTCGGGATCTCCAAACAGTACGCGCCCTCCAGACACGATGCTGGCGAGCCCGAACACAATGGCGATGGTTGCAAGAATCAACAGCCATCGAGGACGCCTGGCCGAACTTGCGTAAACTGGATTCTGGTCGTCGCCACTCATCATGCCGACTTCCTCTTTGAAACTGCCATCGAAACCGAGCTTCTTTCCACATCAAACAGCAGCCCGCCACGCCGCGCGTAGAACCACCAGGTGATGGCGATACAGCTCACATAAAAGGCAAGGAAGGCATACAGTGCTGTTTCCGCTCCTCCCGTCAGGGCAAGCGAGGTGCCAAAGCTCTTCGGGATGAAGAAGGCGCCATATGCCGCGATGGCAGAGGTGAAACCGATAATCGCGGCGGCTTCCTTGTCCGATTGCTTGACGCGGCCACCCGCGTCAAGCCCGGGTTCGAGCCGCGCCAATTCCTTGCGCATGATGGCGGGAATCATCTGGAAGGTCGAGGCGTTGCCGATACCCGATACGGCGAACAGGAAGAGAAAGCTCGCAAAGAACACCGGGAATGCTGTCGGGCTGCCCTTCATGCCTATAGCGTAAAGAACGCCAACAACACCGGCACTCATTGCGACGAAGACCCAGAGCGTAATCCGCCCGCCGCCAATCCGGTCACAGGCCTTGCCCGAGAAGGCGCGAGATAACGCGCCGACCAGCGGCCCAAGGAAAGCATACTGAAGCACATTAATTTCCGGGAACAGAACCTTCGAAAGCAGCGGGAAGGCCGCCGAGAAACCGATGAATGAACCGAATGTGCCGGTATAAAGCCAGCACATGATCCAGTTGTGGGTACGCCGGAAGATCACCGCCTGGTCGGCGAATGAGGCTTTCATCGTTGCGATGTCATTCATCCCGAACCATGCCGCGAAGGCCGAGGCAACAATGAAGGGCACGAACACATAGCCGGCGTTTTGCAGCCACAGGGTTGTCGTCACACCATTGGCCGTTGCTGTTTGTGGATCGCCGCCAAGCCAGCCGAAAACACCGGCGGTTATCACTATAGGCACCACGAACTGCACGACACTGACACCAAGATTGCCGAGCCCGGCATTGATGGCGAGCGCATTACCTTTTTCCGCCTTGGGAAAGAAGAAGGAGATGTTGGCCATCGAAGAAGCGAAGTTGCCGCCACCGAACCCACAGAGCAGCGCCAGGGCGAGAAATATCCAGTACGGGGTATCCGGATTCTGCACCGCATAGCCCATGCCGACAGCCGGAATGAGCAGTGACCAGGTAGCCAGGGTCGTCCAGAGCCGGCCGCCAAAAATGGCCGGCATGAAACTGTAGAAGATGCGCAGTGTGGCACCCGAGAGACCTGGCAATGAAGCCAGCCAGAAGAGCTGCTCCGTTGTGAAGGCAAAGCCAACGCTTGGCAGCTTTGCCACAACGACCGACCAGACCATCCAGACCGAAAATGAAAGGAGGAGGCAGGGCACGGATATCCACAGGTTGCGGCGGGCGATGGCCCGTCCGCCATGCTCCCAGAAGGTCTTGTCTTCAGGGCGCCAGTCTTCGATCGCGCCATGAGCCGCCAAAGCACCCCTTTGCGCTGCGCCATGAATTGTTTGCATTTCCGGCAACTCCGGCAGGCTCTTTGCGGGCACTCCAGACTCAACAGCCGAACGCTCCATTTGGCGAATTGTGACATGCATCCATGCCAATGCCACGGAAACGACAACGAACAGCAGCCAGAAGCAGCTCTGCCATATGCCAGTCAGGTCATTAAGTGCGCCAAAGGCGATGGGCAAAACGAAGCCACCCAGTCCACCGACAAGACCAACAACGCCGCCAACAGCACCAACACGATTTGGATAATAAACCGGGATGTGCTTGTAGACTGCCGCCTTGCCAAGGCTCATGAAGAAACCCAGGATAAAGGTCACGACGATGAAACCGGTGATGCTCATTTCGGTATTGAAGGTCACTGGCCCGCGGATGCCCTGCATCACATACTGGGTTGGCGGATAGGAGAGCGCGAATGTGCACACGACCGAGACCGCGAATGTCCAGTACATGATGCGTCGGGCGCCAAACTTGTCTGAGAGATGCCCGCCATAGGCCCGGAAAATCGAAGCGGGAATCGAGTATGCCGCGCCGATCATGCCTGCGGTGGTGATATCAAGCCCATAAACGCCAATGAGATAGCGGGGCAGCCACAGGGCCAGTGCCACGAAGGCACCGAACACGAAGAAATAATAGAGCGAGAAACGCCATACCTGGATGTTCTTGAGCGGCTCCAGCATTGCGGCAAGTGATTCAGGTTTTTCTCCGGTAGCACGCCGCCGTGCGAGGTCAGGGTCGTCCTTGGCAAAGAGAAAAAAGATAATACCCATGGCCGCGAGAACCGCCGCCCAGATGAGGGCAACGGTTTCCCAGCCGTAGGCCACCATGATCACGGGCGCTGCGAATTTGGTGACCGCGGCGCCTACGTTGCCTGCGCCAAAGATACCAAGGGCCGTGCCCTGCTTCTCGGTAGGATACCATTTTGCGACATAGGCGATGCCGACAGAGAAAGAGCCACCGGCAATGCCAACGCCAAGTGCGGCCAGAAGGAAAGTGGGATAGTCGTAGGCATAGGTGAGCAGCGCCGTCATTACGGCCGCGCTCAGCATGGTGAGCGAATAGACTATGCGCCCGCCATATTGGTCCGTCCAGATGCCGAGCATGAGGCGTATGAGAGATCCGGTCAGGATGGGCGTACCGACTAGAAGACCAAACTCTGTGTCCGTCAGGCCGAGGTCTTTCTTTATCTGAATGCCGATAATCGCAAAAATCGTCCACACTGCGAAACAGACGGTGAAAGCGACTGTCGATAGCCAGAGCGCGCGACCCTGGTCCGACGGATTAAATACTGTCTTGGACATGCCCACTCCCCTGATATCAAAGCGCCGTTGCCGGATGCCGGGATGAGTTTTTAGCCAGAGACCCCGATTTTCCTTTGATGCAGATCAATCGTTTGCGATCAACAGGCTGGTTCAACATAGACAAACACAATTGTCATTTGGAATCTGGGAAAGCTAAGGCCGTTTGGCGACTTATGGGGTACCGTGACTTGATAAATGTCAAGAAGATCATTGCGCCTGACGTTCTTGTAATCTAGGTTCTTTCGGCCATGCGTCAAGAAGATCTCCAGCAAATGCGCTCGCTGCGCCTGTTCGATGGGATGGCCGAAAGCCACATCGAAAGCATCTTGCGGGTATCATTCCTTCAGCGCTTTCCTGCTCGTGTCGAATTGGTGCGCGAAGGAGAGCCGGCTGACTTTCTCCACATGATCATTGACGGACAAGTGGAAGTGTACTCGAGCCATTGCCAGCGCGAAACTACTGTCAGTATTTTGGGACCCGGCCAGAGCTTCATCGTGGCGGCAGTTCTTCTTGATCGAGTCTATCTCAAGTCGGCACGCGCACTTTCGCCTTCCCGCGTCCTCCTGATCCCGGCCGACACCGTAAGACAGTATTTCGAGAAAGATGTTCATTTCGCACGCTCCCTGGGCATCGAGCTTGCGGTCGCCTATCGCGGTTTGGTCAAGGAACTCAAAAACCAGAAACTGCGCTCGAATCTCGAGCGCTTGGCCAACTGGCTGCTGGTCAGAAATACTGAAACCGGCGCGATGAGCCGGTTTGACTTGCCCTTTGACAAGAAGGTTCTCGCTGCACGCCTTGGGATGGCACCGGAAGTCCTGTCGCGTTCGTTTGCGTCGCTTGCGGCTTATCATGTCGATGTCGATGGCTCCTCGGTGCATCTCCGCGATATTGATGCCTTGCGCAAGCTTGCTCATCCATCCGCGTTGATAGATGACCCTTCAACGTGAAAGCAAATTTCGCCAGGTCAACAGCCATTCCGTAGATACACCGCAATCAGCCGTCTCCCTTACCGAAAATTTGATGTGTCGAATGCCGCTTGTGGGTCACAGGCGAACACCACGCTCGGAAAGTTGACCCTCCGCAAAACGAGTGGCGACAGGGCAGATATGATTCTGCAGCTTTCTATGGGGCAACGCCGTGAGAACCCCCCCTGCACAATTGTGGGGTAAGAAATCGTCAATTACCGGTCATTAGGCGTTCCACAAGTTGCTTCACCGTGGGAATGAAAACATGGCCGTTTTCGTCGCGGTAGAACGGATCATTCTTCGCCTTATAGGCATTATGGCCGGCAAAGATAAGTTGTTTGTCCAGGTCACGGCCCTGAATAGCCTCCACCAGTCTTTTCCGAATGCAGTGAAAACGCGGATCTGGCCTTTTGCCAGTTGTATATTTTTGTTCGGAACTCTGGCTCCAGGAGCTGAGTTTGCAGGTGGATAGACAGCCTACGCAATCCGCTTGGTACGCCTTGATTTCCCGAGCTACGCCGCGGGTGACAAAAACTAGTGTGTTATCCGGAGTGCGCATGGGAATGTTGAACCCCTTGGCAATCCAGGAATCAACTTTCACCTTATCTTGCTGAGTGACGCAATATCGGTTTTTGGGAACACCGCACCCCTCAACAGGTTCGCTCATGCTACTATCGCGCTTATGCCCAAAAGGCACCTGCCTCTCTGAGCGCTGGTATAACTCTTGTATCATGCTGTTCTTGTACGCCGACGAATAGAAACCGGTAGGGCTGAATTGGTTAAGGGCTACATCGCCCTCATTCATCGAAAGGAGCAGAAGTTTCCATTCTTCCGTCACAGGACATTCGCGCGTCAACAGATCCCGCGTACCAAACTGGAAAGCAATGGGGCCAATTTCGCTGTTGTCCAGCCAGTGTTCCCAGTCCCGGAGATACCACACGCCGCCGGCCATGATAATGGCGACATGTTCCATGCTGTTTTCATTCATGATGCGGCGTAATTCTTTGACGCGCTCATAGGGGTCTTCAGGCTTGTCGGGGTCTTCCCGGGAAGTGATGCCATTATGGCCGCCGGCCAGCCAAGGATCCTCGTAAACAACGGCGCCAATTACGTCGGCGTATCTGTCCGGCCAATTCCTGAAGGTGCGCTTCAGCAGTACCTTCAGCGCCACAGCACTGGAAATAATTGGATCCAGGTACACCCCTTCATCGGCGCAAATCTGGGCGTCTTCCTCCGTGGGCAGGCCGGCCCCCATGGTCACGGCATTTATCATGTTGCCGCCGTCTGTCAGACGAGTGCCTTCGAGCACGCCACGCATAATACGCATCGAGCCACCGGCCATCTTGAGGAAATTCATGCGGACACGGCCCTTACCGCGCGAGGCCTCATAGGCAATTGCAGCCTGTAAAATGCCACCTTCGATGGACCATGCCACCAGTTCTTCATGCCGTTCCCGGCGTGAGCGCCCGGTGTGTGGGTAAGAAATCTCCCGGCCATTTTCATCGTACCCGATTGCCGCTCCGGTACCGGCAATGGTGCCACCAGTATTTTCTTTCGCCCAGGCACCGGCACTCTTGCCATTTGTGGCACCTACGCCCTTGCCACCCTGGATGAGCGGGAGTATCCACGCACCGTCAATGAATACATCCCCCTTGACCATATTCTTGACCGTCATTTCTGAAAAAAGCTCCTAGTTTGTGGAAGTGAAAAGCCCAATTTCCGCTTGTAGAGCAAGATACATCTCGTACCAACAGGAATGCGTCGCAATAGCGATAGCGTATTGCTATTCTCCTATCTATAGCTTGAAGCTGTAGCGGTCACTATGCCCGATGGCTAATGCGTCACCCGGATTATCAGTTATGTTTCGTTTTGCTCTGCTCTGGCTCATAAGGCGACCTTGGCAGAAATTATTTCAGTGTCCGTTCTGAATGATGTTACGACATGATTGTCAGCGGTTGAAATGTTTGACGCTGGCGTGATTTTGGTCCCGCCAACGAACTTTGAGCATGAGATACACGCTCACCTGCGGAGCAGCCTGCTTCTCATTGCTGCTTGATCGAAGTCAAATCGTATACTGAAGTGTAGCCGATAGAAATCGGTATCGGACATGGCAGACTTTCGTCGGGCAAAAGTGGCCGCCTCTGGTTTTCTCTTGTTAGAGTTCGACGCCAACGCTCCCGCTGGTGCTAATGAGCTTTGGGGCAGAGGGGTGGGGCATTGCCGGACCCTTTGCCAATGGTCGGTTTCGTTAGAAAGTATTTACACGAACAATTCGTCTAATTCGTTGATGTGAATAAGAGCTATGATGGCTCGAGAAACGTCGTTGACGGCTTAAATCTGAATGTCAGGCGCGGAGAATTCCTGACGATGCTTGGCCCTTCGGGCTCTGGCAAAACAACGTGTTTCATAATGTTGGCGGGCTTCGAAGCTGTCACTTCCGGTAACGCACTCATCGACGGATGTTCAGTCCGAAACGCTTCCCCCAGTATGTGTTTGTTTTTTAAGTGAAAAACTGGTGCCGCTTAGGTGACTCGAACACCTGACCCCATCATTACGAATGATGTGCTCTACCAACTGAGCTAAAGCGGCAACGCCAATGAACAGGGGGTGGATATACGGTTTTGGCCAGGGATTCAACCGTCTGTCGCAAGGGTTCTGTTCCGAAGCCCGATGTCATCATCCAGGCCCGGATCGTCGGGTGGCCGGGGCAATCCAGCCATGGCGGGCTTGGCAATCTTGATGGGTGTGGATTCGACCACCGGCGTGGGTGCGGCGATTGTTTCAGGCTTCTGTTCGGCCAGCATTTCAAAGGGAGTTTTCCAGTGGCAGGGGACGATTTCGCCTGAAACGGGCGAAATGGGCACCCAGCGGGGGCTGGCCACGCCATCGGACACCCACATGGGATCCCTCGGCGCGCGGATGGCGCGGGCCAGCCATTCGCGGGCCCGGCCCTTGTCGCCGCTGGCTTCCTCGATATCGGCCATGAGGGCGCAAACCCTCGCCTGGGGCTGGTCGGCCAGAAAAGGCTCGAGGGTTTTGCGCGCGGCGTCCCAGCGCTGGGCGGAAACCGCGGCGCGGGCAAGGGCGTAAGCGCCTTCAAGTGAATCAGAGGAGCCACTCACCAAATCACGCACACGTTCGAAGCGGGGCTCCGGGCCATCGCCCGGCTTGGCGTGGGCCAGGACCTCCGCCAGATCGGGATGGGGCGCGCGGCCCCAGGTTTCACGGATGATCTTGTTCACCTTGCGCGGTGAATTCTGGCTGGCATAAATGCGCGCGGCAACAAGGGCTGCGGGAACAAGGCCCGCATCAAGCTTGTGGGCCTTGAGCGCCAAAGCAAGAGCTTCGGTAGAATTAGTGTCTTCTATGGCGAGCGCCTGGGCCGCCAGCATGATCGCCTGCTTCTGATTGCTTTCTTCATTCGGCATAAGGCCCGATTTTGCCTGTTGCTGCAGGGTCGCGGCGGCGCCCGGCCAATCCTTGCGAAGCGATTGCAGTTGCAGAACTGCGGATGAAGCCCAGGCCAAACGCGGATTGAGTTTAAGCGCACGCTCCGCATGATTCATTGCGGAGGTTACATCGCCATTCTGGCGGGCCTCGGCAAAAAGCCCGCGCAGGCCCAATGCTTCGGTCTCCGATGATTTCGTCATCTCTTCAAAGATACGCTTGACCGAGGCGCGGTCGCCCTTGAGCTGGGCGGCTTGCGCGGCCAGCACATTCACAAGGGGCTCATCGGCCAAGGCATTGCCGGCGATGGCTGCGTGCTTGGAAGCCGCGATGCTATCGCCAGCACCGGCAGCAATGATGCCGCGCGACAGGGATTCATAGGCCTTGCGGTTTTTGCGAAAGCGCCAATAGTCGCGCGCCGTGGTGGGGCTGCGCCAAATCCTGCGGAAAAATCCCCAGACAAACCAGAAAAGCGCAAGGGTGAGAAAGGCAAGTGCCACCGCAATAACGAAGGCCATCTGAACTTCACGGCCCATCCATTGAATGGTAACGGTGCCGGGCCGGTCAGCCAGCCAGGTAAAGAACAGGGCGGCGATGATCAGAAGGCCGAAGCGCCAGAGCAGCTTGATCATGGCGTGGCGCCCATGCTGGTGATTTGGCGCAGAACGGCTTGCGAGGTGTCTTCGAGGGCTGCTTCAAGGGCGATGCGTGCCGCCGCACGGTCACGCCAGCCCGTTAGGGCCGAAGGCTTTGCGCCTTCCGCCCTGTCGATTTTTTCGATGGCCTGGGCGAGATCGCCGCTTTCGGCAAGGGCGGCGCATTTCGCCGCAAGGTCTGGCCAATCGGTATCACCAATGCGGCGGATGGTGATCACGCTCTTCATGGCGTCCCAGAAACTGTCGAGGTAAGAATTTTCCGATGATGGCAATGCAATTTCCGGCTTGGGCAGCAAGGGTATGAGGGCGGTCAACTCCGCCGCCAGGCCCGCAGCGGTGGGCAGGCCTTCATTGGCGTTGGCGGATAGAGTGTCGAGGCCTGCTGCGGCGGGCACCATGCGCGAAATGCGTTCAAGCTCGGCGCGGTAGGAAGCGCCCGCGGCGATCTTGGCTTTCAGATCGGACAGGGATTGGGAGAGGGTTGCAGTGGCGGCAGATTGATCTGATGGCGCGCTGACCGTCTTCAGGCTGGCCACATCTTTTTCCAGGGCGTCGAGGCGCTGGGCCAATGCCGCCACGGCGCTGGTGTCCACCGGTGTGCTTGACGTTCCTCCAGTGGCAGGAGTGGATTTCAGTTTTTCCAACTCAGCATTTGCCGATTGCGTTGCAGCTTCGAGACTGGCAAGGCGCGTTTCTAGGGCAGCCGTCGTGCTTTGCGCAGCGGAAGATTTTTCGGCGGCACCTTGAATTTCGGATTTCAATTGATCGTATCTGGCAGCGACGGATGCAAGCTGTTCGCCCAGCGTTTTGCCCTGGGCCTCCAGGGCATCAATGCGGCCTCGGGTCGTGAGCAGTTCATTGCTGGGCAGGTAGGACGACAGAACATCCTTATAGAGCCAGCCACCGGCAGCAACCCCGCCAAGCACGGCGATGGCGAGCCAGGTTGTGGGGAAAATTGATTTCTTCGGCGGCACAGGTGGCGGTGGCGGAGTTTCGGGAGCGCCCGACTCCTCCATAACCACGTCCTCGGCCTCCAGGTCGATGACCTGAGGTTTCAAGGGCGATTCAGGATTGTCATGTGTCATGTCACAGGCCTAACGGGTTCGCGGGCGTCAATCAAGAAGGGCCAGCATCGCAGCTTCATCGGGCGTTTTTGCGACACGCTTTTGCCATGATCCGGGAAGGGCCTTTGCGACGTTTTCCGACAGGCAGTAATAGATGAGGGCCGCCGCCCGTCTTTCCAGGCCGGAATTCTCGATGAGATCACGCCAGAGGCGGGCACTGCGCGGCGAATAGAGCAATACGCCATCGGCTCCCTTGACTGCCAAGCCGATATCATCAGGTGTTTGAATAACGGCATCATAGGTGATGACCCGCTCCACCGCGAAGCCGGAAGCCATCAACAGGGCTTGCAGATCAGCGGAGGTTTCCGCTCCCGATAGATAAAGCACCGGGCCTTTTTGCGGATCAAACTTCGCGGCCGCATGAGCCGCAAGCCCCTGCACATCACCGCCATGGGCCTCGGCAAATTTGAAACCATTGTCCTGCGCGGTTGAGAGCGACTGGGGACCAACCGCCAGGAGGGGAATGGTTTTCAGCCTGTCCTCGACGTTCAGAAACTTGAGGGCGTTGGCGCTGGTTGTGCAAATGAGTTGATAGGCCAGGGGTGGAACATAAGCTCCGGGCCGTGGGACAATTTTCAGGAGTGGCGCGAGGAGCGCAGTATGGCTGCGGCTTTCCAGTTTTGCTTTTAAGGAAAGCGCGTCGTCTTCCGGCCTGGTGATGATGAGGCGCATCAGAAGGAAATCAGCGCGCCGCCGAGCGCCTTCACTTCCTTGCCTGCATCTTCGCCCATTTTTGCCGCATCACTTGCAGAACCTGTGCGGGTGGTTTCAAAACAATGGACGCCATCGGGCGTCAAAGCGTGGCCGCGAAAGCTCAAGCTGTCGCCATTCAATGTCGCGAGGCCGGCAAGCGGCGAGCGGCAGGAACCATCCAGGGTCTTAAGGAAGGCGCGTTCACAACTGACAGCAATCTCGCTCTGGCGATGATTGATGGCGGCCAGCAGCTTGCGCGTTGCTTCATCATCTTCACGGATTTCAATGCCGATGGCCCCCTGGGCGATGGCGGGCAGCATGACGTCCACCGGAATGGCCACGGTAATCTTGTCGGCAAAGCCCAAGCGATTCAGCCCGGCGCAGGCGAGGAAGGTGGCATCGGCAACACCTTCCGACAATTTGCGCAACCGCGTTTCAACATTGCCGCGAAATTGCACGGTTTTCAGATCAGGCCGCAGTCTCAACACCTGTGCTGTGCGGCGAACCGAAGAGGAGCCGATGGCTGCGCCCGTTTTGAGTTCGGCCAGGGAATTAGCAACGGGACTTATGAAGGCATCTCTTGGGTCCTCGCGGGGGAGGACGGTGGCAATGGTGAGGCCACCGGGCAGATTGGCCGGCAGATCCTTCATGGAGTGAACCGCGAGCTGGATTTCGCCTGACAAGAGGGCATCTTCGATTTCCTTGGTGAAGAGGCCCTTACCGCCGATTTCATTCAGCGGGCGGTCCTTGATGCGGTCTCCCGTCGTTGTAATGGGAACAACTTCAATGTCCGAGGGGTCCAGGCCATGGGCGGCAATCAGGCGGTCGCGGGTTTCGCGGGCCTGGATCAAGGCCAGGGGTGACCCCCGGGTTCCAATTTTTATACGCGGCATTTGCAAGTTGTATCCGGTGGATGCTAGAGCGGGCCTCGTTCTAGCCGCTAATTCGTGAGACGTCATCCATTACCCATGGCCGCAGCTGCTACCCATATTCTCGGTATCGAGACCTCCTGTGATGAGACGGCCGCCGCCGTCATTCGCCGGAATGCCGATGGCAGCGGAGAAATCATCAGCAATATCGTGCTTTCGCAAATTGCAGACCACGCGCCCTATGGCGGCGTGGTGCCGGAAATCGCGGCGCGGGTCCACATCAAGCACCTGGACCATTTGGTCGCGCAGGCCATGGATGAGGCAGGGATTGCTTTCCCGATGCTTGATGGCGTGGCGGCCACGGCGGGGCCGGGGCTTCTGGGCGGTGTCATCATCGGCCTCACAACCGCCAAGGCCATCGCCATGGCGCATGGCAAGCCCTTGCTGGCCATCAATCATCTCGAGGGTCACGCGCTTACGCCCCGCCTGCTGGAACCTTGCCCCTTTCCCTATTTGCTCTTGTTGATTTCCGGGGGGCACACGCAGTTTCAACTGGTTGAAGGTGTCGGGCGCTATCGCAGGCTGGGCACGACTATCGACGATGCCTTGGGGGAAGCATTCGACAAGACGGCAAAGCTCTTGGGACTGGGTTATCCTGGCGGCCCGCTGGTGGAGCAATACGCGCGCAAGGGCAATGCGTGGCGCTTTGATTTTCCGCGCCCGCTCAAGGGGCGGAAGGACTGCAACTTTTCCTTTTCAGGGTTGAAGACGGCGGTGCGCGAGGCGGTTCAAACTCTGGAACATTTGTCGGAACAGGACATTGCGGATGTCTGCGCCAGCTTTGAACTGGCGGTTGCCGAAACGCTGCAAGACAGATTGAAGATGGCTTTTGCAGCTTTCCGGGAAGCCTGTCCGGAGGCGCGGGAGCCTGCCTTGATTGTGGCCGGTGGCGTTGCGGCAAACATGACGTTGAAAGCTGTTCTGGCAAGCTCGGCCGAAGAATTTGGATTCAAGCTCATAGTTCCGCCGGCCAGCCTTTGCACCGACAATGCGGCGATGATCGCCTGGGCCGGGGCGGAGCGCTTGGCCCTTGGCCTTGTTGATGATCTCAATTTCATGGCACGGGCGCGCTGGCCGCTCGATGAGGTTTCAACCCCCATCTATGGCTCCGGCAAGCTGGGGGTGAAGGTTTGAAGCGGCGCATCGCCATTGCGGGAAATGGCGCATGGGGTCAGGCGCTGGCCCATGTCGCAAGGACCGCAGGCCATGACGTCAGCATGTGGTCGAGGCAAAAATCTGATGTGGTCTCGTTCGCAAGCCTCGATGCCATCATCGTGGCGGTGCCGGCGCAGGCGGTGCGCCATGTGCTGACGCTGATCAAGCCACCAAAGGGCATTCCCTTGATCATCGGCGCCAAGGGCATTGAACAGCAGACAGCCAAATTCATGAATGAGGTGGTGGCGGACGTAGTGCCGGGGGCGCTCACCTTTGTGCTTTCGGGCCCGAGTTTCGCCAGCGATGTTATAAAGGGCCTGCCAACCGCCGTTACGCTCGCCGCGCCCACCCTGGCGGAAGCCGGTGAATGGGCCCAGGCCCTTTCGCTTCCGACGTTCCGGGTTTACGGCTCCGACGATGTTCTGGGCGTCGAGATCGGGGGGGCGCTAAAGAATGTCCTGGCCATTGCCTGCGGCATTTCCGATGGCAAAGGCCTTGGGGACAGTGCGCGGGCGGCGCTGACAACGCGGGGCTTTGCCGAACTGATGCGCTTTGGCAAAAAACTCGGGGCAAAACCTGAAACCCTGACGGGGCTTGCAGGCTTGGGTGACCTGCTGCTCACCTGCTCCAGCCATCAGTCGCGCAATTATTCCTTTGGCCTTGCAATCGGGCAGGGCACTTCGGTCAGCGCGGCGCTGGCTGCATCACTCGGTGTCGTTGAAGGCGCCCATACGGCCAGGGTTGCGCAGGCACTTGCCATACGGCATGAGGTTGACATGCCCATTGTGGCGGCGGTTTCGGCGATTGTCGATCACGGCGCGGAACCAGCCCAGGAAATCGCCAGGCTTCTGGCGCGGCCGGTTCGCGAAGAAATCAGATAGGGAGAAGACATGCTTTTTGCATTGATATGCACCGACAAGCCAAACAGTCTGGAACTGCGCCAGCAGTCACGGCCCGACCATCTCAAGTTTCTGGAAGGCCTTGGTGGCAGCCTGAAGGCTGCCGGCCCTTTCACCGACGATGAGGGCAAGCCCACGGGCAGCCTGGTGGTGATCGAGGCCGCAAACCGCGCGGCAATTGCGGAAATCGCGGCGCGCGATCCCTATGCGGCTGCCGGGCTTTTTGCTTCCGTTGAGATCAAGCCATGGAAATGGCTGATCAAGAATCCGGAGGCTTGAGCATGGCCTATTGGCTTTTCAAATCGGAACCCGGCGTATGGTCATGGGACATGCAGAAGACCAAGGGAAAAACCGGCGAGGAATGGACCGGGGTCCGCAATTACCAGGCGCGCAACAACATGCGCTTGATGAAGCTTGGCGAAAAGGGTTTCTTCTATCACTCGAATGAATCGCGGGCGATTGTTGGCATCGTTGAGGTGTGCAAGCCTGCGCACAAGGACTCGACCGCTGATGTTGATACGTGGGAGTGTGTGGATATCCGCGCACTGATCGATGTGCCGAAACCGGTTTCGCTTGACGACATCAAGTTGGACAAGCGCCTGAAGGAAATGGTTCTGGTGAAGAACTCGCGCCTTTCGGTGCAGCCGGTAACGGCGGAGGAATGGAAAATCATCTGCGATCTCGGTGGGGTCAAAACACCGCCGCGGCTGACGTGAGCAAGGCGGAGTTCATCCGGCAAAATACGAGTGTGATGCCGCCGCCGCTGGTGCCGGAAATAAAATTGCATCTGGCCCATGAGGCGGTGCCCCTGTGGCAGAAAACCGAGGAGGAACTCGGTGAAATGGGCCTGGCCCCGCCATTCTGGGCCTTTGCCTGGGCCGGTGGGCAGGCCCTGGCGCGCTATGTGCTGGATCATGCGGGCACGGTTGGAAATCTCCGGGTGGTGGATTTGGCGACGGGCTCCGGGCTGGTGGCAATCGCTGCCGTGCAGGCTGGTTCCGCTTCAATTGTGGCAACCGATATCGATGAATTTGCCACGACCGCGGCGGAGATGAATGCCGCGCTCAATCAGGTGAGCCTGGATATCAAATTGGAGGATGTGCTGCATCAGCAACCGCCACCCACTGATGTCATTCTTGTCGGTGATCTGTTCTATGAGAAGACCTTGGCCATACGTTGTTTGACATGGCTGCGGCAGGCGCAGCGGCAGGGCGCTAAAGTGTTCATCGGCGATCCCGGGCGAAGTTATTTGCCCAAAGAGCAGCTGGAGAAACTTGCCGAGTATAATGTTCCGGTGACCCGTGACCTGGAAGATGCGGAAATCAAGAGGACGTCTGTGTGGCAACTACGGGCCTGACGGATGAGCCGGTGTTATTGAGCCAGAGCGCCAGCATCAGGATCGACAGGGATAGCCAAAGCCAAACATCGGCGCCGCCGCCATAGAAGAATATGGCAAAAAGCACGGCCGCGGGCGTTGAAACATAGACGGCCTGAATGGTGTAAACCGCGCCCTTGTCACGGATAAGGGTGAAGAAGGCGATGCGTTCGATGATCCACAGGAAGCCTGCCACGAGAACCGTCCAATAGGCCAGAAGCTCCGGCGTGGCCGGCCCCCAGGGAACTGCGAAATAGAGCATGAAGGGAACGGCAAGCAGCCCGGACCAAAAGCTTTCAGACGCGCCAATGGAATAGACATCCCTGTCTTTTGGCCAGAAGTGGGCGGCGAACCAATTGTAGCCCGTGTACATGATGGGTGCGCTGAAGGCCGCCAGGGTCCACCAGGAAATCTGCCCGGACAGCATGCCTTCGCGCGAGAGGATCAGAATTGCACTCGATGCGAAACCTGCTGCCACGGCAAGCAGCCGGCGGGGAACGGCGTTTTCACGGCCAGTCGCCAATGCGATCACATAGTTGAAGATAGGGGCGGTGGAGACGATCAACGCCATTTCTGTGGCGGGCAGGTGGCGGATCAAATAGAGGCCGATGGCAAAGGGAATGTTGAGCAGAATGGCGCAGCCCAGGCCAAAAACAACAACCTCGCGGCTGTAATCAGGTTTTGTGCCCGCCAACCGGGCAGCAACCACAAGGCCAGCGCCCACGCCAAAGCCCGCATAGACAATCACATGGCTGATGGGCATGTCCTGCAGCGCCATGGCCTTGTAGAGCGATTGGGACAGCCCCCAGAACAGGCCCAAAAATATGAAATATAGAAAATGCCGGGAAATGATCATGGCTGCTCTATGGCATGTGCTTAAACTTTAAGCTACTTGATAGGGACGCAGAACTGACCTTACATTGGGGCATAACAGAAGAGGAAAACGCCCATGTCGTCCAAGACTTATCCGGTTCCGGCCAGTTGGAAAAAGCGCGCTTTTGTTGATGAAGCGGGCTACAAGGCAATGTATGCGGAGTCGGTGAAAAGTCCCGGCAAGTTCTGGGCGAAACATGCCAAGCGGCTGGACTGGTTCAAGGCGCCGACAAAAATCAAGAACACCTCCTTTGCCTATGACAAGGTTTCGATCAAGTGGTTCGAGGACGGGGTTCTCAATGTTTCCTACAACTGCATTGACCGGCATCTGAAGAAGCGGGCCAACCAGACAGCAATCATCTGGGAAGGCGACAACCCCTACGACGACAAGAAAATCACCTACGGCGAGCTTCACGCCCAGGTTTGTCGCATGGCCAATGTGATGAAGCGCCATGGCGTGAAGAAGGGCGACCGGGTGACCATCTACATGCCGATGATCCCGGAGGCAGCCTATGCGATGCTGGCCTGCACCCGGATAGGCGCTGTCCATTCCATCGTGTTCGGCGGCTTCTCGCCGGATTCGCTTGCGGGACGCATCAATGATTGCGATTCAAAATTCGTGATAACGGCCGATGAAGGCATTCGCGCGGGCAAGAAGATTCCACTTAAGGTGAATACGGACGAGGCGCTGAAGAAATGCGCCGGCAACGAAAAGGTGCTGGTCATCCGCCGGACCGGCGGGGCGGTGCCTTTCGACGCGACGCGTGACTTTTGGTACCACGAGGAAGCCGCCAAGGTTCCGGCTGACTGCAAACCGGAGAAAATGAAGGCGGAAGATCCGCTGTTCATTCTTTACACCTCGGGCTCCACGGGCAAGCCCAAGGGCGTGTTGCACACCACGGGCGGCTATCTGGTTTATGCGTCGGTGACGCACCAGTATATTTTCGATTACCATGACGGCGACATCTACTGGTGCACGGCGGATGTGGGCTGGGTGACGGGCCACAGCTACATCGTCTATGGGCCGCTGGCGAACGGAGCTATAACGCTGATGTTCGAGGGGGTGCCGAACTACCCGACGAATTCACGCTTCTGGGAAGTCATCGACAAGCACCAGGTCAACACCTTCTACACGGCGCCTACGGCGATCCGCGCACTGATGGGAGCGGGGGAAGGCCCCGTCAAGAAAACCTCGCGCAAATCCCTGCGGCTGCTGGGCACGGTCGGCGAGCCGATCAATCCGGAAGCGTGGGAATGGTATCACCGCGTTGTGGGCGATGGCCGCTGCCCGATCGTGGACACGTGGTGGCAGACGGAGACGGGTGCTGCGCTGATCTCGCCACTGCCGGGAGCCACAAAACTCAAGCCGGGTTCGGCGACATTCCCGTTCTTCGGCGTCAAGCCGGCACTGGTTGACGAGAAGGGAGCATTTCTCGAAGGGGCCACCTCGGGCAACCTGGTCATTCTCGATTCGTGGCCGGGCCAGATGCGGACGGTCTACGGCGACCATGACCGCTTCGTGCAAACCTATTTCTCCACCTACAAGGGCATGTATTTCACCGGGGATGGCTGCCGGCGCGATGAGGACGGCTACTACTGGATCACCGGGCGGGTTGATGACGTGCTCAATATTTCGGGCCACCGGCTTGGCACGGCGGAAGTTGAGTCGGCGCTTGTCTCCCATGAAAAAGTTTCGGAGGCAGCCGTTGTCGGCTATCCGCACGACATCAAGGGGCAGGGCATTTACTGTTATGTCACCCTGATGGTGGGGCAAAACGGCGGCGATGACCTGCGGAAGGACCTGATAGCCCATGTGCGCAAGGAAATCGGGCCGTTCGCCACGCCAGACAGGATACAGTTTGCGCCGGGATTGCCCAAGACGCGTTCGGGCAAAATCATGCGGCGCATCCTGCGCAAGATTGCCGAGGATGACTTTGGCACGCTTGGTGATACTTCGACTCTCAATGATCCAACGGTGGTGGATGATTTGATCGCGAACCGGCAGAACAAAAAGGCCTAGGCGCCTGGAACCTTCGGACAGCGAAAAGCGTTAATGTCATGCCGCGCGGATGTGCGGCGGATGGATCAACGCTCTGGAGTTCCCTATGAAACACTTGCTGGAAGATACCCGTGTGCTTGTGGCAGACGGCGCCTATGCCCTTGTTTTACGCAATGATGGCGACGGCATGTTTCCAAATCTCAGGCTGGAGCGCGCTTATGAACAGGACAATCCAGCCACCCGCGAGCAGGGAACCGACAAGCCTGGCCGCACCAATGACAGCCTGGGCCGGCGCTCTGCCATGGAGACCACCGACTGGCACAAGGTTGCCGAGGACCGCTTTGTGCAGCGGATTGCCGACGACATGGCAAAGGATTTGAAGGCAGGCGAATTCACCAGCTTCATTCTCGCCGCGCCCGCCGTGGCCCTGGGAGAATTCCGCAAGGCTTCCACCAGCGCCTTGACGGACGCCACCATCATGGAGATCGACAAGGATCTGACCAATCATCCCATCGACAAGATTGAGCGGATTGTCGTCAAGGCTCTGGAAGAAGCAAAGGCATGAGTTGAATCATCGCACTTTGCAATGGGAGCTTAATTCATTCAGTTTGTCATTCCGGCGTACGAGGCTGTGAATTAATAGCAGTTTTGCTCGATTTGTGATTCACTT
>JAUXUN010000075.1 GCA_030680855.1 Aestuariivirga sp.
CGGGGAAAGTCATCGGGAAAGGTGGGGGATGTTCACTACCCTCCTTCCAGCTCTTCGATCCCCAGAAACGTGTGAAGCCCGTGCGGGCCATGAAATCCCCCCGGATTGAGCCGCGCATTCGTTTCATCGAATACGATCCCCGGATTTGCGCCCTGTTTCCAGCGCCTAAGCCTGTTGTTATTTCCCCGCCGCCGCCCGATGGCCTGGCAAGCGCCGCGCGCCTCCACCGGAGACTCCAGGCCCTCAAATCCGCCCTCGAGGACCTTCCGCGCCAGGCCAAGCGTCTCGTCCGCCTGCAGCAGAGGCGGAAGGCCTCGCCATGGCCGAAGTCAACGACGCCGCTTAGGACGGGCCATCCACCCGGCTACCGGAGAAAACCCATTCACGAGGTCGAGGAAGTCCTCATCGCCTGCGACTGGCTGGCCTGGGAGGCCATGAAGCCGGACACGTCCTGAAGTGCGGCACACGTTTGCTTAAATGGAAACCGTCCATCTGTTTTATGGGCAAGTGGAAGGCCCACTGGCGGCGTGCTGTCGCCTGCATTTTCCCTACAGGGTTGAAATTCGATTGGCAGCAACAAATGTTTGCGTGGCACGCGGTGAGAAGTCTCTCATCCGGCCGTTGGCCGTCTTATGTCAATCGTTGTGCTTTCGGCACGGTCGATGATTTTGCGGTTCGCCGCGGCCAATTCAGCAGCGCGCTGCAAGACACAAAATACCCCAGCAACTTCCAGTTTGACCATCTGGACAAGAATTGCCGCAAGTGTAGTATTGGCTTAACGGGGCATAAGGCCCTTGGAGGGAGCGAGACCATGACCAATATTTTCCGCGTGAACAGGCGCAAAGTCCTGAAATTCTCCGCCGCTGGAGCCGCATTGCCCCTGGGCGCCTTGTTTCCGCAATTTGCCCTCGCCGCGGATCCAATCAAAACGGCGGCAATCTATACAGTGCCGGTCGAGCAGCAGTGGGTCAGCCGCATTCACAAGGCCGCAACCACCGCCAAGGACCGCGGCGACATCGAATACGTCTTCTCTGAAAAGGTTTCCAACACGGATTATGAGCGCGTCATGCGCGAATACTGCGAAGCCGGAAACCAACTCATCGTCGGCGAGGCCTTCGCCGTTGAGGATGCGGCGCGCGCTGTCGCCAAGGATTATCCGGACCGCGCCTTCCTCATCGGTTCAAGCTTCAAGCCCGATGCAGCGGCGGCGCCAAATTTTGCGGTGTTCGATAATTACATCCAGGATGCATCCTATCTCAGCGGCATCGTGGCGGGCGCCATGACCAAGACCGGTAACATCGGCATGGTTGGCGGCTATCCCATCCCGGAAGTGAACCGCCTGATGAATGCCTTTATGGCAGGGGTGCGCGAAACCCGCGCCGATGCCAAGTTCCTGGTGGCCTTCATCGGCTCGTGGTTTGATCCGCCAAAGGCCAAGGAAACAGCCCTTGCCCAGATCGATGCCGGCGCTGATCTTTTGTATGCAGAGCGATTTGGTGTTTCCGATGCTGCAAAAGAAAAAGGCATTCTGGCAGTTGGTAACGTGATCGACACGCAAGCCGATTATCCCGACACGGTGGTGGCGTCCGCCCTTTGGCATTTTGAACCCACCCTTGATGCGGCCATTGCGGCACTCAAGGCAGGGGCCTTCAAGGCCGATGACTATGGCCAATATTCCTTCATGAAGGCTGGCGGCTCGAGCCTGGCGCCCTATGGAACTTTTGAGTCCAAAATTCCTGACGACGTGAAAGCCAAGGTCGCCGCCAGGGAAGCTGAAATCAAATCAGGCGCCTTCTCTGTTGCCATTGACGACAACGAACCCAAATCCTCCTGACGGGCATGAGCAGGACAACAGCCGGAGAGCGTGAAACCGTTCTCCGGCTTTCCGGCATCACCAAGCGGTTTGGCGCATTGCTGGCCAATGATGGCATTTCGTTGTCCCTGCGGCGCGGCGAGATTTTGGGGCTGCTTGGTGAAAATGGCGCCGGCAAGACCACGCTCATGAACATCCTGTTCGGCCACTATGTGGCCGATGCGGGAAAGATTGAAGTGGAGGGCAAGGTTCTGCCGCCCGGCCTGCCGGCCGCGGCCCTGGCCGCCGGTATTGGCATGGTGCACCAGCATTTTACTCTCGCTGAGAATCTGACCGTGCTTGACAATATTGTGCTCGGAACGGAATCCCTGTGGTGGTTCTCCTCCAATTCCCAAAAGGCCCGCGCCCGCATTCAGCAACTGGCGCGGGAATTTGGTTTGGAAGTAAACCCGGATGCCATTGTTGCTTCGCTTTCGGTGGGCGAGCGCCAGCGCGTTGAAATTCTCAAGGCGCTTTACCGGGAAGCCAGGATTCTGGTTCTTGATGAACCCACCGCGGTGCTCACGCCACAGGAATCTACCGCCCTGTTTGAAACCCTGAAGCGCTTTGTGGCAAAGGGCCTCTCCATAATTTTCATCTCCCACAAGCTTGGTGAAATTCTCGCCGCCTGCAGCCGGGTCAGTGTCCTGCGTGGCGGCAGCCTGGTGGCGGAACGCGGCGTTGAAGGAGTCACACGATCCGAACTTGCCGAGCTGATGATTGGTCGCAGCATTCCGCAGGCCAAGGCCGGGGTTCAAAAGGCAGGAGACGTTGTCCTGGGCTTGCATGGAATTCATGCCCGGCACAATTCCCAGCTCCTTGACGGCATCACGCTTGATATCCGCGCTGGAGAAATCTTGGGAATAGCCGGTGTCTCGGGCAATGGCCAGAGCCTGCTCGCCGATGTGGTGAGTGGCGTCGCCCTGCCGATAGCGGGAACACTGGCGCTGAAGGGAGCCATCATTTCCCGGATAAGCCCGCGCCTGATGGTCAATCTCGGGGTCGCGCGCATTCCGGAGGACCGTCATGCCGAAGGCCTGATCAGCGACATGAGCATTACCGAAAATGTCATTTCGGAAAGCTATCGCTCAGCTGAATTCGCCCAGCAGGGGTTCATCAACTGGAAAAAAGCCCGCGGCTTCGCCCTGAAAATCATCTCGGCCTACGAGGTGAAATGCCCCTCGCCCGAAGCCCGTGTGCGGCTCCTCTCGGGCGGCAATATGCAGAAGCTCATTCTTGGCCGCGTCATGGCCAATGATCCCTGCCTGGTCCTGGCCAACCAGCCCACCCGCGGGCTGGATGTGGGGGCCGTCAATTATGTGCATGAGCAATTGCTGGCGGCGCGCAAGCGGGGCGCCGCCATTCTGCTCATTTCGGAAGATCTTGATGAACTGTATTCTCTGTCGGACCGTGTCGCGGTCATGTTCCGTGGCCAGCTTTCAAACGCAGCCCCGCGTGAAAGCGCCAGCATCAAGGACCTCGGCCTCATGATGGCGGGGCACGGATTCAAAACCGAAGGCCAGTCCCATGCGGCTTGAACCGCGCGAGCAGCGCTCGCCTGCCAGTTTGCTCCTCTATCCCGTGCTGGCCCTCTTGGCTTCGGTGATTGTTTGCGCGGCTCTCGTGATGCTGTCCGGAGCCTCCCCGCTTTCGGTATTTGGATTGATGGTGAAGGGGGCGGCGGGCACGCAATTCGCCTTTCTGGAAACCCTCACCCGCGCAACGCCGCTGATTTTTACAGGCCTCGCCGCGGCCACAGCCTTTCGCGCCAAGCTTTGGAACATCGGCGGCGAAGCCCAGCTTTATATCGGCGCGGTGATGACAGTAATGCTGGGCACAGGTCTTCTGCCGTTGCCGCAATCCATTCTCATTCCCGTTCTGATGCTGGCCGCGATGCTGGGCGGCGCCATGGTTCTTTCCATACCGACCTTTCTTAAAACCCGTTTCGGGGTTGATGAAGTCGTTACCACCCTGCTCCTCAATTTCATCGCCATATTGTTTGTCAGCATGCTGCTGGAAGGTGTTTTGAAGGACCCGGCTGGTCTGGGCTGGCCCCAATCGAAGAAGGTCATCGCCGAGGCCCAATTGCCAAAGCTCATACAAGGCAAGCGCCTGCATTTTGGTTTTATTATCGCCATTGCCGCAGCAGTTGCGGTTTGGATCATCGATCGGAAATCCGCTCTGGGCTATGAAATGCGCGCCGTGGGCCACAGTCCAAAGGCCGCCTCCTTTGCAGGCATCCCCGTAAACCGCGTGCTGGCAAAAACCGCCCTGCTCTCCGGCGGCCTGGCGGGCCTCGCCGGCATGTCGGAAGTCACCGGCCTCAAGGGCAATCTCACGCTCGATCTGTCTCCCGGCTTTGGCTACACCGGGATTGTCGTCGCTATGCTTGCGCTTATGCATCCCCTGGGGGTGATCGCGGCCGCCATTTTCGTGGCTGCGGTTTTTGTAGGCGCCGATGCCATGAGCCGGACGGCCGGCGTTCCTAGCTATATCGCCCATGTGATGGTGGCCACCTCCCTTCTCACCATGGTCACCGCTATCATGCTCACGCGCTACCGCGTCAGGTGGAGGTGAACATGGAAGCGATTGAAATTCTTTTCACTGCATCGCTCTGGGCCGCGGCCATTCGCATAGCCTCGCCGCTCATTTTCGGAACCCTCGGCGAACTCATCTGCGAGCGGGCCGGGGTTCTGAATCTCGGCATCGAGGGCATCATGACGGCGGGGGCCTTTGCCGGCTGGCTCACCGTATTTTTGGGTGGTGACCTTTGGCTTGGTGTTGCCGTCGCAGCAATTGTTGGAGCCCTGTTCGGCCTGCTGCACGGTTTCCTGGTGGTTCCCCTGGGCCTCTCGCAACATGTAACGGGCATTGGCATCACCCTGCTTGCCACATCGCTCTCCTACTATTTTTACCGCCTGATCTTTCCATCGGTTACCTCGCCACCCAAAATTGAGCCCTTCCAGCCCTGGTCCATTCCCTTCGTCTCGGATATCCCGGTTATCGGCGAAGCGTTGTTCAGGCAAACACCGCTCACCTATCTGGCCTTTGCCGCCGTTCTCTTTGTGGCCTGGCTTCTCAACAAAACGCCCATCGGCCTTGCCATCCGCACGGTTGGGGAAAATCCTTCGGCCGCTGAAGCGCAGGGCGTTGATGTCACCCTGGTGCGCATGGGTGCCGTCATGCTGGGGAGTGCGCTTATGGGTATCGGCGGAAGCTTCATTACACTATCCGCATTCAATTCATTCTTCTTTGAAATGATGAATGGGCGAGGCTGGATTTGCGTGGCGCTGGTGGTGTTTGGTTCATGGCGTCCTGGCAAGGCCTTGGCCGGCGCACTCCTGTTCGGCGCTTTCGATGCCTATCAGCTTCGCCTGCAGCAGCTGGCAGGGGCCTATGTTCCCTATCAGGTGTTTCTGATGCTACCTTTCATCCTGTCCATCATCGCACTCATCATCATGTCGCGCCGCGCCGCCTACCCCCGCGCCCTGATGGTGCCCTACCGGAAAGGCGAACGCTGAATCATGATCGATCTCCTCATCACCAATGCAACGCTGCCCGATGGGCGCACCGGCATGGACATTGCCTGCGCCTCGGGTCTCATCGCAGAAATTGCACCTGCAACAAAAGGCGAAGCGCTCAAGACAATCGATGCCAAGGGCTATCTTGTTTCGCCGCCCTTCATCGACTCTCACTTCCATATGGATGCAACCCTTTCGCTTGGAATTCCGCGCCTCAACATGTCGGGCACCCTTCTTGAGGGTATTGCCCTGTGGGGTGAACTCAAGCCCTTGCTCACCCATGAGGCCGTAATTGAGCGGGCGCTGCGCTTTTGCGATCTCGCGGTTTCGAAGGGCATAGGCGCCATTCGCACCCATGTTGATGTCTGCGATGACCGGCTGCTGTGCGTGGAAGCCCTGCTCGAGGTGAAAAAGAAAATCGCGCCCTATATCGAATTGCAGATCGTGGCCTTCCCGCAGGATGGCTTCTACCGCTCAAAGACCGCTAAGCAGAATCTCATTCGCGCCCTGGATCTGGGCGTCGATGTCGTCGGCGGCATTCCTCATTTTGAACGCACCATGGCAGACGGTGCCGCAAGCCTGAAGGAGCTTTGCGAGATCGCCGCCAAGCGCGGGCTGCTGGTCGACATTCATTGCGATGAAACCGACGATCCCCTGTCGCGCCATGTTGAGGCGCTGGCCTATGAAACCCAGCGCCTGGGCTTGCAGGGCCGCGTGGTGGGGTCACATCTCACGTCCATGCACTCCATGGACAACTACTACGTGTCAAAACTCATTCCGCTCATGGCCGAAGCCCAGCTTCATGCCACACCCAATCCGCTGATCAACATTACCCTGCAGGGCCGCCATGACACCTATCCCAAACGCCGTGGCCTGACGCGCATTCCGGAACTGCGCGCCGCCGGCATCAACATTTCCTTCGGCCATGATTGCGTGATGGACCCATGGTATCCTTTGGGCCAGGCGGACATGCTGGAGGTGGCGAGCATGGGCATTCACGCCGTCCCCATGACGTCCCGCGAAGCCATGCGCTGGACCTTTGATGCGGTGACTGTAAACCCCGCCAAAGCCATGCACCTCGAAGGCTACGGATTGGCTAAGGGCTGCAAGGCCAATTTTGTCCTGCTTCAAGCCAAAGACCCGATTGAAGCGATCAGGCTGAAGGCAAACCGGCTTAAAGTGGTGCGCAATGGCAAGGTCATTGCGGAAACGCCGGAAATCGTTTCAACATTGACAATTGACGGGCGCCCCCAAGCCGTTAACGGTGCAAACTATGCGCCATCGAGTAAGAATGGAGGATAACATCTACTTGTCCCCGCGCGCTTCATCCCACACGAAAGATTGGAGCAGATAGCGAGGAGCAAGGTGTGCTTCCTGCATTTGGACCAGAAGTGCAGCTTCCGAAACATGGGTTTGCACGCCGGTCCGCACCAACACGCCGTCAATGCCAAACGTGGCGGCGCCCAGAATATCGTGATCAAGGCTGTCGCCGATTGAAACGATCCTCGCCTTGGCGGGATAGCTGCATAATTCATGCGCGTACTGGTAGATATCCTGATGGGGCTTGCCAACGCGCGTGACCACGCCGCCCATCTCTTCATATAGCGCAGCAATCGCTCCGGCGGCGGGAAGAAGCGTTTCGCCGACGAGCTTGTAAACATCGGGATTGGTGCATATACATGGCACGCCCTTTTTTGCTGCAGGGTGCAAAATGGCGCGATAGGCCTCAAGCGGGATACGCTCGGTTTCGCTGCCGGAGATGATGATCAAATCGGCATCTTCGGCCGAAGCCACGCTGGAGAAACCCAGCTTGTCGGCAAGAGAGTGGTCATCACCGCTCGCTATCGTCAGGCTGCGGGTGAACTTGTTTCGCTCAATGTGAAGGAGGCCTGATTCCAGCAAGGCGAGAGTGACATCGCCGGAGGTGACCAAATGATCGAACGAGCCGCTGTCGAAGCCAAGCCGCGCCAGGCGGGCGGCGTTGTACGGGCCGCTCCGGCCGGAATTGGACAGTATGACGATGGTTTTGCCTTGGGCTTTCAATCGGGCCAAAGCGAGGGCTGCGCCCGCATAGGCCGCTTCCCCGCCGCGCAGCACGCCGAACTGGTCGATGAAGAAAACATCATAGAGCGCACTGAGTTCATTCAGCGTAGCGGTGGGCGGCATTTTCATAGTGACAGGTTTCGTTTTCTGAGGGCCAAGGAGGCCGCCCCGGCAGCGGCATCCTCGGAAAATGAATCCAGGAACGGAACGCCAAGTTTCCGTTGCCGGATTTCACGCCAGGGCAAATTGCGCGCGCCGCCGCCAACCGTCCGCACGCTGCGCGGTTGCGGCGCACCGAGCGTTGCCAGTTGACGGTAGCCCAGTTCCTCGATTGCCGCGATTCCTTCGAGTACGCCCTTGAAGAAGACTGCGTCATCCGCCGGACGGGGTTCAAGGCGCGGCGCATAGTGGGGATCGTTGATCGGAAACCTCTCTCCCGGCTTCAAGAGTGGGTAATAGTCGAGGCCCGTAGGATGGCTTGCATCGATCTTTCGCGTCAGCTCATCCAACTGCGCGTCGCCAAAGAGACTGCGGATTACCGCGCCACCGGTATTCGATGCGCCACCGGCAAGCCACAGATTGCCCACACGGTGGCTGTAGATGCCAAACTGGGGCGCATTGATGGGACGGTCCGAAGCGATCTTCACCACCAATGTTGACCCCAATGACGTCACGGCATCGCCGACTTGATTTGCGCCTGTTGCAAGAAATGAAGCGCAACCGTCCGTCGTGCCCGCATGGATGCGGGTGTCCGTCGCCAGGCCAACGGCGCGTCCGGCCTTTCCGACACTGCCGATCAAGGCACCGGCCCGGACAACCCTTGGCAGCAAGCGCCGGTTCATGCCGGCGCTTTCCAGCCAATCCGGCCAGCACTCCGTGACAAGATCATAGCCGGTCTTCAGAGCATTGTTTTCGTCGGAAATGGCCTCACCATGGCCAAGCCGCATGGCAATCCAATCAGCCTGGTGGACGATCAGGTGGACGCCACTGCGCCGCGAAAGCTGAATGGCGCGGCCCAGCGCCGTGGTGGCGCCGAGCGCCGGGCTTGTTGCGGGCGCTGCAGCCGCGATGGCAGCAATAATCGCCGGATCGTCGCAGCTGTCATTGTAGAGGCTTGCGGCGCCAAGCGGGGCATTGCCGGCATCAAGGGCAACAAGCGTGCCGGATGTTCCATCGACAGCCAGGCCTTCAATGCCGCCGAGCGCGCATTTTCCCGAAAGGCCACTGATGCAATTCTCCACACCGGTCCACCAAGCGGCAGGCGTTCGTGTGTCGCTCGACGATTTGTAAGCGGATTCGGATGCGGCGACCGGGCGGCCGTCACGATCAACGGCGACAGCGCGCGCACCGGACGTGCCGATATCGATGCCAATAGCGCGCGCCTGGCCGAAAGGCTTGAGGTTCATTCCAGGGTCCTCTCCTTAAGATCAAGATTTGCCAGCGACTTCGTCCAGCCGGTTGATGGCCTCGACATTGGCGGCGGAGGCGCCTTTGGGGTCAAATTCCGAGGCCAGCCAGGTGTCGACGATGGCCTTGGCAAGTTCCGGGCCGATGACGCGGGCCCCCATGGTGATGATCTGGGCATTGTTGGATTTGGCGGCCCGTTCGGCCGAATAGGTGTCATGGGTGAGCGCGGCCCGGATGCCGGCCACCTTGTTGGCGGAAATGGAAACGCCGATGCCGGTGCCGCAGCACAGGATGGCGCGCTCGTAGGTGCCGGACTTCACCGCCTTGGCGATGGTGGCGGAAAGATCGGCGTAGAAGCCTGGCTGGCTGAGATTGGTCACCTCATGGCCGGCCTTCGATTTGAGGTGAGCCTCGATCACATCGATAAGGGGCTTTCCGGCGCTGTCGCCGCCCAAGGCTATTTTCATGAGTGTTCTCCCAGATTTGCGATGACGGCTTCAACAATGCCGATGAAGCCCGCAGCATTCCACGCGGCGCGGCCAATGAAAAGCCCATCGATGTGGGACTGGCGCGCCAGGGCGCAGCAGTTCTGCTGGTTCACGCTGCCGCCGTAAAGCACGGGCAACTCAACGCCGATTTCGCCGGCGGTCACCGCCTTGATGCGCTTGTGCTGTTCATTGGCAAAATCCGGATCGGCGGGAACGCCGCCTTCACCGATGGACCAGACAGGCTCATAGGCGAGGATGACGTTGCCAGCGGCTGATTTGCCCACCTGGCTCAGGGCGGCGCGGGTTTGGCGCTCCAGGACATCGGCCGTCTGGCCCGCATCGTATTCAGCTTTGGTGTCACCAATGCAGACCAGCGCCAGAAGGCCATGCTTCAATGCCGCCTTCACCTTGAGGGCCACGGTCTCGTCGGTCTCGTTGAAGAAGGTGCGGCGTTCGCTATGGCCGAGTTCCACCATGGTGGCCCCGCAATCCTTCACCATCGGGGCGGAGATTTCACCGGTCCAGGCGCCCTGCTCTTCCCAATGCATGTTCTGCGCCCCGGCTTTCACGCGCGTGTCCTTCAGGATATCGAACACTTCAGCGATGTAGGGAAAGGGCGGGAGAACAAAGGTCTGGGCCAACGCGGTGTTGGCAACAGCTGAACCTTTAAGCGTATTGGCATAGCCAACCGCATCGGCGCGGAGCTTGTTCATTTTCCAGCCAGTGCCGATCCAGGGAATTTTCCTTGCCATCAATTATAACCTGTCCTGGTGTAGGGAGCCCAATAGGCTACCGATTCCTTGAGTGCCGCGACCACACTGCGGTCGCTGGGTTCACGTTCGCGGAAGGCTAGCTCAAGGCACAGTTCATTGTCGATGCCACCGCCTGCATTGATTGCCGCCAGAAGTTTTTCCGGCGTAATCCGGCCATCCCTGTTGTAGCGAGAGGTGAAGGGCCAGTGGCCACCCTTGTTCATGGTGCTTTGCTTGATGTGGATGATGGGGGAGCGCGCCGCAAAATCCTTCGCCCATGCATAGGGATCAGTGTCGGCGGGATCAGGCGAGGTCACGTCGCCGTGGTCAATATCAATCATGGGCTTCAAGGAGATTGGAAGCCCGCCCGCCTCGATCCAATTCTGCAGCGCTTGGCACTCCTTGATCGTGTGGCCGAGTTCGCGGCCCACCGACATGGGTTCCCAAAACAGATATGAAATCCCGCGCGCCTTCGCGTGCCTTGCCACGTCTCGCCAGCATTCGAGAGCTATTCGCATCAGGCCCTCCCGCCGCACCGGATCGTCGTAATCACGGAAGGTGAAAATGCCGAATTGCGTGCCGATGGCGGGAGCTCCAAGGTCGGCGGCGATGTCCACCATGCCCTTGAACCAATCGACGTAATAGTCGCGCACCTCTGCATCCGGATGCGCGAAATGATTGAGCCGGCCATAGGGTCCGGTCATGATCGAGGTGATCTTCGCACGGTGCTTCGCGCAGGCCTTCGCCATGCGATCCGTCAAACGTTTTACTGTCGGTGCGGCCCATGATGGATTGATGAATTCATGGACGAGTTGAAAGTGCCCGATGCCAATTTCATCGGTCAAAACACTGACCACATCCTCCGGTTCGGCGAAGCGGTTTACCAACGGATTCGTGTTCACCGAAAGCGAAAATCCCATGCACAGACCCATGCTGTATTGCGTTGCAGCGTCGATTTTTGTTGACTTCCAAGCATATATGAAAAATATTGCAGCTCAAGCAAAAAAATTCAAACGGGTGAAGACGGGTTGGAACACCAGCGCACAGCACTGCAATTCGACGAGGAAGCGGCCCTTGCGGCGCGCGCCGCGTGGTTGCATTTCGCCGGCGGCAAGACGCAGGGTGAAGTGGCGGAAATTCTCGGCGTTCCCAATACCAAGGCGCATCGCCTCATCGCCAAGGCACGCAGCGAAGGGCTGATCCGGGTCTTTGTCGAAGGGCCTATCGCCGGCTGCATCGAACTCGAGGAAAAACTGAAGTTCATGTATGGCCTCGGGCATTGCGAAGTGGTTCCTAACATCGACGAAGGAGCGCTTCCGCTGCGCACCCTGGGAACGGCGGGTGCGCGTTACATCCGTCACCTGATTGAAAACGCCACGTTTGATCTCATCGGAATCGGTCATGGGCGGACCCTGGCCGCGGCGATCGACATGCTGCCAAGCGTGCCCGCAAATGACGTCAAGTTCGTTTCGCTGCTCGGCGGCCTCACACGGCGATTTGCGGCAAGCCCCTTCGACGTGATCCACCGGCTTGCCGAGCGCACTGGCGTTGAAGCTTATGTCATGCCAGTGCCGTTCTTTGCCAACACGATGAAGGACAAGCAGGTGCTGGAGTCCCAATACGGCGTTTCCGACGTGATCGAAATGGCGCGGCGCGCCAAGCTCTATGTGGCGGGCATCGGTGAAGTGGACCGCAAGAGTTTCATCGCCACGGCCCAAATGGTTGATGACCAGGATACGGAAGCTGTCATCAAATCCGGCGCCTGCGCCGAAATCCTTGGTCATTTCTTCAAGTCCGATGGGGCGCATATGCCGAACGCGGTGTCCGACCGCGCCATGGGCCCGCGCATTGAAGACCTGCAATCACACAAGATCGTCGCCCTTGCGGGCGGCACGTCCAAGACTCAGGCCGTCCGCGCCATCCTGGCGAGCGGACTTCTTTTCGGCTTGATCACCGACGAGGCGACTGCACGTCGCCTCGCCAGCGAAAAACCGGGACACGAGCCCGGCAGGAAGAACGGGAAAACCGCATCGGGCTAACCTAAAAAAAGAAACGTGCTTTTGTTCAATGCAACGGAGGAATGGGAAATGTATGACAAGGAAAAGGGACTCTTTGATGCTTTCGTGAAGCAGCAAATGAGCCGCCGCGAACTGATCCGGGCAACTGGCAAGCTCGGCCTCGGCGCCGCCGCAACCGGGATTCTGCTCAATCAGGCGCAGACCAGGGCTATGGCCGCCGATTTCGACTGGATGAAGTTCAAGGGCTCGAAGCTGAAGCTTCTGCTCAACAAGCATCCTTACGCCGACGCAATGATCGCCAACATCGACACTTTCAAAACCATGACCGGCATGGAGGTCAGCTATGACATCTTCGCCGAAGACGTCTATTTCGACAAGGTCACGGCGGCGCTGTCGTCTGGCTCAACCGAATATGATGCCTTCATGACCGGCGCCTACATGACCTGGACCTATGGCCCGGCCGGCTGGATCACCGACCTCAACGAGTACATCAAGGATCCGGCCAAAACGCACCCCACCTACAACTGGGATGACATGCTTCCCGGACTTCGTGCCTCAACGGCATGGAATGGCGTTCCCGGCGGCGAACTGGGTTCGGCTGACGCCAAGCAATGGTGCATTCCGTGGGGCTACGAGCTCAACAACATCTCCTATAACCAGAAGATGTTCGACAAGGTTGGCGTGCAGGTGCCGAAGAATATCGGTGAAATGGTCGAGGTCGCGGCCAAGCTCAAAGCGGACCTGGGCGGACCTTACGGCATTGGCGTGCGCGGCTCGCGTTCATGGGCTTCAATCCACCCGGGCTTCCTTTCGGGCTACGCCAACTTTGGCGAAAAAGACTTCAATGTCGCCGACGGCAAGCTGAAAGCCGCAATGAATACGGCGGGCTCAAAGGCCTTCCATGCGGACTGGGTGAAGATGATCCAGGACTCAGGCGCCAAGGACTGGTCCACCCACACCTGGTATCAGGTTGGCACCGATCTCGGCGCCGGAGCATCCGCCATGATTTTCGACGCCGATATTCTCGGCTACTTCATGAACGGCGGCGACAACAAGGAGAAGGGCAACATCGGATATGCGCCGTTCTCCGCCAATCCTGCCGCCTCGGCGCCAACGCCGAACGTCTGGATTTGGTCGCTAGGCATGAACAACGCCGGCATCCAGAAAGATGCCGCCTGGTACTTCATGCAGTGGGCTTCCTCGACCGAGCATGGCCTGTTCGGGGCGCAGAAAATGGACTTCGTCAATCCGGTCCGGGCCTCGGTCTGGAAAGATGAAATCTTCAGGAAGCGGATTGACACGGCCTATCCGGGCTACCTCAATCAGCATGACGTATCGGCTCCGGGCGCGAAAATCTACTTTACCGCCCAGCCGCTGTTCTTCGACCTCACCACCCAGTGGTCGGAGACGCTCCAGAAAATGGTGGCCAGGGAACTCCCGGTCGATGAAGGCCTCGACAAGATGGCGGAAGATATCGACTCCAAATTGAAAGAAGCCGGCCTCGGCTAATTTCTGGCACGCCGCGCGCGGGTCCTGGGGGATAGTCCTCCTTTCGGGACCCGCGCCCCACTTGTTCGTGAATGTAAATCTCCGTTAGAGTATACGGTCCCATGACCGCAAACACCGCAAATTCCAGCCGCCACGTGAAGCAGAGCCGCTTCATGCGCAAGGCCTTGCCCTATATCCTCAGCCTGCCCGCGCTGCTCATGTGCATCGGCATTCTTATTCCCTTTTTTACCGCGGTCTATTATTCAATGCTGCGCTACCGGCTGAACCTGCCGCAGATGAAGGGCTTCATCTGGTTTGGCAACTACGTAAATTTTTTTTATGACCCGTCATTTTGGAACACGGTTTACATTTCTCTGCTCTATGCGTTCCTGACGGTAAGTCTTGAGCTTATGCTCGGCCTTGCCATAGCGCTCCTGCTGCAAAAGCCGACGCGCTTCAACAACATTGCCTCGATTCTCTTGCTGCTTCCCCTGATGACTGCACCGGCACTGGCATCTCTCATGTGGAAGCTGATGACCAATCCGAACTTCGGCATCCTCAGCTATTTTGCTGGCCTCCTTGGATTCCATGATTTCAGGTGGGCGTCCGACCCTTCGACGGCGTTGTTCACGGTCGTGCTCGTCGACATCTGGGTTTATACGCCATTCATCATGATCCTCCTGTTGGCGGGGTTGAGATCGCTGCCACAAGCACCATTTGAGGCCGCAGCCCTCGATGGGGTGCCGCGCTCATTCGTGTTCTTCCGTATTACTTTGCCCATGCTGATGCCCTACATCATCACGGCAAGCCTGTTCCGCCTGCTCGACTCCATCCAGCAGTTCGACATCATCTATTCGATGACGCAAGGCGGGCCCGGCGACAAGCTGCTCGTGTTTCAGGTCCAGGCCTATCTGGATTTCTTCCAGTCCACCAATGTGGGCCGTTCGGCGGCGCTGATGATCATTCTCTGGGCTATCACCTATTTCCTTTCCAACATCTTCATCAAGCAATGGCTCAAGCTGCGCGAACGCGCCCATGGGGCGGGCTAGGCCATGGATCACAGCTCCACCTTCGAGAAAGCCTTGCGCAGCGCGCTGATCACCCTGGTGCTGATCTTCTTTCTCTTTCCGATTCTTTGGATATTTCTCATGTCGCTCCAGACGAATGAGACAATCCTGCGCATTCCACCTTCAATCCTCTTCGAACCAAACCTCGACAATTACCGGGCCCTGATCACCGGCAAACTGCAGACCACGGCCGGCAATCTCGACATTGCCTTCATGCGTAACCTGTGGAACTCGGTCCTCTTGTCGACGTTTTCGGTGGCCCTGTCCTTGCTGCTAGGCGTACCTGCGGCTTACGCCTTTGCCCGATTCAAATTCCGGCTGGGTGAAGACATCGCCTTCACGCTCCTGTCTTTCCGCTTTGCACCGCCCCTGCTGGTGCTGCTGCCGCTCAGCCTCTATTTCAAGACATTGGGCCTGACCAACACCTATATTGGCCTTATCTGGGTCTATCAGCTTATCTGCCTGCCGCTTATCCTGTGGATCGTGCGCGGCTATTTCGAAGACATCAGCCCTGACATCGAACACGCCTACCGTATCGCCGGAAACAGCTGGTGGAAAACCTTTACCAGAGTCGCCATCCCATTGGCGCGGCCCGGCATTGCGGCGGCTGGCTTGCTGGCGTTTATTTTCGCGTGGAATAATTTCGTTTTCGCCCTGATCCTCGCCTCGGCCGACAAGCAACCGGTGACAGTGGGAGCACTTGCCTTTGTCACGGCATCGGGCATCCAGTATGGACAGATTGCGGCGGCCATTGTGCTATCGGTCACGCCGACACTGGCGCTGGCGCTCTATGCCCAGCGCTATCTGGTGGAGGGTCTTTCCATGGGCGCGGTGAAGGGATGACGCAACTTGAACTCAAGTCCCTGACCAAGAGTTATGGTGCCTACAAGGTATTCGACGGCCTGAACCTTGCGGCGGAGCCCGGGGAGATCGTGGTGATCTTTGGTGGCTCCGGCACTGGCAAGACAATCCTGCTGCGCCTCATCGCCGGCGTTGAGGAGCCCACTTCAGGCCTTATCGAGATCGAAGGCAACGATGTTGCTGACATCGCCCCAGAGCATCGCAATATCGGCATGGCCTTCCAGAACTTCGCGCTCTTTCCACATTTGTCGGCCTTTGAAAACATCGCCACACCATTGCGTGCGCAAAATGCCTCGGCCGAGTTGGTCAGGTCAGGCGTGGACAAGGTGGCGAAGCTCCTCAAGATTGATCACGTGCTGGGCCATGCGCCGCGTGAACTGTCGAATGGCCAGAAGCAACGCACCGCCCTTGCCCGCGCGCTGGCAGCAGGGCCCCGCATTCTTCTGCTGGATGATCCCCTGCGCAACGTTGATGCCAAGCTCCGCTTTGAAATGCGTCTCGAACTGCCACGGCTGTTGCGCCAGACGGGAGCCGCAGTGCTTTATGTGACGCAGGATTACAAGGAAGCCATGGCACTGGCCGACCGCATTGCGGTGATAGCCAATGGGAAGTTCATCCAAACGGCGGCACCGGAAGATATTTATCTTAAGCCCGCAACACTGGGCGTGGCCCAGCTTTTTGGCGACCCCTCAATCAATACTGCCGATACAAAAGTTGAATTGGCGGGCAAGACAGTCAACGTCACGCTTGGCGGGGCGAAGGTGCCAATCGTTAGCAGCTATTCATCCTATGCTGGCCGCCTCGTGACATTTGGCGTACGGCCGGAAGCAGTCGAGATCAATGCATCGAAGGGCGCAGGACTGGCGGCCAATGTCATGGCGGTCACGCCACTCAATGAACGCACGGTGCTTCTGCTGCATTCGGAAGGCGGCTGGGAATTCCTGGCGTCGCTTCCCTCTTCCGCGACAAATATACCGGAACCCGGCGCCAAGGTGAAAGCTTCCTTCGCAGCGAGCGGGACTCATCTCTTCGACAAGACAACGGCCGAGCGGCTTCATGGGTGAGCTTGTCATAAGCAATGTGGACAAGATTTACCGCCCGCGCCGCAAGGCGCCGGTCCACGCGGTGCAGTCGCTGAGCCTTACGGTCAAGCCCGGTGAAATCACGGCACTGCTCGGTTCCTCGGGTTGCGGCAAGACCTCGACGCTTCGCATGATCGCGGGCTTCGAGGACGTAAGCCATGGCACGATCTCGCTTGACGGCCGGGACATCCATACGCTTGCGCCGTCGGCGCGTGGAGTTGCCATGGCATTTGAGGCCTATTCGCTCTATCCGCCCCTGACCATTGCCGAGAACATGGCTTTTGCCCTCAAGGCGGCCAAGCTTTCGACTGCGGAATCAGACGCGAAGGTCAAGGCGATGGCGGAGATGCTTGAAATCTCCGATATCCTGAACAAATATCCGACGTCGGTTTCGGGCGGGCAGCAGCAGCGCGCCGGCCTTGGCCGCGCCCTTGTGCGCAAGGCCGGCCTCTATCTGCTCGACGAACCCATGGGCCAGCTCGAGCCGCAACTCCGCGCCATCCTGCGGGGCCGAATCAAGCATTATTTGCGCGAGCACAAGTGCACCACCATTCTTGTCACCCATGACCAAACGGAAGCCAACGCGCTCGCCGATCGGATTGCCGTGATGGAAGGCGGTATCCTGCAGCAATATGCAACGCCTGCCGAATTGAAGCTCCGTCCCGCCAATCTTTTCACCGGCACCTTTATTGGCGAGCCGCCGATGAACGTGTTCAATGCCGGCGTCAGGACTGATGGGAAAACCGTCAGCTTCGCAATTGATGGCGGCGTCACCCTAGACTATCCCGCAAATGAACTCTCCGCCCCGGTAAGCAACCTGCTGTCGAAGCAACAGCGTGTCGCCATCGGCATTCGCCCCCATGCGCTGCATCTGGGCAAGGGTCCGATCAAGGGCAAGGTAGTGTCATGCCAGTGGTTGGGCGATCAAACCCATGTGGCTGTAGAAGTGGCCGGCCGCACCATTGTATCCGTGGCCCAAGAACGCGTCTCGCAAAAAACCGGCAGCGATATCGAACTGAATGTCGCCGCGGGCGATTTGCATCTCTTCGATGCAGCCTCCGGCGGCGCCCTCGCTCACGGGGGTGACCTCGCATGAAGGATGGCATTCTTATCGGCATTGATGCCGGCACATCGGTTATCAAGTCGGTGGCCTTCACCACCGCTGGCGAACAGATTGCCATCGCGGCGATCTCCAATGTGTATGAGACACTCGCCGGTGGCGGCGTTGAACAGGACATGGCCCGCACCTGGCGTGATACAGCCCAGGCCTTAAAGCGGCTCTCGGAGAATATTCCGAACCTCGCGTCGCGCCTCATTGCCATATCGGTGACGGGTCAGGGCGATGGCATGTGGCTTATCGATCGAGACGGCGAGCCCGTGGCTCCCGCCTGGCTCTGGCTCGATGCGCGCGCCGCCTCAATCGCGGAGGAGTTTATCCGCCACTCCGATTATCCCGCCCACTATAAGCGCACCGGCACCGGCATAAACGCCTGCCAGATGAGCATTCATCTCGCCTGGATGGCGCGGCACAGGCCTGAAGTGCTGGCGCGGGCGAGTTCCGCCTTCCATTGCAAGGATTGGCTCTATTTCAAGCTTACGGGTGAACGCGCCGAAGATCCTTCCGAAGCCAATTTCACTCTTGGCCAATATGCAACACGCACCTATGCACCGCATGTGCTCGACACGCTGGGAGCATCCGACGCGAAACGCCTGCTGCCGCCCATTGTTGAGGGAACGGAAGTGGCTGGCGCGCTTTCGGCAGGAGCGGCGAAACTTGCCGGGCTGAAAGCGGGCACGCCCATCACCCTCGGCTATGTCGACGTGATCTGCACGGGTCTCGGCGGCGGGCTTTTCGATCCCTTGGGCAAAACAGGATGCACCATTATAGGCTCGACCGGCATGCACATGCGCGTGGCGCCTACGGCAGCCGATGTGAAGCTCAATGCTGAAATGTCAGGTTACACCATGTGTTTTCCAGTCCCAGGCATGTATGCACAAATGCAGTCCAACATGGCCTCCACCCTCAACATCGATTGGCTGCTCGACATGGCACGCGATTTGTTGAAAAGCGAAGGTGTGGAGCGATCACGCGGCGATCTGTTGAAAGGCATGGATGAAAAGATCATGGCGCGGCCCGCAGGTCGCGTCATGTATCATCCCTATATCAGCCACGCCGGCGAACGCGGCCCTTTCATGGAGCCGTCGGCGCGCGCCATGTTTACCGGCCTGGAGATCGGCCAGGGTTTTTCTGACCTGATGCGCGGTGTGTATGAGGGCCTTTGTCTTGCGTCACGCGATTGCTATGCGGCGATGGGTGACATTCCGGAAGAAATCCGCGTGACTGGCGGAGCCGCGCGCTCCAATGCGCTGCGCCTGATTCTGGCGAGCACGTTGAAAGCCCGGGTTCGCAGCGTTGCCCGCGAGGAAGCAGGTGCTGCCGGCGCTGCCATGATGGCGGCGGTCCAACAGAAGCTCTATCCCGACATGGCGGCGTGTGCGGCCCAATGGGTCGATCCGTTGCTCGGTGACAGCACCACGCCTGACGCGGATCTTGCTGCCATTTATGAGAAGAGCTTTTCCGTTTACAAGGAAACTCGCGAAAAAATGCAACCGATTTGGCGCGCCATGATGGCCAACCGCAGGGAGGCTACGCATGCCTCGTAAGCTTTCGATCATTGGCGATCTCTTCATGCTGTCCGATATGTTCGAGCAGGCGATCCGCGAACGCTGCCGCCTCTTCGACATCGATATCCGCAAACATGATTTGCGGTGGCCTGACGTGCCCATGGAGCATGGCTATGCGGTCGCCGGCATGGATGGCCTCAAGGAATATGTGGGAACGGCGGATGAAGCCGTAGCCCTTGTCGGGGATGCGGAAATTCTGGTGACGCATCTCACGCCGCTTTCGGCGGGCATCATGGACCGCTTGCCAAACTTGAAATTTGTCGCCGTTTCGCGCGGCGGCCCGGTGAACATCGACATGAAGGCGGCAAGTGAACGCGGCGTCACGGTCGTCAATACGCCGGGGCGCAATGCCTCCGCGGTTGCCGAGTTCACCATCGGCGCCATCCTGGCCGAGACCCGGAACATCACCAGGGGCCATGATGCGTTGCGCCGGGGCGAGTGGCGCGGCGATCTCTACCGCGCCGATCTGACTGGCGAGGAGTTGTCCGAAATGACGGTAGGCCTCATCGGCTATGGCGAGGTGGGCCGGCGGGTGGTGAAACTGCTGAAAGCTTTCGGCTGCCGCATTCTGGTGAGCGATCCCTATGTTCAACTTTCGGTGGAAGACCTGCGCGACGGCGTGATCCAGACCTCGCTTGCCCGCCTGCTTGCGGAGTCTGACGTTGTGTCGCTGCATCCGCGCGTGACGCCCGAGACGACGAAAATGCTCAACCGGGATACGCTTGCCCAGATGAAAAAAGGGGCTTACGTCATCAACACGTCGCGGGGGCCCCTGCTTGATTATGATGCGCTTTATGAGGCGCTGAAAAGCAACCACCTGCGTGGCGCCATGCTGGAAACCTTCTCGATTGAGCCCACGCCGCCGGACTGGCCCCTGCTGCAGCTTCCCAATGTGACGCTGACGCCGCACATTGCGGGCGCATCGGTGAAAACCGTGCGGTACGCGGCGAGCCTTGCGGCGGAAGAAGTGCGGCGCTATCTCGCGGGCGAGCCCGCCATCAACCGGTGCTGACATGCAGGACCGGGGCACAGTCGATCTTGTTGTCATTGGCGGCGGCATCAATGGTGCAGGAATTTCCCGGGATGCGGCGGGCCGTGGGCTTTCTGTCATTCTCTGCGAAAAAGACGATCTTGCCGAGGGCACCTCGTCACGCTCAGGAAAGCTGATCCACGGCGGTCTGCGCTACCTTGAATACTTCGAATTCCGCCTCGTGCGCGAAGCGTTGATCGAGCGCGAGGTTTTGCTTAAGGCCGCACCCCACATCGTTTGGCCGATGCGTTTTGTGCTGCCCCACTCGCCGGAACAGCGCCCCGCCTGGTTGGTGCGGCTTGGGCTCTTTCTCTATGACCATCTCGGCGGCCGGGAGAAGCTCCCGCCATGCCGCCGCATCAATCTTAGAAACCACCTGGAAGGCCAGGCCATCAAAGACAGTTACAGGCTCGCCTTTGAGTATTCCGATTGCTGGGTGGATGATGCGCGCCTCGTGGTTCTCAACGCGCTTGATGCCAAAGAGCGGGGCGCCACCATTCTTACCCGCACATCCGCCGCCTCGGCGCGGCGAAAGGATGGAACCTGGGATATTGAGTTTCGCGGCAGTGACGGTACGCAATCGCGTGCGCGCGCCAAGGCCCTGGTCAATGCCGCCGGCCCCTGGGTGGAAGATGTCATCAGCGGCGTTGTCGGTGTCAACTCCACGCGCCGGGTCCGGCTGGTGAAGGGCAGCCACATCATTGTCCGCAAATTCTGGGACGGCCCCCACGCCTATCTCCTGCAGAACCACGACAAACGTGTAATCTTTGTCAACCCTTACGAGAATGATCTCTGCCTTATCGGCACCACGGATATTCCTTATGAAGGCCGGGCCGAGGATGTGAGCATAGATAACCACGAGATTGACTATCTGCTAGCTGCCGTAAACCGCTATACGAAAAAGCAACTCACCCGGACTGATGTCATCGGCAGCTTCTCCGGCGTTCGTCCGCTTTCCGATGACAATGCGGCCAACCCGTCGGCGGTGACGCGCGATTATGTCTTCGACTGCGATGGCGAACCGCCCCTGCTCTCGGTTTTCGGCGGCAAGATCACGACCTATCGCAAACTCGCCGAGCATGCGCTGCAAAAACTGAAACCTTTCTTCCCCGCAATGCAGGAAAATTGGACAGCGAAGGCAGCCCTCCCTGGCGGCAACATTCCCAATGCCGATTTTGGCGCTTTCGTATCGGATCTGCAACGCGAGTTTTCCTGGGCGCCAGAGGATGTTACCCGCCATTATGCAAGGCTCTACGGCTCACGCGCGGAGAAGGTCATCAATGGCGCCAGTAACTTGAAGGGCCTTGGCCAGCATTTCGGCGGAACGTTTTACGAAGCGGAAGCAGCCTATCTTCGCGCCCATGAGTGGGCGCAGACGGCAGAAGACATTCTTGACCGGCGCACCAAGCATGGCCTTCATCTTTCACAACGACAGCGCGAAAGCCTTGCGAGTTATCTCAATGACTGAATTCCCGGCCCTGAAAAACCTTTCGGCCCGCGTGGGAAGCGATCCCCTGCTCGTGCAGGCGGCGGGCGGCAATACTTCATTGAAGCAAAATGGCGTGATGTGGATCAAGGCGTCAGGCACATGGCTCAGGGACGCCGCTTCCCGGGACATCTTCGTCCCGGTCCGTCACGAGGCATTGCTGGCAGCACTTGCAAGGAATGACCCGGCTTGCGAGGCCTGCACGGATTTCGTGCTGGCTGATCTCAATGCAACTGGATTGCGGCCATCGATTGAAACCACGGTGCATGCGTTGATGCCGCAGCGGGTTGTCGTTCATGTTCATTGTGTCAATACCATCGCGTGGGCCATCCGCTGCGATGCGGAACAGCGGCTTGCGGAAAAACTGAGGGACTTCGATTGGGCTTTCATACCTTACGCGAGGCCGGGGCTGCCGCTTGCCAAGGCCATCGCCGCCCGCCTCAGACCCAGCACCGACGTTCTTGTTCTTGGTAATCATGGACTGGTTGTCGCCGCCGAAACCGTAGCCGAGGCGCAGGCACTTCTGGACCGTGTGGTAAGTGTGCTCGTTAGACCGGTCCGGGCGTTGGTTCCACCGGACCTGGCGGCCCTCTTCCTGCTTTGCAAAGGCACGGATTATGCTCCGGCCGGCAATAATGAAACCCATGCGCTGGCCACAGACGGGCTGGCACTGGATAGAGGCAAAGATGCCGTCTTCTATCCTGACCACGTGGTGTTCCTCGGTGCCGGTGTTGCCACGGAAATTGGAAGCGGTGCTCCGCTCGTCGCAGTCCCCGGCAAGGGCGTTCTGATCCGGGAGAATGCGAAACCCGCAGTAGAACCCATGGGACGTTGCCTGGCAGACGTCATGCGGAGGATTGCGGCAGATGACCACCTCATCGCGCTAGATACGGAGGCCATAGACCGCCTGGTCAATTGGGACGCGGAAAAATACCGGCAAGGCCTTAATGCAGGGACGTGAGGCTGGTTGGCCTTGTCCAGGTACTTTTATTCCTGCGATTTGCTTCCCCGCTGAGCCTAAGATGGATGCCGGGGAACGAGGGGAGCCAAATGGCAAGGCAATCACGGGGGTTTGGGAGAACTCCAGTTTCATCAACAATCCGCATATCGGCGCAATTCCAATAACTTAATGAACAGCAAAGCAAACACCGGGTTCCCCCAGAAGCATTCCTTCGAATTTCGTAACGATGGGGTCAGGTGTTTGGGTTATCCAAGTGGCACCAGTTTTCCATTCATTCTTAACTTTCTCCAAGCAAGAACGGCCGGAACGCATCCCGGAGAAAACCTTTCTTAACATCTTGATAACATCAAGCTTGTAGGATTTTGCCTGGAACAAAGTCTTTCGCTCCTAACCCGGTTTTTTGGTCATCTCAAGTTTGAATTGCCCTATGCATCTCACGACTGACTCCGCCCTGCACAAATCGTCCTACGCTGATGTAAGGCTGGATGCACTTCTCAGCATAACCGGACGCATGGACGGCTTTCTCTATCGCTGCCGCAACGACCAGTCCTATACCATGCTTTACATCAGCGACGGAATTTCGAACATCAGCGGCTATCCACCAGGCGATTTCATTCAGAACAAAGTCCTCGAATATGTTTCGGTGATCCATCCAGATGACCTGGAGAGAGTGTTTGCCGCCGTCAACACGGCCTTGGAGGCCAAGCGCAACTGGAATGTTGATTATCGCATCGTGCCCAATTTCGGGCGCGCCGTTTGGGTGCGCGAGATTGGCGGCGGGGTGTTTGATGATGCCGGGGATCTCGCATTCCTTGAGGGTTTTGTGATCGACATCAGTGATCGCAAAATGATCGAGGACAGCAATGCTTATTTGATGACTCAGCTGAAGGACCTCAATGAATTGCTCTCCGCCCAAAAACAAGAGCTTCAGCTGGCCAAGCAGAAAAGTGATCACTCCGCAAACCATGACGCGCTGACAGGGTTGCCCAACCGGCGCGCCTTTCACAATCAGCTTAAATTGGCGATGGACGGCAGCCATGCCTCGAATTCCGCAGTCGGGCTACTGTTCATCGATCTCGACCGGTTTAAAGAGGTGAACGACACCCTTGGCCATGAGAGCGGTGACGCTCTCCTTCAGCACGTTTCAAGTCAGCTGCAAACTTTGCTTCGGAGCACCGACTATGTTGCTCGGCTTGGCGGGGACGAATTCGCCTTCCTGCTGTTTGGAGATCCGGAACTGTCGCGCGAAACGGCAGTCGCGGCGGCCCAGCGGGTTGTGGAAAAATTGCGGATCGACGTTCCTTCACCGGCCGGAGTTATCAGGGTCGGCTGCACGGTGGGCGTCGCCATGTACCCGGCAGATGCCAGCGATCCCAAAGGGCTCCTGGCACTGGCTGACCGCCTGATGTACGTCGGTAAAAAGGGCGGCCGCAACCGCCTGATGACGGTGAATGAATTGGAAGCCGCCTGATTGCTGCGGCAGAAAAACCCTCGACATTCACCCAAAATAAGAACAAACCCCGGCCAAACCCAAACATCCCCTCGGCCTATGCAAGCAGGCTTGCCTGGCGGGTGGGGAAAGAGAAGCAGACATTATGGCCAAGAAAAAAACCCGCATCGACGACAGCATTATTCTCTTCGATGTGATCTATGAAGATGGCACGAGGAGTTCCCGCCGGAAGGTTGCGGCAAGCGATCTGGCCGACTTCGATGGCGACGATCATGCCAAGACCCTGATCATGGCGCAGGACCGCGAGATTGCTAAGATGTCGGGCAATCAGCGTGGAACGGTCAAAACCATCACGCGTTCGCCCACCTAAAAGCATTAACCACTAGGGGCTTGTAATCCGGCTCGAAAGCGCCCATATGACCCTTATCGAGTTTAGGCCGACTGGCTCGGCTTCGCGCTTTTCAAGTCAAAGTGCTTCAGCCCTCCCCTTATATCCAAAACATCGACACGCCACACCACGCATAGTGCATGGGTGGGGCACTAAGCATTTCGTCTTGAAAGGAAGAATTATGCAAACAGGTACAGTAAAGTGGTTTAACGCGCAAAAGGGCTTCGGCTTCATTCAGCCAACCACCGGTTCAACCGACGTTTTCGTGCACATCAGTGCCGTTGAACGCGCCGGCTTGAGCGGTCTCAATGAAGGCCAGAAGGTCTCCTACGAGATTGCCACCGACAAGCGCACCGGCAAGGCATCAGCCGATCGCCTGCAGGTAACCAACTAACAAAATCTCGTTCAAGCCCGTCGACCGCGGATGTACCGGCGGCGGGTGAGAACAGGATGGGTCGGCACTCCTCGACGTTAACCGTCGGGTTGCAAGCATCGATCCACAGGGGCCGTGTTCTTCGCAAGGGGAGCGCGGCTTTATTTTCATTTGTGTAAAGGAAAGCCGCCATGACAGCCAAGTCCAACCTATTCATGTTTCGCTCGGAAAAGTCAGCCGCCTTGCACGGTTTTGCAATGGAATCGGCAGGCGTCAGCCTTCCGCAGAAATTTGGCCCCTGGGCCGGCGTTGGCGTGGTGCGCCCCGATCAGGTTCCGCCACATGGCCTGCGCCGCGAGGCCATTGAATCGGGCATTGCCGCAAATGGCTATCAGCTCTGGCGGAAGAAAACTTCCTGATCTGCAAAAAAACGAGGAGCCTCGACTGGAGACTCCCCGCAAACACACTGGGGTCCAGGTACGCATTACCAAAATCCCGGACTGGCCCTGACACATCCCCCGCAAAGGTTCCGCGTGTCATGGCTTCATCATGGGGCAACAGGGTTTCGAAAGCGTTTCCAAGATTGCTAAAAGTGCTTAACAGCCGGTTTATCCGCTGTGCCGCTTCGACCGATTAGGCCGTTTCCTTTGATTTCTTTGGAGCCAGCGTGAGCCAGCGATCCAAAAATTGCGAAAGCCAAAGTTTCACCGAAGCATCATGGATCAGGTTCCCTGCCAGATGATGCTGCGCCGGCTGCGCGTGCGGCAGCGAAAACCGGTGCGCTCCCGTAACAACCCAGCGGTGCATGGACAGGCGTGTTACCTCTGGGTGAAACTGAATGCCATAGGCGGCAGGTCCATAGCGGAAGGCCTGGTTCTCAAAATGCTCCCCTCTGGCAAAAAGCTTTGCCCCGCGCGGCAGCGTGAAACTTTCGCGGTGCCACTGGTAAACTTCCTGCGGCCAGTCTCTGATTCCGCCGCCGCCGTTCACCGGATAAATCGGATAGTAGCCGATCTCAACGCGCTCCTCCGCATGGCCGCCAACAGTTCCGCCCAAATGCTTCGCCAGCAGCTGCGCCCCCAGGCACACGCCAAGAAACGGCTTCTCCTCTTTCAGCGGAACGCCAATCCAGCCGATCTCGCGGGCAATCCACGGCTCCGGATCATTGGCGCTCATCGGCCCGCCGAAGACAACGGCGCCCGCATGCTCCTCCATCGTTTCGGGCAAGGCCTCGCCCAAGCAGGGCCTGCGGATATCCAGCGCAAAACCCCTGGCCTTCAGCATCATGCCAATGCGCCCCGGTGTTGACGTCTCCTGATGCACAACGATCAGGATAATTTTATTTTTCGAACCTTCCATAATTTCCATTCATGTCGCCCGGCGTCTGCCCATGACCTGCTTTATAAACGGCAATGATATGCGCCGTGGCGTAAGGCGCAGGCCATAGGCCATTAACTGATTGAGGAAACCAGGGACAACAACCCGGCGCTTGGCTTTGAATCCCGCCCAACCCTGGCTCGCCACATCAAATGCAGACAGGGTGGAACCCCGCTCGCTTTGCCCGGCGCGCGCCTGGAAGCCTGTTTTCACCGTGCCGGGGCAAAGCGTGGTCAGCGTGACGCCGCTTCCCCTCAGTTCCGAGCTCAAGGCATCGCTGAAACTCAACACATAATTCTTCGTGGCAAAATAAACCGCCATCATCGGCCCGGGCATGAACCCTGCAATAGACGCCACATTGATAACTCCGCCGGATTTTCTGGCAACCATAGCGGGAAGAAAGCGCAGGGTAAGGTCGGTTAACACCCGCACATTGAGATCAACCATTCGCAATTGCTCGTCCCGCGAAAGTTCCACCGATGGGCCGGTGAGGCCAAATCCGGCATTGTTGACGACAATGGCCGGAACCAGGCTGCGGCCGGCCATTTCCGCCATCAGGGCTTCAACCGCGCCAGCCTCGTTCAGGTCAAGCGCAATCACATGGACGGAAACCGGATGCTTGGACGTGATCACCCCCTTGACCCGGTGCAGCTCCTGGTCCCTCCGTGCAACCAGGACCAGATCATGGCCGTCAGCGGCCAGAACATGCCCAAAGGCTTCGCCAATGCCTCCCGAAGCGCCGGTGATGAGAGCGACTTTGTTTTCCATGCCTTGTCCTTGAACACTGGGAATGCCGCCCCAAAACGATCAGAATCGCACCCACCTTGCGTCAAATTTTGTGTTTTGTCATGGAATCGCAAATAAACCCGCCTAAGGGGTTCCCAAAGGCCCGGCAGGTTGCTACACACCGCCAGCGTCAGTGACGCGGGATGGAGCAGCCCGGTAGCTCGTCAGGCTCATAACCTGAAGGTCGTCAGTTCAAATCTGGCTCCCGCAACCAACAAGCCCTTGAAATCGCAAGCCGATTTTGAGGGCTTTCCTTTTGGCACTCATAAATTTGGGACTATTACCCTATTACAATTGGAATACGCGTGAAATCGCATGCAGTTCCATGACGAGTTCAAGAGCCAGCTCAATCGCTTGTGTGAAGCCCCGCGCACGCAGACGAACGTCCATGTATTGGCGACCTTCAGGTAAATTATCTTTGGGTCTGCACAATTAATTTTAGACGGGATAGAGGAAAAATCTTACGATCATAATGGGTTAGACATTTCAGAAACACATTATATTCACGAAACATATTCTGTACTGAGTAACATATGGGTAGCAACTGGACGAAATATTATTTGTCCGCAGGTTGTAATGGGCTATCTCGCTTGCGGCATTCTCGGTACAGCAAACGCGGTGCGGTAAGCCCACCGTCATCGTAGCTAGCATGATTAGACGAATTCAGGGGCGAGCCAATATGTCCACATTCCATAACGCCTCATTATACGAATTCTAACGCAGTTTATCGTTAGACTTTCAGATTTCATCCCTGAGGCAAGTCTGAAAGGATTGCCGATCTATGAATAAAACAGAAGATTACCAAGTTATGGCTCCTCCATATTGTTTCGTTTTGCCCAGTCGATTGGGCACAGCGAATAGAAATACTCGCAACGCCTGCCGGTCATGTCATAGTCGAGGGTCACGCCCTCGGGCAGCCAGACCAAAATCCCAGCCTACTTCGAAAGATTGCTGAGTTTGCCGCTGAGCGTCAGCGTCGCAAAGACGGAGTCGTCGCAATCCGTCCAGGCTTGCGACACGCAATCCGCCCCTGATGAAAGGTCATTGCCGTGATAAGCAATGCCGAACTTGACGTGGTCATTGAAGCTGTAATTCAGCCTGGCCTCGTACCAGAGATAGGACGCATATGAACTGTCTTCATAGCCTTCGTACCCTACCTTGCCGATTGCTTCGAATTTTTCCAGGAACGGAACGCCAAGAGTTCCGATCGGTTCGTAATAGGCGTTGTTTGCCCCATCGGGGTCAGGCTCCCAATAGAACTCGCTGGTGAAATAGGCGCCATTATCCAGCGTCACCGTTGAACCGACGTAGAGCTCCCAGAAATCCACAGCATCATCATAGATGTAGTAGCCCCCGCCCAGCGAGGCACTGAAGTTGTCGCTGAAGGTGTAAGTTCCGGTTACATAAGGGAGCCAGCGGTCCGCCGACGGATCATCAAACTTGATGCGCCGCGCCAGGTTAAAGTCGACTGCAAGGCTGCCAAATTCCGGCGTGGCCCCAAAGGCAAACTTACTCTCGATCTTGGGCTCTGGCGCGCCGTAATCGATGGTAGCTCCGTAAATCGTGCCATAGAAAATACCGTAGCTCGGTGAAATCGTAATGCTTCCCGAGGGGTTGTGGTCTGAATTCGTAAGGCCAGAATCCATGTAGTCCGTGGATCCGGTGATCTCGACGCCCACATCAAAGACAGGTGCGTCCGGCGTTGCAGCTGAAGCATCCGCGGCCATGGCCGGACCTGATGCCACCGCCAATCCGGCCAATGCGCTAAACGCCAAAATAAATGTTTTCATCGTTTTCCCCTCATAGCATGATGCAACTGATTTTCACGGGTTAATCGTAAAAGCTGCAACTGCCAGGGTTGCGCAATGATCATCGTGCATTTGCCGCACTTCGTAATCGCCCGACGCCAATTCCTCGTAAAGCATGGAAGACCGGGCCCCTAGCCAGGCAACCGCGATTTCGCCACCGGTATTCACCGCCGCCTGGGTTGCGCTGATCGATGCCTTGCATCGGCGGGAATGATGGAGAAGCGGCTCCGCGCCAATTCTATGCCCTCGCCATACCAGGTGTTGAAACTCATGAGCATGACTTGAACGGGCTCGGTCGCGGGTGAAGCCATGGCGAAAAAAACGGCAAGGAATGAATAGAGTATGATGCGCAGCATGATGATCCTCCATCTCCCCGTCTAATGCATTTTTTGTGAAGCTCTCACGAAATTGAACGGTTGTAAAGTAAGGCCTCCGCATCAATGCTGTTTCCCCGCCAGTTCCCGCTTGCGCCACGCCATGTAATCCTTCAGTGCCTCGTCAATGGCCGGATCAGTTGCCGGCTGCTCGTATTCCCGCAGCATCTGCTTCCAGATCGTGTTGGCCCGCGCGCAAGCATCGATCTTGCCCTTCTCAACCCAAGTGTCGTGATTGTCCCAGTTCGAAAGCAGTGGCGCATAGAAGGCGTGTTCGTAACGTTCAATGGTATGGGCCGTGCCGAAGAAATGCCCGGCCGGGCCCACATCCCGGATGGCGTCCAGGGCAAGGGTAGCGGTGGAAACTTCAAACGGTTCAAAATAGGCCGCCATCATCTGCAGCATTTCCGCATCGACGATCAACTTCTCAAACGAAGCCGTAAGACCACCCCCAAGCCAGCCCGCCGCATGCAGCACAAGATTGGCCCCGCCCATAAGGCAGCCCCATAGCGACATGGCACTTTCGTAAGCGGCTTGTGCGTCTACATCATTGGCCGCCGTCACATTGCTGGAGCGGAACGGCACGCCGATATGCCGGGCAAGCTGGCCGGAAGCCTGCGCCGCCTGTGCATATTCCGGCGTGCCGAAAGCTGGCGCACCGGATTTCATGTCCACATTGGAGGTAAAGCCGCCATACATCACAGGAACGCCGGGGCGGATGATCTGGCACAGCGCAATGCCGGCCATCGCTTCTGCATGCTGCTGCGTAAGGGCACCGGCAATTGTCACTGGTGACATGGCGCCAGCAAGCGTGAAGGGCGTGATCACGTTGCACTGGCCATGTTCGGCAAAGGTCATCAGTCCCTCCGCCATGGGAACATCGAGCTGCAATGGCGAATTGGTATTGATGATGCAGGTGTGAACCGGCGTATCAATGAGCTGTTCGCGGGTCTTGCCCAGCGCAATGGCCGCCATCTCCAGCCCGTCAATGGCGCGCTCGCGACCCAGGCCCTGCGGCTGCCAGTTCTTATCGGTAAGCGTGATCTCCGCATAGTGCAGATCGAGATGGCGCGTTTCGGCCGGAAGATCGAGCGCCTCGAAGGGGCCGCCGCCTTCCTGATGAATGATGTTGAGCGACTGGATGAGCTTGATGTAGTCGCACATCTCCGCATAGGTGCCGGCTCGCCTGCCCTTGTCGCGGTCCATGACATAGGCGGGGCCGCCCACCGACGAGAAGATGAAGTCGCGGCCGCCAACCTTGAGATTGTGGGCGGGATTGCGCGCCGCCAGCGTGAAGGCGGAAGGGGCCTTGGCCAGCAGTCCGGCAATCATCGCACGGTCAAAGCGCACCCGCATATCGCTTTCATCGATGGCGGCACCGGCAGATTTGTAGAAGGCCCGGGCCCGCGGTTCCAGAACCCGCATGCCGATTTCTTCAAGCACGGTGAGCGCCGCATTGTGTATGGCAGCCACATTATCAGCGCTCAGGATTTCAATCGGCGCATAGGGACGCGACAATTGCTTCCACGGGCTCTGGATGATGCCGCCCACCTGCCGCTGGGGGCGGCCAACTCGGCGGCGTTCGCGTGGCTCAGTCATAAACATGGCTCCCAACCAGAGGACGTTCGCGCCGCAGCGCAGCGCCGGCATTGTTGTCGCCGAATTCACGGGCAAAGCGATGCCCGCTGTATACCGCATCGGCAATCGAAGACGGCGCCAGACAATCGCCAATGCGGGTGACCGGGTGCCGCCCCTCAAGTTCGGTGAAGAGATCATCAGCAGCAAGACGGCCCGTAACAAGAACCAGCGTTTCGCAAGGCACAACAATTTCGCGCTCCGTGTAAACGCAGGCCAGCCGGGCCTCATGAGGCGTGGCGGATTTCAAGCCATGCAGCAGAACCAACTTAATGCCCTGCTCCAGCAGCCGTTTCTGCACGAAAAATTGTTCGTCGGTCAGCGCTGTCCATGATGAGGCAGTGGCCATTGGCGTCACCAGTGTAACCTTATGGCCCGCCTGCTGCAGCTTTTCAGCCAACGCCCCGCCCATGAAATAATTGTCATCGTCATAAATGACAACCGGGCCTGTGATAGCAGCACCGTTCAAAATATCGTCAGGCGTAAGCGCCGTAGGAAACTCCGCCGGGTCTTCCTGCGCCACACCGATACCGTCCCTTCGCCATGAACTTCCCGTCGCCAGAACCACATGGTCAGCGCCAAAATCCAAAATATCCTTCGCGCCCATGGCGCTGCCACGAAATACTTCCACATTCGACAATTTTGAAATCATGTGTTCACGGTAATCGCGCACCCGTATCCAATTGCCCAAGCCTGGCAATGCGGACTCGTTCAACAAACGGCCACCCAGCGCATTGCTCTTTTCCGCAAGGGTGATCTCATATCCCCGCTGGCCCAAGGCGAGTGCCGCCTCTAGCCCCGCTGGCCCTGCCCCGACAACCAGCACTTTTTGCTCCTGATGCTTGGCGGGAATGCGCACCGGATGCCAGCCGCGCCGCCATTCCTCACCCATGGTGGGATTCTGCGTGCAGCGCAGATGCACCGCTTCGTTGTTCGCCGCCCGGCACATGTTGCAGCCGATGCATTCGCGGATTTCGTCTTCCCGGCCTTCATTGATCTTGGCAGGCAGGAACGGATCGGCAATCGATGGCCGCGCCGCACCGACAAAATCCTGAATGCCGCGCTTGATCTGTCTCACCATGATATCGGGCGAGGTGAAGCGGCCCACGCTGACAACCGGCTTGCTGGTAAGGCCCTTCACGAAAGCCACATGGGATTCCTGAAAACCCTCGGGGCTGAAACGCGACGATTTGGAATCATTGCCAAGGCTTCCCGAAACATTCACGTCCCAGAGGTCGGGAAGCTCCGCCAGCATGGTGACCACATCGCGGCCCTCCCCTTCCGAAGTAATGCCCTGCGGCCCGTGCAACTCATCAACGGAAAGACGCAGCGCCACGGCGCAGCTTTCACCCACCGCCTCCTTCGTGTCCTCGAGCATTTCACGGAGCAGCCGCGCCCGATTTTCAAGTGCTCCGCCATATTCATCACTGCGGTCATTGCTCCGTCGCGAAAGGAACTGAAACGGCAGGTAATCATGGCCCGCATAGACATAAACGATGTCAAAACCAGCCTGTTTTGCCCGCACAGCCGCCGCGCGCTGCCAGCCCCTGAGATCGCGGATATCCTGCTTGTCCATGGCCCGCGCCGTAGCCGGCAGATGGAATTTTCCCGGCCGCGATGAAGGCCCGATCAGCGGCAGCCGTGTCATGCGGTTGCCGCTGTGCGTGCCGCCATGCCAGAGCTCAACCGCAGCCAGGCTGCCATGGGCATGAATGGCATCCGCCGTAAGCGCCAGCCCCTTCACATCCTCTTCATCCCACAGGGAGACAAAACCGTGCGGACTGTCGTCCGAACTGGGATGGATCGAGCAGTATTCCGTGCAAACCACGCCCCAGCCGCCTTCCGCCTTGACGCCGCGCAGCGCCGCCGAGCTTTGCGGCATCATATAGCCCATGCCGGTGGCATGGGGCGTCTGGTAGAAACGGTTCGGCGCCATAACCGGGCCAATGCGCACCGGTTCGAACAGAATATCGTAGCGCGGGTTCCTTTGCATGTTGCCAAGAGCCTATACGTTATTATATGGTAGTTCAATAAGGAATGGGGATTACTGGCAATGAAAATCGTAACGAAGTTTCCGCGCAGCGTTAAAACCGTGGAAAACTTCTTCATTCCCCTGAACGACGGCACCCGGCTTGCCGCCAAAATGTGGTTGCCCGAAGACAGCGAACAGAAGCCGGTTCCGGTTATCCTCGAATACATTCCCTACCGCAAGCGCGACGGCACCCGGACCCGGGACCAGGGCCTGCACATGTATTTCGCCGGCCACGGCTATGCCTGCGTGCGCCTTGATATCCGCGGTACCGGCGATAGCGAAGGCCTGATCGACGACGAATACACGGTCCAGGAACAACTCGACGGCTGCGAAGCCATTGCCTGGCTGGCAAAGCAAAGCTGGTGCGATGGCCAGGTGGCGATGATTGGCATTTCCTGGGGCGGCTTCAACGGCCTGCAGATTGCCGCGCGCCAGCCGCCCGCCCTCAAGACTATTATCACCGTGGGCTCAACGGATGATCGCTACGCCACCGACATTCACTGGGTCGGCGGCTGCATCTCGAAAGACAATTTCGACTGGTCTTCCACCATGTTCGCCCATAATGACTTGCCGCCCGATCCGGCAATCGTCGGTGAAAAATGGCGCGACATGTGGAAGGCCCGCATCGCACACAATCAGCCATGGATTCTCACCTGGCTGAAACACCAACGCCGCGATGCCTATTGGAAGCAGGGTTCGGTCTGCGAGGATTTCTCAAAAATCAAGATTCCGGTCTATGCCGTCAACGGCTGGGCCGATAACTATTCCGAAAGCATCCCGCGCCTGCTGGCCCCACTCAAAGGCCCGCGACTCGGGCTCATTGGCCCCTGGGCCCATTCCTATCCCTTCGACGCGACCGTGGCCCCCGCCATCGGATGGCTGCAGGAAGCTGTCCGCTGGTTTGATCATTGGTTGAAAAATATTGACACCGGCATCATGAAGGAACCGCTGTACCGGATCTGGATGCAGGATTCCGTGCCGCCCCAAACCAATTACCGCGAAAGGCCCGGCCGCTGGGTGGGCGAAAGCCAATGGCCCTCGCCGCGCATCGTAAATGAAAAACACTACCTCAATTTCGGCGGCCATCTCGACCGCAAGAAAACCGCGCCGAAAAAGACCAGCATCCGCTCGCCCCTCTGGGTGGGGCTCGGGGCCGGCGAAGTGGGCCGCTATGGCGAGGATGCCGAATGGGCCCTCGACCAGCGCGAGGACGATGGCGGATCGCTGGTTTTCACCAGCCAGCCGATCACAAGGCCATTCGAGATTCTCGGCGCCCCGCAAGTCCATCTCGAGTTTTCGTCGGACAAACCCCAGGCCCTGGTCTGCGTGCGCCTCAATGACGTAGCCCCGGACGGCAGTTCAACCCGCGTCACCGTTGGCTTGCTTAACCTTACTCACCGCGACAGCCACGAACACGCCAAGCCGCTGACGCCGGGTAAATTCTACAAGGCCGTGGTCGATCTCGATGACATCGCCCATTCATTTCCCAAGGGCCACCGTATCGCCGTTTCAGTATCCACGGTCTATTGGCCCATTGCGTGGCCCTCGCCCGAGCTTGCCACGCTCACCATCACCGCAGGCAAGAGCTTTATGGATTTGCCCGTGCGCCCGAAGAGCCTCAAGGACGCAAAACTCCGGAAATTCGGCCCGCCGGTCCAGGCCCAGGAAACGCCCGCCATCTATCACCCCAGCGAATCCACCCTTCGCCGCAAGGTCACTCGCGACCTGCTGAGCGGGCTGATGACGGTGGATTTCCCGCGCTGGACCTCGAAGAAGGAAATGCCCGACATCGGCCAAACCCATATCTCGAAGGGCCTCGCCCGCTATGAAATCATCGACGGCGACCCCCTGTCCGCAAAAATCATTACCGACTTCCGCGTCGAGCTGGCGCGGAAAGACACCACCATCACCCATCACAGCCGCGGCAGCATGACCTGTGATGCAAAAAATTTCCTGATCGAGATGGATCTTGAGATTTTCGAGAACGGCGTGAGCCAGTTTCAACGCAAATGGCGCGAGAGGATCAAACGTGACATGGTATAGTACCATCGCCCATATTCGGGAGGCCAGTTGAGCCCGTGCTGAACTACGCGATCAAGCGCATACTCCTCGCAGTGCTGATCCTGTTTGTGGTCATGCTGGCGATGTACGCCATGGTCTTTCTGGTGCCGGGTGATCCTGCCACTGTCGCACTGGGCCCGCGCGCCACGCCCGAACTCAAGCGCCAGTTGATTGAACGCATGGGCCTTGACCAGCCCATCCTCCAGCAAATCTACAATTTCTTCCGCAACGCCGTGACCGGCGATCTTGGCTATGACGTATGGTCCAAACGCCCGGTTCTCGAAGTCATTCTGGAAGTTCTCCCCAACACGCTCCTGCTCGGCGTTGTGGCACTGGCCTGGGCCCTGATCCTCGGCGTTGCCCTCGGCTGTGCCGCCGTCGTCTATCGTGGCACCACGATGGACCGCATCCTCGGCATCCTCTCCGTCAGCATGATCTCGGTTCCCTCCTTCGTCGTGGCAATTTATGCGCTGCTGATTTTCGCCGTCTGGCTGCAATGGCTGCCTGCCATCGGCGCCGGCCAGGCCGGGGACTTCTGGAACCAGTTCCGCGCCGTTCTCATGCCTGCCTTTGCCGTGGGCATCAGTTGGGTGGGTTACCTCGCCCGCATGGTGCGCGCCTCCATGCTGGAAGTGATGGGCGCCAACCATATCCGCACCGCCCGCGCCTTTGGCTTGCCCGAACGCCGCGTCGTGTTCAAATACGCGCTGCGCATCGCCATCATCCCCACAATCTCGATCATCGCCGTGGGGCTCGGCAGCATTCTGTCCAGCGCCGTCTTTGTCGAATCCGTTTTCACCAGGCCCGGTATCGGAACGCTGATCACCGCCGCGGTCCAGAAACGCAACTATCCCGTGGTGATGGGCACCGTGCTGGTGATGACTGCCTTCTATCTCATGGTCGTTACGATGGCTGACCTGCTCATTGCCAGGCTTGATCCGAGGGTGCGCGATGTCCTCAAGGGCTGAAAGCGCCACAGGCATCATGCGCAGCATCCGGTCGCTGGCCCGCGATCCCATGGGGCTTTTGGGCGTCACTCTTGTGATGATATTTCTCCTGATGGCGCTTCTGGCACCAATCATCTCGCCCTATGATCCCCTGAAGATCAGCGTCATGAGTAAATTCCAGAGTCCCAACCTGTCGCATTGGCTGGGAACTGATCACCTCGGCCGCGATACCCTGTCGCGCATCATCTACGGTTCGCGCACTGCCCTTTCGATTGCGCTGACCGCCACCGGCTTGGCCGGGCTCTTCGGCCTTCTCCTCGGCCTTATCGCAGGCTTCGGTCCCCGCTGGCTCGATGGCATCCTGGTCCTGCTCTTCGACTCCATGAGCTCGCTGCCCATGATCCTCTTCGCTCTTGCCGTCATCACCGTGCTCGGGCCGGGCACGGCGACGCTCATCCTGGTCATCGTGCTTGTCTCGATCCCAAGCTATGCCCGCCTCATCCGGGCCCAGACACTGACCCTCAAGAACAGTGATTTCGTTGTTGCCGAACGCTCCATCGGCGCTTCCAGCCCGCGCATCATCCTGCGCCATCTCCTGCCCAATGTGGTGGGTCCGTTGGTAATCATTCTCAGCATGGATATTCCCGTGGTCATCATGCTGGAAGCGGGATTGAGCTATCTCAATCTCGGGGTGCGCCCGCCCACGCCGTCCTGGGGAAATATTCTTTATGACGGCTACACCTCGCTTCGCTATGCCCCGACCCTGGTGATCACCGCAGGCGTGCCGCTGGTTCTGGCAACACTTGGCTTCACCTTTCTGGGCGAAGGCCTGCGCGACGCGCTTGATCCCAAACTGCAAGTGCGGGGTCTGCGATGAGTGAAGCCCTGCTCCGCGTGGAAAATCTCTCGATCGGCTATGATGCCGGCATCGGCCAGATCCAGGCCCTGCGCGCCGCAAACCTTGAAGCCCACGGCGGCGAGGTAATCGGTATTGTCGGCGAAAGCGGCTGCGGCAAATCCACCCTGGCCGCAGCCCTCATCAATCTGCTGGCTCCCAATGCCCACGTGAATTCCGGCGCCATCTATTACAAGGGCGCCGACATCCTCACCATGGACAAGGAAAGCCAGCGCCACCTGCGCGGGCCGGAAATCGCCATGGTGTTCCAGGATCCCATGACCACATTCAATCCGGTGATCACCATGGGCGATCAACTGGTTGATTTCCAACATCACATAGAGGGCGTCTCGAATACGGAAAAACGCAGGCGCGCCGGAGAATTGCTCGCCCGCGTCGGCATTCCCGATCCTGAACTTTGCCTCAGGCGCTATCCCCATGAACTGTCCGGCGGCATGCGCCAGCGCGCTTCGATTGCTGCTGCCCTTCTGATGACTCCCAATGTCCTGGTAGCGGACGAGCCCACCACGGCGCTGGATGTCACCATGGAAGCCCAGATCATTCATCTGCTGCGCGAACTCCGCACCGATTACCAGGGCGCCATTATCGTGGTGACCCACCATCTCGGCGTGGTGGCCGAACTCTGCGACCGTGTCTATGTCATGTATGCGGGCCAGGTGGTCGAGCAAGGCCTGGTGGATGATATCTACCACGCGCCAAAACATCCCTATACCCGCGCTCTCATCGCCTGCGATCCCGCCCACTTCGAAGAACACACGCCCATCTTGCCGACCATCACTGGTAGGGTTCCCAGTCTTCTGCATCCACCCGTGGGCTGCAGTTTTGCTGACCGCTGCGATCTAGCCATAAGCCGCTGCCGGGAAATGGCGCCACCCTGGGTGAGGATTTCCGAAACCCAATTCGCCCTGTGCCATGAGGCACGGCCATGACGGCGCTTCTGGATATTGCCGGCCTCTCGGTGAATTTTCCCGCGGGCGGCGGATTGCTCGACGCACTCATTCCCGGCCGCAAGCGCTACATCGATATCCTCGATGGCATTTCACTGTCGCTCAAATCCGGTGAAACCCTGGGCCTTGTTGGCGAGTCGGGCTCCGGCAAAACCACGCTCGCCCGCGCCATTCTTGGCCTGTCACCCATCAGCGCCGGCACCATTACCTTCAACGGCGCGGAACTGCGCACCAGACAATCCTTCACCAACATGCGCCGTTCATCGGCCATGATGTTTCAGGATCCGGTGGCGTCATTGAGCCCGCGCATGAGCGTTGGCGCTTTGCTCACCGAACCCTTCATCATTCATGGTGTGGCGATGCAGAACCGCAAGGTGAAAGCCGAAGAGCTTCTCTCCCGCGTGGGCCTGAGCAAGGACATGGCAAGCCGCTATCCGCACGAACTGTCTGGCGGCCAGGCCCGCCGGGTTGGCGTGGCCCGTGCCCTTGCCCTTCATCCCAAGCTCGTTATTGCTGATGAACCGACCGCCGGCCTCGACGTTTCGGTTCAGGGTGAAATCCTGAACCTGATGACCGAGCTCAAGACCGTCATGGGCCTGAGCTACATGATCATCACCCACAATCTCGCCATGGTGCGCCATGTCTCTGACCGCATCGCTGTCATGTATCTCGGCCGCCTTATCGAAGTGGGCCCAACCCGCGAAGTGTTCAAAATGCCGCTGCACCCCTATGCCAAAAGCCTTATTGCCTCCGAGCCGCAGCCGGATCCGCGCAAGCGCCGCGCCGACCTCGCCATCAAGGGAGAAATTCCAAGCGTGCTGAACCGGCCCAGGGGCTGCGAATTCCACACCCGATGTTCAATTGCCCAGGACCGCTGCCGCAGTGAAGCGCCTGAGCTGCAGGCGATCGGAATAGATCGAATCGTACGCTGTCATTTTGCCTGAACTGAAAAACTGAAAGGGAGACGACCATGACAATGCATTGGAGAACCGACAGACGGGAACTTTTGAAAATGGGTGGCGGCGCTTTGGCTGGGCTGCTGGCAGCGCCAAAAATGGCCTGGTCGGCGGAAGGCGACACGCTTCGCCTGCGCATCGATGCGGACCTGCAGGTGCTTGACCCCAAGGGCATCATCGGCGGGCTTGACGAGATCATCCCGCGCTGCACGCAGATTTCCCTGATCCGCCTTGGTGACACCCGTGACGGCAATCAGGCCATGAACTGGGGGGCGGAGAAGATCGAATGGACCTCGCCCACCACCATCGCCTTCACCCTGATTGAAGGCCTGAAATGGACCAACGGCTTTGGCCCGGTAACCGCAGAGGACGTGAAGTTCTCCTATGAACGCATCGCCGGAAACGATTCCGCCTGGGCCTACCAGTTCGAGAAATTCGATCATGTCGAAGTCATCGACGCCCGCTCCGGCATCATTCACTTGAAGCAACCCTTCAAGCCCTTCTGGGTCATCACCCTGCCCTATTACGGCGGCCACATCGTCTGCAAGGCGGCAGTGGAAAAAGTGGGCGGCAGCTACACCACGGAAATTCCGGCTCAGTGCGGCCCCTTCCTGATGGAGAAATGGGAGCAGAACCAGAAGGTGACCCTCGTGGCCAATCCCGATTGGCCCGGGCCGAAATCCGACTTCTCAAAAATAGAGATCTATATCGTCACCGACGATCAGGCCGCCCAACTCGCCTATGAGGCCGATGCCTTTGACTTCACCCGGCTCGCGGTCAGCGCCGCAAAGCAGGTGAAATCCAATCTGCCCAAGGGTGCCAAGCTGATTGAAGCCCAGTCCACGCGCTATGCCTGGCTCACCATCAACATGAATAGTCCGCTGCTGTCTGACATCCGCGTGCGCCAGGCCATTCAATATGCCTATGACGGCGATGCAGTCCTGCAGGGAGCCTATGACGGCCTCACGGGCCGTGCCGCCGGCGTTGTCCAGCCCGGCACCGCCTTTACCCGCGAAAAAAACCACATCGCCGTGCGCGATGTGGAAAAGGCCAAAGCGCTGCTTGCCGAGGCAGGCGTCAGCGGCCTCAGCCTCAAGCTTGTGGCACTGACCGATTCAACCACGCAAGCCATCGCCCAGATCATCCAGTCAAGCTTGGGCGAGGCCGGGATCACGGTTGAAATCCAGCCCACCGAGGAAGCGGCCTATTGGGCCCTTGGCGACAAGACCCAGGGTGACACCTACAAGACCCTGGAACTTGTGCTGATGAACTTTGCCGGCGGCATTGATCCCACGGAAAATCTCGTCTGGTTCCGCCCGGACCAGATCGGGGTCTACAACTGGTCGTTCTTCGACAGCAAGGAGTTCGAGGATCTCTACCAGCAGGGTGTTGTCGAGCAGGATGACGCAAAGCGGAAGGCGATCTTCAACCACATGGAGGACCTGATGGAAGATTCGGGCGGCTTTATTTTCATCTGCTTTGAGCCCTATGTAGCCATCCATGATGAAAACCTGCAACCAGTCATCCTGGCCGATGGCCACCCCAATCCCACCATGTTCAAGAAGGTATAGCCATGGGGCGGCGCTATCCTGTATAGCGCCGCCAACCCGCCATGCCCAAAGCGCCAAAAAAATCTCCTTCCGCCCCCAAGTTCAGCCGCCATACGGTCGAAGCGCGCCGCGAAATGCTGGTCGACGCCGGCCTCGCCTGCCTGGCAAGGCACGGCATCCTGGGCTTCACCATCGACCGTATCTGCACCGAGGCAAAAGTCTCGCGCGGCCTCATCACCCACCATTTCCAATCCATCGATGGCCTGCTGGCCGCCGTCTATGGCGCCATGTATGGCAAGGCGCTGGTGGCAATCGAAAACCCCCGTGTGCCGCTGAATGCAACCCCTGAAGCGCGCCTCGCCTCCATCATTGACGCCATGTTTTCGAAGGAATTTTTCAACCGCGAAAGCCTCAATATCTGGCTGGCGCTGTGGGGCGAGATCGCCAACAATCCGGAACTGCTGAAAGAACACCGCAAGCAGTATGCGCGTTATCGCCGGGGTATTGAGCGCACCCTGGAAGCCGTAGCCCTTGCCCGCGGCAAGAAAATTGATACGGCCCTTGTGGCGATGATGTTTGTATCCCTCGTAGACGGCCTAGGACTGGAATGGTGCATCGAGCCAAAACTGCTCTCGGCAAGAGAGGCGCGCCAGGCCTGCTTCAAATTGCTGGAGCCAATTCTGGGCCCGCTCCAATGAATCTTTCATCGCCCTGAAATACAAAAAATCCTGGCTGTAGGACCATATGGTCCTCGTACCATGGTCCCCATCCTGCATCAGGACCCGGATGCCGATTCCGATTTCACCCATGGCAAAGACCAAATTTATTGCTGCCTCGATTGCGTTGCGCTTGCTGGCCTAGGGGCCATGGTATTTCCCTTTGAAGCTAGAGCAGATCCCATTTAGATGTTCAGTCCAGGCATTTGATGGACACAGAGCTAAGGCAATTCTGAATGTAGTGTCTCAGTATCACGCGAATGTGTGGTCATTTTGCTGGGAGCTGTTCACCATACTACACGCAACACACTGTCGCTTACTGCACACGTAGCGCACAAGGCGGTTTATAACCTATTGATTTCATTTAATTGTCGTTCCCATCCATCATGGGCGCACAACAGAATCTGTGCGCGGAAAACTGTGTTTTCGCGGTCATCAAGCCTACTTTCCCGGTTCAGTGCACACATATTGCACACGAAACGGGTCACTGCACACGCCCTTTATGGCCCCTCCCCTCCTCGCATCTCAATTGGAAAAGCCGTAAATATGCGGGATCGGGAATCTGGCAGCCGCCGTTGATCGCGGGGTGTCCGTTTGATCTCCAGGAGTAAAAATCAAGAATGCTATCCATCACCTCTCAAACAACCCAGAAGGCAAGAAGTCTGCCAGCCAGGCAGATCGTGACTAGTTGTTGGAGGAAACTTCCAAGGTAGATCAGACACATATGGTTCAGCCGAATGATAGAATTCTGTAATTGCTTCCAGCGGCAGAAGCCAACCTGAGACCGCCAAGCAATCTCAAACAAAAGAAGCAGGTGTGAACGTGAATGGCAAGAGACTCAGGGTCTTCCGCTCGATTTCAAATCCAGGCGCTAGCTCTCATCAGTATTTGCTCAGGTCCGTTCGGACGTGAAACGTGAGGTTGAATGTAGATGAACACAGACCTCCATCGAATAATCTCAATTTGTTTTTTTCCCTTAAAAAACAATTTGCCTTGTCGAGAGATGTGCTTTTTATGGACAAGATACTGGTTTCAGCAATTGACTGAAGCCAGTTCCACATGACAGCAGGCGGAAACCAATACAACAATACACTGTTTGCATAGCGCAATCATTCGGGAGGACAGCCAACATGAATTCACAGAAAGTTATCAACGCGAAACGCCGCAACCTCATCAAGGCTTCTATGCTCGGTACGGCAGCACTGGCCGGTGCAGCTGGCGTCCTGTTCGGCAACTTCGGTCCGCAGTCCACCGGTCTTGGCATCAGCCAGGCCAAGGCACAGGGAACGAGATACAAGATGGCATTCATCCAGTGGCAACCCCACACGGTTCCTGCCGCCTGGTCCAAGGGAATTGAGGAAGTCCTCAAGCCGCAACAGGTCATCGACTACGAATTGCTCGACGGCCAGAACAAGGTCGAGGTCCAGGCGAGCCTCATGGATACCCTCATCAACCAAGGTGCTTCCGTGATTTTCCTGCAGCCAATCGACTCGGTGGCCCTCGCGCCCTCCATTGCCAAGGCAAAGCGCGCAGGCATTTCTGTCATCACCCTCAACATCGACGCCACCGAGGCCCATGCGGCCCATGTGGAAATGAACCACTATTTCGGCGCCATGGACATTGCCAAGGCCATGGGAGATGTGATGGGCGGCAAAGGCAAGGTGGCAATTCTCAACGCGCCGCCCGGCATCATCATCCGCGACCAGCGCACCAATGGATTTGTCGAAGGAATGAAACAGCATCACCCTGACATTCAGGTTGTTTCAGATCAAGTCGCGGACTGGGACCGCAAGAAAGCCCAAGACGTGCTGAACACAATCCTTGCGGCCAATCCTGATCTCGGGGGCGTCTATGGCGTCAACGACTCCATGGCGCTGGGCGCCGTTGATGTCGCCAAGGAAAAGGGCCTCATCGGCAAGCTGGCCATATTCGGCAATGATGGTGAAATCGCCGCCCTTGAATCAATTGAGGCCGGCGAACTGACAGGTACCCAGTACACCGACGTCTATCAGCAGGGAAGGCTCGCTGCAGCGGCTGCCACCGTTCTGGCAACCGGTGGTGTTGCCGCCACAGCATTCACACAACAGTCTCATCTACTGATGCCCTATGTGATTGCCACCAAAGAAAACGTAGGTTCTATCCAACCTGCACAAAGGTGGTAGGGTCTCCCTGACCCGGGCCGCGGCGGCTGACGCTGCGGCCCTATTTTGGGAGAAAAGGCCGCCGTGAAATTACGCCCAGCAACATCCGCACTTCTGTTCTTTACGGCTCTGGTTTTTGCTGCCTTCAGCGTGTGGGCTCCCCGTTTTGCCACCGCCACCAACATTGAGAACCTGATGTCGGGCTTCTCCTTCATCGCCATCCTTGCAATGGGCCAGGCCTTCCCCATACTCGTGCGCGGCATTGACTTGTCCATTGGTGCCATTGTCGGCTTGGCCGGCATGGTTGTGTTCGATCTTGCACTGATTTTTCACCTTCCCGGATACCTGATCCTTCCGCTGGCACTGCTTGCCGGCTCCCTCGCCGGGGCACTGAATGGATTTCTTGTGGCCTATCTCAGGCTTCAGCCTTTTATCGCCACGCTAGCGACGCTGGCGGCCTATCGTGGACTAACATACACAATTTCAGGGCGGCAACTTGTGCCCGGCCTCACAACCACAGCGATCACCGACCCGTGGATCATGGGCATCGAGGCATATTTTGATGTTGGCGGCTGGCTGGGCTTGACGAAGTGGGTGAACATGCCTTGGATTCCCCTGTCCTTCTTTCTCATGCTGCTCGTGTTTGCGCTCTTCCAAGTCCTGCTGCTGATGACGAGGTTCGGCCGCGATATCTATGCAGTCGGCGGCAATGAGGAAGCTGCGCGTCTGGCGGGAATAAGGACAAACGTGGTGATCGTGCTGGCCTACACACTGTCGGGGTTTGCAGCCGCCATTGCCGCACTCATCATGGTGGCTCGGTTCACCACGTCCACCGAGGCATTGGGTACGGGCATGGAACTGACCACCATCGCCGCGGCGGTGATTGGCGGCGTCAGCCTCGCCGGAGGCACGGGCTCGATGTTCGGGCCCTTAATCGGTGCATTCCTGATGGGCGGCATCCTGCTCGGCCTCACCTTGCTCGGCATCAGCCAATTCGTTCAGCAAATCATCACGGGCATGATACTTCTCGCAGCCATCAGCAATGACAGGCTGCTCGCCATCAGGCGACGGCCGAAGCTTCTAGCCATCTCTTCCGGAGCAAGCTGAATGGCTGCCCCACCCCTCATTCGAGGCACGGACCTGAGCAAGGTCTATGGGACCTTAACAGCACTGAACAACACCAACTTCACACTTATGCCAAGTGAGGTGCGGGCTTTGATTGGCGCGAATGGTGCTGGCAAATCCACTCTCATCAAGATTCTGACCGGAGCCATCGCCCCCACTTCGGGCACCGTCGAAATTTCCGGCACTCCTGTGGCGCTGGGCGACCCAAGAGCCATGATCCGGAATGGCCTGGCCTGCATCTATCAACACGCAAATCTGGCACCGGATTTGTCGGTGCTCGACAATATCTTTCTTGGACGCCAGCCCACATCCCGGTTTGGGTTGGTGAATACCAAAGCTCAGCGCAGCGAAGCCCAAGCACTCATGGCACGCCATGGCATTGAAGTGGACGTTGACGTGCCTGTCGGCAACCTGCCAACGGTGAAGCAGAAGGAAGTGGAGATCCTCAAAGCCCTGGCGCTGAATGCACGGATCATTCTCATGGACGAGCCCACAGCCTGGCTCTCGGCATCGGAAGTCACCAAGCTGCATGAAACGGTTCGGGCCCTTAAGTCCACTGGTGTCGGCATAGTCTATATCAGTCACGTGCTCGACGAGATTTTTGCCGTGTGCGACACGCTAACAATCCTGCGTGATGGCAAGGTTGTCGCTGAAACTGATGTAGCCAAAATCAACCGCCCCAGCGTGGTGGAACTCATGGTGGGCGAGAAACTCGCCCGCGATTCAGCGCAGGCCTCCTCGAAGAACCGTCATCCCCGGGGAACTGGCGAGATCGGTCTCAGTGTCCGGAACCTCACAAAGCATGGAGTCTACAGGGATATCAGCTTTGACCTTTACGCCGGGGAGATCCTTTGCATCACGGGTCTCATCGGCTCCAAGCGCACTGAACTCCTGCAAACCCTGTTTGGCACAGTAAAATCCGACAGCGGTACAGTTTCGGTCACAGGGGCGCCTGCAGTCTTCCGCAAGCCCTCCCACGCCATGGCGCGCGGCATCGGCCTAGTGCCCGAAGACAGGCACCGCGACGGCCTCATGCTCGGCATGACAGTGACTGAAAATCTCGCTTTGGCCACACTGGCGAAATTCCTACATGGACTGTTTTTAAGCAGCAAGGGCATGGCAGAAGCTGCCAGGGCTTCAATTGCAGACCTATCCATTCGTCCACCTGACGGCCGGCACGAAGTTGGCCTCCTGTCCGGGGGAAACCAGCAGAAAGTGCTGGTTGGTAAATGGCTCAACCTCGCACCCAAAGTGCTCATCCTTGATGAACCAACGGTGGGCGTTGATGTCGGTGCCAAGGCCGAAATCTACGGCATTCTCCGCCGGGAACGCGAACGCGGGAAAGCAATTCTGGTCGTCTCTTCCGACCTTGAAGAGGTGCTGACCATCGCCGACCGCATCGCAGTCATGGTGTCGGGAAGCTTGGTGGCGCTGCATGATGCCGGAGCAATTGGAAGCAAGGAACTCGTGCGGGAGATTGGCGGGATTGCTGCATGAACGCTGATACCGCAAGCCGCGCCTCAAACGTTGAGCGGATAAAGGCGAATGCCCTGCCGCTGGCGATCCTTGTCATCATGGCCATATTTTCGTTGACCGAACCGGCCTTCCTCACGCCCGGTAATCTCGTCGGCATTGCACGCCAGGTGGCACTCATTGGCATCATGGCTGTTTGCACCACCTTTGTGATCATGACTGGTGGCATTGACCTTTCGGTCGGACCGGTGCTGGCGATTGCCGGACTTGTCGCATATTTTGCACTGCAAGCCGATTTGCCCCTGGTCATGGTAATCTTCGCTGGGCTTTTTGCGGGCGCATTGGTGGGTTTCGTCAATGGCGCAATCATTGCATTGCTGCAATTGCCGCCCATCATTGTCACGCTTGCAACCTTAAGCATCACCCGGGGCGCCGCCCTCATCCTGGGTGGGCCAGAGCAGCATCTCATCCGGGATGAGCCTGCTTACAGTTTCATCGGAGCTGGCAACTTTCTTGGACTACCCTCCTCCATCTGGATCTTTGCTGTCGTCGCGGCTGCCATGATCATGGTCCAGCGGGCGACGCCTCTCGGCGTGCTTGTAGCAGCAATTGGCAACAATGAACGCGCAGCATATCTCAGTGGACACAGCACCTGGGCTACAAAAGTCCTGGTCTATACGATTTCCGGAACCGGAGCAGCGCTGGCCGGCATCATCCAATCGTCACAAGTGCACACGGCACTTGCGACCTATGGCCCCTTCGGTACAGAGCTGGACGTCATTGCTGCCGTAGTTCTCGGCGGAACCAGCATCATGGGCGGCAATGGTTCCATAGCCCGCACCGTACTCGGCGTCTTCTTTCTGGGCGTCATTAGCAATGGCATGAACATCCTGAACGTGCCAATCGACGTGCAACTCATCGCCAAAGGCACAATCATTGCCCTCGCCCTCGCCCTGGCTTCACGTCGCCAATAGCGGCGACAGCATAGCCGGATGTCGAGCGCAACAACGTCAACTTCGCGGACACAAGATGGGCGCGGCAAGCGTATTCGACAGTTGAGCTGTCTCTACCTACAAGTGCGTCGATGTAGGCTAGGTGCTCCTGGATCGCCACTTCGTTGCGCTGCCGTTCGTCGTGCTTGTTCCACTGATAGTGGTAGTGGAAGATAAGGGTTATCAAGTCGTAAAAGCTGGCAATGAACCGGTTTGGTATGGAGGAATTGATCAAATCGTGGAACCGGCTGTCGAGATCCGAGAAGTCGTGAAACCGGGTGTCTATATCCTTGAGCAGCGAGGTATGCTCCTTGCGCAGGCTTTCCAGACTGCGCCACAGCGGCGAATCTCCGGGCAAGGCAGCAAATGCCCTGGCCGACCGCAACTCGAACATTTCCCGAATCTCAAACAGCTCGACCGCAAATGCCGTCGTGAAGCCCTTGAACAGCCACCCGGCATTCGGCTTCTTTTCGATCAAGCCGAAATGCTGAAACCTGTTGAGAAATTCTCGAATTACGGTAGTCGCCACGCCGAAGCGCCGCGCCAGATCCAGTTCATTGATGATGGTTCCCGGGACCAAATTGTCACGCAACATCCACTCCATGAACCTCCTTTCAACCTGGTCGGCAACCGAAATGGTCTGAGCCAGCGGATATTTCTTGAGCGCCTTGACCTTCGCCGTGACTGACCGTTCACGACCGGATCCTGAAACCATCTTCTGCTGAGTTAGTGCTGACAGCACTTTCCGCACCGTCGTCCGGCTCACACCCAGTTGCTCGCTGAGTTCGTTCTCGGACGGCAATGCACCTCCGCTGCCAATGCCCACCACAATGTCCCGCGCATCGTTGAACGCCCGCTTGAACACGCTGTCCGTTTTCATTTCACGCTCCACAACTGTATTTTAATGTATAAAAAACACATTGACTTCATTGGCGTTTAGCTTTTTCAACATAATATACAGAACTTATGAAATATGACCAATGGCCATTAAACCGATGCCGGATGCAACACTCCGGGACAGCTTCAGAGAAAGCGTGATCGCCCGGGCTTCGGTCTTGCCATGGGTATTGCGGCTGCTGAACATCGGCCCCATCCTCATTCTCATATTGCTCGCAATAGTTGTGAGCATTTTGACACCTAACTTCCTGAAGCCGATAAACCTCGGGAATATCCTCGCGCAAATTGCGGTCATTGCAACCGTCGCCATTGGCCAGCACGTCGTTATCCTCACTCGTGGCATTGACTTATCTGTTGGCTCCAACCTCGCGCTTGCAACCGTCATGGGAGGCCTGGTCTTCAGGATGACTGACTCGAGCACCGCCGTAATGCTCGCGATGCTCCTGTCCGGCACAGCAATTGGCGCAGTCAACGGGCTAGTCTACGTTTTCGGCCGGCTGCCGCACCCGTTCATCATCACCCTCGCAACTCTCAGCATATGCCGCGGGCTGGCGCTTGAATTTTCAGTCGGCCACACGACGATGCGCGGAATGCCGGATGCAATCGCTGCACTTGGAGGATATTCCTATTTTGGCATACCCAATTCCTTTTTTGTGGTGTTGGCAGTCGTGCTCGTGGCGGCGGTCTTTACCCGGTACATGGTATGGGGCCGATGGCTCTACGCCGTTGGCGGCGACCCACAGGCCGCACGAGGTATGGGTATTCCCGTCAGAGGTGTCCTGGTTTCGGCCTATGTTATCTCGGGCCTGTGTGCCGGGATCGGGGCGATCCTGTTGTCGGGCCGCACTGGAGCAAGTTCACCACTCTATGGTGACCTGCTTGAACTCGACACCATTGCTGCCGTCATCATCGGAGGTGCAAGTTTTTTGGGCGGTCGTGGCCACATCGGGCACGCCTTGGTGGGTGCGCTGATGATCGGCGTGATCCGCAACGCACTCAACCTGCTCAACGTGGATGTCTTCTTCCAGATGATCGCTATTGGCGTCATCATTGTCGTCGCAGTTGAAGCAGATGTTCTGCGCAACCGGCTGGAAGCGCAGGCGCGGGCTTTGCAGTCAACGAGGCTCCAATGAAGAAGCCTAGCGCCGCGCCCGTCCTTTCTGTGCACCGTGCCCAAAAGCGTTTCGGCGCAATCGAGGCGCTCAAGGATGTTTCGCTTGAGATATTCAAGGGCGAAGTGCTTGCCTTGCTGGGCGACAATGGCGCTGGAAAATCAACACTCGTCAAATGCATCAGCGGGCTGCACGCGCTTGATGGTGGGGAAATCACCATAGACGGCAAACGCGCTGCATTGAGCTCACCTGCCGCGGCGAGGCGGGCAGGTATTGAAACCGTCTACCAGGACCTCGCGCTTTTCGACAATCTGACACCTGCGCAGAATTTCTACTGCGGCCGTGAAATCGCCTATCCAAGCTGGCTGCCGCAGGCGCTGCGCTTTCTCGACCGGCAGACCATGGACCGCGAAGCAGCAGCAGTAATTGAACGGCTCAAGGTGAAGTTGCCGAAGTTCGATGCCCCAGTGGCACTCATGTCCGGTGGACAACGCCAGGCCATTGCCGTCGCGAGAGCCACTGTCTTTGCGCGCAAGGTGGTCATCCTCGATGAACCGACCGCAGCGCTTGGCGTCCGCGAATCGCGGAAGGTCCTTGACCTGATCCTTCAACTGAAAGCTGAAGGTAACGCCGTCATTCTGATCACGCACAACATGGAACAAGTCGTCGAACTGGCCGACCGGGCTATTGTTCTGCGCCAGGGGCGCAAGGTTGGCGAACTCAAACCTAGCCGCAGCAACCAGCAGAAGCTCGTTTCAATGATTGTTGGCGCTGAGGCCTGATGGAATTCGTTGTCCAATCCTGGGTGACGAAACTGGATCGGTTCGCATAGGACCGATCAACAACGAAGAAAGGTGAGGAAATGAAACTAGCAAAACTCTTAGGAGGGCTGACCATCCTTGCATTGACAGCCAGTCCTGCCTTGGCAGAGGACAAGATCAAGATCGGGTTCATTACCAAGTTCCCCGTTCCCTTCTTTGCCACGATGGAAGACGCAGCCAAGGCCTACGCTGCCGCGCACCCGGAAGTCGAGATCACTTTTGGGCAGGGCAAGTCGGCCACAGACATTGAAGGCCAGATTGCACTCATTGAATCGATGGTGACCCAAGGTGTCAAAGGCATTGCCTTAACTCCAGTCGACCCGACGGTTGCCGCCGCCTTGGACAAGGCGGTCGCAGCAGGGGTAAAGGTCGTTCTTATGGACAACAACATTCCAGATTGGAACGGACGTACTGCCCTTGCTACCACTGACAACTATGCCGCCGGCAAGATTGCAGGCGAGTACCTCAAGACGAAATTGAAGGACGGCGACACGCTTGGCATTCTTGAGGGCGTTCCAGGCGTGCCGGCGCTTGATGATCGCGTGAACGGAATGCTCGAAGGGCTCAAAGGTGTCGATGTCAAAATTGTCGGCAAAGGCACTACAAAATGCACGGAGGAACTGGGTATCAGTGTTGCAGAGGACTTGCTGACGTCCAATGCCCACCTGAAGTCCATCTATGCGGCCTGCGGTCCGCCAGCAGCCGGCGCAGCCCAAGCAATCAAGAATGCCGGTATCTCGCCAGACGACATCGTCCTGGTTGGGTTTGACTTCTGCTGCGGCGAAAAGGAAGCTCTTGAGTCCGGGATTGAAGACGCCACGGTTGCCCAGTTTCCAACCAAGATGTCAGAGCTCGGCGTTGATGCCCTGGTCAAAGCCATCAAGGGCGAGAAGGTTGAATCGCTCATTGATTCCGGCGCGGCCCTTGTCACCAAGGAAAATATGGCAGAATTCAACTGACGCTATAAGAAGAACGGTGGAATCGGACTATTCACCGGTTCCACCACTTGATTTCCTTACAGAGGCAGGTCACCTTCGTGAATCACATTGATGCTCTTGTCTGCACTTCTCCCGGCCAGCTGCGGATAGAACAGCGGCCCACCCCACGGTTGCAACCGGGTCAGGCGCTGGTGAAGCCGCGGCGTATCGGCATCTGTGGCACGGACTATCACATCCTTGAGGGTAAACACCCATTCTTGCAGTATCCCCGCGTGATGGGCCATGAACTGGCTGTTGAGGTTGTTAATGCACCCTCTGGCTCCGGCTTTTCACCTGGCGACATGTGCGTGGTCAATCCCTATATTTCCTGCGGAATCTGCCATGCTTGCAGCAAGGGAAAACCCAATTGCTGCGTCAAGATCTCGGTGCTCGGAGTACACCAGGATGGCGGCATGCAGCAGCTCATCGCCATGCCGACTGGAAATCTCATAAAGTCGGATGGCCTGACGGCTGACGAATGCGCCACAGTTGAGTTTCTTGCAATTGGCGCCCACGCGGTGAGGCGTGGAATGGTGGCGAAGGAAGACCGGGTGGCAGTTGTTGGTGCAGGCCCCATCGGCCTGGGTGTTGCGCTTTTCGCCAGCCTTTCAGGAGCCAAGGTTGCCGTACTTGACCGAGATCCTGAGCGTGTTTCAGCGGCCAAATCCATCACGGGTGCAGAGCCGATTGTAACCGATGACGGCTATCAGAAGAAGGCGGCACGTTTCACCAGTGACTGTGGATTCGACGTAGTGTTCGATGCCACGGGCAGTGCGACGGCCATGCAGGCAGGCTTCGATCTGGTCGCCCATGGCGGACGCTATGTGCTTGTCAGCGTCGTGAAGGACAACATCATGTTTGCCGATCCGGATTTCCACCGCAAGGAAATGACGCTGTTCGGCAGCCGTAACGCAACGTCGCAGGACTTCGAACTTGTGATGGCCGCAATCCGCGACCGCAAGGTCCCCATCGACAAGATCATTACCCACCGCACGAGCCTTTTGGAAGCTGTGAACAAGATGCCGCAATGGGCGCAGCAGAAGTCCGGCCTGATTAAGGCGCTGGTTGAAATTGACTGAGCGACCCACGGTGCAGAAACTTTCCAACGCAACTGCCGCCCAGCTGCTTCCGTATGACAGGGCGAGCGTGACTGCGGGGATTGTACATCTTGGCATCGGGGCCTTTTGCCGGGCCCATGTGCTGGAGTACGTGCACAACCTGCTTGCACGTGATCCAAGCTGGGGTGTCATTGGCGCTTCGCTCAAACGGCCCGACACCCGCAACGCTCTTGCTCCGCAAGACTTTCTTTACACGCTGCTTGTGCGAAGCGCCGGCAAAACTTCACCAAGGATGATCGGAAGCCTGCTCGATGTTCTTGATGCGACAACACAGAGGGATCAGTTGATCGAAACAATGGCTGATCCCAAGATCCGTATTGTTTCCCTGACTATCACGGAGAAAGGCTATTGCCACGATCCCGCTACTGGCGAACTTGATGCCCG
>JAUXUN010000032.1 GCA_030680855.1 Aestuariivirga sp.
ATCTCCGCATCGTGAAGATCATCTATTTTGATGAGCCCGCCGAAAAATTCGACGCATTGGATGGCGAAGTGAAATGGGTGGCCTATGCCAGCGGTGCCTTTGCCCTGCTGTTCGTGGGCTTTGCGAACTATTTGGTAAACCTCGCGGAAGCCGCCGCCAAGTCGCTCTATTGAAACTGCCAGCCGGTCATCGCCTTATCCATTTTGAACGCATTGATTCAACCAATGCGGAAGCCCGCCGATTGGCGGAAAGCGGCGAGCGCGGCCCCCTGTGGATTTGGTCCGACGAGCAAACCGGTGGCCGCGGGCGGCTGGGGCGCACCTGGACTTCAGAGCCAGGAAATCTTTACGTCACCTACCTGTTCCAAACTGCGGCAGTGGTTGCATCGGTGGCTCAAATCAGTTTTGTGGCAGCAATCGCCGTGCATGAACTGGCTTCAAATCTTTTGCCGAAAGAGAATTTCTTCCTGAAATGGCCTAATGACGTGTTGATGAATGGTGCGAAGTTTTGCGGAATTCTGGCGGAGGTCGCAGGTACAAATCCAACCCGGGTTGCTCTTGGGTGTGGCATCAACCTGGCTCACGCGCCAAAAGGAACACCTTATCCAGTTGCGGCGTTGGGGCGTGATTTCGCTCCTGACTTAATTCTGCCAAAGCTCGCGCTAAGCTTTTGGAATTGGCTGGAAATATGGGATGAGGGCCGGGGCTTTCCGGCGATCCGGAAAGCCTGGTTGGAAAGAGCCGCCGGTGTCGGTAAGGAAGTCTCGGTAGACGGAACCATCGGGCGCTTTGAGGGCCTGGATACCGATGGTGCCCTGCTGATGACGCTCAGTGACGGCACCCAAAAACAGATTCACGCCGGGGAAGTGCGATTAGGATAGACATGAACGCGAAGAAGAAGAGCCCACACGCCAAAGACCTAGTGCTGCTGCCTCTGGGCGGCACCGGCGAAATCGGGATGAACTGCTATTGCTACGGCGCGGGGTCAAACGATGACCGCGAATGGCTGATGGTCGATCTCGGCGTGAAGTTTGGCGAAGATGCCGACCCTGGAATTGATGTGGTACTCCCCGACGTTTCCTTCATAGCCAAGAACCGCAAGAAACTGGCAGGCCTTGTACTCACCCACGGCCACGAGGATCACATGGGCGCCGTGCCATGGCTCTGGCCGCAGCTCAAGTGCCCTGTCTACTGCACGCCCTTCGCCGCGGCTCTTCTGAACAATAAGCTGAAGGAGCATGGGCTTGATGAGGATGTGAAAGTTCACATCATTCCACTCGGCGGAAAATTCAAGGTCGGCTCGTTTGATCTTGAATTTGTGAACGTCACCCACTCCATTCCAGAACCCTGCGCGCTGCTGATCAAAACAAGCCACGGCACCGTATTTCATTCCGGTGACTGGAAAATTGACCGCACGCCCACCTTCGGCGCAGGAATTGACGAAAAGCGCCTCGCCGAAATCGGCAATGAAGGCGTGGATGCCTTGGTTTGCGATTCCACCAATGTCCTGCGTGAAGGTCTCTCGCCTTCCGAGCGTGACGTCGCCGCAACCATTGCGGATATTGTCAAACACGCTAAGGGCCGCGTCGCCATCACCACTTTCGCCTCCCATGTGGAGCGCATAGCTTCTGCCGTGCGCGCCGCCCGCGCCAATGGCCGTGAAGTCGTGATCGCCGGCCGGGCCATGCGCAATACCATTGAGGCAGCTCGCGCTTGCGGCTACATGCCCGATGCCGGCGAATTCCTTGACGAGGAATCATTCGGCTATCTGCCCGCGAACAAGATCATGCTGCTGTGCACCGGAAGCCAGGGCGAGCCCCGCGCCGCCATCGCGCGGATTGGCGAAGACCAACACCCCCATGTGGCGCTCGAAAAAGGTGATCTCGTCATTTTCTCATCGCGCACGATTCCCGGAAACGAAAAGGAAGTTGCCCTTGTCCACAATAATCTGGCGAAGCTCGACGTTGACCTGATTACCGCCGATGAAGCTTTGATCCATACCTCGGGCCACCCGCGCCAGGGTGAACTCAAAGCCATGTATGAGTGGTTGAAGCCCAAGGCCTTGATCCCCATGCATGGCGAAGCCCGCCATCTCCGGGCCCATGCGAAGTTCGCCAAAGCCTGCGGCATTCCCCAGGCCCTGGTCCCGCTGGACGGCCATATGATGCGGCTGTGCCCAGGTTCCCTGGAAAATGTCGACGAAGCAACCTTTGGCCGATTGCACGTCGACGGAAAGCTCATTGTGCCCGCCGAAGGTGGCCCCGCCAAGCAGCGCCGCAAGCTTTCAGCGGTCGGCGCTGTATTTGTTTCCGTTGTCCTTGATGAGAAGCTGCAACTTGCCGATGATATCCAGTTGCTTGGCGACGGTCTGCCCCCGGTTCTTGAGGATGATTTGCTGGATGCGGCCGAGGATGCCTTCGAGTCCATGCCAAGGCCCCGGCGCAAGGATGACGCCGCCGTGGCCGAGACCATTCGCATAGCGGTGCGCCGCGCCGCCGATCAAATATGGGGTAAAAAGCCCGTTTGCAAGGTGCTCGTGCAGCGCGCGTGATATACTGCAGCGAATCATGAGCAAGCCCGTAAAGCCTCCCCAGGACCCCAACAACATAGAGCCGATCCAGCTTCGTGAAGCGCTGGAAGAGCGCTATCTCGCCTATGCTCTTTCAACCATCATGCACCGCGCCTTGCCCGACGTGCGCGATGGCCTGAAGCCGGTGCATCGCCGCCTTCTCCACGTCATGCGCCTTTTGCGCCTGGACCCTGGTGCTGCCTTCAAGAAGTCAGCCAAGATCGTGGGCGATGTCATGGGCGGCTACCATCCCCATGGCGACCAGTCGATTTATGATGCCCTGGTGCGCCTGGCCCAAGATTTTTCCTCGCGCTATCCCCTGATTGATGGCCAGGGCAATTTTGGCAACGTCGATGGCGACAGTGCTGCTGCCTACCGCTACACCGAAGCGCGCATGACCGAAGTGGCGCGCCTGCTGCTTGAAAATCTCGACGAAGACACGGTTGATTTCCGCCCCAATTACGACGGCACTGTAGAAGAGCCCGTGGTTCTGCCCGGCGCTTTTCCGAATCTTTTGGCCAATGGCGCAACCGGCATTGCTGTGGGCATGGCGACAAGCATTCCGCCGCACAATGCCGCCGAGCTTTGTGATGCCGCCCTTCATCTTATCAAGTTTCCCAATGCCGGGGTGGAAAAGCTCACCCAATTTGTTATCGGACCGGATTTCCCGACCGGCGGCATCGTCATCGATGATCGCGCCTCGATCATTGAAGCTTACAAGACGGGCAGGGGCGGTTTCCGGGTCAGGGCCAGATGGACCACGGAAGATTTGGGGCGCGGCGGCTGGCAAATCGTCATCACCGAAATTCCATATCTCGTGCAGAAAAGCCGTCTCATCGAAAAATGCGCCGAACTCCTGACCGCAAAGAAACTTCCACTTCTGGCCGACATCCGGGATGAATCAACCGAGGATATCCGCATCGTCCTGGAGCCGAAAAGCCGCACCGTTGATCCCACCCTGATGATGGAGCAGATGTTCCGCAATACGGAACTGGAAGCGCGCATTCCGCTGAACATGAATGTACTCTCCGGCGGCAAGGTTCCGGTTGTCATGTCGCTGGCCGATGTGCTGCGTGAATGGCTTCAGCATCGCAAGACTGTCCTGGTCCGCCGCACCAATTTCAGGCTCGCGGAAATTGCCAGGCGCCTGGAAATTCTCGGCGGCTATCTGATCGCCTACCTCAACCTTGACGAAGTCATCCGGATTATCCGCGAGGAGGATGAGCCAAAACCCGCCCTGATGAAGCGCTTCAAGCTCACCGACAATCAGGCCGAGGCGATTCTGAACATGCGGCTGCGGGCTTTGCGCAAGCTTGAGGAGATGGAAATCCGCACGGAGAATGGCAACCTGATTAAGGAGCAGAAGGGATTGAACGCCCTTCTCAAGTCAGACGACCAGCAATGGCAGCATATCTCCGAGGAGATCAAGGCCGTCAAAGAGATGTTCAGCAAGAAGACTCCGCTCGGCAAAAGGCGCACGGATTTTGCCGAAGCGCCGGAAATTGATCTCGATCTCGAACAGTCCATGATCGAGAAGGAGCCGGTCACCATCGTCTGCAGCGAAAAGAGCTGGATCAGGGCGATGAAGGGCCACATCGAAGACTCAACGGCTCTTTCCTATAAGGATGGCGACCAGGGAAAATTCGTTCTGAACGCCCAGTCCACCGACAAGATCATGCTGTTCTCCTCGTCGGGCAAGTTCTTCACCCTGGAAGCGGGAAAGCTCCCCGGTGGCCGCGGCCATGGGGAACCTGTGCGCCTCATGGCCGATCTCGACTCAACCGATTCAATCGTCGCCTTGTTCGTCCATGCACCCGGCACAAAGCGGCTTCTCGCCTCAACTGACGGCGACGGCTTTGTTGTTCTTGAGGATGAATGCGTGGCCACTACCCGCAAGGGCAAGCAGGTGTTGAATGTCAAAGCACCATCCGAGGCGCTGGTTTGCGCGCCCGTGGCAGAGTCCGATAATCATGTTGCAACTGTTGGCAACAACCGAAAATTGCTGATTTTCAAGCTTTCCGAGCTTTCGGAAATGACCCGTGGCAAGGGCGTTCGCATGCAGAAGTTCAAGGACGGCGGCTTGTCGGACGCGCGAACCTTCAACTTGAAGGAGGGCCTGTCTTGGATCGATTCATCAGGGCGGAACTTTACCGTGACTGAATTGAAGGACTGGCTGGGCGAACGTGCCCAGGCAGGCCGTCTGCCACCCAAGGGATTTCCAAAGAACAACCGCTTTGGTTAACAGGATTGGTCTTGGAAGGGTGTTTTTCCATTTAATTGGGCTTTATCATTTCAACTGATATTAAATAACGTCATGAATCTTAACGCAAAATTATCCGGGCCACCCACATGATATGGATAGAGAACGGTTACAGTTTGCAGATGTAATTCACGGAAGGACTGTAAGGATTATTGGAGCCGCGCCAGCGGATAAGGTCATGCACGGCCAGAGATTTTGGATAGCTGGGGGAAGAAAGCTCCCCGATTCCTCCATCGAAAATGTCCTCGATGAAGTTGAGGCGGAACGTTTCAATCATGACGGCGCCGTAAGGGTTACCACCGGCCCACTGGGCACGGAAATCAAATGGTCGGTTTTTTCACCCTGCTTTGGTTCGCTCTATTACGCCATTGAATGGTTGCCGCAGGCCAGCCTGCCCATCGTCCTGCGCTTTTATCTCTCCGGATGGTTTGAAGAGACCTGCTTCACCGCCGCGCACGCAATCAACAGGATCGAACAAATTCTTGCCAAGAGCGAACTGCATCTGACCAGGCGGACGTTCGTTGAGGAATTTGACCCGAACGGAAAGACGTTATCGCCCATGCTGCAAAAGATCTGGCATGATCATACGATATCGCCCGAAAATTCCGTAGATTGCGTTTATGAGGAGCAGTCGCGCAAATTTCGCGTTGACCGGATTGGCGCGCAGTCGACGATCGCCAAATACTATGGAATGTCGCCTGTATCCTATGCCTGCAAGAGCGGCAATTCCTACGACGAAGTTGTAAGCGAAGGATATGCCCAGGTATTGCGTTCGGGAAGGCCGCGCTATGATCATGTGCTGGCTGCCATGCGTATGCCTGACAATGTCGTACGATGGGTGCCTTATCAAAGAATTGTTGTGCCAAGGCATAACAGTGAGAGACTGCAGTGCGTAAGCGTTGTGGCCGAAATTGCCAACGTGGAAATCAGCCTCATCTGATTTTTGTTTCACACAAACGTGACTTCAGTTCGTGCTGGTTTTCATTTCATTGATCATTTGTTCTATGGCGTGGCGTTCGGCGATGTTCAGCCACTCGATGAGGTCAATTCCGTCGGTTGCCCATTGCCAGCGAAGGAATCCCTTCTCCATATAGGTATAGCCCATACGGTTGGGATGGCCGTGAGAGGCCATGCGCTCGCTGCTAAGGGCCCAAACCGAATCGGGATTCCATTTTATCAAGCTCAGGATCATTCCAAGCCGGGAGAATTTTTCCATCAATTTTCGGTTGCGAACTTGCGGATCGACCCAGAACTCCCCGTGGAATACCAGCTTCCCCCGGATTCTTTCGGCAATGCTGTTTTTGGGGGGGGCCGCGTGGGTGGGTACCATCAGTTCCTGCCGCCGCATTGCCAGGCCGATTGTCAGGTTAGGCCCCCAATCGGCCAGGTTTGAATCAACATAATCGTACCTGTAGGCCTGAAGGCCCGAGACAGCACCCGTTGCTGATGTCAGTTTCATCCAGAAAAAGCGTTCGGGCGTGAAATTGCAAACCTCGGGATCAAAAAACGGGGAAACTGGCTTGCGGCAGGTTTCAAGCTTGGTGCTGTTAAGCTTCGCTGCGTCATTTCCTGTTTCAACAGCAAAACCAATCTGCTCTATTTCTGCAGCAAGAGCGGCGCAAACGGTGACCGCGCCTAGTGGATCTTCTATGCAAAGTTGTGACATTGGGCTTCCTAATGAATTTGAATTCATTATCCATAGAATGCCTAGCGTCTCAGTCAACAAAGGTGAAGGAAACCGAACAATTATGGTGAATGGCTATTTCCTGACGAAAAGCGTCCACCCGTCGGGTGTCAATCTTTCCTGGGGAAGGAACCGTGATTTGTATTCCATTTTGGCGGAGCCTTTGACCCAATAGCCAAGATACAAATAATCCAGGCCCATCCGCTGTGCCCGCGAAATACTGTCGAGGATGATGAAAGTGCCAAGGCTGCGCTTTTCAAAACGCGGTTCATAAAAACTGTAGATGAGCGACAGGCCGTCATCCAGCATGTCAACGAGGACCGCGCCAATGAGTTCTCCCGGCTCCCGGCCATCGGTCTTGAGCCGGTACTCCACCAGATGGCTGTCCACAAAAGTCTCGTCAATCATGGCCGCAAAGTCGAGCACACTCATTTCCGCCATGCCGCCGTTGCCATGGCGTGAATCAATATAGTCCCTGAACACGCCATAGTGTTCGCTTGTGGCTTTCGCCCGCACCGGTGTTCCCACCAAATCCTTGTTGCGGGCAAGGACGCGAAGTGACGATTTGCTCCAGGTGAACTGCTTGACCGGCGTACGCACCGAGACGCAGGCGCTGCATCCATCGCAGGCCGGGCGGTACGCTATGTTTTGACTGCGCCGGAACCCGCCCCGCGAAAGCTGAGTGTTCAGTGTGCGCGCGTCCTGGCCTACGAGATGGGTGAAAACCTTCCGCTCGAGCCGACCCGACAGGTAAGGGCAGGGTGCCGGTGCCGTGATGAAAAACTGCGGAAAGTTGCGGCGCTCGATGCTCAATCCTAGTGTCCTTCGACGGTGGGTTCGAAGCACAAGGTTAATGCCGCTTGCCTGCTTCGTGCAAGCGCCATTCAAACGTAGGTGGAAATTGGGCCGCCGTCAGTTTAAGAGGGGAAAAACCGGAGTGTTGGAATGACAATCAAAGCAAGTTGGATTGGCCTTGGCGTAATGGGTTTCCCAATGGCGGGCCATCTCTCGACAAACACAGATGTCGAGGTCACGGTCTACAATCGCTCCTCCGAAAAAGCGGGTAAGTGGGCCCAGAAATACAAGGGCAAGTCAGCTGCCACGCCGGCAGCAGCCGCCGCAACCGCGGATTTTGTTTTTGCCTGCGTTGGCAATGACGATGATTTGCGGAGCGTCACCCTTGGACCCGGTGGCGCGTTTGAAACAATGAGGGCTGGCAGCACCTTTGTTGATCATACCACCGCTTCAGCCGGCGTCGCCCGCGAACTCTTTGAAGAAGCCGCAAAGCGCGGCATTGGCTTTGTCGATGCCCCCGTTTCAGGGGGCCAGGCTGGAGCCGAAAATGGCGCGCTCACCGTCATGTGCGGCGGCGAAGAAAACGCCTATGCCAAAGCCGAACCGCTGATCAAACATTACTCCAAGATGCGAAAGCTTTTGGGCCCCGCCGGGTCCGGTCAAACCGCAAAGATGTGCAACCAAATTGCCATCGCCGGCCTGGTTCAGGGCCTTGCCGAGTGTGTCCAATTTGGCATGAAGGCAGGCCTCAACATGGAAGATGTCATTGAGGTGATCTCCAAGGGCGCTGCGGGGTCATGGCAAATGGAAAACCGCCACAAAACCATGATTGCCGGAAAGTTCGATTTTGGCTTTGCCGTGGACTGGATGCGCAAAGACCTGGGCATCTGCCTCGAAGCGGCGCGCAAGAATGGCGCCCATCTTCCAGTCACGGCCCTTGTCGATCAGTTTTATTCTGAAGTGCAGAAAATGGGGGGCAAGCGCTGGGATACGTCGAGCTTGATTGCCCGTCTAAATCGCTAAGCCTTCAGGCTCCGCGCCACATCGAGGGCAAAATAGGTCAGAATGCCGTCGGCACCCGCCCGTTTGAACGCCATCAGGCTTTCCGGGATAACCTTCTTGGGATCAAGCCAGCCCCGTTCGATTGCCGCCATCAGCATCGAGTATTCGCCTGACACCTGATAGGCAAAAGTGGGCACCCCAAACGTCTGCTTAACCCGCGCCAGTACGTCGAGATAGGGCATGCCGGGCTTTATCATGACCATGTCCGCCCCCTCGCTGATATCGAGCCCGACTTCGCGCATGGCCTCGTCCGTATTGGCCGGGTCCATTTGATAGGTGCGCTTGTCTCCGGTCAATGTGCCCGATGAGCCCACTGCGTCCCGGAAAGGCCCGTAAAACCCTGAGGCATATTTGGCGCTATAGGCCATGATCTGAACATTGTTGTGGCCGTTGGCTTCCAGCGCCTGTCGGATCGCGCCTATGCGGCCGTCCATCATGTCCGAGGGGGCCACGACATCACATCCTGCTTCCGCCTGCAGGAGGGCCTGCTTCACAAGAATGGCAACGGATGGATCGTTGACGATCTCGCCGCTTTCCACAAGCCCGTCGTGGCCGTGGCTGGTGTAGGGATCAAGCGCCACATCGCACATGATGCCGATTTCCGGCACGGCGGCCTTGATGGCGCGAACCGCCCGGCAAACCAGGTTGTCCTTGTTAAGGGCCTCGCGGGCATCGGCGGTTCTTAAAGCCTGGTTCGTGTTGGGAAACAGGGCAATGAGCGGAATGCCCAACTTGGCGGCTTCTTCAGCCTTCCGCACCGCCAGATCAATGCTGTAGCGCTCCACGCCCGGCATTGATGCCACGGGATCCGTGGTTTTCTTGCCGTCAATGACAAACATCGGCCAAATGAGATCGGAGACCTGCAAGGTGTTTTCAGCCGTCAAGGCCCGGGACCACGCCGCCTTGCGGTTGCGCCGCAGGCGGGTGGCGGGAAAGCCAATTGATGGTGATTTCGGATGAACCATGAGGCCTTGTATCAAGTCCGGGCCAAGAACTGAATAGGACCGTGGTCGCAGGGTTCATTTCCCCGCCGCTCGGACAGCAAGATAGCGTTAACCAAACCACCAAGATTCAAGCCATGTTTTAAGCGAATTAACGGGCTTCGCTTATCCATATCCCCTGTTGAACGATGCCTGTTGGCCCGGTGGTCTGATGCTCAAATTTTCGCAATTCCTCATTACGCTTCCTCTTCTTGCCCTGCCGCTTGCCACCCTTGGCGCAAAACCAGCTCTTGCGGAATCCGTTGGCCTTGAGCGCGCCCTGGAACTCCTGGCGAAATCCGTCGTGGTCGATAACAAATGCAATGTTCTGACCGTGTCCGAGAGAGATGAACTTTCAAACTATGTAGCCAAGGCCGAAGTGGCTGCGGCGGAAAGAACCACGGTCGATGTGACCCGTTCCGCCCTTTCAGCCGGACAAAGCCAGGGCCAGGCCGAAACCTGCGGGGCGATGGCCAGCCAGGAAGTGAAAGAAACGCTGACGGCCGCCCGCGATGCAATCAGTGCGGCAGAACAGGGTGATGGCTTCGCGGTGGAGCCAGCCCTGACTATTGCAACGCCCGCGCCCAGGGGCGGTCTTTCTGCCTATGGCAGAATAATTGAAACCTATTATTTAGAACGGCGCTGCACCTTTCTTTCAAGGCGCAAAATGAATTCATTTTACAAGGCTGTCGTGAGGAGCCACCGGGCCGCAATCTCGGAGTTTGGCAAACCGGCGGTTTCAAAGATCATGAAATCCGCCGAAGCCCGCTCGAACTATCAGAGCTGCAATGGAGTGGGGGAAGCGCGCGTGAAAGCGGGCTTTGCCGAGGTCGCCAGCCGCTAGCAACTGTTAACCATGATCGGTCCTGCACGAAGCCATCTCCGCGCTCTTTTTTAACCAGACAAGGTCGCATTTGATTAACATAGGAAAAAAAGACTCCATAAACTGTCTTCGAAGAAGCAGCAAACTATCGAAAATATAAGGATAAATTTACCCAACCTGTTCAGGTCGCCTTAAATCCGCCAGCGTATTCTCGGGGCATCAGAGGAACGGACAAAAGAGCCGGCCTCACAAACAAGGGATAGGTGGATAACATGAATACGCAAGTTGCCGGGGGAGTCCGCGCCGTGGAAGTTGCACCGCAGCGGAAAGAGATAAAGTATCGGTACATGGAAGCCTTGACGCTGATTGAGCGGCTGCACCGCCGCTTGCTCGACGTCATCAAGGACGATTTTGAGCGTTCCGGCGAACCGGAAGTAAACCCTGTACAGGCGCTTCTCCTGTTCAATATCGCCGATTCGGAGTTGACCGCCGGCGAGCTCAAGACGCGCGGTCACTACCAGGGTTCAAACGTTTCCTACAATCTCAAGAAGCTTGTTGAATCGGGTTATGTGAACCATGAGCGTTCAAGTGCCGACAAGCGCTCGGTACGGGTAAAGCTGACGCCGAAGGGCCAGGCCATCCGTGACCGCATCGACATGCTTTACAACCGCCAGCTCCAGGCCGTTGAAGAGGTTGTCGGCCTCTCGATTGATGAATTTGACCGCTTGAACAAGGCGCTCACGCGGCTTGAGCGCTTCTGGACCGACCAGATCCTCTACCGCCTGTAACAAGGAATTAAAGAGCAAAAGCCCTGTGGCCGAAAAGCCTCAGGGCCTTTTTTTGTTTAAAATCTACATTTCGATGGCCGGCAAGTATAGGTTTTTGCTCGATTTAGCCAGCTAACACCTTGTGGAGCACTTATGCTAACTTTTTGACGAGTCGCGCCAAGGCTGGTACAGCTTAGCAAATCAGGAAAGATACTTGCCAATGGCCCATAAGAGGCCCGGAGCAGGGTGGCAATGAGGCAAAAATGGTTTTGAAATTTGGTTCTGCAGGCAGATTGTTGTTTTCCAAGACCATCGGCGTTTCGCTCGCCGCCATGCTGAGCATGTCGCTTGCCGGTGCGCCAGTTGTCAAAGCCGAACCATCTGACGAAATGCGCGAATTCGTTAAAAAACAGAAGCTTAAGAGCAAGGGGCTTCTTGGAAGCTATACGCCTTCAACCCTCAAAGCTGACCCAACTCCTTCCGGCAAAGCCGTAACTGCAACCGAGGTATTTTCCACCCAAGTCGTCGCGCCAATGTTGTCGGCAGGCGGCATGGCTGAGATGCGGGCTGCCGAGAGCAAGTATGCCGCAATCGTGAGCAACGGCGGCTGGCCCAAGGTGCCAAAGGGAGCTTCCAGAAAGGGATCCGAAGGCAAGGAGGTGATGGCGCTCAACCAACGCCTGTTTATTGAGGGTTACGTCCGCCCGGAAGCTGCAGAGGGTGACTTTGCTTCAATCTTTACAAGCGCCACGCAAGACGGGTTGATGCGTTTCCAGCGCAACAACGGCTTGGCCGCAAGTGGCCAGATGGATGGTGCAACCCTGCAGGCACTCAATGTGTCAGCCGCCGAAAGATTGACTAAGATCCGGGCAAATATTCCCCGCATCGCCGAATATTCCAAGGATCTTGGGGACCGCTACGTGGTTGTGAACATTCCGGCCCAGCAGATCGAAACCGTGAATGGGAACCGGGTGTTTTCACGCCACAACGCCATCGTGGGCCGGCCGTCACGACCAACGCCCGTGGTGATGACGGCCCTTTCGGACATCAATTTCAACCCCTATTGGAACGCCCCGCCTTCAATTGTTGAGCGTGACATCCTTCCGAAGATGTCCAGTGGCATCCTGGAAAAGATGAACATGAAGGTGTTTGACGGCGTTGGCGGGCCAGAAGTCAATCCAAGGCGCATCAACTGGCGCCGCGCCGTTGTTGACAATTACCATTTCAGGCAGGAACCCGGCGGCGGCAACGCAATGGCCACCGCCAAGATAAATTTTTCCAGCCCCTTCGGGATTTACCTCCATGACACGCCCGAGCAGCACCTGTTTGACAGCAGCAGCCGGTTCTACAGTTCGGGATGCGTACGTGTTCAGAAAGTTGCAGTTCTCCTGAACTGGATTCTGAACGGCCAGGATGGAATAGATCCTAACCGGATTGAATATTTCGCCCAATCTCTGGAGCGCAAGGACGTGAAGCTTGCAGCGCCGCCCCAGCTGCGCGTGACCTATCTCACCGCCTGGCCCACCTCGGACGGCACAGTCGCTTTCCGTGGCGATGTTTACGGCCTGGATGGAACCGGGTTTGTTGTTGGCCAGCCATTGCCGGTAGGGGAAAAGACTGCAAGTGGCGAACGCTTTGTCCTGAAGCCCGTTCCCCGCCAGCTTGCCCAGATTGACGAAGCGGAAGCCGATGGATTTTTCTGGTTTGGCAAGCGGTCAAGAAAGGACGACAGCGCTGCGGATTCCCGTTCGACAAGTTCTGTTGTCAAGAAGTCGAAATCTGCGAGCTTCTTCAGCCGCGATGATGACTCCAAGGATGCCAAGAAGAAAATCGTAAAGAAAAAGATTGCTTCAACGTCAAAGACGAAGACGGTTGCTGAGGCCAAGAAGTCGGCCGCAAAGGTCACAACAAATGTTGCATCCGCGTCTTCGAAAAAGGCTGTGAAGCCAGCGGCACCGGCTGCCAAGAAACCCAACGACCTGTGCAAGCCCGACAAGGATGGCAAGTTGCCAAAGGACTGCAAGGTAGAGGCGGCCGCGAAACCCAAGGTAAAACCGGCAGAAACGGCTTCTGCGACGAACTGACCCTGCGCATTTTTGCGCAGTAACCTGGCGGCGTTGATTGGCTAAGGTTTGTGCATGACACAGAAAAAATATGATCGCACTCTGACGCATGCCATCGACCGGCTAAGGGCGGAGGGCCGTTACCGCGAGTTTGCCGATATCTGCCGTGTCAGGGGCAGGTTCCCCCGTGCCCTTTACCGCGGGCAGGGCGCAGAGCGTGAAGTGACTGTATGGTGTTCCAATGATTATCTCGGCATGGGCCAGCATCCAGCCGTTCTGGCCGCCATGCATGCAGCTATAGATGACGTTGGCGCCGGCTCTGGCGGCACCCGCAACATTTCCGGCACCACCCATTATCATGTGGAACTTGAGCAGGAACTGGCGGACTTGCACGGCAAGGACGCGGCCCTCCTGTTCAACTCCGGCTACATGGCCAATGAAGCGACCCTGTCTTCCCTTGTCAGGGCTTTGCCCAATTGCATCGTGCTGTCCGACGAATTGAACCACGCTTCCATGATCGAGGGCATCCGCCACGGCGGTGGCGAAAAGCTGATCTGGCGTCACAATGATCTGGCCGACCTTGAAGCGAAATTGAGCACTCTGGCAGCGGATCGCCCCAAGCTGATAGCATTCGAGTCCGTCTATTCCATGGATGGTGACATTGCCCCGCTCGCCGAAATCTGCGCGCTCGCCAGACACCATGGAGCCCTTACCTATCTCGACGAAGTCCACGCCGTTGGCATGTACGGCCCCCGGGGTGGTGGCATCGCCGAGCGCGAAGGACTGCTGGGCGAAATTGATATAATCGAAGGCACTCTCGCCAAGGCCTTCGGCTTGATGGGTGGCTACATCGCAGCCAACGCCACGATCATTGATGCAATCAGGTCCTTTGCCCCGGGCTTTATCTTTACCACGTCAATCGCGCCGGCCATCGCTGCGGGGGCCACGGCTGCCATCCGCCATCTCAAGTCCAGCAGCCTCGAGCGGCAGTTGCAGAGCCGGCATGCGAAATTGCTCACGGCGTCGTTGAAGGCAAGGGGGCTTCCGGTGACCGAAACCGAAAGTCACATCGTGCCGCTGATTGTGGGCGACCCCGTTAAATGCAAGGCCCTGACGGACCGGCTGCTCAGCGATTTTTCGATCTATGTCCAGCCCATCAATTATCCGACAGTCCCAAAGGGCACCGAGCGCCTGCGCCTGACGCCAGGACCTCTCCATGGTGAACTCGAAATCTCCAAGCTGGTGGCAGCCCTTGATCAGCTCTGGACCGAAATGATGCTGCGCCGCGCCGCCTAACTGCCGCAATTCTGACCATTCACGCCGCTTCTCCAGCGTCAATCGAGCTGCGGCCATATATTACTGGACCCCAACCCGCCTTTCGCTATTTTGCAGCCGGAACGCGGAATCAGGGCAGAGGACTATCATGGCCAAGAAGGCAAGCAAGAAAACCGTCAAGAAACCGGCCGCTAAAGCCAAGGCAAAAAAAGCCCCCTTGTTCCCCGGCTTCTTCAAGGAAAAGCTGGCCAAAACCGATCCGAAGGTCGCCAAGGCGATCACCCAGGAGCTGCATCGTCAGCAGAACGAAATCGAGCTGATCGCCTCGGAAAATATCGTCTCGCGCGCCGTGCTGGAGGCGCAAGGGTCCATCATGACCAACAAATACGCCGAAGGCTATCCCGGCCGGCGCTACTACGGCGGCTGCCAGTATGTGGACGTTTCGGAAAGCCTCGCCATTGAGCGCGCCTGCAAGCTGTTTGAGTGTTCCTTCGCCAACGTTCAGCCCCATTCCGGCGCTCAAGCGAACCAGGGGGTATTCTTTGCGCTCCTCCAGCCCGGCGACACCTACATGGGCCTCGACCTTGCCTGTGGCGGGCATCTGACCCACGGCTCGCCCGTGAACCAGTCCGGCAAATGGTTCCACGTTGCGCCCTACAAGGTGCGCGAGGATAACCATCAGATCGACTACGATGCGCTCGCCGCCCAGGCCCTCCAGGTGAAACCGAAGCTCATCATTGCCGGCGGTTCGGGTTATCCGCGCTTTCTTGATTTCGCCCGCTTCCGGCAAATCGCGGACAGTGTTGGCGCCTATTTAATGGTGGACATGGCCCATATCGCCGGCCTTGTGGCAGGCGGTGTCCATCCCAATCCCCTTGAACACGCCCATGTCGTGACCACCACCACCCACAAAACCTTACGCGGCCCCCGTGGCGGCATGATTCTCACGCGCGATGAAACCATTGGCAAGAAGATCAATTCTTCCGTGTTCCCCGGTCTCCAGGGCGGGCCGCTGGAGCATGTGATTGCCGCCAAGGCCGTGGCCTTTGGCGAGGCATTGCGGCCCGCTTTCAGGAAATACGCCGCCCAGGTTGTGGCCAATGCCAAAGCACTGGCAGATTCCATGGTTGCTGGAGGCTGTGATCTCGTCTCTGGCGGCACTGACACCCATCTGATGCTGGTGGACCTCCGCAGGAAGGGATTGACTGGCAAGGCCTCTGAGGCCGCCCTGGGACGCGCCTATATCACCTGCAACAAGAACGGCATCCCGTTTGACCCCGCACCCTTCACCATCACCTCAGGCATCCGCCTGGGAACGCCAGCGGGGACCACGCGCGGTTTTGGCGTGGCGGAATTCAGGGAAGTGGGGGCCTTGATCATCGAAGTTCTCGACGGCCTTGCGAAGCACGGCGAAGAGGGCAATGCTAAGGTGGAAGCGGCGGTCAAGCGCAAGGTCTTGGCTCTCACCAAGCGTTTCCCTGTCTATTAAGTAAAGGAAGCCATGCGCTGCCCATTCTGCAGTAACGAAGAAACCCAGGTGAAGGATTCGCGCTCCACCGAGGATGGCGCCGCGATCCGCCGCCGGCGTTATTGCCCGGATTGCGCCGGACGTTTTACCACCTTTGAGCGGGTGCAGTTGCGCGAGCTCATGGTGATCAAGAAAACCGGCAGGCGTGTTCCCTTTGACCGCGACAAGCTAATGCGCTCGGTCCAGATTGCGCTTCGCAAGCGCCCGGTCGAGCCGGAGCGGATTGAGCGCATGGTGTCCGGCATCGTCCGCCGCTTGGAAAGCCTGGGCGAAAGCGAGATCAAGTCGGAAACGGTGGGCAAGCTCATCATGGAGGCCCTCAAGGCCCTCGATGACGTGGCCTATGTCCGCTTTGCCTCGGTCTACAAGAACTTTCGTGAAGCCAAGGACTTTGAAGAACTGATCGGCGAACTCGCAAGCGACGAGGGCGAAAGCGAGGCATCTTGACCGCCGATCGGCGCTGGATGGCCTATGCCCTGCGCCTGGGGCGCCGTGCCCTTGGCACCACCGCTGAAAACCCCCCCGTAGGCTGCGTTGTCGTGAGAGATCGCAGGGTTTTGGGTGTCGGCTGGACCCAACCCGGGGGCAGGCCGCATGCCGAAACAGAGGCCCTAAAAATGGCGGGAGAGCAGGCCCGGGGAGCTACCGCCTATGTCACCCTCGAACCCTGCGCCCATCATGGCCGCACCGGCCCGTGTGCTGAAGCATTGGTCAAGGCCGGCATAGCCCGCGTTGTGACTGCCATCGAAGACCCTGACCCCCGCACTTCAGGCCAAGGCCATGCCATCCTGCGCTCCGCTGGTGTGGCAGTGGACGTGAGCCTGGGTGCAGAGGAGGCAAGCCATGACCTGGCAGGTTTCCTCACGCGAGTAGTCAGGAAACGCCCCTATGTTACTTTAAAGATTGGGGTTTCCGCCGACGGCAAGATCGCCGCTGGACCCCGCCAGCGCACCGCCATTACCGGGCCGGTGGTCAAGGCCCGGGTCCATCTCATGCGGGCCCAAAGCGATGCCATCCTGGTGGGCCTCAGCACTGTCCTCATTGATGATCCCGACCTGACCTGCCGTTTGCCCGGAATGGAAGCCCGCTCGCCGATCCGCATCGTGGCCGATACGCGCCTGTCCATTCCCTCAAAGGCAAAGCTGGTCAAAACCGCTGAACAGGTGCCGGTTTGGATCCTCTCCACGCGCAAAGGTGGCGTAAGCGCCGGCATTACCGTGATTGACTGCAGGCAAACCCCCGATGGCTGGGTGGATTTTGCCGATGCGCTGGAACAGCTTGCGGCAAGGGGCATCAATCGCCTGCTGGTTGAAGGCGGCTCGCACATATCGCAAAGCCTGCTGGAAACCGATTTGGTGGATGAAGTGCAGCTTTTCCAGAATCCCGTTGTCATAGGCCCGCAAGGGATTGATGCCATTGCGGAAATGCCGCTTGCAAATCTCGCTAACCAGTTTCGCCAGACCGAAAAGGAAGTGCTTGGAAGCGATACTTTGACCGTCTATGAACGGCCCCATGTTCACCGGAATAGTCACTGATATTGGCGAGGTTGTGCGCGTTGAAAAGCGCGGCGATACCCGTTTCACCATCGCCACGGCCTACGCCCCCGAGAGCATTGCCATAGGAGCTTCCATTTCCTGTTCCGGCTGCTGCCTTACCGCAATTGAAATGGGCCGCTTGCCGGATGGCCGCGGGACTTTCGTGATTGAAGCCTCCGCTGAAACCCTTTCAAAAACGACCTTAAGCAATTGGAAAACCGGCACCCGCATAAATCTCGAACGCTCCTTGAAGATAGGAGATGAGCTCGGCGGCCACATCGTCTCGGGCCATGTTGATGGCCTTGGAGAAATTATCTCCATCACCCCTGAAGGCGATTCCAAGCGCTTTCGTTTCAGGGCGCCAAACGACATTGCGCGCTTCATCGCGCAAAAAGGCTCCGTCACCCTGGATGGAACTTCGCTCACGGTGAATGACGTTGATGGCAATTTCTTCGGCGTGAACATCATTCCCCACACCCAAGCAGTCACCACATGGGGCCATGCGCGCGTCGGCGACGCCGTTAACATTGAAATAGATATGCTGGCGCGCTATGTGGCGCGTCTTGCAGAGTTCGGAAAGTCATGAAGGTCGAAAAGAAAAAAACAGAATCCGGGAAGATCAAGGCGAAACTTCTCATCCTTGAGGCCCGCTTCTACGCGGACATGTGCGATGAACTCGCCAAGGGAGCAATCGCTGCCCTTGAGCGCAGCGGCGCGACCTGGGATCGCCTCGCGGTGCCTGGCGCCCTGGAAGTGCCGGGGGCCATTGCAATGGCGGAAGTGTCCAGGCGTTATGATGGCTATGTGGCGTTGGGCTGCGTGCTCCGTGGTGAAACCACCCATTATGAAATCGTCTCCGGTGAAAGCGCCCGGGGACTCATGGACCTCACGCTGAAAGGCCTTTGCATCGGCAACGGCATTCTGACCTGCGAGAACGAGGCGCAAGCCTGGGCCCGGGCAAAAACCTCCGAGGGTGACAAGGGCGGCGGTGCGGCGGATACCGCTCTTGCCATGATCCGCTTCAAGCGCGTCATGAAGAAGAAAGCCGCACGATGACCGGCAAGCGGGCCAAACCGGTTGAACGCGCTGCCGCCCGCCTGGGCGCCGTGCAGGCGCTTTACCAGATGGATTTGGCAGGGACCGATGTGGGTGAAACCCTTGCGCAATTTTCCGCCCGCGCCTCCGGCGAAAACTTTGACGATGGCCAATGCGGCGAGGCCGATTACAAATTCCTCAAGGAAGTTGTTGATGGCGCGGTCCGCGAGCAGGCAACCATTGATCCAGCTGTTGACGCAATACTCGACAAGGCCTGGCCCATGCACCGGCTGGACGCCACCGTGCGCGCAATCCTGCGAGCCGCCGCCTTTGAAATCATGTTTATGGAAAAAGTCCCGACCCGTGTTTCCATCAGTGAATACCTGGATGTGGCCGGCGCTTTCTTTGGCGAGGAGGAGCCACGCTTCATCAACGGCGTGTTGAATACCCTGGCGCGCAGCCGCCGTCCCAACGAGTTCGCCGCGTGACCGACATTGCCCGCGCCAAACGCAACATTCTGTTGCTGGCGATTTCCCAGGCGCTCTATTCCTGCTGCGTGATTATCGTTTTTGCTACCGCCGGATTGGTCGGTCTCATGCTGGCCCCAAGCCCCGGCCTGGCCACCACGCCCATCACTACCTTCGTTTTGGGATCGGCCATCACCACGATTCCCGCATCCCTTATGATGCAGCGCCTGGGCCGCGTGCCCGTGTTCGTTTTTGGCGCGTTTGCCTGCGTGCTGGGTGCTGGAATTTCCGTTTACGCGATTTACTCCCAGAACTTCGTCCTGTTCTGCCTGGCCACGGGATTGCAGGGCATCTTCCAGGCCACCAGCGGCTTCTACCGCTTTGCCGCAGTCGAAGGCGCCACGCCCGATCTGAAACCCATTGCCATTTCCTGGGTTCTGGCCGGCGGCGTTTTTGCCGCCGTTGCCGGCACTTTGATTTCCAACGGTACTGCTGACCTGTTTGCGCCTTTTACCTTTGCAGGGTCCTATCTTGCGTCCACGGTCATCGCGCTTGTGGCAATTTTTGTCCTGTTCCTGTTGAACCTGCCCAAGCCTACGGCGGAAGAAATCAACGGTGAACGCCGGCCGTGGAGCGAACTGCTGCGCCAGCCCCGCATGATCGTCGCCATGGTGACCGCAATCATTTCCTACGCCATGATGAACTTCATGATGACCGCGGCCCCAGTCGCCATGATTGGCTGCGGCTTCACCAAGTTTGATGCGTCTTGGGTTCTGCAATGGCATGTGCTGGCCATGTTCGTGCCCAGCTTTTTCACCGGCCACCTGATCAAGGCCTGGGGCGTGGAACGGGTCATTGCCATCGGCATGGTTCTGCTGTTTGCCGCCGGCGTGGTTGGCATCCTCGACATCAGGTTCGGGAATTTTGCCGTCTCCCTCATTCTCCTGGGCCTTGGCTGGAATTTCGGCTTCATTGGCGGCACAACCATGCTGACCACGACTTATAGGCCTGCCGAGCGCGGCAAGGTGCAAGCCGCGAACGACTTCGGCATTTCGGCGCTCATGGTAGTGGCCTCCTTCAGTTCCGGCAAAGTGCTGGATAGCTTGGGCTGGGGCGCCGTTGGCATCGCCATGTTCCCCGCCGCGTTGCTGACACTGCTGCTGCTGGGCTGGCTTGCCATGAACAGCCGAAAAACCGCCTGACACCGCACTGCAATACTGGCCATTGCTTCTTTTTGCCCGATTTGGCATATCCCAGCCATCAATCCGGGGCAGGGGACGGACACGGGAAGATTCGCGTGTCTGGATTGCACCGGGGCAACACAAACAAAAGGGTTAATTCATGACCTCCACTCTCTGGCTGATCGTGCTCGCGGGCGCGCTGTCCATCGTCTACGGAATTGTCACGACGCGCGGGCTTCTCGCCGCCGATGCGGGCTCGGCCCGCATGCAGGAAATTTCCGCCGCCGTGCGTGAAGGTGCTGCCGCCTATCTCAAACGCCAGTATCAGACCATTGCCATGGTTGGCGTAGTCATTTTCATTATTGCCTGGCTCTTGCTTGGCGCCTATTCAGCCATCGGCTTTCTGATTGGCGCCGTGCTCTCTGGCGCTGCAGGCTTTATCGGCATGAACGTCTCGGTGCGGGCCAACGTGCGTGTGGCGCAGGCAGCAACAAAGTCGCTTGCTGGCGGTTTGGACCTCGCGTTCAAATCCGGCGCGGTAACCGGCCTCCTCGTGGCAGGCCTCGGCCTTCTCGGCGTTACCCTTTATTTCGGCTTCCTCACGGGCTCGATGGGTTTTGAGCCCACCAGCCGTGACGTGATCGACGCGCTGGTCTCCCTTTCCTTCGGCGCTTCGCTCATATCAATTTTCGCCCGTCTCGGCGGCGGCATCTTCACCAAGGGTGCCGACGTTGGCGGCGACATGGTGGGCAAGGTTGAAGCCGGCATTCCGGAAGATGATCCACGCAACCCCGCAACGATCGCCGACAACGTCGGCGACAACGTCGGCGATTGCGCCGGCATGGCCGCTGACCTGTTTGAGACCTATGTGGTGACCGCTGTTGCGACAATGGTCCTCGCGGCAATCGTATTGCCGGATGCCATGAAGCTTGCTGGCATGGTTCTGCCGCTTGCCATTGGCGGCGCCTGTGTCATCACCTCGATCATCGGCTCCTATTTCGTCAAGCTTGGCGCCAACAACAACATCATGGGCGCCCTCTACAAGGGCATCATTGCAACGGGTGTTCTTTCGCTCGCCGCCTTGTACCCGGTGATCTCCTACGTGTTCGGCGGCATGGATGTTGCCCTTGGTGACGCCACCAAGGCCTTCACGCCCTTGAGCCTGTTCTACTGCGGCATCGCCGGGGTGGTGTTCACCGGACTCATCATCTGGATCACCGAATACTACACGGGCACCGGCTAGCGCCCGGTGAACTCCATCGCCGAAGCCTCAATCACCGGCCACGGCACCAACGTGATCCAGGGTCTGGCGGTTTCCATGGAAGCAACCGCCGTTCCGGCCATCATCATCATTGCCGGAATCATCGTCACTTTCAACCTCGCGGGTCTCTTCGGCATTGCCGTCGCGGTGACAACGATGTTGGCGCTCGCTGGCATGGTTGTGGCCCTCGACGCCTTCGGCCCGGTTACCGACAACGCCGGCGGAATCGCCGAAATGGCGGGCCTGCCCAAGGAAGTGCGCCAGAACACCGACGCGCTCGATGCGGTGGGCAACACCACCAAGGCCGTAACCAAGGGCTATGCCATTGGCTCGGCCGGCCTCGGCGCTCTCGTGCTCTTTGCGGCCTATACGCAGGACTTGAAGTTCTTCGCCGCGAATGCATCGCCGGGAACCTTCTTTGAAGGCGTAAACGTCACCTTCGACCTCTCCAACCCCTACGTGGTTGTGGGCCTGATCTTCGGCGGCCTGCTGCCCTACCTCTTCGGCGGCATGTCAATGACCGCCGTGGGCCGCGCCGCGCAGTCCGTGGTGGTTGAAGTGCGCCGCCAGTTCAAGGAACGCCCCGGCATCATGAAGGGCACCGATAAGCCTGACTATGCCCGCGCCGTGGACCTGCTCACCAAGGCCGCCATCAAGGAAATGATCATTCCTTCCATGCTGCCCGTGTTCTCGCCCATCGTGGTCTTCTACGTGATCTACGCGATTGCCGGCAAGGAAGCAGGCTTTGCGTCCCTGGGCGCGATGCTCATGGGCGTGATCGTCACCGGCCTCTTCGTGGCCATCTCCATGACCGCCGGCGGCGGCGCCTGGGATAACGCGAAGAAATCCTTTGAGGATGGCTTCGTGGACTCAAAGGGCGTGAAGCACCTGAAGGGCTCCGAAGCCCACAAGGCCTCAGTCACCGGCGACACCGTAGGCGACCCCTACAAGGACACCGCAGGCCCGGCCGTAAACCCCATGATCAAAATTACTAACATCGTGGCCCTGCTGCTGCTGGCGGTTCTGGCGCACTGATCCAGAGTTCAATTGAGCTGGAAATGGTCGGGTTCGTCCCGGCCATTTTTGTTTTGCAGGATAGAGTTTCTGCAAATAATCTCACTGTTTGGGGTCGTTGAAATGCTTCAGCTAGATCGCAGATACAGATTTCATGGTCAGGAAATCGCCTGGGGCAGCATTGGTACTGGCGAACCCATTGTGCTCGTGCACGGCACGCCGTTTTCATCTCAGGTGTGGCGACGTATCGCCCCTTGGTTGGCACGTCGCAGGACAGTTTATTTCTTCGATCTCTTGGGATATGGCGAGTCCGAAATGCGCGACAGCCAGGATGTTTCGCTAGGCATTCAAAACCAGGTTCTTGCGGAAATTTTAAAGCATTGGTCGTTGGAAAAACCTGAGGTCGTTGCTCATGATTTTGGCGGCGCAACCGTTTTGCGTGGATACTATCTTCAGGGCCTGCGCTACAGCAGATTGACCTTGATCGATCCTGTTGCGCTTTCGCCATGGGGGTCACCCTTCGTCCAGCATGTGCGCAAGCACATTGAGGCATTTAACGGGCTTCCAAGCTACGCGCATAAGGCCCTGATCAGCGCCTATCTTCAGGGCGCTTCGTTCAAAGGATTATCCAGCGAGGCTTTGGAGGTTTATGCAGCACCTTGGCTTGGAGATGTGGGGCAGGAGGCGTTCTATCGGCAGATCGCGCAAATGGATATTAAGTACACGGATGAAATTGAACTGCTCTACGGGAAGCCTGAATGCCCTATCCAAATTCTTTGGGGTGAAGAAGATCTCTGGATACCCATTGCCACAGGCGAAAGGTTAGCAGCGAAGCTGGCGAGCGGACACCTCATTCGAATTCCTCGCGCAGGGCACCTCGTTCAGGAGGATGCCCCGGAAGCGATAGTAGCAGCAATCCTGCAACGCTGAGTCTCCCGAAAAACCCCAGTTCACTTATGAACGTCTCCTGGACAAATCTGTGATCAGTTCCCCGTTAAACCGCGCATAGCCGTCAGCCGTCGTCTTCAGATGCTCACGCACGGCGTCGTGCAGTTCCGGGAGCTTGTGAAACGGAACTGTCGGCAACGCGTGATGCTCTGCATGAAAGGGCATGTTCCACGCCACCAGCCGCACCAGCTTTGTCGTGAAAGTCGTGCGGGTGTTTTCAAACATGTTGTCAACATGCGGGCAGTTGGTGTGCTCGGCGAGGAGAAAGAGCCGCAGGAACGGTTGGCCGATGAGGGCAGGGAGGATCCATGTCCAAACCACAAGCGATGATTGCCAAAGAACCGACGCGGCGGCGATCAAAACATAAATGGCCAGCATCACCCGTGCTTCGAAGGCTATGCGGGGCCTGGCCTTCTCCGGCGCAAAGTCATCGGCGCTTCGGCCCATCGCGTTGCGCAGCAGAGTGCGAATTGCCGCAAACCACAGGGGAAACCCTGACACGTATTTTACATAGCCAATCAGCGTGGAGGGTTTAGGGGTCAGCAGTTCCGGGTCACGGGCCGCGTCATGCGTATGGCGGTGGTGGGCGAAATGAAAAAAGCGGAACCAGGTGGGCGGCATCAAAATCAGGAATCCGCTTGTGCTTGAGACTGCCGTGTTGAGGAGGGAACTTCTGAATGCGGTTTCGTGAATGCATTCATGCAGGGCCGTGAACAGAAAAACGATCAGGATGCCTTGCAGCGTCAGCAGCAGAAACCAGAAGGGCACACGAAGCGCAATCAGGGTTCCGAGGACGAGAATCGCTCCCAAGTGAAAGCCGAATCGCAGCAGCCCCGGCCCATCGCTTCGTTCAATGAGAAACCGGCGCAGAGCAGGCTCCAGGTTTGTAATGGCGGTTCGATGGTCGATAGCGTCCATTGGTGGAAATTTAACATGGCGGAAAGCTTGGGGCCAGAGAACGCCCTTCGGCTTAGAAACCGGGTTTTGAACCCAGGATTCCCTTGAAAATGTCCTGCAGTATTGACAGTTCGCCGCCGACAATGGGCGTTTCACGCGAATTGATGTTGATGATGCGCCCATCTTCCAGGCCATACTGGGCAAAGCTTGTCACCTGGTCGCCCCTGTCAAAACGCACCGCAATGACTTCGCGGCTCGTTTCCTTGGCTTTGAGGAAGGACCGGCTCTGGGTCACGCTGGTGATGTAATAGTTGCTGTCGCCCTGAAAATTGATGCTGGCGGTTGTGGACGGCGACCCCAGAATGCCTTCAACCTCGGTTCTTGACATGCCTTCTGAAATCTGGCCGAAAGCGCCGGGTTTTGCCAGATAGCCATGGTGGCTTATGGTAGGCGAGCACGCCGCAATCAGGGTTGCAAAAGTGGCCGCAACCAGCCACAGGGAAGCGCGCGCGAGGTATTTTCTGGTCATGAAAAGCAAACTAAATCCGTCACTTCAAGGTTTTTACGCAATGGTCTTTTGCCCGAGCCGGGCTATGACGGCAAGTGCATGATACTAGGTCGGTTGTTCAAGGCCCGCGAAAAACGCGAGAAACGCCTTTACGAGGCAATTGTGGCTGCCGCGCGGCACGTCAGGTTTTATGAGGATATGGGCGTTGCCGACACGATTGACGGGCGTTTTGAGATGATTGTGCTGCATCTCTTTCTCGTCCTCAACCGACTGAAGGGTGAGGGTGTTGAAGACCTCCGGCAAAACCTGACGGATGAATTCTTCGCCGATATGGACCGCTCATTGCGCGAACTCGGTGTCAGTGATGTAGCGGTGGGCAAGAAAGTGCGAAAGATTGCTGAATCCTACTATGGCCGCGTCATCGCCTACGACAGGGCATCATCGGGTGGTCCCAAAATGCTGGAGGAAGCCATAAGCCGGAATATCTATCCCGATGGCGCGTCAGAAGATTCAATCAGGGCAATGGCTGCCTATTTTGGTAATGCCGTAAAACTGCTCGGTGCGACTTCTTTGGAGCAAATTCTTATTGGTGAATTGAGGTTCACATGAAACCGGCTGTCTATGAATTTTCTCGCCCGCTTCAGGTTGATCGCGTTCCGGCCCTGGGCTGTCACGAGCGCCTTGCCGCTGACAAAAAGGAATGCGCGGCCCTGGCAAAGCGCTTTGACCTTCCCAGGATTCATTCATTGGGCGGGCTGTTGAAGGTGGTGCCTTGGCGTGGTGGTGGCCTGAAAATCACCGGAACGCTCGATGCCAGGGTTGATCAGGTTTCCGTCATCAGCCTGGAAACCTTTACCTCGGATCTCGAGTTCCCTATTGAACGCTATTTCCTGTCGCCCGGCGCCGGCCAGCCCGCTGCTGAGGAAGATGTTGATATCATTGAAAACGGCAATGTCGACCTAGGGGAAATACTGGCCGAAAGCATGGCGCTTGAGCTCGATCCCTATCCCCGGCGGGAGGGCGAAGTCTTTGACGACATCGAAGAGCACCCGGAAAGCGCCAGGGTGTCGCCCTTCACTGGCCTCTCAAAGCTCAAACCGGACTAAAAACAAGTGCCAATTTTGACTTAAAAAATAAGGGGTTGTTTCCCAAGAGATTGCCTTTATTTTCACGACTCAGGGGAGCCACCATCACATTTGCTGAATAAGTCGGCAGCACGTGATATTGCGGGATAATGACAAGCGAACTGACAATAGCGCTGGATGTGATGGGCGGCGATTTGGGCGCCAGCATTGTGATTCCCGGCGCCGAACTGGCGGCCATTCGCCACCCGACTTATCGTTTCCTGCTGTTCGGAGATCAGGCAGTAATTGCACCCTTGTTGGAGCGGCATCCCAGGTTGAAGGCCAAGGCCGAGATCCGCCACACCGATGTGGCGGTGGGCATGACCGAGAAGCCAAGCCAGGCCCTGCGCCGGGGCCGCGGCAAAAGCAGCATGTGGCAGGCGATTGAGGCGGTGCAGAGCGGTGAGGCCGCGGCCGCTGTTTCCGCCGGCAATACGGGGGCACTCATGGCCATGTCGCGCTTTGTGCTGAAAACCCTGCCGGGTATCTCGAGGCCAGCCATAGCCGCAATCTGGCCTACGCTGAAAGGTGAGAGCATTGTTCTCGACGTCGGCGCCACAATTGGCGCCGATGCTTCGCAATTGGTTGAATTTGCCATCATGGGTGAAGCCATGGCGCGTTGCCTTTTTGGCCTCACGCGCCCCACCGTCGGCTTGCTGAACATTGGCGTTGAAGAAGTAAAAGGACTGGAACAGGTGAAAGACGCCGCGCGGCTGCTGCGTGAAATGAACCTGCCCATGGAATATGTGGGCTTTGTCGAAGGCGATGATATTGGCAAGGGCACCGTTGATGTTGTTGTGACCGAAGGCTTCACCGGCAACATCGCCCTGAAAGCCGCCGAGGGCACCGCCAAGCAGGTGGCAACTTATCTCAAACTTGTTTTGAATCGCACTCTGATATCAAGGCTCGGGGCCCTGTTGGCCCGTGGCGCTTTCAATGCCCTGCGTGACCGCATGGACCCCAGGAAGCACAATGGCGGCGTGTTTGCCGGCCTTAACGGGGTGGTGGTAAAAAGCCACGGCGGCACCGATGAACTTGGTTTTGCCACCGCCATTGACGTGGCAATTGAAATGGTGCGCAATGGCCTGGTCGAGAAGATCGCCGAAGACGTTGCCGCAATGAACGCCATAATAACGGAGCCGGCAGCACAGGTGGCGGAGTGAGTAGTGTAGTAATGGTGAGAACAATTATTGAAGGTGTGGGCTCCGCCTTGCCAAAGCGGATCATGACCAATGCTGATATCAGCAAGATTGTTGACACCACCGACGAATGGATTGTCGAGCGCACCGGGATCAAGGCGCGCCATATCGCGGCTGAAGATGAAACCACGCGCAGCCTCGCGGTGCAGGCGGCGCGCAATGCCCTTGTACATGCCCGGATCGAGGCCGCCGATATCGATCTCATCATCGTGGCGACGTCAACGCCCGATAAAACCTTTCCGGCAACTGCAACCCAGGTGCAGGCCGATCTCGGCATTACGCGCGGCGCTGCCTTCGACGTGCAGGCCGTATGCTCGGGCTTTGCCTATGGCCTGACGATTGCCGACAACTTTATCAGGGGCGGCCAGTCTCAATGTGCGCTCGTCATTGGCTCCGAAACTTTTTCCCGCATCCTTGACTGGAATGACCGCAGCACCTGTGTGCTCTTTGGCGACGGGGCAGGGGCGGTTGTCGTGCGTGCCGGGAAGGGCGCAGGCACCAATGCGGATCGTGGCATCCTCGGCTGCTACATCCATTCCGATGGTCGCTACTGCGACAAGCTTTATGTGGATGGCGGACCATCAACCACCAAAACCGTCGGTCACCTGCGCATGGAGGGCCGTGAGGTCTTCAAGCACGCCGTAGTCAATATTGCCGCCGTCATGGACGAGGCCATAACCAAGGCGGGCCTGAAGCCCATGGATATAGATTGGTTCGTTCCCCACCAGGCGAATCGACGTATTTTGGAAGGCACTGCCAAAAAACTGGGCGTTCCCGAAGACCGCATAGTGATGACCCTGGACCGCCATGGCAATACGTCCGCTGCCTCGATTCCCTTGGCTTTTGATGCCGCCGTGAAGGATGGCCGCATCAAGCGCGGCCAGCTTGTGCTCATGGAAGCGATGGGCGGCGGCTTTACCTGGGGGGCCGTTCTAGCCCGCTTTTAGAAAGAGTGGTAAGTCGTTGAGTTTTCATAATTTTCTATTGACCCAACCGTTTGGCCGACATAACTTACGGGGATCTTGCAAGGGGAAAAACATGGCAAGCAAGACTTTGACACGTGCGGATTTAAGTGAAGCGGTGCACCGGGATATTGGTTTGTCACGCACCGAATCAGCCGAAATGGTGAAGTCTGTTTTGGACCTGGTTTCAACGGCCCTGGTCGAAGGAGCGTCGGTGAAGCTTTCTTCGTTTGGCACCTTCATGGTACGCAGCAAAAAGGGCCGCATCGGGCGCAATCCCAAAACCGGTGAAGAAGTGCCCATAACGCCGCGCCGCGTCATGGTGTTCCGTCCAAGCCAAGTGATGAAAAATGTCATAAATGGTCTTGAGCCCGGCAGTGATGATTGAGTATCTCTTTACGGCGAATCGGAGATAGTCCTTGGAAAAATCACCTGAAGCATTCCGCACCATAAGCGAAGCGGCAGAGGAACTCGATGTTCCCCAGCACGTTCTGCGTTTCTGGGAAACCCGGTTTGCCCAAATAAAGCCCATGAAGCGCGCCGGCGGCAGACGCTATTACCGCCCCGCCGATCTTGAGTTGTTGAAAGGCATTCGCAGCCTTCTCTACAGCGAGGGCTACACCATTCGCGGAGTGCAGCGCATTCTGAAAGAGGAAGGCGTTGCTTACGTCTCCGGCGTTGGCCGCGGTGAGATTGTTGCCCGCAAGCGCGACATGGAATTGGACGGTGTGCCAAGGCCGGGTCAGACTCAGATTGCTCCCCGTTTTCGCGGCTCTGCGCCGCTTCCCGGAAGGGCCCCGCTGGCGCGCCACGGGGGAAGCGTAGGAGAGGCCCCGACTTATGTGCACAAGCTGTCCGACATGCAGGCGGACGCCCTGAAGGCGGCACTGCGGGACCTGGGCGATGCCCGGAAACTGCTGGATCCCACCTCCCGGATTTGAGCCGTTATTCGCAATACAAAATAAAGACGGCTTGTTTATTGCTGTTCCTTTCAGGTCCGGAAAAGGCACCCTAGAGCATCAGGTAGTCAGCTGGAATCGAATTTGATTCACAAGTCAGCGTGAAAGTGATTCAAGGTTTGCGGAGGTGATTCGCCATGCCGCATCCTTTGTCGAACGATCTGCGTGAACGTGTTGTTGCGTTTGTGGAGGCCGGGCACTCGCGCCACGAGGCTGCCGCCCGCTTTGGGACATCGGTGTCTTTTGCAGTGAATCTGATGAAGCGCTGGCGCGAGACGGGCAGCGTCGAGCCACGCCCGCGCGGCGGCTTCCGGCATGGCAAGCTCGGCCCCCACAAGGACTTCATCCTTGCTGCTGTTGCGGCCCGCAGCGACATTACCATGCCGGAACTGGCCGAGGTGCTTGCGAGGGCCAGGAGCGTCAAGGTGGATCCGTCCAGGCTTTCGAAGTTCCTCATCGCCTCAGGCTTCAGCTTTAAAAAAAACCCTTCGGGCAAGCGAACAAGACAGGCCTGAACTGGCCAAGGCGCGGGCCGAATGGAAAGAGGGCCGCCAGCCCATCATGCGCCGCGAGCGCCACCGGCTGATCTTCATTGATGAAACCGGAACCACGACAAAGATGACAAGGCTGCGCGGGCGCTCATTGAAGGGCGAGCGGCTGAACAGCAAAGCCCCCCTTGGCCATTGGGGGACACAGACCTTTGTGGCAGGCCTCAAATGCGACGGCCTCATCGCCCCTTGGGTCATTGACGCGCCGATGAACCGGGCGATCTTCGATGTCTATGTCGAAACCCAGCTCGCGCCCGCCCTCTGGCCCGGCGATGTTGTCATCATGGACAATCTCAGCAGCCACAAAAGCCAACAAGCCGAGAAAGCCATCCGCGCCAGGGGAGCATGGCTCCTCTTTCTGCCGCCCTACAGCCCCGACCTCAATCCTATCGAGATGGCCTTCTCAAAACTCAAATCCCGCCTCCGCTCAACCGCAGCCAGAACAATCGATGACCTCTGGAAGGCCATCGGAAACATCTGCGCACTCTTCACGCCAGAAGAATGCTCGAATTACTTCTCCGCAGCCGGATATGGATTCAACTGACCGCCCGACGCGCTAGGTGTTTGATCCCGGATCTTGATGGCCCAGTATAGTCAAGAGAACCTGAGGGCGCTGGCCAAGTGTGGTTGATTGGCGAGGACGGAGCGTCCTCGCGCCTCAAATGGCCAAGCCAGCCTGCATCGCAGGCGCAATGCTGTTTGGACCGGCAGGCGCTGCGAAATTATTGACGTGCTGTTCGATAAGAATTCCCGAATGCCAAGGCCATAATCAGCACTTTCGCTTTCCCGGGCGGGATGCTAACTACCCCCTAGTCGGAGCGTAGCGCAGCCCGGTAGCGCACTATTCTGGGGGGATAGGGGTCGCGGGTTCGAATCCCGCCGCTCCGACCACTGTTCCCCAATTTTATGAAGTTTCGCGATGGCTCCGGTTCAGCACGCCTGAGGCGGGCCGAACGGCGTGAGGTAAGAACGAGTCTGTCACGCCTCACCGCAAAGCACGACGGCGGTTAGGGCAACATGGGCGCGTCAGCAAAATAGTTCGTATACGGACGAATTTCATCAGCTTGTGTCGGGCTTCATCGCATCCCAGGCGAGCCAGTGGCAGTCGGCGAGGATTTCATCGATGGGATGAATGTGCCGCTTGCGGTGGCCGGGCGGCGGGCCGGGGCGGAGCGGTGATCTGAACACCGGGCCTGGCATGGCCTCCCTTCGCATCCGCCAGCGGGCCATGCGCCGGGCCTGGTGCGGCAGGTCGTCGAGGGCCAGCTTGAGGGCCTGGAGCCGGCGGTGGAGGCGCGTTGCCGGAGCCAGGCCATCGGGCGGCGGCGCAGCGGCCTTGGGCGGACGCGAGGGCCACAGGTCGTCGATCTTGGAATCCGGCGTGAGGAAAAGGATGCGCGGCGGATACTTGGAATATTTTACCCGGTCCTGGTGCAGCTCCGGAAAGTATTTGCGCGTATCGGCGAGCTTGAAGGCGGGAATCCGGTTGCCCCCGCCCTTTCCGATGACCTTCCCCTTGGGCATGGGCCGTGAAGGCGCGAGCTTCACCACGAGCCCCCGGGCGGCGATGACAATCAGGCGGCGTACGGCGGATTCGACGGGCCGCAGCACCTGCAGCACGGCACTGTGCAGGGACTTGGTAATCCGCGAAGCCGCATCGGTGCCGTCAAGCCCCAGCAGGGCGAAAAGAACTTCAAGTATCCCCCTGAGCTCTTCGCTCTTGCGTTTGATGACCAAATCCCAGTCCATATCTTTACTATCTCCAACAATGAACAAAACAGGAACACATAATCTTGTATAGGAATAGATGTCAAGTACACAGGTACGCATATATCCCCTTGGTGTATCCTTCCAGGATAACCTCGAGTTCCCGCAAGATACTGACCGCCATGATCACAGTGGGCTTCTGGTGGCCTCGCTGCAGGTTGCTGAATGGGTTCTCAAACTTCAGAGAATGGCGGCACTGCGCCGCCTTGCTATAACCCGCATCGGTAGAGGGGCCGTAGACTCGTCCATGGCGGCTGTCGCAATTGCCCGGGCGATTGCTGCAAAGGGTGCTCGTAAGGTTGCTTTTGGTATCTGGCCAGACCGACGTCCAGTTCATCAGGCTTGAGCAGGTGAAGACCGTGGAAAATCGTCTTTCGGCATCGGCGCAGAACCTGCCTCTCATTAAATCTCTGGCACTTTAAGGCCAGGTTCCAATTCACCGGGCCTCCACCTGTTAACCAGTTTGCCAAGTTTATCACCTTTTGGCTCGGGCTGGCGGGCGTTTGGCAGGAATTGTGCTTTAACCCAATGGGGACTCTTGAATTCCCATTGATGTGAATTGCAATGCCATGGCAACAGCCGCGATACTGAAAACCAGCCTTGAATTGCTGTATTATTCCGGGGCATCCCAGGCGCTCCGGCCAATGTTTGGTGGCCTTGGCGCGATCTTCATGCTGCATCACGTGCGCCCCGGCGGCGGCCAGCAAATGGGCTTTGCCCCAAACGCCGCACTTGAGGTGACGCCCGAATTCCTCGATGCCGTGATCAGCTTTGTGAAACTGCGCGGCTATGATCTTGTCTCCATGGCGGAAGCGGTGCGCCGCATCCGGGAAAACAATCCGGACAAAAAGCCGTTTGTGGTTTTCACCCTTGATGATGCCTACCGCGACAATTTCGTGCATGCGCGCCCGGTTTTCAGAAAACACCATTGCCCTTTCACAATATTTGCAAGCCCTGCCATTCAGGACGGAACTTGCGAACTCTGGTGGCGTGGCCTGGAAGCGGTGATTGCGGGCAACACCAGGGTGAGTGCCGTGGTTGGGCAATCAAAGCTGCGCTTTGACACAATCAGCGATATGCAGAAGCGGGCGGCATGGCTGCAGCTCTATTGGCCCGTGCGCCAGCTTCCGCAGAAGCAGCAGCGCCTCTGGATCAAGGAATTCTGTGAAGCAAACCGCGTCGATCTCGGCGCCATCTGCCGTGCCGAGGCAATGACCTGGAGCGAGCTACGCGAAATTTCCAAAGATCCGCTGTGCACAATCGGCGCCCACACGGTGAACCACTATGCCGTGGCCCAATTGAGCGAAGCGGACGCGCGTTTTGAACTCGTTGAATCCAGGCGCCGGATTGAAAAGGAGCTTGGCTTGGAAACCAAGTTTTTCTCCTATCCCTATGGCGATGCCAGGTCCGCCTCGACGCGTGACTTCAAGCTCGCTGCAAATGCCGGCTACGAAGCCGCCGTCACCACACGGAAAGGCTTGATCTTTTCCGGCCACAGCGATCATTTGACCGCCCTTCCGCGATTGTCGCTTGCCGGCGGATTCCAGAAGCTCCGCTATGTCGATGTCTTGCTGTCCGGTTCTGCCTTCGCTCTGTGGAACGGCTTCAGGCAACTGAACGTGGCCTAGGCCTCCGTGTCTGGCCGTGACATCCAGCGGATGAGAATCATGGCAACCGGAATCCAGCCAATGCCCAGAATGATGAAGGCAGGCAGCTCAATCGCCGCGCCGTGGCCCACAACATATTGCCCGCCAATTGCCATGGCAATGAGGGCGTAGACCACAAGGAATGCAATTGTGGCCACGAGCCCCACGAACTTGCGCTGGCGAATTTTCATGGATTTGCACTAGCTTATTGCCAGTTCCATCGCAATCTGGTTCTTTCGGAAGGATCAAACGGGAGTAATTCATGCCTTCACTATCGCGCCGCAACTGGGTTCCGGAATCCCCGGAAAACTATGCGCAAAGCCTTGCCAAATTTGCTGCCACGCAGTCGGCGGAAAAAATAGCGGCTGAGATTTCCCAGCTCACCGTCCTCAATCGCAGGATCTATGAGCAGGAGTGTTTCAATCTCAATCCCGCCGGCAATGCCATGAACCCGCGCGCTGAAGCATTCCTGGCTGAAGGGCTGGGTTCGCGCCCCTCGCTTGGCTATCCCGGCGACAAATATGAGATGGGCCTGGAAGCGGTTGAGCAGATTGAGGTCATTGCAGCCGAACTCTGCGCCGAAATTTTCCAGGCCAAATTCGCGGAAATTCGCGTGGCCTCCGGCGCCATGGCCAATCTTTATGCCTTCATGGCAACCTGCAAGGCCGGCGACACGATCATTGTGCCGCCTGCCAGCATCGGTGGCCATGTGACCCATCAAATGGCCGGGGCCGCCGGACTCTACGGCCTGGACATTCACGAAGCCCCCGTTGATGCCGCCAACTTCACCGTTGATCTTGAAGGCCTCCGCAAGCTCGCGCGCCGCTTGAAGCCAAAGCTGATAACGATTGGCGGAAGCCTCAACCTCTTTGCCCATCCGGTGAAAGAGGTGAGGGCGATTGCCGATGAAGTTGGCGCCTTGGTGATGTTCGATGCGGCCCATCTCTGCGGCATGATAGCGGGCAGGGCTTGGGCCAATCCGCTTCTGGAAGGGGCCCATCTCATGACCATGAGCACCTATAAAAGCCTTGGCGGTCCCGCCGGTGGATTGATCGTCACCAATGACGCAGGCCTCGCCCAGCGCCTCGACGCAATTGCCTATCCCGGAATGACCGCGAATTTCGACGTGGCAAAGTCTGCGGCTCTGGCGCTCACCATGCTGGACTGGCGCGAACACGGGCAGGACTATGCCAAGGCCATGGTGAGGGTGGCAAAGGCTCTCGCCTTGGAATTGGACAAGAAAGGCGTGCCTGTGTTTGCCGGTGCCGGTGGGTTTACCACCTCGCACCAATTCGCCGTGAAGGCCGAAAAGTTTGGCGGCGGGCAAACCGCATCAAAAAAACTGCGCAAGGCAAATCTTCTGGTATCCGGCATTGGCCTGCCCATTCCCGCAGTGACGGACGACCTGAATGGCATACGGTTTGGAACGCCCGAGGTTGTAAGATGGGGCATTGACGAAAAGGATGCGCCCCAGCTCGCAGGATTTGTTGCCAAGGCGCTGGCTTCCAATGATCCCGCCGGCCTGGCCCCCGAAGTCTCTCGATTCCGCGCCAAGTTCAATGCGTTGCACTACATCATCCAAGCTTGAGGATGCGACGCCGGTTCCCTTGAACTTCGCCTTGCGGCCACGTATTGGGCGGTCATGGAGCAAATTCTGTCCCCAGCGCGGGCCGCTGCGCCAACGGTCCGCCTCTGGCTTTATGCCATGGCCTTCCTGGTGTTCTGCATGGTCATCGTCGGCGGCGCCACCCGCCTGACTGACAGCGGCCTGTCAATCACCGAATGGCGGCCCCTTCTGGGTGCAATTCCGCCATTGACCGAGGCCGATTGGCTGGCCGCATTCGAGAATTACAAGCTCATTCCCCAATACCAGATCCAGAACAGCGGCATGGCGCTCTCTGAATTCAAGTTCATCTATTGGTGGGAATGGGCCCATCGGTTCATGGGGCGCTTCATTGGCGTAGCCTTTGGCCTGCCGCTGATCTATTTCATGCTCACCCGCCGGATCGAGCGGAACTTGTGGCCGAAGCTCCTGGCGGTTTTCATTCTTGGCGGCGCCCAAGGTGCGCTGGGCTGGTACATGGTGTCCTCGGGCCTCGTTGACCGCATTGATGTCAGCCAATACCGCCTCGCCGCCCATCTCACGCTTGCCGCATTGATCTTCGCCGCCATCATTTGGGTTGCCATGGGCATAGGACGGAAACGTTACTACGCCTCATCTCCCGATGATTGGTTCGCCATTTTCCTCGTGGCTCTCATCCTGTTGCAAATTTCCGCCGGCGGTTTTGTGGCGGGGCTCGATGCGGGGCAGGGCTACGCCACCTGGCCGAAGATGGATGGGCAATGGATTCCTTCCGGCCTCTGGATAATGGCGCCGGGCTGGAAAAATATCTTCGAGAATGCGATGGCCGTACAATTCAACCACCGCTTTCTCGCTTATGTGCTGCTGTTGGCCACCATCATGCACGCCTGGCGAAGCCCCGGCCGGTCCGCCACAACTCTAGCCTTTGCCATATTTGTGCAGGCCTGCCTGGGCGTTCTGACATTGCTCCTGCATGTGCCACTGGCCGCAGCCCTCATCCACCAGGCGGGAGCCATGGTCGTTCTGGCCCTCGCCGTGTGGAATCTTCACGAACGGCTCGTTAGCCGATCGCCTGATCCAAATCCGCAATGATGTCGGCCACGTCTTCAATGCCGATGGAGAGCCGCACCACGTCAGGCCCCGCCCCCGCCTTCTTCAATTGATCGGGCGTGAGCTGGCTGTGGGTTGTCGACGCCGGGTGGATGATAAGCGAGCGCGTGTCACCGACATTGGCGAGATGCGACAGCAGCTTCACCGATGACACGACCTTGACGCCCGCCTCATAGCCGCCCTTGAGGCCGAAGGTGAACACCGCGCCCGCACCCTTGGGCGCATATTTCTTGTGGAGCGCGTGATGCGCGTCACCCGGCAGGCCTGCATAGGTAACCCAGGCAACCTTCGGATTCTGCGAAAGCCATTCCGCCACCTTGAGCGCATTGTCGCAATGGCGCTGCATGCGCAGCCCCAGCGTTTCCATGCCGGTGAGGATGTAAAAGGCATTCTGCGGGGATATGGCCGGGCCCAGATCGCGAAGGCCTAGAACCCGGCAGGTGATGGCAAAGGCCATGCCGCCGAAGGTCTCGTAGAATTTCATCCCGTGATAGGAGTCATTGGGCTCCGACAGCAGCGGATATTTGCCGCTCTTGGCCCAATCGAAATTGCCCCCATCGACAATGGCGCCGCCCATTGAATTGCCGTGGCCGCCCATGAACTTTGTCAGCGAATGAACCACGATATTGGCGCCATGCTCAATCGGCTTGCACAGATAGGGGGTGGCCAGCGTGTTATCGACAATAAGTGGAACTCCGGCGCGCTTGGCAATTTTTGCCACCGCCGCGATGTCTGTGACGAGACCCCCCGGATTGGCGATGGACTCAATGAAAATGGCTTTCGTCTTGGGCGACAGGGCCTTTTCGATCGAATTCATGTCTTCCGCATCGGCCCACACCACATGCCAGCCAAAGGACTTGAAGGAATGGTTGAACTGGTTGATCGATCCGCCATAGAGCTGGCGCACCGCCACGAATTCATCGCCGGGCTGCATGATGGTGTGGAACACCACCATCTGTGCCGCATGGCCTGAGGCCAGCGCCAGCGCGGCGGTGCCGCCTTCCAGTGCGGCGATCTTGGCCTCAAGAACGCCCTGCGTCGGGTTCATGATGCGGGTGTAGATGTTGCCAAATGCCCTGAGCGCAAACAGATCCGCCGCATGTTTCACGTCGTTGAAAACATAGGCTGTGGTTTGGTAGATGGGCGTGACCCGCGCACCCGTGGATGGATCGGGTGCCGCACCGGCGTGAATGGCTAGGGTGTCAAATCCAGGTGGCTGGTCAGTCATGCTACTCTCCTGTGTTTTAGGGGATAAACCTATCGCTTGGTGGGGATGACGCCAAGCCCCAAGCTCTGCATTTTTCCGCTCTCGTGCATGCTCTGCCTGCGCGACGAAAGAATGCCTGAATTGCCGCCAACCCAGGCCCATTCGCCGGACTGCTTGCCATACTCCATTTTGGGGCAACGGTTCATGACAACCTTGATGCCGGCCGCGTCCGCACGCGCTGCCGCTTCATCATTGCGGACCGTTAGCTGCATCCAGATAACTGACGGCCTCGGAGTTAAAGTCAGGGCCTCATCAACAATCGCTCCGGCGGCATCCGAAGTTCTGAAAATGTCAACCATGTCGATGGCCTGGGGAATGTCCTTCAGCCTTCCATAAACCATTTTGCCCTGGAGTTCCTGTCCCGCCAGCCCCGGATTGACCGGAATGACGTCATAGCCTTTCGACAGGAGATACTGCATGACCAGATAGGAGGGGCGCACCACATTGCTGGAGGCACCCACCATGGCGATCACTTTGACGCTGTGCAGGATTCCACGGATGTAATCTGCCGGATAATTGTCATGATTCATGGCAATTGAACGTGCCCATCTGGGTCGATCGGCATGAACGGATTAAACGCCACTTCCCACAAATGTCCTTCCGGGTCGGCGAAATAGCCGGAATAGCCACCCCAGAAAACCTTCTCCGCCTTCTTTTTGATAGTAGCGCCCGCCGCCTTTGCATGGGCCATGATGTGGTCGACCTCATCTTCGCTGCTGGCATTCCACGCCACGCCGACACCTCGAAAGACTGGAACCGGGCCAGCCTTGAGGCCTGCGTCCTCCGCAAGCGCATGATAGCCGAACAGGGCCAGCACAATCCCATTTGCGTCAAAGAACGTCACGTCCGGATTGCTGGCGCTCGATGCGACGAACCCCAGACGCTCATAGAACCCCCGCGCGGCAACCATGTCGGCAACGCCAAGCGTCACAAAATTGATGCGTGGCTTCAAGTGTCCTGTTCCCACTTCGGATTTCTTTTCTGGATGAAGGCTCCGATGCCTTCATGGGCGTCTGCCAGAAGCAGGTTGTCAGCCATTACCTGCGCCATGTAGGCGTAGGCCTCGGCCACAGGCATGTCTGCCTGGCGGTCAAAGGCCTGCTTGCCAACCTTGATTGCCGCGCCGGATTTTGATGCAATCTTCTGCGCAAGGTCCTGCGTCACCGCTTTAAGCTCGTTGTGCGTGGTGACGCGGTTGACCAGTCCCATGCGAAGCGCTTCCGAAGCAGGAATGACATCGCCCGTCAGCAGCATCTCCATGGCGTGTTTGCGCGTCACAGTCCGGGTGAGGGCAACCATGGGCGTGGAGCAGAAAAGTCCGATGTTAACGCCAGGGGTGCAAAATGTCGCCCGGTCCGTGGCAACCGCCAGATCGCAACTCGCCACCAACTGGCATCCCGCGGCGCTGGCCAGCCCATCGACTTCCGCGATGACGGGGCAGGGGCTGTGGGTGATGGCAAGCATCAGGCCGGCGCATTTGTCGAACAGGTCCTTGAAGAAACGGCGGCCTTCATCTGCATCGTTACGGCGCGCCGTAATTTCCTTCAGGTTATGCCCGGAACTGAAAGCCGGGCCATGCGCTGACAGGATGATGACGCGCGCCTCGGCCCCATTGATGGCGGTTTGCAGCGTATCAATCATTTTTTCCGAAAGGCTGTTGCGTGTCGCGGGGTCATTGAGCGTCAGGCGCAATATGCCATCGTTCAAGTCGCGAAGAACCAGGTCATTCATTCTTCTTCAGTTTCCAGGTGTTTCAGTTTTTCAGCATAGGCCGGATTGTCGATCATTCCCTGCACGACTTTGTGATTGTTCTCCGAGGGGATGAGCGCATTGAGCGAGGAGATAATCCGGTCTTTCATGTCTTGCGCCAATTCCGTGTCTTTCTCGACTTCTTCGATCTGCTGTTTGATGTCTGTCGATTGATCGTCAATGATGTTCGCGTAAGCAGCACCTACCGTCGTGATGGCCAGGTTCCATTCTGTCACATTGGCAAAGCCGGCAGCCTTGATGTCGGCCTCGAATTCCTTGCCGAGAGGGTCGCGGTCAACGAAATCCTGCAGGCTGTCAAAGTTCTCAAGGGCCGCGTCCTTGTACTTGTCTTTGACGATGACATAGGCATCGACGGCCTTTTGGGCGGTTTCCGGGGTGAGTTCGACCATCTGGACAACCGGGATTTCCCCAATGCTTACCTCATCTTCAGGCGGGGTTTCCCCATCGATTGGCTGGGTGGGGTCGGGTTCAGTCAGGTCCTCGACGGGTGCCTCGGGCTCCGTTGATGGCTGCGTCTCGTCCTCAAGTCTTTCGCTGATCACGAGATTTGACCAGATACCACGGTCTTGGATTTTGGCACCATGGGCGTAGGATGCCCCCATCAGTGCGAGTGCGGCCCAGAAAGCGCTCAAAAACCCTGCCAAACGCGTCATGATTCTCCCCGGTCGGAGGTCTTTTCTTATGCTGCCAAGGACATCCGGTGCATATCATTAGCAGCATTCGCAGACAATTTGGAGGAAATCAATGTTCTGGTGGTAATATAATACCACATCAAAAATATTCATGTTTTTGCGGGGTTATTCTTGACTTCACCGTTATGCTCCCCTAATCACCGCGCAACCGAAATGGCTGCAGGCTTCCTGTGCCCTTTCATTTGTCATCAACAACCCAGAGAAACAACATGAGCACCTATTCGGCGAAAGCCAAGGACATCGTGAAAAATTGGGTGCTGATCGATGCAGAAGGACTGGTTGTCGGCCGCCTGGCCACGATCATTGCCAATCGCCTGCGCGGCAAGCACAAGCCAACCTTCACCCCCTCGATGGACTGCGGCGATAACATCATCGTCATCAACTGTGAAAAGATCGCCTTCAGCGGAGCCAAGCGCAAGGACAAGACCTATTACTGGCACACGGGTTTCCCCGGCGGCATCAAGGAGCGCAAGGCGCACCAGATCCTCGACGGCAAGTTCCCTGAGCGGGTTCTTGAAGCGGCAGTGAAGCGCATGCTTCCCGGCGCCTCCCTCAAGCGCCAGCAAATGACCAATCTCCGGATTTACAGCGGTTCGGCCCATCCCCATGAGGCCCAGAACCCGGTCAAGCTCGATATCAAAGCAATGAACCCCAAGAACGTATTGAGAGGCTAAGCGTCATGCCAGAACAAACGACACTCTCGGACTTGGGCGCCGCCATGGGAATGGCGGTTGCTGCAAATGCCGCCGCTCCCGTTGCCCCCGCCAAGCCAAAGGTTGATGCCAAGGGCCGCGCCTACGCAACCGGCCGCCGCAAGAACGCCATTGCCCGCGTCTGGATCAAGCGCGGCACCGGCAAGGTGACCGTAAACGGCAAGGTCATTGAGGCTTACTTCGCCCGCCCGGTTTTGCGCATGCTGGTTCAGCAGCCGATGATCGCGGTCAATCGCAATACCCAGATGGATGTTGAATGCACCGTTGTCGGCGGTGGCCTGTCAGGCCAGGCTGGCGCTGTGCGCCACGGCATTTCGCGCGCCCTCACTTATTTTGAGCCGGACCTTCGCCCGGCCCTCAAAAAGGGCGGCTTCCTGACCCGCGACAGCCGCGCCGTTGAGCGCAAGAAATACGGCAAGGCCAAGGCCCGCCGCAGCTTCCAGTTCTCGAAGCGTTAGGCGATCTTTCACCCAACAAAAAAGGCCGGAGAAAACTCCGGCCTTTTCCGTTTCGCAGGGGAAAAAGGAAAGCCCGGGCAGGGGAGACCGGGCCTTCCGAGCAAGCCCGCCATTGCGGGGGAGGGGAAAAACAGGCTCGCTTCTGCCTCTAAAAGTAGGAAGGTTTGGGCAAATTGCGAGTCCCTCTTGGATTACATTTTTGTGATCAAAATTATTCCGATTTTACAGTAACATAGCTGCCAGGGGCGTCCTCGATCACGTCGAGCTTGCCGTCGCCGGGGACAGGAGCGGAGACTTTTGCGCCTGACCTGGTGGTGATCCAGTCGGCCCAATCGGGCCACCAGGACCCGTCATGTTCAGTGGCTGTCTTAAGCCAGCTTTCCAGAGTGTCGGCGGCGGCCTCGTTGGACCAGTATTTGTATTTCCGCGCTTCCGGAGGGTTCACCACCCCGGCGATATGGCCCGAGCCCGCAACCACCAGTTTCGTCTCACCGCCAAAGAACTGCCCAACTTTGAAAACCGATGGCAGCGGCGCAATGTGGTCGTCGCGCGCTGCCAGATTATAGACCGGCACCTTGACCTTCTTGAGGTCAATGTGAACCCCGTCGAGGATCATCTTGCCCTGCGCCAGCTTGTTGGCCAGATAGCACTCGCGCAAATAGAAGGAATGGACGCCGGCGGGCATGCGGGTGGAATCCGCGTTCCAGTAGAGCAGATCAAACGGCATCGGCTCCTTGCCCAGCATGTAGTTGTTGATCACATAGGACCAGATCAGGTCGTTGGAGCGCAGCAAATTGAAAGCGTCCGCCATGCGCGAACCCGCAAGATAGCCCTTCTCCTCCATGCGCTGTTCGATCCACTTCACCTGCTCATCGTCGACGTAGACGCGCAGGTCACCCGCCTTCTCGAAATCAACCTGGGTCGTGAAAAAAGTCGCGGCGTTGACCCGGTTGTCGTTCTTGGCCGCCATATAGCCAAGGGCGGCGGCAACCATGGTGCCGCCGATGCAATAGCCGATGGTGTTGATCTTCTCAGCCCCGGTTGCATCCTGCACCGCCTGCACCGCCTCCAGAAAACCTTCGCGCATGTAGTCGCTGAAGCTCTTGCGGCCCTGCTTCTCATCCGCATTTACCCAGGAGACCACAAACACTGTAAGGCCCTGTTCCGTTGCCCAGCGCACGAATGACTTCTTCGGATTGAGGTCAAGAATGTAAAACTTGTTGATCCACGGCGGCACAATGAGCAGGGGGATTTCATAGGTGCGCTGCACCGACGGGGAATACTGGATCAATTCGAAAGTGTCATTGCGGAACACAACCTTGCCCGGTGTCATGGCTATGTTCTTGCCGAGTTCAAAAGCCGTCGTGTCGCTCTGCTTGATGCGCAGCCGTCCGTCCGGCGTGGCCATATCCTGTTCGAGGTGTTTCAGGCCTTCAATGAGATTGGCGCCATTGCTGGCCAGCGTGGCGCGCAGGATCTCCGGGTTCGAAACCGGAAAATTGGAGGGCGAAAGCGCGTTGAGAATCTGTTCCACGTAGAATTTCGCCTTCTGGCGCGTATGCTCATCGAGCCCATCGGCATTCTTGACGAAGTCCTGCGCCCAGTTGGCCGAGATCAAATAGAACTGCTTGAGAAAATCAAAAACCGTGTTTTCCTGCCAGTCCCGGTCCTTGAAGCGCTTGTCGTTGCGCGCCGGGCTGGCCAGGGGTTCGCTTGGTGTGCCAAGCGCCTTCGCCCAGGCATTCTGCCAAAGCTGGCTGTAGCTGTTCCACAGCTGGGTCTGGGCTTCCATCAGCTTCTGCGGCTCGGCCATATAGGCCTGGGCCACGGCGCCCAGCGTCTTGGTCACCTGGTCGATGGGCGTGACCTGGGTTTCCGCCTGCTTCTTGGCCAGTTCCGGGCGCTCGGCAATCTGCCGGGCGATGTGCGCCAACTGCTCAAATACCCGCGCCAGATTCTGGGCGAGCTGGACCGGGTCCGTCAGCTTGTAGTCACCCGGTTTCTGGGGAGTGGAATCGCTCATCTATCCTGTCTTTTCTTCGATGCCCGGCAGTTTAGGGACGTGTACCCGGAACGCCAACAATAAACGGCCTTTCTTGCAAAATCATGTCTGCCTAGGCATAAGACAAACCACCCTTAACCTGAAAGCCCCGGCGGACATTATGACTAACGCTTTGCGTCTCGGAATAGCCGGCCTCGGCAATGTGGGGGTGGGCGTGCTTGATATCGTAAAGAAGCACGGCGCCCTGCTGGCTGACCGGGCGGGCGTTCCGATCAAGGTGACCGCCGTTGCCGCCCGCAACAAGGCGAAAGATCGTGGCCATGACCTTGCCGGCATCAAGTGGCATGACGACCCCGTTGCTCTAGCCAAATCCCTCGATATCGATGTCTTCGTTGAATTGATGGGCGGCGAAGGTGACCCGGCGAAATCAGCCGTGGAAGCGGCCATTGCCGCGGGCAAGCATGTCATTACTGCCAACAAGGCCCTGCTGGCCCATCACGGCACTGCACTGGCCCGCGCCGCCGAGGCCAAGGGCATTGCCCTTAATTTCGAGGCCTCCGTTGCCGGCGGCATTCCCATCATTAAGGCCCTCCGCGAGGGCCTGATCGGCAACCGTGTCAGCAAGCTCTTTGGCATCATGAACGGCACCTGCAACTACATCCTCACCAAGATGGCCAATGAGGGCCGGAATTTCACCGATGTTTTGAAGGAGGCGCAGAATCTTGGTTACGCCGAGGCTGATCCAACCTTCGACATCGGCGGCTTTGACACGGCCCACAAACTGGCCATCGTGGCTTCGCTGGCTTTCGGCACCGAAGTGAACCTGAATGCCATCGAGATCGAGGGCATTGAAGCCATCACCCTGGATGACATCCGCAATGCCAGCGACATGGGCTACAAGATCAAGCTGCTCGGTGTTGCCATCGCCCACGTGGAAGGCATTGAGCAACGCGTCAATCCCACCCTCGTTCCCAAGGGTGCGCCCGTTTCGGATACTGATGGCGTGTTCAATGCTATCGTCGTGAAAGGTGATTTCGTCGGCGACCTCATGCTGGAGGGCCGCGGCGCTGGCGCACATCCCACCGCATCGGCAGTGCTCTCCGACGTTGTTGATATCGCCCGCGGTAACCGGCGCCCAGCCTTCGGCATTCCCGCCGCCAAACTCAAGCCCTACAAACAGTCGCCGAAGAAGGCCCACGAGGGCGGCTATTATGTCGCCCTTGAACTGATCGACCGCCCGGGTGCCGTGGCCTCCATCGCGCAGATTCTGGCCCATGAAAAAATCTCGATCGAAAGCATCGTCCAGCGAGGCCGCCAGGGCCAGGAAACCAAACGCGCCACCGCGACGTTCATCCTCATCACCCATGATACGCTCGAGACATCAATCCGCACTGCAATCCAACAGATCGAAAAAAATGGCCACGTTGCTTCGAAGCCCCGCGTCATCCGCATTGAGCGGCTGTGACGAGCCGAAATTTCCTTGACGTAGAGCGTTCACTGAGCGGCAGGCGCTGGACCCCGCGCCTGCGGGACGAGCGCCTGGCCCAGGCCATTGCTGAGCGCCACGAACTGCCGGAAATTCTCGGCCGTGTCATGGCGGCGCGCGGCGTTGGGCTGGACGAAGCCGAAGCCTTTCTCAATCCAACGATCCGCAGCCTCATGCCGCAACCCTCCGTTCTGAAGGATATGGAGAAGGGAGCGGAGCGTCTGGCGGAGGCGATCATCGCGCAAACCCGTATCGGCATCATCAGCGACTATGATGTCGATGGCGTATCTTCCGCCGCAATCTTTCAACTGTTCCTCCGCGCCGTGGGCTCGGACGCCATCATTCATGTGCCTGACCGCCTGACCGAAGGCTATGGTCCCAGCGAACACGCGGTGAAGCTTTTGAAAGAGCAGGGCTGCGCGTTGCTGCTCACCTTGGATTGCGGCGTCCTCGCCCATGATCCCCTGGCCCACGCCGCCGAGCTCGGCATGGAAACCATTATCGTTGACCATCACCAGGCAGGCGAAATCCTCCCCGAGGCCCATGCCGTGATCAATCCCAACCGGCAGGATGATGTTTCCGGTTTCGGCTATCTCTGCGCCGCCGGCGTGGTGATGATCCTTGTCGCGACCGTCAACAAACTGCTGCGGGCCAAAGGCTGGTATTCGACCGAACGGCCCGAACCCAACATGCTGCAATGGCTTGAACTCGTAGCACTCGCCACCGTCTGCGATGTTGTGCCCCTCAAAGGCCTGAACCGCGCCTATGTGACCCAGGGCCTGAAGATCATGGCGCGCCGCGAAAATCTGGGCCTTGCCATGCTGAGCGACATCGCCCGCCTGAAGCGCAGGCCCGATGTCTATGCCCTGGGTTTTGTTCTCGGTCCCAGGCTCAATGCGGCGGGCCGCATCGGCCATGCGGACTTGGCGCTCGAACTTCTAACCACGCGCGACAAGGGCAGGGCCAACCAACTGGCGCAGGAACTCGAACAGCTTAACCGCCAGCGCCAGTCCATCGAGATGCGCGTGGTGGATGCTGCAGCGCTCCAGGCTGACGCCGCGCTCGGCAAGGAACATCGCAGTTCGGTGATCGTGGTGACCAACGATGGCTGGCATCCCGGTGTTGTAGGGCTGGCCGCGGCGCGGCTCAAGGAGCGCTATCAACTGCCGAGCTTTGTTCTCGCCAGCAATCCGAAAACCGGTTTCGCCAGTGGCTCGGGCCGCTCCATCGCCGGTGTCGATATCGGCAGCGCCGTCCGCGCCGCGCTTGAAATGGGCGTGATCGTGAAAGGTGGCGGCCATGCAATGGCGGCCGGCATCACCGTTGAAATCGCCAAGCTTGCAGAGTTCAGAAGTTTTCTGGAAGACAGGCTTGCCACAGCCGTTTCAAACGCCGCCGAAAACGCCCTTCAAATCGACGGCGCCTTGACCGCATCGGGTGCCACCCTCGATCTCATTGAACTGCTGGAACAGGCTGGCCCCTATGGCTCGGCCCATCCCGCTCCCGTCTTTGCTTTTCCCGCCCACAAGGTGGTCTATGCGGACCCGGCGGGCAGCGATCACATCCGCTGCACCCTGACGTCTGCCGATGGCACCCGAATCAAGGCCATAGCCTTCCGCGCCATGGCCACCGAGCTTGGCGAAACACTCCTCACCGAACGCAAATTGCCCCTGCATTTTGCCGGCCGTTTAACCATTGACGAATGGGGCGCAAAGCGCGTTCCGTCGCTCCAAATCGAGGATATAGCCCGTGTTTTGTAAGGCTTGCCAGCGCCGCCGAACCTCTCTATAGAACCCCGCGACAGGCAAGTTTTCCGATAATAATTTGCCCAAAAATAATGCGCCCTTCGTCTATCGGTTAGGACGACAGCCTTTCACGTTGTAAAGACGGGTTCGACTCCCGTAGGGCGCACCATTTTCTGTGCAAGCCATTGAATTGGCTAAAGCATCATCAAATCAATGTGTTGACTTACTCGTGTTGCTACATCGACAAGCTACACCAGTGTGCTACACGATGATCAGAATGACTCACCTTATATGGCGCAATGGCAGGGCGTATTTTCGCTACCGCTTACCACCTGAACTCAGAGCTATCCCAAAGCCTCCCCATTGGCCCGAAGAGCTGAAGGAATTGGTTAGCGCCTCTAAACCTTCGCAGTCAAAGCACGAACTTTCTAAGGCACTTGGCACACGCGATGAGAGGGTGGCGAAGAAGGCCGCCGCTGCCGCAGTCATTTGGGCAGAAGAGTTGGTTCAATCGGGACTTGCCTTCTTGAAAAACGGACCGAAGGCATCGTTATCTCATTCCGATATTGAGCTCATGGCGGAGCGTTATGGGGCTCAACTCATCGGCAGCGACCTAGATATGCGCAAGAAAGGTTTCGGATTGAACCTGCCGAAGTTTTCCATCCCGCTTACGATTGGTCCCCTCCCGCCCCTACCAAAACGAGAACCCGGATTGACTGATGATGATCTTGGCCTTCTCAAGTATTTGGTGGAGAAGGTTGAGCCTGAAGTGAAGGGTGCATTGGCCCGACAAAGGCCGCCCCAATACATCAAGGACGCGGCTCAGGAAGCTCTAGCGGGGGCTGGCATTGCCCTTCCAGAGGCATCACCTGAGAGGCGTGAGTTGGAGTTGGCCTTTCTTCAACAACGGATGAAGGCCTTGCAAGCGACATCGGCGCGGAACACGGGAGAGATAGTTGCGACGCCCGCCATTGCTGAACAGGCAGGTCAGACGCCAACAATACAAGTTGCGTTTGAACACTGGAAGTCAGGGGTCGGAACCGGGGGTGAGAAGCTGCCCACACAAGGCTCAGTTGAAGAGGCGGCATATGCAGTGCGGCGTTTCAAGGAACTTCACGGCAACTTGCAGATAACTGAGATCACTTCAGCCAAAGCGCGAGCTTTCCGGGACGCCATCGCGAAAGTGCCGCCCCAACTCCCTAAGGCCCTGCAACGGCTGCCACTGCCCAAACTACTGGAAACTTTGGGGTTATCGGAAGTCAAACCAGCATCAGCAACCGTGAACAAGAGGCTCACTCTTATGGCGGCCATACTAAAGAAGGCTGCTATCCGCTTTGAACTCAAGGGGCGGCCTGGGGGTTGGCACGATCCATTTGAGGGGTTGAAGATCACCATATCAAAAGGCGCAGCTCAGCAGCGGGCCACGTTCACCATCCTAGACCTCAAAGTCATCCTCAACGAACCATTTATTTCCATAGGTGACCATTCAGCCAAAGGTGGCAGGGGACTTGCGGCGCGATGGATGCCGCTTCTCAACATGTTCACAGGGGCGCGTCGCGGTGAGCTTGCGCAGCTAAAATTGCATGATATTCGCGAGGAGGACGGCGTTCCGTTCCTTCGCATCACCGATGAAGGCGGCGATCAATCGGTCAAGAATGCAGGGTCAATCCGCCGTGTCCCGGTGCATCCTGAGTTGCTGAAGCTGGGGTTCATGGAGTTTGTCAAATCGAGGCGTGAGGAGAGCAATTCTGAGTCGTGGCTGTTGGAGGGGCTGGTCACAAACCGCAAAGGTGACAGGGGGGATGCATGGGGCCGCTGGTTCGGGCGTCAACTACGTCGTCTCAAGATCGATCATAATGGTCGCAAGGTCTTTCACTCCTTCAGACACACGTTCATTGCTCGGTGCCGGGAGGCAGAGATTGAGGAGGAAATCCGCTTCGCCCTTACGGGGCACTCCGATGGCGGCTCAGTCGGCAGAAGTTATGGCGGTGACGAGGGGGGCTACAAGCACTCGCTCAAACGTCTCCACCGCGAAACATCAAAGGTTAGCTATCCCGGCCTCGACTTGTCCCACCTGTACGTGCCTTGATTTGGCGCTCTCAATCGGAGAGAGTGCCCGCATATCAGGAGTCGCCCCCGCCTTGAACAACCAAGCCCTGTCCGCCTTCATTTGGTCCGTCGCCGATCTCCTGCGGGGCGACTACAAGCAATCCGACTATGGCAAGGTGATCCTGCCCTTCACAGTGTTGCGGCGGCTGGATTGCGTTCTGGAAGCGACCAAACCCGCCGTGCTGAAGGAGCTGGAAGCCCGCAAGGGCAGCGGCGTGAACCCAGAGCCGTTCCTTCTCAGGAAGTCGGCGCAGAGTTTCTACAACACCTCCAAATTGGACTTGAAGGCCCTCATGGGCGATGCGGACCACATCCGGCAAAACCTCGAGAAGTATATCCAAGGCTTCTCGGCACAAGTCCTCGACATCTTTGAGCGCTTCGACTTCGCTGTCCAGATCGACAAGCTGGCCAAATCGGGACTCCTCTATCAGGTGACGGAGAAGTTCGCCCAAGTCAATCTTCACCCTGAAGCCGTCAGCAATGACCAGATGGGAGCCATCTTCGAGGAGCTGATCCGCCGCTTTGCCGAGCTCTCCAACGAGACAGCGGGAGAACACTTCACGCCCCGCGAAGTCATCCACCTCATGGTTGACCTTCTCTTCGTGGAGGACAACGACATCCTCACCAAGCCCGGCGTGGTGCGCACCATCTATGATCCCACGGCGGGAACCGGCGGCATGTTGTCGGTCGCCGGGGAGTATCTGGCCGAACTCAACCCCAAAGCTCGGCTCACCATGTATGGGCAAGAGCTGAATGTTGCCTCCTATGCCATCTGCATGGCTGACATGCTCATCATGGGCCAGGACGTGGCCAACATCGTATTTGGCAATACGCTATCAGACGATGGGCACGCTGGTGCGAAGTTCGACTACATGCTCTCCAATCCGCCGTTTGGCGTCGAATGGAAGAAGGTAGAGAAAGAGGTCCGTCGAGAGGCTGAGCAGCAGGGCTACAACGGACGCTTTGGGCCGGGCCTTCCGCGTGTTTCAGATGGCTCGCTGCTCTTCCTCATGCACCTCCTTTCCAAGATGAGGCCCTTCAAGGACGGCGGCTCGCGATTTGGCATCGTGCTCAACGGCTCGCCCCTCTTCACGGGCGGGGCTGGCAGCGGTGAAAGCGAGATCAGGCGCTATGTGCTGGAGAATGACTTGCTGGAGGCCATCATCGCGCTTCCCATTGATATGTTCTACAACACCGGCATTTCCACCTATGTGTGGATCGTATCGAGCCGCAAACCAGCCCCGCGCAGGGGCAAGGTGCAGCTCATTGATGCAAGTGGGTTCTGGCGGAAGATGCGTAAGAGCCTTGGATCCAAGCGCAAAGAACTCTCAGACGATCACATAACCACTATCACGCGGCTGTTCGGGGAGTTCCGCGAAGCGCAGCTGGCCACGGTGCTGGATGCCGATGGTAAGGAGATCGCCCGCCATGTGGTGCGCGATGGGGAAGTGGCCCCAAGCGCTCCTGAGGGCGGCACGGTGAAGCTGGCACCCCTCTCGCGCATCTTCCCAAATGAAGAGTTCGGCTATCGCACCGTCACGGTGGAGCGGCCCTTGAGGAATGAGAAGGGCAACATCGTGAAGACGGAGAAAGGCAAGCTCAAGGGCAAGTCCCAGCCCGATGCCAGCTTGCGGGATACTGAGAACGTGCCGCTCACCGAGGATGTGGAGGCTTATTTTGTCCGCGAAGTGCTGCCTCATGCCAAGGATGCCTGGATCGATCACGAGAAGACGAAGGTGGGTTACGAGATACCCTTCAACCGTCACTTCTACGTCTTCGAGCCGCCACGGTCCTTGGTTGATATCGATGCCGACCTCAAGCTCGTGACGGATCGAATCAAGGCGATGATTGAAGGTTTGGCCGCATGAGCTTCCCGCCCTATCCGTGTTACAGGCCGTCCGGTGTCGATTGGCTGGGGGATGTACCGGAACACTGGCAGATCATTCAGAGCAGACGGTTGTTCACCCAAAGAAAAGAGCGAGCGCTAACGAGCGACCGACAGCTAACTGCATCACAGAAGCACGGTGTTATCTACCAAGATGAGTATTTGCTCCTCGAAGGTCAGAAGGTAGTCCAAGTTATATTGGGAGCAGATATTCTTAAGCATGTCGAGCCTGGAGATTTCGTTATCAGCATGCGCAGTTTTCAGGGCGGAATTGAGTGGTGCAAATGCAGAGGATGCATAAGCTCTGCGTATGTGATGCTCATCCCTGGTGATGCCGTGCACGGCGGGTTCTTTTTTTATCTCCTCAAGTCCATAACCTATATTCAAGCTTTGCAGAGCACAACGAACCTAGTTCGAGATGGCCAAGCCATGCGGTTTGAAAACTTTACCCAAGTTGACTTGCCACTTGTTCCAGTTGAGGAGCAACAGCAGATCGCCTCATTTCTCGACCGTGAGACGGCCAAGATAGACGCGCTTGTGGAGGAGCAGAAGCGCCTCATCGACCTGCTAAAGGAGAAGCGTCAGGCCGTCATCACACAAGCCGTCACCAAGGGCCTCAACGTAGATGCACCGATGAAGCCTTTGGTTAACAAGTGGTTGGGGGTTGTGCCGGTGAGTTGGGATGTGAAACCATTGAAAGTCGTATGCTCGTATAACGATGATGTATTGAGTGAAAACACTCCCCCCGACCTTAATATTGAATATGTTGAGATATCCGATGTGGAGGCAAGCAAGGGCATTATATCGTCAATCAGTTTGAAGTTCGCCGATTCTCCATCGCGGGCAAGAAGGCTAGTACAAAATGGCGATGTTCTTGTTTCCACTGTGAGGACCTATCTCAGGGCAATCGCACCAGTAGTTAATCCACCATCTAACTTGGTTGTATCAACGGGCTTTGCTGTTTTGCGTCCGCGCGATATTGATTCCTCCTTTCTCGGCTACGTATGTCAGGCGGAGTTCTTCATCAGTGATGTTATCTCAAGATCAGTAGGTGTGAGTTATCCCGCAATCAATGCTTCGGAGCTTGTAAGAATTAACGTCCCCGTACCAAGTTCGTCAGACCAGCGAAATATTGGTCACTTTCTCGACCGTGAGACGGCCAAGATAGATATTCTCATAGCGGAAGCAGGTGCCGCAGTCGGACTTTTGCGTGAACGCCGAAGTGCCCTCGTCTCCGCAGCAGTGACGGGCAAGATTGATTTGCGCGGCCTCATGCCAGCCAGTAAGGCAGAGCATCGTGAAGCAGAGCGCATGAAGGAGAGCGCATGAACAGCATCGGCAAGTTGGAACGTGTGGCCTTGCGAGAAGTGTGGAAGCATGAAGCCTATGACTTCACCCAATGGCTTCAGGACAATATCGACGTGCTCAATGAAGCACTCAACATCACGCTCGTGAATGTGGATCGCGAACAGGCGGCGGGCTCGTTCAGTATTGATCTGGTTGCCGAAGATGAGGGTGGAGCCAAGGTCATCATTGAGAACCAACTGGAGAAAAGCAATCACGATCATCTTGGTAAGCTCATTACGTATCTCACCGCGCTTAATGCTCGCGTTGCCATCTGGATCGTTGCCGAACCGCGCCCAGAGCACGTTGCAGCAATCTCATGGCTGAACGACAGCAGTAGCGCCACCTTCTACCTGGTAAAGGTGGAAGCCGTGCGTATCGGCATATCTCCACCAGCGCCTTTGCTGACCGTGATCGTCGGCCCATCCGATGAGAAGTCGGAAGTAGCGGCAACCAACAAGGAGTTTGCCGAGCGCTATGACGTCCGGCAGCGTTGGTGGGAGAAGGTGGTGGAACACCCGGAAGGCAAGCTTCACGCCCATATCACACCGGGAATGTATTCATGGATTGGTACCAGTTCCGGGGTGCGCGGCCTCAATCTCAACTATGCCGTGACACAGGACGAATGTGCTGCGGAACTCTATATCGACCGGGGCAAGAACGCCGATGAGGAAAACAAGGCCATCTTCGATCAGCTCTTGGCTCATAAGACGGACATCGAGCAAAGCTTTGGTGGCCCTCTGAGCTGGGAGCGACTGGATGCAAAGCGGGCCTGTCGCATCCGTGTAACCCTGCCTGGCGGTTATCGGTCGCCTGAAGAGGAATGGGAGGGCATTCAGACCGCGATGATACAAGCCATGAACCGGCTGGAGAGGGCGCTGAGACCGCACCTCAAGTCCCTCAGGATTGGGAGCTAACAGAGAGCAGGGCAAACGAAGTGGACCTTCACAAAGAGATCAGTTTCGAGCGCGAGATATGCGAGCATCTCGGAAGCCATGGCTGGCTATATGGCGAGGACGATGCTGCATACTATGACCGAACCTTGGCACTTTTCCCGGCAGATGTGACCGCTTGGGTGAAGGTATCCCAGCCTCAAGCGTGGGAAGCTCTTACCAAGGCCCGGGGCGCATCCGCCGATACCGAGCTTTGCGTCCGTATTCGCAAGCAGCTGGACGCGCGGGGAACTTTGGACGTGTTGCGCCATGGCGTCGAGATGATCGGTTTAAGGCATCCCGTGGCGTTGGCCCAATTCAAACCCGCCTTTGACATCAACCCCGAACTCATTGCCCGCTATCAGGCGAACCGGCTGCGCATCGTGCGTCAGGTGAAATATTCAGTGGGAAATGACAACTGCATTGACCTTGTGCTGTTCCTAAATGGGCTTCCCGTCGCCACGGCAGAACTCAAGACCGATTTCACGCAAACGGTGGGCGACGCCATCGACCAGTACAAGGAAGACCGTCCGCCGCGTACCAAGACCGGAGCAATTGAACCGCTGCTGGCGTTCCCTACAGGGGCGCTAGTTCATTTTGCAATCAGCAACAGCGAAGTCCACATGACGACGAGGCTTGAGGGCCGCGCTACCACCTTTCTGCCCTTCAACAGAGGAAGCGACGGAGGCAAGGGCAATCCGCACAATCCCAACGGCCACCCCACCGCCTATCTCTGGGAAGCGGTCTGGCGGCGTGACGGCTGGCTTGAACTTCTCGGGCGTTACGTAGTGGCCCAGCGAAACCAGAAGAAGCAGATCAACAAACTCATCTTCCCGCGCTATCACCAGCTGGACGCAACGCGGAAGCTGCAAGCGGCTGTGCTCAGGGAAGGGCCGGGCGGCAAGTACCTCATCCAGCACTCGGCGGGATCGGGGAAAACGAACTCCATCGCATGGTCTGCCCACTTCCTGAGCGAGTTGCATGACGCGGCGAACAACAAGCTCTTCGACAGTGTTCTGGTGGTGTCGGACCGTACGGTGATCGACAACCAGCTTCAGGATGCCCTCTTCGACTTCCAACGCATTACCGGCGTGGTGGCCACCATCAAGAACGAGGGTGACAGCAAGAGCGGGGCGCTAGCCAAGGCGCTGGCCGAGGGTAAGAAGATCATTGTCTGCACCATCCAGACTTTCCCCTTTGCCATCGAGGCGGTGCGGGATCTGGCTGCGACACAGGGTAAGCGCTTCGCGGTCATCGCCGATGAGGCTCACAGCTCGCAAACGGGAGAAGCCGCCTCCAAGCTGAAGCTCGTGCTTTCCGCCGAAGAACTGAAAGAACTGGAGGACGGCGGCGAGGTCTCAACCGAAGATATCCTGGCCGCCCAGATGGCCGCCCGCGTGAAAGAGCAGGGCATAACCTACGTCGCCTTCACTGCCACGCCCAAGGCGAAGACGCTGGAGCTGTTTGGGCGGCGACCAAAGCCCGACGAGCCGGCTAGCCCCACAAACCTGCCAGCACCATTCCATGTCTATTCCATGCGACAAGCCATTGAGGAAGGGTTCATCCTTGACGTGCTGAGAAACTACACGCCCTACAAGCTCGCTTTCCGGCTGGCGAGCGGCGGGCAGGAATGGGATGAGACGGAGGTTGAGCGCTCAGCCGCCATGAAGGGCATCATGCGCTGGGTGAGGCTTCACCCGTACAACATCTCGCAGAAGGTACAAATTGTAGTTGAGCATTACCGCGACATGGTCGCCCCGCTTCTGGAAGGCAGCGCCAAGGCCATGGTGGTCGTTGCAAGCCGCCTTGAGGCCGTGCGCTGGAAACTGGCCATCGATAGCTATATCAAGTCCAAGGGCTACAGGATTGGGACACTCGTGGCCTTCTCAGGGGACGTGAGCGACAGGGAGAGCGGGCCGGAACCCTTTAGCGAAGCCAGCAAGGCCATGAATCCTGATCTCAAGGGCCGCGACATCCGCGAAGCCTTCAACGCTCCAGACTTCCACATCCTGCTGGTTGCCAACAAGTTTCAAACCGGTTTTGACCAGCCGTTGCTCTGCGGCATGTACATCGACAGGCGGCTTGCGGGCATTCAGGCGGTGCAAACCCTTTCACGCCTTAACCGGGCCTATCCCGGCAAGGAGGACACATTCGTTGTGGACTTCGTGAACAGCGCCGAAGAGGTGCTGGAGGCCTTCCGGACCTACTACCGCACGGCGGAACTCACGTCCGCCACCGATCCCAACCTCGTCTTCAATCTAAGGGCCAAGCTGGATGCTTCCGGTCACTATGACAGCTTTGAGGTTGACCGGGTGGTTAAAGTCGAGTTGGACCCCAAGGCTAGGCAGAGCGATCTCATTGCGGCCCTGTGGCCGGTGGCGGACCGACTGTTGAAGCAATTCAGGGAGGCACGGGAAGCTCTGAAGGTGGCTGTGGCCAAAAAGGACAACGATGGAATGAAAGCAGCGCAAGCCGCTATGGACGCGCTCCAGCTGTTCAAGAACGATATCGGCGCTTACCAGCGCATGTATGTCTTCCTCTCCCAAATCTTTGACTACGGCAACACTGACATTGAGAAGCGCCAAATCTTCTTCAGGCGTCTCTTACCGTTGCTGGAGTTCGGACGTGAACGCGAGGGAGTAGACCTCTCCAAGCTCGCGCTGACCCACCACGCCTTGAAAAATCAGGGGAAGCGCCAGCTGCCCTTGACTGAAGGCGAGAGCCGCAAGCTGGATGGCATGGCCGAAAGCGGCAGCGGTGAATTGTATGAGAAGGAAAGGGCTCTCCTAAGCGAGATCATCGCCCGGGTGAATGACCTCTTCGATGGTGGCGAACTGACCGAGGGCGACAAGCTGAGCTATGTGACCGGGGCCATCAAGGGCAAGATGATGGAGAACGACACGCTCCGGCAACAGGCGGCCAACAACAGCAAGGAACAATTCGCCCAGTCACCCGATCTCAGCAAGGCGCTGGTGGACGCCATCATCGAAGCCTATTCTGCCCATGAGAACATGAGCAAACAAGCACTCAACTCGGAGAAGGTGCGCGAAGGTCTGAAGGACGTTCTCCTTGGACCCGCCCAGCTCTATGAAGCTTTGAGGAGCGCCGCGAAGGAAACCGGCTCACCGCCGAGGCAAGAATAGGGTCAATCGCGGGCCTCAAAATAATTGGCAAGAAAGTCTGATGCGCCCATCGACAAGTGGGCGAGGCGAGTTACCCCCCTTACCCCCATGCTAACTACAGCCGACACCCCACATATAGACTTAGCCCTTGGTCTAGGGAGGCGTACAAGCGTGATAGGGCGAGTTGGAAACGGAGCCACTAAGTCTCACTAGCCCCAGCTCATGTGAGTCCGTCCAAAGCGATCATAGCGAGTCGCACAAGAATAGGACTTGACAATGAGACTCATAAGTATCACTATGTTAAAGATGTTAATGATACTGGAGTTAGGGCGATGAAGATTGGCTATGCGAGAACAAGCACTTTAGAGCAAGTGGCGGGACTGGAGGGCCAGGAACGAGACCTCAAGGCTGCTGGAGCGGACAAGGTCTACAGTGAACGGGTGTCATCAGTAGCCAAGAGGGACCAACTTGAGGCAGCTATCGACTACTGCCGAGAAGGCGACACACTCATAGTCACCAAACTCGACAGACTCGCCCGCTCGATGCCTCACCTCGTCTCGATCACCCAGGAGTTGGAGAGGAAAGGGGTCACACTCAACATCTTGGCCATGAACCTCGACACCTCCACACCGACGGGCAAGCTCATGCTCAACCTATTGGGGTCTATCGCCCAGTTTGAGCGGGAGTTGATGCTGGAGAGGCAACTGGAGGGCATCGCCAAGGCCAAGGCTGATGGCAAATACAAGGGGAGGGTGCCGACCGCCCAACGGAAGGCCGCCGACGTTATCAAGCTCAAGGCAGAGGGGTTGAAGGCCGAGGAAATAGCTGACCGCCTGAAGATCAGCCGTGCATCCGTCTTCCGGGTGTTGAAAAAGGCGGCCTGACCGCTCAATTCAGCTTCACTTATGGGGGCATTGCTCTAAATAGACATATAGAGTGTTGCCCCCAAAACTATCCCCCCGCCAATATGGCTCTTCTTCCCCGTCACTGCATCCCAAGATGCGGTGGTCCAACTTTGAGTGCTTTCCCTAATGACGATGCCCCGCAGACGCCGTGACGATCTCGCTAGGAGGCTCGTTGAAACCAACCATAACGCCCGCATCCGTTGCTGGGTTTTCCAATGCCCCGAACCCCCCGGCAATGCGTCAGGCAGGGGACTGGGCCGTTTCTGCCGCAAGCACCTTGAACACTATCGCCGCCATGGAGACCCTCTCAAGGAGTCTTACAACGCCACCAAAGCCAATCCTTACAGGAGGGCTGCTGCGACATGGCTGAGGCGCAACGCCCAAGATCGCTTCGTCCAGGCTGCCTTGAAGAGGATTGAGGGTCTGATGATCGGAGCTGGCCAAGCCATCGCCCCGCGTAACCTTCGGGGGGTTGCTGCCAAGGACAAGGCACGATCAGTTTGGGCAAGGTTACGCAACCGCGAGGTCGCTGCGAAAGACATCCTTGCTGCCATCCTTGGTGTTGCCATGTGCCATGCTGCGGACACACAACGGGGCAGGGTGGAGTACCTGCGAGTCCAGATTGCTAAGGTTCTAAGCCGCATGGCCGGGGGCGAGGTTAAGCGTTGGCCGACCCATCACACTGACCCAACATTGCCCAAGGAAACGGTACTGCGCTGGTTCCCTGCATCTGAGGGCCTAGTTCTCAGGGATTTGGGCAAAGCCGCAGAGTTGGCCGCTGAGTTCATCATCCATGAGAGGATGGAGGCCCTTTTGGTGACTGCTGATCAACAGCGTATTCGCAAGGCTAGCCGCACTATCAGGAGTCTTGCCAATTCGGCTAAACCCCGGAGTAACCCCTAATGATTGTCGACAAGGTAGAGTTTGTCGATGAGATGGAGCGGCTTTGGACGCAGAGACTCGGCAACACTAGCAGTCAGGGGTTCCGAACTGTGTGGACACGGATGGCAGAGACCTACTCTGTAGCCATCGCTGAGAACATGAAATGGCATCCGCTGAAGATCGTTCTTGACCCGCCGCGTTGGCTTGTCATTGCCCCTGAGATGGGGTCAGGCAAGACCTATGGTGCTTGTCTGTACCTTGGCATGATGGCACGAGCCGCGAAGACGGTGCCAGCACCATTTCAGCTTGGCGGACTGTTTGTCTGCCGTACAATCAAGCAGTGTGAAGAGGCGGTCGAGTTGATCAACGGCCATGCGGGCTATACCGCTGCGATCACCCGACACTCAGGGAATGAAGTCAGTGTCGAAGCGACTGTGGGCTTTCCAATACTGGTTATCACCCATGCTGCCCTTACCAATCCAAATGACTCAGTCCGCAATGAGCTGCTGTCCCAATACTCTCAATGGAGGGGCGGGCGTCGCTGCCTGACGATCATTGATGAGGCCCTCGCCAACGTCGTCAAAGTTCACTCGGTCACCGAACAGTCGCTGCTGGATGTCCTTGCTCAGATACCCCCATCGCTAAGAGAGGAACATGTCCGGACTTGGGACATCGTCAATTTTGTATTGGATAGCGTTGTAGGCAGGTCAGGAAGTCAGAGCGATATGTCTTCATTGTGGAAGTGGAAGTCGACAAAAGACCTGGAAGGCGCAACCAAAATGAGAGGGTGGTTCGGTGATCTGACTCGTGATCTGAAGCGACTCAAGAGGACGGAGACAAATAATCTTTGGAACGACCGACGGACACGAGATGCAGATGTTGCACGAGTTGAAGCAACGCTTGATGCAGTTGCAGGTCTGTTTGAGCATTGGGCGCTATTCGTGAAGAAAGGGGCAGAGGCTGGGGCGGTAAGCGCACGACTACTCCTACCTAAACTGTGGTGTCCCGTTATCCTCAACGCCACCGCCCATCAAGATGTCTTCCTTGACTCAATTGGGGCGACCATTGTTCAAATGCCAAAAGTGAGGAACTACCAGAACCTCACGATCAAAGTTCTCAGAAGCGGTGGCATCGGCAAGGAGGCGATGAAGGCGAGGGCTATTGAACGCCTGAGGCGTCTCGGCGACTTCATTAACAAGGAGAGCGTTGAAGGTGATGAGTGGTTAGTCGTCACCCACAAGGATACGGAAGGGATAGCGCGGCTCCACCTTCCTGATAAACTGGGAGTAACAGCTCATTGGGGCGCTTTGGATGGTCTCAACGAGTTCAACAACTGCAACAAAGCCGTTCTATTTGGCCTGAGTTACCGAGACCCGACTTGGTCATCGGCCCTTTATTTCGCGCTACACGGTGTTCAATCGGACGAATGGTTCAAGTCTGACCATGCCAAGAAGATCAAACACCAGTATGAAACCAAGGCAATTGCCGCAAATATAATTCAAGCACTTGGTCGCCCGCGCAGCCGGAAGGTGTTCGACGACATGGGTAATTGCTTGGCAACAACCGTCTACATCACGCTGCCCAACAATGCTTTGGGGAGAAGTATTGAGCAACACATTCGAGATGAATTTCCGGGCGTTGTGATCGAGGCGTGGGAATACCAGATGGACTACCCTACCGACGACACTGCCAAACCACTGAACGTCGCAGCCGCTGTGGTGAAGCATATGCAGAACCAGCCGTTAGGTAGATTTGCTGTTAACGAGATCGCCAACGATCTTGGCTTTAGTGTTGGTCAGAAGAGTGCCCTGAAAGACGGTCTGAAGAAGAAGCGGAAGGTATTCGATGACCTTGCCGCAATTGGTGTGGCCTATGTAGTCGAAGGTAAGAGTAGGGGCGCTAAGAGTTACCTCGTAAAGAACGGCTGACAGAGCCACTCACTTCTTGGGATGCGCAGCTAGCCATTCACGTGCGAGGCGTTGAGATTCGGCGATTTGGTCGGGGGCCATTTTTGTGGCGAGGTCGTTGCGTAGCGAAATACCATTCTTGTGACCTTGAGCTGCGGCTAAGTTGAACCACATGTGTGCGAGAGCAAAGTCCTGCGGTAGGCCTTGGCCCTCTTCGTACATTTGACCGAGATGGATCTGGGCGTCGGCATAACCCTGCTGGGCGGCGAGGCGGAACCACTTCAATGCCTCAGGGTAGTCCAGCGGTGCCCCGTCACCAAAATAATACTGCCTACCTAGCGTAAATTGGGAATAGAAATCTCCTAATTCTGCCATTTTTTTGTGAAGCTCAAAAGCCTGATCATAAACATGGGCAACTCTTTTGCTATCAAAGTAAATTGTAGCGAGCTGCTTCTGGGCCATGCTATAAAATGGCCCCATTCGTACACTCCAATAATAGCGTGCCGCCTCGGAATAATTCTGCACTACCCCCCGGCCGTAATAATACGCGTCAGCAATTGAGATTCGAGCACCGTCCTTAATGTCATAGTTTTCGATGTCATAGTTTTCGACCCTCTGATCAGCAGAGAGCTTGTACCACTTTGCAGCTGCACCATGGTCTTGCGGCAAGCCCTGACCCCTGCTGTACATTTGCCCAAGTCTCAGTTGGGCCATGCCATCGCCTAGGTCGGCGGCTTTGCGATACCACTTCGCCGCTTCAACGTCATCTTTCGGCACATTCACACCATTCTCGTACATGAACCCAATGTGAATCTGGGAATGCGTATTGCCTTGGTCGGCGGCTTTGCGATACCACCGCATCGCTTCAGCATCATCTCGCGGTACACCTTTGGCTAATCCGTACATGTACCCGAGTTTGTCTTGGGCGGCGGCATTACCCTGATCGGCCAATGGTCGCAGAAGTTTCAAAGCACTCGCATAGTCGCCACGGTCGTAGGCAGCAAGGCCATCTTCTAATGATCCCGCCACCGCTGGCTGAGCCAACAGACACACGGCCATCCCCAACATCATTATCCATGACTTGACCCTCATGTGAGCAGTATAGCAGTAGTTCACTTGGGGTTGAAGACGTACTGACCCGCTTCCCGTCATGACCTCAGATATAACTTAGTCGCGTGGAGGTTTTGGACTAGGCTGTACTTATTATGCACCCGGTAAAATAAAGGAATGACTGATGCCTGATAGGATTGAGTTAGGTGCCACCGCCAAGGGTTCGTTGCGTGAAGACGAGGACTGGTGGACGCTTGTTATCGAAGATGATGGGAAGATGTATGTTGAACACGAATGGTCCCACATCAATGCCTACAAGTTCAGGGTGGGTAGCTCGGGTAAGACGCGAATTGCGGTCAATCATTTCCTGTCAGGGGATTACAATTCAAAATCACAACAGAAGCTTCGTGAGGAATTAAGCCGTCGAAAGGGGACCGCCTGAATGCAACTTGCTTTTCATGGTAAGCATTGCTACATTGATGCTACTTTCCACCATGATAACATGCTGATATTGAAGGGTTTTATGTGACTCTTGCCACCTCCCGTAGGGCGCGCCATTTTCTCCATGCTGGAGATTCTCCATGACACATGACATCATCACCCGCCATCTGGCCGACAAGCCGGATGCGATTGCGCCTGATGGCTCCGAGGTTCGCCTGCTGGCCGCAACCCCGCGCGGCTCCATGGCGCATTTTGAATTGCCGCCGGGAAAAGTCTCTACCGCCGTAGCACACCGCACCGTTGAAGAGGTCTGGTTCTTCACCAGCGGGCAGGGCCGCCTGTGGCGCAAAACAAACAACGCCGAGGAGACAATCGATGTCCACCCCGGCGTTTCGATTTCAATTCCCGTAGGCTGCCATTTCCAGTTCCGCTGTGATGGCGATGAACCGCTCGAGGCCGTAGGCGTCACCATGCCGCCATGGCCCGGCATGGACGAGGCCAATGCGGTCACCGGAATTTGGAAACCTGAAGCCTGACTTACCAGCTTCCGATGTTCGGCATGCTCTTCCACGGTTCCTGCAATGGCAGGGCGGCATCCTTTTGCAACACTTCAATTGAAATGCCATCGGGAGTCTTGATGAAGGCCATGCGGCCCTCGCGCGGCGGGCGGTTGATGATAATCCCCTGGGCCATCAGCTTGGCGCAGTAGTCGTAAACATTATCGACTTCAATCGCCAGATGGCCAAAGTTCCGTCCGCCCGCATAGACTTCCGGATCCCAGTTGTAAGTGAGCTCCACCGGCGCATCGGGGCTCTCCGGTGCGGCGACAAATACCAAAGTGAAGCGGCCTTTCTCATTGACGTGCCGGCGCTGCTCCACAAAGCCGAGCTTGTTGACAAAGAAATCCAGCGACGCGTCGAGATCTGCGACACGGATCATGGTATGCAGATATTTCATGGGAACCTCATGGGTTGGAGTGGGCCTGAAGGGGCTTGTTTAGCGGTGCCCAAGGCAAAAGTCCGCAACGAATCACCCGCGCGCCAGTGCCAGTTTTGCCAAATTTCCTGTCTGGCAATAAAAAATTGAAGGTCCGGGGTGCGATTCGCAAAATCAAAATCCGATTCCCCTGCCAGGACGAAGTCCCATGCGAAAAAAATTGAAATTTCCAGTTCATCTCAATGTCATAACGAATTTTTCCGGCGCGCGCAGCCGGATCAGCAGATGCAGCAATGCCACAGTCGGAGTTTTCCATCGGGCTTTGCGTGAATCGCACTGTACAAATCTTCAAGATATGCTCAAAACTTGGCCGTGTGGTGTGCAGAGGCAAGGCCGCCACGCGAAAATGGGGTGGGTGGAACATGGCGGTGAGTATCACCTCTACTACTGGGGCGGTAGTTGGGCATGAACAGGGCACTGAGCCCAATGTCCAGATTATCCAGATTGATGGCTTGGTGAAGTGGTTCGACGTAGGCCGTGGATATGGCTTCGTCATTCCCAACAACGGCATGCCGGATATTCTATTGCATTTGAGCTGCTTGAAGCGCGATGGTTTTGAAGCCCCGCTCGAAGGCGCGCGCGTCACCTGTGAAGTTGTCGCGCGCCAGAAGGGCTATCAATGCCTGCGCGTTCTCTCGGTTGATCTTTCAACCGCCATTCATCCCGTGGAGCGCAAGTCCCGCACTCATAATACCGTGGTGCCCTCCACCGGTTGGGTGAGAGCCAAGGTAAAATGGTTCAATCGGGCCCGCGGCTTTGGTTTTGTCTCGGAAGGCGAAGGCAAGCCAGATGTTTTTGTGCACATGGAAACCCTGCGCAAGACGGCAATCGCCGAACTCGTGCCTGACCAGTGGGTCTATGTGAAATTCGGCGAAGGCCCCAAGGGCAATATGGCGGCCGAAATACGCCTGAGTCTTGAGGGTGGACCGCCCCATACGAACTAGGCTAGATTCTCTACCATCTGTTGCGTATGAGGAGAGCCGATGAAACAGGTCAGCTGCATTCTATTGACCTGCTTCCTGTGGCTGGCTGGAGCTTCCGCTGCCCTTCCCGAAAACGCGCAGATTTCCAAGCTTGAGCCAATTGCCGTTGCCAGTGCCAGTGCGGACTCCGTCACCATGTTTACGGCCGAGATCGCCGACACCGAGGAACTGCGAACCCGCGGCCTGATGTTCCGGCACTTCCTCCCGGAAGACAAGGCCATGCTCTTTGACTATGAACAGCCGCGCCCCGTGGCCATGTGGATGAAGAACACCAACATCTCCCTCGACATGCTGTTTATCCGGGAGGATGGCACGATAGCCGCCATTGCCCAGGATACGGTGCCCCAGTCGCTTGATACCATCAGCGTCCAGGAGCCGGTCCGGGGCGTCCTGGAACTGGCCGCCGGCACCGTCAAAAGGCTGGGTTTGCGGGTCAATGACAAGGTTTACCACCGTATTTTCAATACCGTTGAGGACTAGCTTGCTCTCTGCAAGGTTTTCTCTATAAGCAGCCGTTCATAAAGTCTGAAATGTCGGGGCGTAGCGCAGTCTGGTAGCGCACCTGCCTTGGGCGCAGGGGGTCGCGAGTTCGAATCCCGCCGCCCCGACCATTCAGGAATTTGACAGTGAAGAGGGCAGGACGGCCATGGTCGCACGCATTTACAAGCCTTCCCGCAGCGCCATGCAATCGGGCAAGGGCAAGTCGGAAAGCTGGCTGCTCGAATTTGAATCGGACGCGCCGCGCACCACCGATCCGCTGATGGGCTGGACCTCTTCCGGCGATACGCGCCAGCAGCTCAAACTCAGCTTCGAGACCAGGGAACTTGCCATTGCCTACGCCACGAAAAATGGCCTGGCCTACGTCGTGGCAACCGAACCTCCGGTGCGCCTGCATAAGAAGTCCTATTCCGATAATTTCAAATGGGGCCGGTCTGACAACTGGACCCACTAAGTAGCCAACGTACGACCTCGTAGCTCAGTTGGACTAGAGCAAGTGCCTTCTAAGCACTAGGTCGCTGGTTCGAATCCAGCCGAGGTCGCCAGTTTCCGCAGTAAGTTGGAGGGATATGCCTGCAGCCTATTGCTGAAGCGGTTTGTTGAACGGGAGCACTTTGGGACGGTGAGGCTCCCCGGCGAACTCGATGCCGGCGGATACGCCAGCGCACCACCTGGCAACGGCTGGGTAGAACAGGTTTTCCGAAACAACAAAAAGGTCGAATTTTTTCGGTATGTCGATAAACGGCGGCGTATCGATGCGCGCGCCGCCGACGCTCAACTCCCGAATTGTCACGTTGATGGCGCCGGTGAAAGCCGAAGAAACGATCTTGGCTTCCTTGAACACCCGGTGGCGCGGGTACTTGCGTTGATCTTTGGCGAGGCTGGCGTTCAACATGGTGGACTAAGTGTCTACCAATTGGTTCAAAAATGAAATGGGACGCAGCAAATTCGGTTAAGGGTTTCCTTCACCGAACGCTAAAATTTTAGTTGTTTGGTCCAAGAACCGGTTGATCGTCTGACATTATCGGTCGCGCCGGCTCATCCAGTTGATGGCGTAGGGGACGAACCACGGGTTTCCCGAATACAACGGGTTCGAAGGCATGGGGCGGTCGAAGGCGCTCCCTCCGCCCTTCCGGTCGAGGATGCGCCACGCCAGTTTTTGCCCGAACAGCGTGCCCATGGGGACGCCGGCGAAGCAATAACCGACAGCGAAATGGATGCCCTGATGGCTGCCGATGTGCGGATAGAGATCGAAAGTTCCGCCGCACTTGCCGGTCCACACATGGTCGAAGCGGAGATCGGAAAGCTCCGGAAAGATCCGCATGAGCCGTATGTGCAGCCGCTCTGCCATAATGCGAAGGTCCTGATTGCGCCCGCCGGTGAGGCCGCCGAAAACGATGCGCGTGGGATCGCCGGGCGCGCGCCTGATCCAATCGACATTAAAATTCCAGTCGATGTAAGTGCGGTCACCGGGCAGCAACTGGCGCACCCGCTCCTCCGTCATCGGCTCTGACACGGTTTGATAGGCATCAAACGGCATCACGCGGCGCTTGAGCCAGGGAAATGCATCGCCGGAATAGCCGTTCGTCGCCACGATAACGTCCCGCGCCGCCACGCGCCCCTGCGGTGTCTGCACTTTGAAACCTGCGTTGTCGCTCACAATACGGACAACCGGCGTATGGGCTGCAACCGTGACACCAGCGGCGCGCGCCGCATCAAGCAATCCCTGGTGATAGAGGCCCGGGTGAAGCCCGGCGTGATCCTCGATCTTGACGCCGCCGAAATAACGTCCGGTGCCAATCTCTTTCGTCTGCTCGGCCCGAGTCACCATGGCGAATGGCTCGCGCAGATGCTTCTCCCTGAGGGCGAATTCACGGGCCATTGCCTCATACATGGTTGAACTGGTCGCCAGCAGCAGCCGGCCCTGCTGGCTATAATGGCAGGCGAAGTTCTCGCTCTCCACTGTCTCCTTCACCGCAAGAAAGGCTTCCATCAACTCGCCGTAGATTTTCGTGGCGAAGGGCAGGCCGTGGCTGTCGACCAGTTCGCCGAATCCATGCTTGAGGGTGCGGCCCACATAGCCCGCATTGCGGGTACTGGCGCCATAGCCCGGCTCCCGCGCCTCGAAAACCGTGACCTGCCTGCCGCCCCGCGCCAAGTGCAAAGCTGCGACAAGCCCGGTGATGCCGGACCCGATGATTGCCACGTCTGTGCTGGGGGGAGGCACCGCGGCTGGTTCCTCGTTGTGGGGTGCGGCCCGCCACCAATAGGGATCAAAGGAACAGGTTTCGGTCAGAACCCGGCTGCCACTTGCCACCGCCTCATTGCCCCCGTGCTTTGTCCGCTTTCAGCCAGCGAAACAGCTCTTCCATGCGCGCCGCGATGAGCTGGGCGCCATCGCGTTTCGACCAGTCACAGACTCCCCGGCCATTGGCAATCCCGTTGGCGCCCTTGGCCACCAGTTCGGCGATTGCCGCGGGTGGTTCGGGGTTGGTATCGAGATGCGGCATAAGTGATTTGCCGAAATGATACATGGTGTAGAGGCCGCCTGCGTCCGCCGATTCGATCGGCCCCGTGATGCCGACGCGGCGGCCGAAACTGTTGCGCACCACCGTGTCGATGGCCTCGGCACTCGCCGCTCCCGATGCCCACAAGGCCCAAGCCTCGCGCAGCATCGCAAATTGCAGGCGGTTTCCGATAAAGCCCGGAATTTCCTTATCAATTATGGCTGGTTCCTTGCCTGCCTGCTTCAGAACTTCGCAAATCCACCGGGTGACATCCGGCGAGGTTTTCGGGCCGGCGCAGACCTCAACCAGCGGAATGAGTTGCGGCGGATACCAGAAATGGGTGGCGATGACCCGCTCAGGGTTTGCCACCTTGGCGATGAGCGCGCTGGCGGGTTGCCCGCTCGATGAGCCCAGAATGATAGGCGGCGGGCATATCTGATCCAGCTTGCCAAAGAGCTCAAGCTTAAGCGGCAGGTCTTCGGTCACCGCCTCGATGACGAGTTGGGCGCTTGCGGCATCCTCGAGCCGGAGCGAAGTCTGAATTCGTGCGAGAATGGCCTGCGGAGCGGACTTCTCGATCAGCCCATGCGCGGCAAAGTCTTCTAGGCTGGCGGCAATCTTCTTCTTGGCGCGGTCAAGTGAGTCTTGATTTCGGCCGATCATGACGACCCTGCTGCCAGCGGCCGCGAATATCTGCGCGATGCCGTGGCCGATGATGCCGTTGCCAATGACCGCAACCGTCTCAAGCCGTCCGGGATTCATATGTCCTCATTGATTTGCACAATTTTCTGCCAAACGGCTCCGTCCCCGTTCCAGCCCAAGAGTTTTCTGGGCTGCTGAAGTTGAAGTTGGCGCAACGGCGTGCCAGTGGCAAGATCGCAATTTCACTTCAGCCTCTGCGCTATCTTGCAACTCTCATCAAGGGAGCGCTACTATCGGCGGCGCGCGCTGAGCGAGAATTCTTTTCCGTAGAGGTCGAACTGTTCCTAAAGGCAAGACAATAATGGGAAATCTGATCCGGCCAAACATTGGCGAGAAAACCGGGGTCCTGTTGATTCTTTCTCTAGCCCTGACGCTGGTGCCCACGTCTTCGTTCGCCGGTTTCTTCGGAAATTCTGACCGGGCCATCCTCGACGCTGGCGGCACAGTGAGCAGGGTTGCTCCCAACTGGCGCATCGTTTGTCTGGGCGAGGGCATGGATGCCTTTGGCGTAGTCTCGAAACACAAGCATTGCCGGATTGAGAAGAACGACTTTAAGGCCATTGCCGTCATAACGTCGGAAGGCCTCTCAATTCCCTATCTCCCGTCGCGCCCGGTCTGCGGAAGCTATGCAGGCCGGATGAGGGTTGATGGAAGGCCAATTGGCAAGCTGCCGCTCAGGGAAAGAATTGCCGCCATGTCGCAAGGCGTCACATTCTCCCGGCCCTATCAGAACCAATGGTCGAAATGCACGCGGATTACCGAGTTCACAGGTCTCTACCGGTTTTCCGCAGCGCTCGCACGTCTCAGGGCGCAGTGGCGGAATTTCCGGTAGAGTTGGATTGACGGGAAATCCGTTTGGTTTTTTCCAGGCGCGCCGCCGCGAACGAATAAATCAGTGCATAACTTTTTCAGCGAATTGAAATCATTTTGTCATCTGTGCATCGTCACGGAGATAGCAGGTGCGGATTTCCTGCCGGGTTCTTCAGTTTCTGGAAGTTTCGAGACGTGGCAGACGTACCCAAAATCAATACCCACAACTTCACGGCATTTCGCGCCCAGGCGGAACGCTGCTTCCATCACGCGCAACTCGCCGCCGATCAGGAAACCAAATTGCGCTGGACGTCCCTTGGTGAAACCTGGCTGGTGTTCGCCGACAAGCTTGGAATGCGCTGGCCAATGCCGGTGTCTGAGCCTTTGAAGAGCACATTCTCTCACACCTACCATTAAATAAACCTCCGATCATTGCTGGCTGGGCTTTGCCTTCAAAGGGTTGGCGCGTTTGGACTTGCACCTCGGCGCATGCACGACTTTGCATAAATCACACTACAATCATAAATTACAAAAATATATTGACACAACTTTCAGAAGTGACATTCTGATTCCCGGAACGGAGTGGGACTTTTCTTAGAGACATGAAAACTGTTCGGGGCGCTCAAGCAGCCAGACGCCTCGGGCCTCGCTAACGGCTGTGCGTGAGGGGAGGAAGTCATGGTTTACGTGAGCAAAGCAGGGTTTTTTGTCGTTGGATTTGCCAGTCTCTCATTGGTACTCGCGGCATGCAGCGGCAGTACCATTCACAAAAGATCATCTCTTGGCGACATACAGACTCTCAGTCTCGATGCGAAACAAAGATTGGTTATTACCGGCCACAATGAGTACGGCAAAAGCATTGTTTGTGCCGAACCAAGCCCTGACGCCCTTGTTGCGCAAGCTGCCGTTTTATCGGCGAGTGGTCGCTACGCAGGGCCTCAGGGATCCCCTTCGGCAGGGGGAAATGTGGGTGTTGGCCTGCAGGAATCTGCGGCATCGATTGGCTACCGTACCCAAAGCATCCAGATACTCAGGGATGGCTACTACCGCCTCTGCGAGAGCTACCTAAATGGGGCAATCAAAGAAGACGAATACCGGAAAGTCGTATCAAACCTTGACACGTTCATCGTCGTGGCGCTTGCCGTTGATGGCCTTGGTAACTCGAAGTCAGCGACAAATGTTGGGTTGAGCGCTGGCAAGGTCGACTTTAACTTTGGTGCAGGCAGCGGTGATCCAGAAAAACCAGCGGAAAGCGGTGGCGGCGGTGCCATAGAACCAGCAAAAATTGTTCCAATTGCACCAGATGCCACGGTTAAGGACACCAAAGAAACTGCAGAAGCGGTTGCAAATATTGTCCACGACTATCTTGAATACAAGGGAAACTATTTGCAGTTTTGCGCCAAGCGTGGGGTGGACTGTAGAAAACTTTAGGATTAGCGACTACTGCGTCAGGAAATCACCGCATTTGGGCGCCGGAAGCGTTCCCCATGGCATGATGGGAACCGTGGAGGTTGAGTTCTGCGGGCTGCCCTCGATGATCTTGTCGGTGTAGGCCAGGTACACCAGAACATTCCGCTTGGCGTCGCAGCCGCGCACGATTTGCATTTTCTTGAAGAAAAGCGAGCGCCGCTGCCGGTAGATTTCCTCGCCCTGGGCAAACTTGGCCTTGAGCGTCACCGGCCCCACCTGGCGGCAGGCCAGCGATGTTTCGGAACGCTCTTCCGCAAATCCGGCCCAGCCCGACCATCCGCCAATCTCGGGAACTGTAAAGTAGCAGGCAACGCCATCAACCTGGGGATCATCGATCACATAGGTTGCTAGCTTGGCATCGGGCGACAGCAAGCGCCACACAGTGGTCTTCTTGAAGATGAGCTCCGGATCATCGCTCGCCTGTGCGAAGGCTGTGACGGTGAGTGCCAGAAGCACTGAAATCAATACAAAAAACCTGAAAAATAACTTCATCCCAATCTCCTTCAGAAGCCACAGATAGGAATTATATCCACAGGTTCAAGAAGTTTTTTTGAGGCGCTCAAACCCTTGTTTTAAATCATCAATCAGGTCATCAGGGCACTCGAGGCCAATATGGAAGCGCAGGCAGGGGCCAGGCGCTGTCCAAGTGGTGGCCGTCCGCACCGGTTTGAAGGGAACCACCAGGCTCTCAAATCCGCCCCAACTGAAACCCATGCCGAACAGGCTCAATCCCTCAAGCATGGCTGCAACTGATTGCTCTGAAGTGGGTTTCAGCACGGCCGAAAACAATCCCGAAGCGCCGGTGAAATCCCGCTTCCATACCGCGTGGCCCGGCGCGTTGCTCAGAGCAGGGTAGAGAACGCTTTCAACCTCGCTCCGCCCGCGCAGCCACTCCGCCACAGCCGTTGCGTTTTGCATGTGCCGCTCAAGCCGCACGCTCATGGTGCGCAGTCCGCGCAGCGCCAGATACATGTCATCAGGGCCGGCGAATTGCCCCATCGTCTCGAATGCCTGCTTGAATTGTCCCCAGGTCTTTTCATTGCAGACCGTGGATCCCAGCATCGCATCCGAATGGCCCACGATATATTTGGTGGCCGCCTGGACCGAAACATCGCAGCCATGCGCAAAGGCGTTGAAATAAAATCCGCCCGCCCAGGTGTTATCCAAAATCATGATGCAGTTCTTGCCATGGGCGACTTCCGCAATCGCCGGAATGTCCTGCACCTCCATCGTTTGCGATCCCGGGCTCTCGCAATAAACAACCTTGGTATTGGCGCGGATCAGGCCGGCAACGCCCCGCCCGATCAGCGGATCATAATAGGTCGTCTCGATCCCCAGTCCCTTGAGCACGGAATCGCAGAGCTGACGCACCGGATGGTAGACTGTGTCTGGGATAAGCACGTGCTCGCCGGTTTTCAGGAAGGCCAACAGCGTTGTGGTGACTGCCGCAAGTCCTGACGAGGAAACCTTGCAGTCATGGCCGCCCTCAAGGGCCGCTATGGCCGTTTCAAGCGCCCGGGATGTGGGCGTGCCCTTCCGGCCGTAGGTATAGGGCTGGTCGCGTTCGAGAAGGGTTTTGACAGTAGGGAAGGTGATGGTGGAGGCGTGGTAAACTGCCGGATTGACGATCCCGTGCTCCGCATATTCACGGCCCGCCACGATAAGTCTGGTTTCAGGCTTCAAGGAATTGAGATCTGGCTTCTTTTTTGACATTTCCGCGTCCAGCCGGGTTAAAACACCTATCTACATGCCAAGACAGGCAAGAGAAAGCAAATGAGCGACATGTCTCCCCTGCAACGCCTGCTGCTGAAGGCCATGCGATATGCCAGCCTCGGCGCGGCAATCCTGCTCCTTGGTTTCCTGGTCCTGGCGCTCTGGCAAAAGGCCGGTGCCGATTTCACTACGCAGGACTACGGATTCATTGGGATAGTGGTTTTAATGCTTCTGGGCGCGGTCTGGCTGTTTCGCGCCATAGGCCGGGAAATGGATCCCCCGGGGGCTTGAACACAAGCCTCCAAACCAGTACCAAGGCGCGCAAATAACAGGTGAAATTGATGAATTCTGAAAAACGCGTGGCCGCATCGAAGGACTGGATCAAAGGGGCGACCGGTGATTGGGAAATCATCATTGGCCTTGAAGTCCACGCCCAGGTCACCTCAAAATCTAAGCTCTTTTCCGGTTCATCGGCTGAATTTGGCGGCGAACCCAATGACCATGTCTCGCTTGTCGATGCCGCCATGCCTGGCATGCTGCCGGTAATAAACGAGTATTGCGTGGAGCAGGCGGTGCGCACCGGCCTTGGCCTGAAAGCCAAGATCAACAATTACTCGATCTTCGACCGGAAGAATTACTTCTATCCCGATCTTCCGCAGGGCTACCAGATTTCCCAGTACAAGCAGCCCATCGTCGGCGAAGGCGTGGTCACCATCGACCTCGATGATGGCAAGACCGTAGATGTGGGCATTGAGCGCCTGCATCTCGAACAGGATGCCGGCAAATCCATTCACGACCAGCACCCCACTTTGAGTTACGTTGACCTCAACCGTTCCGGTTGTGCGCTGATGGAGATTGTCTCGAAGCCAGACATGCGCTCCTCCGATGAGGCCCGCGCCTATGTGACCAAGTTGCGCCAGATCATGCGTTACCTCGGCACCTGTGACGGAAACATGGAACAGGGCTCGCTTCGCGCCGATGTCAACGTTTCAGTTCGTAAACCCGGAGACAAATTCGGCACCCGCTGCGAAATCAAGAATGTGAACTCGGTGCGCTTCATGGGCCAGGCCATTGAATTTGAGGCCCGCCGCCAGATCGGCATTCTCGAGGATGGTGGCAGGATCGATCAGGAAACCCGGCTCTACGACCCCAGGAAGGGCGAAACCCGCTCCATGCGCTCCAAGGAAGAAGCCCATGATTACCGCTACTTCCCCGATCCGGATTTGCTGCCTCTCGAATTCACCGATGATTGGGTGGCAACGATCAAGAACAGCCTGCCGGAATTGCCTGATGAAAAACGCAACCGCTTCGTGAGCGCCTATGGCCTGTCGGTCTATGATGCCAGCGTGCTGAGCGCTGAACGGGCCTCATCCGACTTCTTCGAAGCGGCCGCAATGGGCAGGGACGGCAAGATTGCCGCCAACTGGGTGATCAATGAGCTCTTTGGCCGCTTGAACAAGGAAGGTAAAACCATTGAAACCACACCGGTTTCAGCCCGCCAGATCGGCGAGATCGTGGATCTCATAACCTCGGGCACGATTTCCGGAAAAATCGCCAAGGACGTCTTCGGGATCGTCTGGACCGAGGGTGGCTCGCCATCTGAGATTGTGGAAAGGCGGGGCCTGAAACAGGTGACCGATACGGGCGCCATTGAAAAGGCCGTGGACGAGGTAATGGCCCAGAATCCTGACAAAATTGCCGCTGTTTTGGCCAAACCCTCCATGCTGGGCTGGTTCGTGGGCCAGGTCATGAAATCGACGGGCGGCAAGGCAAATCCCCAGGCCGTTAACGATTTGCTCCGTCAAAAACTTGGAATTAACTAAGTAAATTCAGCATCTTAGATAGTGTTTCCGTTTCCGAATATTTTCCGCTATAGTCCGTGTGCAGATTTGTTATGCAAGTGGGACAAGCGAGGATAATCCGATGGCTAAACCAGCCAAGAAAGTGGCTAAAAAGGCTATTGCCAAAAAAAAGCCAGTAAAATCAAAGCCTAAGAAGTCTGTCAAAGTAGCAACTGCCAGCGGCGACAAGCAGCGATTTACCCTCCATGGCACCATGACGTCCGGCCCGTCCTACACGGTAGGGCTCATGCTCTCCCTGTGCCGCCATCCCTTTTCCTATATCCACGTTAATCTCCGCGAAGGCCAGCACAAGCAGCCGGATTACTTGGTGAAAAACCGCTATGGCCAGGTTCCGGCCCTACGCGATGGCCAGCTTTTCCTGGTGCAGTCCGCGGCGATCCTGGAACACCTGTCCGAAAGCCTCCACAAGTTTGACGGCAAGACCCCGGTTGAAAAAGTCCGGGTGCGCGAGTGGCTGTTCTGGCAGTGGGACAAGCTTTCCGTGCCGTTGCTGCGTTTGCGGGCCCGCAACCGCGGCTTCCGCCAGTTCGGCGATGAAGTGCGCACCATGTATGACACCGAAGCCAAGGCGGCCCTGGCGGTCATTGAGCATGAATTGGCGAAGTCGGAATGGATTGCCGGCAGGAAACCGACGATAGCCGATATCGGCAGCTATGCCATCGTGCGCTATGCGCCCGAGGCCATGATTGACTTGACACCTTACCCGAATATCACGGCCTGGAAAAAACGTATTGAAGCTATGCCTGGTTTTGGTACACCGGAACAGATTCTGCCGATGGAGAGCAGACTACTCTGATTCCTGACGAAGGCATTCCTTGTGGACGAAATTAAGAAAAAGAAGTTCGTGCGCAAAGATGCGCTTGAAGCTGAAGCCGCTGCAAAAAGAAGACGCAACCGCCCCAAAGGCTATCTTGGCTGCATGCTGGGGCTGAGCGTCGGCGTTGCGGGTTTGGCTGCGGCGCGCCTTGGCCAGCTCTGGGTGGGTTTTGACGTATTTTCCCAGTTCACGCCGCAGTTCATGTTTCTGGTAGCGGCCTTCGCCCTTGGCATCTTCATGCCCCATGGCAAGGTGTTGACTGCCGTCGTGCTGCTGATTGCAATGGTGGTCGGCTACAGCGTGTGGCCCTATTACGCCAGTGCGAATCCCACGGTAATGAGCACTGTCAAGGACGGGGAACGCGAACTCCGCGTGGCAAGCTACAACACGCTGTTCAACAATAACCAGGTCGAAGAGGTCAAAGCCGAAATCATACGGCTGAATGCGGATGTGATCGTCCTGGTTGAACTGGGGCCAAACAAGCGAGGGATTTTTGACCAGTTGCTTCCCCAATATCCCTATCAGGCCAAATGCTCGGACCCCACCCATTGCAACTTCGGCATTCTCTCGAAATATCCCCTGACCAAGATCGGCGACCGGATGATTTGGGAGGGCCCTCCTTATATCCGTGCCTCACTTGGCCCTGAATTTGGCAGCCTTTCCATTTACGGCGTCCATACAACCCGCTTTCCCTATTCGCGGTCACAGCTTGCGCAAGCCAGGGCGCTGGCCGTCGAGCTGGATGCGATTACGGGCAGCCGAATTGTCATGGGCGATTTTAACGCCACGCCCTATTCACGCGTGACCCAGACCTTTGCTGACCAGGGAAATTTCACGCGCCTCACCGACCTGCCCACCTGGCCCGCCCGCACCGGCATGCCGCAAATAGCCATTGATCATATCTTTGTGAGCCCCGGCATTCGCCAGCTTGAGAGCCAGGGCATCGGCAATGGGGCAGGGTCCGATCACTTCCCGGTTTACATGAAACTCGCTGTGCCGGTGCCGTAGGTATTTCTCTGTGGCTCTCCGGTTCTCTCAATCCTGGTAAACCGCAGGTGAATTATTCGTCGTGAATCTTTCCTGTACATTTGCATAAAATGCCGGAATCTATTGGGTTTGTTTTCGGGCAGGCCATGCATGGCTGACGTTTCATTTGAAGTTTCTTAAGCCTGTCGCTTAACCCCGCGTTGCCGCCCGGGAGTCAAAATGACCGTCAACGCCGCACGCTTCAGTGACGGCAATAATACGGAAGATGGGGACTAAGATGGGACGTCAAATGATGAAAAGCGAAGCGGAGATTTCAATCGCCGCCGCAACAGCCGACGATCTGCTCGAAATAGGCATGAAATATTGCATCGGGCGTGATGTCTCGATGAATCTTGTAGAAGCCCACAAGTGGTTCAACCTGGCCGCTCTCAAAGGCAGCGAAAGCGCCAAGCAGTACCGCTGCGAGATTTCGCGCGAAATGAGCCCAGCCGATGTGGCCGACGCCCAGCGCCAAGCCCGGAACTTGCTCACGTTGCACTAAAGCTTGAATACAAGAAAGGTCCGCGTGAATTTGGGCACGCGGACCTTTTCTATTTTGCAGGGGTCAGTCGTTGAACTGGACTTCATCCACCAGCTTCGAGGCTGTTTTCTCCAGCTTGGCAATCTCAGCGACGTTCAATGTGTCGGGCGTGAACTTGCCCCAGCTCTGGACAATCTCCGAGGCAGGCACCGCAGGATTCACCGGGTATTCATAGTTTCCATTTGCATAAAGCTGCTGGGCTTCATCGCTGGCCAGGAAGGTCATCAGCTTGAGGGCATTATCCTTGTGCGGTGCATTCTTTGCGAGGAGCATGCCCGAAATATTCACGTGGGTGCCAATCTCAGCTGAGGAGGGGAACACGATGCGGGTGGCTTTCGCCCAGTCCTTCTGCTCGGTTTCCTTTTCGTTGGTGATCATTTTCCCCATGTAGTAGGTGTTCGCAATGGCAAGATCGCATTCACCGGCGAACACGGCCTTGGCCTGTTCGCGGTCGTTGCCGCTTGGCTTGATCGCCAAATTTGCTTTCAGGCCGGTCAGCCATTCCTTGGCCGCAGCTTCGCCCTTGTGGGCGATGACCGCCGAGATCATGCCCAAATTGTAAGGGTGATTGCCCGGCCGCAGGCAGATTTTGCCTTTCCACTTTGGATCAGCGAGCTCCTCATAGCTTATGGTTTCCTGGGTCACCCGGTCCTTGGACGCATAAACCACCCGGGCCCGCATGGTGAGGCCAAACCATAAATTGCCGGTGTCGCGCAGCGCCGCCGGAACCTTGTCTAGGATTTCAGGCAGGTCAACGGGTTGCGCCAGGCCCTTTTCGGTGGCAACGACAAGCCTGCCGACGTCGGCGCTCATGAGCAGGTCCGCCGGACTCAGAGCGCCTTCCTGCTCCATTCGTTCAATCAGCCCCTTTTCCGCAAATACTGTTCTTACGGCGATCCCGGTTTCCTTGGTGAATTGCCCGAAGAGGGGGTTGATCAGTTCCGGCTGGCGGTAGGAATAGACATTCACTTCTTCAGCCGCTTGCGCCGATGTTTGAAGGGCTGCGAATGCTGCAAGGGCAATAAGGCCGCGGCGGGAAAACTTCATGAAGGGATCTCCTGTTGGTTTTTTTCAGGAATAGCACCCCAAGAAGTGGAGTCAAGAAAAAACCGACTAATTTACTCGGTTATGACATTTTGCCACTTCCGGCGAAAGATTTGGGGGCAGGCGGCCACGCCCGCTTGCATGCGCAATCAAATCACGGCAAAAGCCCCAGCACCGGAGACGTGGCCGAGTGGCTGAAGGCAACGGTTTGCTAAATCGTCATACGTGTTACAGCGTATCGAGGGTTCGAATCCCTCCGTCTCCGCCAAAATCCTTCTGTACAGACCGGAGACATGGGTAACAGAATGTACCTAAGACATGGGTGACAGCCCTGGGCCGAAGGGGTTGTCGAGGGGTTGCAAGGTTTTCTGCTCCAACGTGGATCATAGCCCATGAATGAGATGAGCCTGATATCCTTTCAACATCTCGTAACCGCGCCTTCGCACCATTCGTGCGGCCTATTCTTCAAAGCGACTCGTGGCGTCACGATCGCGGTCGTATCGTCTCGTAAGCGGAAATGGCGGCAGCCAGGATTCGCGGCGGACGGTCCAGAGTTCGTAAGTCGGCATCAGTTGGTCAGGGGCATCCAGGGATCCAAGGTTCACTTCGACTTCGTCTGCGCTGCGTGAGAAAACCGACGAGCCGCAGCGGGGACAGAAAAACCGCCCGGCGTAGTCGCGTGTTTCGCCTTCGATCGTCACCGCGTCCTGAGGGAATATTGCGGAAGCGTGAAAAAGCGCCCCATGATGCTTGCGGCAGTCGAGACAGTGACAAAGGCCAACCCGGTATGGGAGTCCCGACGCCACAATTCGGACGTTGCCGCACAGGCAACCGCCGGTGAATCGGTCCATGGCTCGCGTCTCCTCTAAAATCAAGCGGTCTGAATGGTTACAACGAACAGCGCCGTCATTGCAATTGCCCGCTGCGGGCGGGGACGCGTCGTTCCTCAAGCGAGGGTTATCCATAAACGTCTTGAGAGCGCCCGCGAGTAGCGTTCAGAACGACCACACCAGCAGCGTGGCGAGTCCCAGCAGCAAGCCCATGCTGAAGATGTCGGTGGCGGTTGTGAGGAAGATGCTCGACGCGGTGGCGGGATCGGCGCCATAGCGCTTGAGCGTCAGCGGCACCATGGCGCCGCAGATGCCGCTCACCGTGCACGAACCGATCATCGCGAGGAACACCACGAGGGCCAGCATCAGCGCATCCGGTGACTGCTGCCCTGTCGCCGTGACATACATGGCCACGCCCGCCACAAGGCCGACAGGCCCGCCATTCAGGGCCCCCAGCACACCCTCCTTGGTCACCAGCTTCATGCCGTCACCGTCCTTGATCTCGCCCAGCGTGAGGCCGCGTAATGTCACTGCCAGCGCCTGGCAGCCGGTATTGCCCGACTGCCCGGCCAGCACCGGAAGGAACGCCGCGAGAATCACCAGTTGATCAATCGTGCCCTGGAACAGCGCCACCACGGCGCCTGCCAGAAAGGCGGTGAGCAGATTGAGCTGCAGCCATGGATGGCGGAAACGGAAGGCGCGCCAGAGAGGCGTGGAAATGCGTTCCTCCTTTTCCACGCCCACCATGCTGCCGGCCTGTGCCGTGATCGCGAAAGCCTTGGCCTCGAACAGCGTTTGGCCCCGCACCAGGCCCAACAGTGTGCCGTCATCGGCGCAAACGGGATACACCGGATAGTGGCGGGCCAGCGTGAGCTGCATCGCGTCGGATTGCGCCATGCCAGCGCGAAAGGTGAAGACGTCCCGCAGCATGATGCCGGTGAGCGGCGTGGCGTGGCTGTTGAACAGCAGGTCCCGCATTGTCACAAGGCCAAGCAATCTGCCGGCCTCATCCACCACGTAGCCATAGGTAACCATCACGTTCTTCAGCAGCTTGCGCAAGGATTCGATCGCCTCGCCCACGTTCATGTCCGGTGCAAGTACCGACTGGGCCGGCTCCATCATGCGGCCGATGGTGTCGGGCGCAAAGCCCTGGTTGCGCAGCCATTGCTGCGCCAATTCGGGTGTTGCGGCATCCAGTATGGCCTGACGCCGCTCCTGCTTCAACGCGGCCAGAATGTTCTGTATGAAATCCTGATTAAGTCGCACCAGCGCTTCGAATGCAAAGGAAGGAGGCACGGCATCAAGCAAGCCGCCGGCCTCTTCGGGACCGTGCGCCTGCAAAGTACGGACAAGTGTGCCGAGCTCCTCGGTCATGATACTGGCAGGCGTAATAGCGGGCAGCGTGGCAGACGTCATAACGGCGTAGTTCTCTGGGGTTGGGTGCGGATGATGAAGGATAGCAATGGAAAACGGGTTTTGATAAGAAGTAAATGCCGTTAACCCTGCCACGGAAACTCAATGGCAACCCGTTGGTCAGACATCGGCGTCGCGCATTAACCTTGTCATGTTCATGAGCCGCCTGGCAAGATTCACGGCCAGGTAATGGTGAACCACCGCAGCGGGGTCGTGGTCGTCGCCCGACCGGACAAGGCTTTCGGCGTCGATCTTCACCAATACGGAAGGCTCCTCCGCAAGGACCGTGGCGATGCGCGCGGTGCTGCCATAAAAGGCGATTTCGCCGATGGGGGCACCGGGCATGAAACGCGCCACGACTACCGGGTCGCCGGCCTGACGCGCCACCTCGGCCCGCATCGCTCCCGAGATCAGCACGAACATCTCCCGCGATTCCGCCCCCTGGTTCAGCAGAACTTCGCCCGTGTTCAGTGTCACGCGCCTGAACTTGTCGGCGAACTGGGGCCTCTCGCTGAGCGCCAGGAGATCGTTGAGCAGCATGGAGGCCTTGTCAGGCGCCGAATCCGGCCTTGTCGACAAAAGTTCGGCCTCAAGCGACTGCAGGGCGTCGTCAAGCGTGTCAGTGAACAGGGCCCGGTCCATGCTGCCGGCGAATTCGCGATAGCGTGCTTCCTGATATCGCGGCAGCCCGCTGAATATGAGCCTGACACTGGCCGCGTCGCAAATCCGCGACAGCTTTCCCAGGGAATAGGCCGCCGAGGCATCAAGCCCATGAACGCGCGCGAAGTCGATCACCACGAAGCGCAGCGCACTCTGACGCAACAGTTCGGCTTGGACGCGCTCCACCAGTGCATTGGCGGTGCCGAAGAACAGGAAGCCGCTGAGCTCGAACACCGCGGCCTGGTGGCCGGTCTGCATGAGGTAGTTGACCTCGGCGTTGCTGCGCTCGACGAGGGAGCGCCGGCTGGCCAGCGTCGAACTTAGCCGCACGACGTTGACGCGCGCGAAGGAAACGATGAACATCGCCGCCGCCGCCAGGATGCCAATCCCCAGCGCCTCGAAGAAGCCGACCGTGGCGGCCACCGCGAGGATCAGCAACACCAGCGAATAGTCAGTGAATGAGAACTGACCCCGCCGGATCCAGAGCCAGGTGATCAGCAGGTCGAGGCCGAGATAGGCGATCACCGCAACGAAGAGTCCCGCCGGCAGGGCCGAGAGCAGGGTGGCGCCGTAGATGAAGATCAGCAGGCAGCCCGCCGCAGCGCTGAGGCCCGGCAGCACGCTGCGGAGACCCATGCGCTGGCCCAGTATGGTGCCTGGGATCATCTGGTATCCGGTCATGCCGCCGCCGAGCGCCCCGGCGATGTTGGCGATGCCCGTGGCGCGCAGGTCCTTTTCAAGGTTGAGGTCGCGGTTCAGGGCAAGCTCAAGGCCCGTGGCGTTGAGCAGGGTGCCAAGAATGGTCAGCAAGGCCACGATCATGATGGTGGGGGCGGCGCGCAAAATAGCCCACGGGTCGGCGTCGAAGACCAGCGAGGGGGTAAGTACCTGGACGAATCCACCAGTGTCGAAGGGGCCGAGCAGCAAGCCGGCGTCCTCGGCCGCCTGCAAGTTCATGCCGGTGGCAAAGAGAATGGCATAGAAGCCGGCAAGCGCCAGGGCCAAGACCAGCGGCAGCAGCAGATCGCTGCGGATGCGCCGCGACGCCAGGGCGATGCCGCCGCCGATGAGCACCCAGGGCAGCCACTGCACCAGCGTCGCCGGTTCAAGCAGGGGTGCGAGTGTCCAGATGTTGACGCGCGCGCCAAGGCCCAAGCCGATGGCGCCGGTCAGCAGCAGGTAGCCGGTGGCGGCGAGAAAGCCGCCAATGACCGGATAGGGGATGAAGCGGGCCAGGAAGCCGAGGCGCAACACGCCGAAGCCCCAGGCCACCAGGCCGGAAAAAGCGGTGGTGACGGCGATCAGCACGGCGATGGTGGCCATCAGGCTGTCGCCCTGGTCGGCCGGCCAGGCTTCAGCCATGGTGCTCGCCGAAACCGCCAGGACAACGGCGGTCACGTCCTGCGGATGGCAAATCGTGCCGCGGAAACTGTAGAAGAATCCGCCCACCCCGCACATCAGCGCAGCGCCCAGCAGCGACAGGCCGAGGCCGGTCTCCAGGAGCGGCGCCAGCGACCCGCCGTAGATGATCGTCGTGAAGGAAATGACGAAGGAAACGGCGAGCGCCGCGGTGAGAAAGGCCGCCCAGATGCTGCGCAACACGGACTTTACGCCTTCGAGAAGATCTTCCGTCTTCGCTGCTGCTGTCGTCACCTTTGGTTCCCCCAAGATTCCCATGCGGGCCGCAGGGATTCGCCCCAATCAAATCCAAGTTCGGAAGGTTTGTCGAGGCTTAGATTTGAAAAAGCGGTGATGCGCCTGATCCACCCAGACTGGTTTTTTGTCATTCCGGCGAAAGCCCACAAAATTTCTGTGACCCCGACGCAAATCGGGGCCCAGACTTTCCGCCATCACGTATGTTCCAAGTCTGGGTCCCGGCGTACGAGGCTGTGAAGGAATCTGGGTTTGCC
>JAUXUN010000001.1 GCA_030680855.1 Aestuariivirga sp.
GTTCGCCCTTTTCCTCGTAGGTCATGACATCGCGGTGGGCGGCTTCATGCTGCATGTCATAAATGCGGGCGCGGATGTCAACCACCGGCTTGAAACTGGGATGGCGTGTCACGTCCTTGACGCGCTCGCCGTTGATCCAGACTTCGCGGCCGTCACGAAGCGACTCGCGGTATTGTTCGCCGGTTCTGATCATTTCAAATTCCTCACAGTTCGGCCACGCGGCCAAAGGCACGGTTGCAGTAGACCAGGGGTTTAGCCGTGTTGCGCCTGGCGTTCACCACCCGGCCAATGAAGATACGGTGCGAACCTGCATCCTGGGAACACTCAATTTCACATTCAAAGCTCGCAGTTGCTTCGGCCAGAAGCGGCTGGCCCATGGAGCCCTCCTCCCAGCCATGGCGCGCAAAGTCATAGGGCTTGCCGTCCTTTGGCCTGCCTGCGAAGACTTCCGCCACATCCTTGCTGTTGAAACCCAGGACATTCACGGCAAACCTTCCGTTCCTGTCCATGGCAGCCACCGCCGGGCTCTTGCGGTTGACGCAGGCCAGCAGCATGGGCGGCTCGGCCGATACGGAGGATATGGCACTGACGGTGAGGCCGAAGCGGCCGGCGAGACCTTCGGTGGTGACGACCGAAACGCCTGTGGCTGCCGCTCCCATGGCGGCAATGAAGTTGGCTTTTGTTTCCGCAAGATGATCCATCATTTTGACTTAATCAAAAAATTGGCTTAGGAAAAATAGATAATATCTTTTGATAAGATAGTTTAAACCTATGTTGCGATTTACACTGCGCCAACTTGAACACGCCTTGGCAATCGCCGAGCTGGGGTCACTCGCCAAGGCGGCGCTGCATTTGGGCGTGGCCCAGCCTTCGCTTTCGGCCTCGCTTCAGAAGCTTGAAGCGCAGCTTGGCCTGCAGCTCTTCATCCGCCACCACGCGCAGGGCGTTACCCCATCGCCGCAGGGTTTGCGCTTCTTAAACGAGGCCCGCAGCCTTGTTGCCCATGGCAATGATTTTCAAAGGGATTCCACCGTGGCGGGGATGCTGGTGGAAGGCGAAATCACCATCGGCAGTTTCTCGACATTCGCCCCGGTCTATGCGCCAAAACTCATTGCGGGCTTTCAGGTGCTGCATCCAAAGGCGCGGATAAAGCTGGAGGAAGGGGCGCAGGAACAGCTCCTCGCGGGCTTGCGCGCCGGACATTATGACCTCGTGCTGTTCTACACGCTGGACTTGCAGGACGACTTGAAGGTGACCGAACTTGCACGGGTGAAACCCTATGTGTTGCTCAATGCAAACCATGCGCTGGCCAGAAAGAAGCAGGTTTCGCTGCATGAGATGGCAAACGAGCCGCTCATCCTGCTCGATATTCTCCCCAGCCGCACCTATTTCACCCGCATGCTTGAGAGCGCGGGGATCACTCCCAAAATCAGTTTCTCCTCACCTTCGCTGGAACTGGTGCGCGGGCTTGTGGGCCAGGGGCTTGGCTATTCGCTTCTGATCACCAGGCCCCATGGCGATGCGACCTATGATGGCGAGCAGCTTGCCATTCGCCCCCTTGTCGAGGAGGTCGAGGACGGCGTTATTGCCATAGCAGCCCTAAAAAGCCTGCGGCCGACGCGGCTGATCTCGACCTTTGAGGAATTCTGTGTAAATTTCTTCAAGAGAATCCATCCCAAGAGACCCTGATTTCATGCCCCAACCCCACGCGACAATCATCGGCGCTGGCATCGTCGGCGTTTCCAGCGCCGCATTCCTGCAGCGGGCGGGTTTCCGCGTGACCCTCATCGACCGGCTGCCGCCGGGAGAAGGCTGTTCCTTCGGCAATGCGGGCGGCATCGCCTATAGCGAAATCGTGCCGCCCATACATCCGCGCATCCTGCTGAAAATTCCGGGCTGGCTGATGGACCCGCTCGGGCCGCTCACCATAAGGTGGTCCTATCTGCCCAAGGCCTTGCCCTGGTTTCTGGCGGCAGGGCGCAATGCCATGCCGGCGCGGGTTGCAGCCATCACGGAAGCGCGCGCCAATCTGGCGCTGCGGGTGGTGGCAGATTTCGAAACCCTGCTCGGGGATGCCGGAAGCACTGACTTGCTGAAGTATGAGGACACGTTGCGGCTTTTTGACAATGAGCAGCAGTATGCGGCAGAAGCAGGCGAGCGCGAGGTCAAGAAAGCTCACGGCTATGAAATGAAGCGGCTGAGCGGCGGGGAATGCCGCGAGCTTGAGCCGGCGCTTTCGCCCCACATTCATTGCGGGGTTTTCCATGGCGGCTGGTATTTTGTCACCAATCCCGAACGCACGGTGAAATCCATCGCCGAGCATGTGGTGCGCCAGGGCGGCGAGATCATTGCCGATGACGTCGTCCAGATCGAGCGGGAGGGCAGCGCAGCGAAAGCGCTTGCGCTGAAATCGGGGCGGACTGTCACGCTCGACAAGCTGGTGATTTGCGGAGGGGCCTATTCGCATCTGCTTGCCAAGCAGCTCGGCGAAAAGGTTCTGCTTGAGGCGGAGCGCGGCTACCACATGGTTCTGCCGAATTCCGGCGTGAAGCTTTCGCGCTCGATCACCTACGCGCGCACCCCCGGGGCGGCAACGCCGATGGATATGGGCCTGAGACTGGCGGGCTCCGATGAATTTGCCGGCCTCGACGCGCCGGAAAACTGGGCCCGGGCGGATGCTCTGTGGACAGTATTCAAGAAGATTCTGCCGGGGCTGAATGAACCCGATTCCGCCACAACGCGTTGGATGGGGCGCAGGCCCGGCACGCCGGATTCGCTGCCTGTCATTGGCCCTTCCAAGACAGTATCCAATGTCTGGTACGGCTTTGGCCACAGCCACATGGGGCTGACCTGGGGGCCATCTACGGGCCGCCTGATCAGCGAGCTGATGACCGGTGTAAAGAGCAATATCGACCTTGCGCCTTTCCGGGTTGACCGGTTTTAATTTCTTTATTTTTCGAAGGCACCCATCTGGAACAGGCCGCTTAGCCAATCCTCGACATGCCAGGTCCTTGTGATGTTGCCATCCTTGAACTGGTGAATGTCGATGGCCATGACTTCGACTGGCCGCCCATGAGATGGAAACCCGGCAAAGTCTCCCGACTGAATCCCTTCAATCGTCGAGCGCACGACTACCTTGTCGCCAGATTCAATGATGTCTTCATTGGTGACTTTGAGGTTTTGGAAAATCTGGTGGAACCCGTCAATCATCCGCTTGAAGGCATCCCTCCCGGGGGCCTGGCCCGGCCCGAGCGGAATGTCCTCCCACTCGGGAGCCAACACCTGATCCAGGAGTTCGGGCTGGTTGGTATTGAATGACTCGTAGAATAGTTTCACGGTTTCGCTCATATTTGCGCTTCACCTTCTGCAAGTTTCAATGTTGTTACTCAAGGCGCTGATAGCTAGCTAGGCCCGACTTATGCTCCGCCCTGGATCGTCACCCCTGCGAGCAGTTCATTGAGGACAAAGAATGTCCGTACTGGTGGCGCTATCGGACGGGGATTATCGCCCACCAGCACGCCAATAAGCGATGCTTCATATAAAGTGAGCGTGAGGCCATTTTGTCTGACCGTGCCAATGATAACGGGTTGAACCACCATGTACTGTAGCTTATCGGCAACAACACAGGTGACATTCGTCGAATTTGTCACTGCGACGGCGGAGCGGAGAGACAGGTTTTCCCCGAGGTGGGCAAGGACTTCCTTTGCCTGTGCCTCAGTGTTGCAAAACAGCCCGTGAAGGATGTGGGTTTGCCCTGCTTGGGCATTGCTGGATAGCAGGAGGAAGATAAGAATGATGAAAGGAAATTTTTTCATGGGCGCATCCTCGATGGGGCAATACCTGTTGCTATCCGGAAAATGATTTTCCAAATCCCTTGGTAATGCATATTGCAGGCGAGTAAGTTTGTGTCGGTCAGATATGTAATTCGTAAGAGTCGGTGAGTTAGATCAGGACCGTGCCCAACAGCAGGATTGCTGTAAGGACTGTAAAGACAGTGACGTTGACGTCCCACTGCCAATGCCCGGGTCCAACTGGGGCCGTGAATGGCTGGTAGCCGTTCTGGTCATAGAGGGCGCCGCCAAACATGGAGCGGGCTAGCAAGGCGAAGAAGAAAGCGCCAAAAACTGCAACACCAATCCCAGTGGCAAGATACAGCCGCTCAACTTCCACCGGACCTTTGATCCAGATGAGGCCAAGGGCTATCACTGCCAGGCCGGAGTAGCTCAATATCTGCCAGACAACGTGAAACCTTGCGTGAGGTGTCCATAACGGATTGGTGGCATGGGTGGCGTTAAAATCAGCTTTGATTGTCGCAAATCCGTAGCCCATCGTGGCAATGCTTATAAGTATTCGCGCGGCCAGATGACTGTCATATGCGAGTTCCATTGCTGCATCCTCAGCTAAGTTAATGCTAAGTCAAAAATCAAGTGTTGAAGCGCTTCAATTTCTGTTAGCATTGCAAAAGATAATCTGTCAAGCAGAAAATTGAAGCGCTTCAAAGAAGGAACGAATTTTGGTAAAGAGAACTGCAAAACTGTCGGACGTTGCGGCGGCCGCCAAAGTTTCGCTCGGGACCGCGTCAAACGCCTTCAACCGGCCCGAATTGCTGCGACCGGAGCTGCGCGATCTGATTGAGAAAGCTGCCCGAAAACTTGGCTACCTCGGCCCCGATCCAAAGGGGCGCCTTCTCATGGGCGGGAAAACCAACGCCATAGGTTTTATTCCAGCTGGGGAAATGTCTGTTGCGACTGCCTTTAACAGTCCCTTCCTGCGAAAATTTCTAAGCGGCGTCGCGGAAGTGTGCGAGGAACGGGGGGCAAGCCTTGTGGTCATATCGGGGGCCGAGGAAAGGAAAGATTGGGCAATCCGCAACGCATTGGTCGACGGCTTCATCCTGGGCCACGCGGAAGAGGTGAACCTGATTTCAGTCAGGCGCAGGAAAGTGCCCTTTGTCGTCATGGACCTGGATGCGGGGCCTGATGTCAATTCCGTCGGCATTGCGGGCCGCGAAGGCGCACGGCTTGCCGCCCAGCATATGCTTGACCTTGGCCACCGCAAGTTCGCCATCGTGTCCGTGCTGCGAAAACGCGGTGACGCCGTTTGGCATTCTCCCGGCGACCGGGAGCGGCAGCTTTCAGCGAGCTATCCATTGGATTACGAAAAGCTGGATGGCTATGGTGACGCTTTGGCCACGGCGGGAATATCCCTCAATAGTGTCCCGATTCTGGAGTGCTACCCCCCCTCCCCTTGGGCCGAAGCGGGAGCCCACGTTCTTTTCGAAAGAGCTCCCGATGCGACAGCAATCCTTGTGATGTCTGACACGAATGCATTGGGAGTATTGAATGTGGCGAGGGAGCGCGGAATCAAGGTGCCGGATGATGTATCGGTGGTTGGGTTCGATGATGCTCCGGACGCAATCACGTCTTCACCTCCATTGACGACCATCGCGCAGCCCCTTGTTGAAAAAGGAAGGCTTGCTGCGAACATAGTTTTCGACGGGTTTCACTCGCGCCACGAAATCATGCCGGTCAAGCTGATCATACGGGCGTCGACCGCCTTTAGGTCAAACGCGTAGACCTGTCACCGGGGGAGCAAAACCGATCACTCTCGACGAGAAGTCAGACATGCAATAATCTCACCGTGCGTCTGGCGCTATATATTGGGCAGATGCGTAAAAGGACCAAGAGATGTCGCCTGCTCCTGTCGAAATCATTCCATTCGAAAGCCGGTATTCCGGCGACTTCAAGCAGTTGAACCTGGAATGGCTGGAGAAATATTTTGAGGTGGAAGCCGCCGACAAGGAAGTGCTTTCGCAACCGCACCTGATAATTGAGCAGGGTGGCGCACTGCTGCTCGCAAAATGCGGTGAACAAATAATTGGCACGTGTGCAGTTATCCACGAGGGCGACGGTCATTTTGAAATCTCGAAGACTTCGGTGACTGCTGCCTTTCAAGGACAGGGAATTGGCCGCAAGCTGCTGTTAGCTGCGCTTGGCGCGTTCAAATCCCTGGGCGGCAAGGAGTTGCATCTGGAGACAAATTCCGCGTTGACGAGCGCGATCGCGCTGTATGAATCCTCGGGTTTTGTACATGCGAAGCGCCCGATGCCTTCTCCGTATGCAAGGGCCAATGTGTACATGGTGTACCGCCCAAGCGCATAAGGCATAAGCGGAAATCTGAACTTTGATTCCACCGTTAGCGTAGGGGGCGCTGAGAATCCCGTTCCACTAGTCACGATTGATCTCGGTCAATGCCAGATGATTCGGCGGCCCTATCGTGCCGTGGATTAGCCCATGGAGATGAATGATGGATGAAAAGATGAGAGCGAAGATCCTGGCGCTGCTCGACCAGCACCGGATCATGTCGATTGCCACGCTGCGGCCCGATGGCTGGCCGCAGGTGACGACCGTGGGCTATGTGAGCCAGGGCCTTACTCTCTATTTCCTCTGTGGCCTGGACAGCCAGAAGGCGGCAAATCTGGCGCATGATGACCGGGTGTCGCTGACGATCGATCACGACACGCCGCAGATCATGGAGATCACCGGGCTTTCCATGGCGGCTCGGGCCAAGGCAGTGACTGACCGGGAAGAGGCAAGCAAGGTGTTGCGCATGCTGCCGCTGAAATATCCCGAGCAGGCCTCCCTGCCAATAGCGATGCCGAACCCGGAGGACGTCAGCATCTTCCGGGTGACACCCACCGTCATCTCGGTGCTCGACTATTCCAAGGGCTTCGGGCACACGGATACTGTCACCTGCTGAGCGCGGCCGCTGCGAAAATCACGTTTAAAGTCCGCCTTTGACAAAGCGGGCGCCGGGCTTCACTTTGCCGGTTTTCCACCTGATTTGCCGGAGTGATTATGGCCCAGGACGCGCCGACGACCATTCATTTGAAAGATTATAAACCGGCGCCTTATGTTCCCGGTGACCTGCACCTCACTTTTTCGCTTGAGCCACGGGCCACGCGGGTGATCTCGCGCATGGATATCAAGCCAAATCCCGCGAGCCCTGATAAGAATGCTGCGCTCGTCTTAAGCGGTGAAAAGTTGAAACTCATCGGCCTCAAGCTTGACGGCAAGAAACTCGAAGCTCCGGCCTTCCTACTCACTGAGCGGGATCTGACAATTCCGGCCCCGCCGGCATCACCCTTCACACTTGAAATTGAAACCGAGTGTGATCCTGTCGGCAACACGGCACTTTCCGGCCTCTATCAATCGAATGGGGTCTTCTGCACGCAATGCGAGGCGGAAGGCTTCCGGCGCATCACCTATTTCTATGACCGGCCCGATGTGATGACGCGCTACACGGTGCGCGTCGAAGCCAACAAGGCGTCCTGCCCCATCCTGCTCTCCAACGGAAATTTCCAGGAGGGCGGAGATATCGCAGGGACCGACCGGCACTTCGCCGTCTGGCATGACCCGCATCCAAAGCCGAGCTACCTTTTCGCGCTTGTTGCCGGCGATCTTGCCGGCGTCCGTGACAGTTTCACGACGATGTCAGGCAAGGCCGTGCAGCTCAGCATCTATGTGGAGAAGGGCAAGGAAGACCGCTGCGCCTGGGCCATGGAATCGCTCAAGGCGTCCATGCGCTGGGACGAGGAGGCGTTTGGACGCGAATATGATCTCGACGTGTTCAACATCGTGGCGGTCTCGGACTTCAACATGGGAGCGATGGAGAACAAGGGCCTCAATGTCTTCAACGACAAATACATCCTGGCGCTTCCCGAAACGGCGACCGATCTCGACTACACCAATATCGAAGCCATCATCGCGCACGAATATTTCCACAACTGGACGGGCAACCGCATCACCTGCCGTGACTGGTTCCAGCTCTGCCTGAAGGAAGGCCTCACGGTTTTCCGCGACCAGGAATTTTCCTCGGACCTGCGCTCGCGCGCGGTGAAGCGCATCACCGATGTGAAAACCTTGCGGGCCCGGCAGATGCCGGAGGACGCTGGCCCGCTGGCCCATCCGCCGCGGCCCAACGCCTATATCGAGATCAATAATTTCTACACGCCCACGGTTTATGAAAAAGGCGCCGAAATCTGCCGCATGATGAAGACGCTCATCGGCGACAAGGCCTTCCGCAAGGCAATGGATCTTTATTTCGAACGCCATGACGGCGAGGCGGCAACGGTGGAAGATTTCGTGGCCTGCATGGCCGATACTTCGGGGCGCGACCTTACGCAATTTTTCAAGTGGTACGAACAGGCGGGAACACCGCAGGTGAAGGTCACGACGCATTACGATGCGAAAGCCAAAACCTTTGACCTGACGCTGGCGCAGACGACCGCGCCCACCCCGGGCCAGTCTGACAAGCAACCCATGCACATTCCTTTCGGTCTGGGCCTTGTGGAACCATCAGGCGAAGATATGACGCTGGATCTTGAAGGGGTGGGCAGCCTCAACGCGCCGATCATTGAACTGACTGAGGAAAAAAGATCATTTCGGTTCCGAAATATTGTAATGCGGCCGGTTTTGTCGCTCAATCGCGGGTTTTCTGCGCCGGTCATCCTGCAGGAAGACGTGAGCCCGGAGGACCAGTTGTTCCTCATGGGACGCGACAGGGATACGTTCAACCGCTGGGAGGCCGGGCAGTCGCTGGGCAAAAAGCTGATCATCGCCAGCCTCAAGCCGCCCAATGACCTGGCTGATGTCATGGGCGACATTGGTGGCTATGCCGCGGCTCTCAAGACGACACTCGGCGACCAGAAGCTGGACCAGGCCTTCAAGGCACTCATGCTGGGTCTGCCGACGGAAGCCGACATCGCCGCGGCACTGGCTGCAAATGTCGATACGGACCAGGTTTTGAAGGCGCGCGAATTCGTGCGCGGCCAGTTGGGCGGAAGACTTAGGGATACGCTGCTTGGGATCTGGAACGACACGCGGGAGAGCGGCAAATACGAACCTAATCCCGAAAGCACAGGCCGCCGGTCATTGCGCTACGCCGTGCTTGGGCTGCTAGCGGCAGGAATGCCCGATATGACTATTGATCTCATTCAGCGCGAGCTTGCTTCCGCTTCAAGCATGACGGCGGAGATTGGCGCATTGACCGCGATGTTGAGTATTGATGCACCTGAAACCCAGCAGGAGCTGGACAAGTTTTATGCGCGCCACAAGGGGGATAGCCTGCTTGTCGACAAGTGGTTTGCGCTGAACTCGTATGCGGCTGATGCGGCAAAAATCGAGACGCTCATGGGCCATCCGGATTTCCGCCTCAGCACGCCCAACCGCGTCTATGCGCTGATCGGCGGCTTCACCGCGATGAATCTTTCTGCCTTCCACGCGGCCGATGGCGAGGGCTACCGGGTGGTGGCCGACACGATCCTGAAAGTGAACGCGATCAACCCCCAGGTGGCGGCCCGCATGGCCACCGGATTCCGCAGCTGGCGCATCATGGATGAGGTGCGCCGCCAGGCCGCCGCGGGGCAGCTTGAAAGGATCCTGGCGAGCCCCGGACTTTCGCGCGACTGCATTGAAATCGTTTCGAAAACCCTCAAGGGCTAGCGTTCCAAAAATTCATAACTGGACAAGTTGTTTCGTTTGCGAATCAATGGGGCATTGATTCGGTTTTTGGCGGCCAAATGCGTATCAATTGCCGGTTCATGCGGGCGACGTTCAAAGGTATCTCATCTTGGGTAAGGCACAGATCGGAGAACTGTTCTTCAGGGAGCGCGCATTGCGCCTGCCTTCTCCCCTGCCCGGCCGATGGCGCATCACCATTTCGGAAAAATCCCTGCGCCGGCTGATCATGGTTCTCACGGCGCTGTTCCTTCTCGCGCTGTGCATTTCGCTCACGGCGCAACTCCTGCAAAGCCGCAGCAGCCACCTTGTCGAACAAAACCGTCTTTCGATCCTGCAGGCGGAACTCGTCACGCAAAAAATCGTTGCCGCCCTTGCCGCCGATGTGGCGAACGGGCAAACGGTTCGCCCCCTGACGGCGGAACTTCTCGCGCAATCCCTGCCCGCAGGCGCTGTTGCCGAGGACCGGTTTTTTGCGCTCGTCGACAATTTCGGCCAGATCATCGCCAGCGCGCCGGCCCCTGCAAAACTTGCGGGCCGGAAGATCACCGACGTACTGGGTCCGCAGTTCATCACCGATACGGATTTCAACGCCCAGACCATGCGCCCCTTCGTGCTGGCAAATGGCGAGGCGGCCTACGTGACGGCGCGGCAGTTCGGGAATTTTCCGGGAAGCCTTGTGGTGTTCCAGAAACGCTCGGACCTATTGGGCGCGTGGCGGGACGGGGTGACCCGGCTTTCCATTCTCTTTGTTGCCACCGTGCTGGTTCTCGCCATGCTGGCCGGCGCCTTTCACTGGCAGGCGGAAAAAGCCTCGGAAGCCGACTCCACCCTGGCAATCGCCACCGAGCGGCTGGACAAGGCGCTGGACCGCAGCAACTGCGGCATGTGGGACTGGAACTTGGCCGAGGGCACGATCTTCTGGTCCAAGTCCATGTATGAAATCCTCGGGCTGCCACCCAAGGGCGAGCTCTTGAGTTTTGGCGAAGTGTCGGAAAGGCTTCACCCGGAAAACGCCAACATCGAATTCATGATTGAAGAGCTGCTGCGCGGCGAGCGCACGGTGTTCAACCGCGAATTCCGGATGCGCCATGAGGACGGCCATTGGGTTTGGCTCCGGGCGCGCGCCGCTTTGGCTCCCGGCGACAATCCGGAAGCGCCGCATCTCATCGGCATCGTGTTTGACATCACGGCGCAGAAACAATCGGACAAGCTCAACCAGGACGCGGAGCTTCGCCTGAAGGATGCGGTTGAGAATATTTCCGAGGCCTTTGTGTTGTGGGACACGGAAAACCGTCTGGTTCTGTGCAACTCGAAATACCAGCAGTTCCATTCCCTGCCCGCTTCGTCGTGCGTTCCCGGCACGCCCTATGCCATCGTCACGCAATCGGCGAAAGAACCCATCGTGCGCCAGTATGTGCCCACGGCGGGGGGGGACAATTTCGAAGGGAAATCGCTGGAGGTCCAGCTTGGCGATGGCCGCTGGCTGCAGATCAACGAACGCCGCACCAAGGACGGCGGCTTCGTGTCGGTGGGAACCGACATCACGGCGTTGAAGAAGCAGGAAGAGCGCCTGCTGCTGTCCGAGCGCACCCTGATGATGACGGTGCGTGACTTGCAGAAGGAACGCCTGCTCGCCGATCAGCAATCGCAGCGCCTGGCTGACCTGGCCGACAAGTATGCGCGTGAGAAAACCCGGGCTGAGACGGCGAACCGCTCGAAGTCGGAATTCCTCGCCAACATGAGCCATGAACTCAGAACGCCGCTCAATGCCATCATCGGCTTCAGCGAAGTCATGCAGGAAGAAATGTTCGGGCCGCTGGGCTCGGGCAAATACACGGAGTATTCGCACGACATTCACAAAAGCGGGCAATTCCTGCTGGACGTGATCAACGACATTCTCGACATGTCGAAGATCGAGGCGGGCCGCATGGAGCTTGAGCTTACGACGCTGTCGCTGCCATCGATCATCGACGACATCATGCGTTTCGTCGGCCCGCGCGCGGCGGAAGGCAAGGTCGATATTGTCCTTGAGCTTCCCAAGACCTGCAACATCAACGCCGACCGGCGCGCCCTGAAGCAGGTGTTCATCAACCTGATGTCAAATGCGGTGAAATTCACGCCGGAGGGCGGACAGGTCAAGGTGTCAGTGGCAAAAACCAAGGAAGGGGCACGGGTCACCATCAGCGACACAGGGATCGGCATTCCGCATAACGACATCGAAAAACTGGGGCGGCCCTTCGAGCAGGTGGAAAACCAGTTCACCAAGAGCAAGGGAGGCTCGGGCCTCGGGCTGGCGATCTCGAAATCCCTGGTGGACCTCCACAACGGCTCGCTCACCATCGCCAGCACGGTTGGGTCAGGGACGACGGTAACGGTAGAACTTCTTACGACGCCAACCGCGGAGAATTCCAGCGCGGCTTAGCCCTGCTCTCCATGCTGTCCTCTCCGCGCCGCAGGAGAAGACGCTTATTCACCGCTTCCTGCTCTTGTTCCGGCTGGCGCGGTCGCGGATCGCGTTTGCTAATACCTTGCGCTCTTCGGGGGACAGCCGGCCTATGATATCAAGCGCCGCGTCGCCGCCGCGGGCTGCCAGTTTTCCGGACTGGCTGGCAAACTCGCCGACCACCAGCTTGACATTTTCCACGTCATAGGGCTCGCTCACCAGGACATCGGCAAGTTTGGCGGCGACTGACTCGGTGCCCTCCCGCTCGGCGCGGAAATCCTTGCGGTATTGCCTCAGGATGTCGAGAAGAGCTTTCCGCCTTTCGCTGGGCATCTCGGCAAAAAAGCCGCGGGGGATGAGCTGGGCATAGCTTGCCCCGATGAAGCGCTGGGGACCGCCATGGGTGAAATAGCGCGTGGCGATTGCCGCCCCAATAAAAAGATTGAGGGCGAGCGAGGCGATCAGCAGGGCTGTCCACCAGCGCGAGCCTTGCGGGGGCCAGTAGCGGGATTTTGTTGTTGTTCCGTCGTCCCTCATGTCACGTCACCTTCCGCATAGCTTTCAGCGTCATCAAGGCCCGTGGAGGGCATTGAATCGGACATATCCGCCGAGACTCCATCGGTGATGGCGTCGGGAAGATAGGCATCGAACGTGTCTTTGGAGCCGATATAGATTCCAAGGGCCAGCGCCGCCGCCAGCGGCAGGCCTACCGTCCAGCTTTGTATTCTGGGGCGCGGTTGAAAGGGCACAACATTCACCTGCTGCCCGACCGACTGAATGGCCAGCATAAGGCGCGCCTCGGCGCCTTCGGGCACCGAAGGTTCGGTGGCGCGCGTCAGCAGCTTCTCGAGCGCTGCGTCCATCCGGGTTTCGTCATATTTTTCCATAGTACACCTTCATCCGGCTTTCGAACTCAACTCATCCAATAGGCCGCGCCAATCCTCGGCGAGGCTTTCCCTCAGGGCCCGCTTGCCACGGGTCAACAGGGACTCAATGGCATCCACGGAAATCTCCATCACCGAGGCCGCCGAAATATTGCTCATGCCCTCGAAGTAAACGAGGGTTACCGCCAATTTCTGCCGCTCGGGCAGGCTGGCGATGGCCTGGTTAACGCGGGCGGTTACCGCCTGCTCCTCTAGTTCGGCGCCGGTGACCTGGCGCGGGTCGGCCACTTCGGCAATCGCGTCAATGTCGGCGTGCAACTTGCGGCGCAAGCGGTCAATGGCCAGATTCGAGGCTACGCGCATCAGCCAGCCTTTCAGCGCCCTGGCTTCGCGGATCTGCGCCGGGTTCTGCCACAGCTTGACGAAGGCCTCCTGGGCCACGTCTTCGGTTTCGGCATTACCGTTCATCATGCGCCACACCATGCGGTACACGGGCTTGTAATAACGCGAGACCAACTCGGCGAACGCAGAGGCGTCACGGCGAGCCGATGCCAGGAGCAAGGTGGCATCGCTCGCCGTCTGCAGGTCCGCTGAACTGGACTCCTGTATTTCACTACTCCATACGCTTCATCCCGGCCTCAGTTGGCCGATGTCAGTTGCAAAGCTTTACGCCATTTTGCGATTTTGAAAATACGTGCTTCAGAAAAAGATACGCCGCCATCACCGTCGGTATCCGCCCCTGTCACCATGGCCTCAATGTAGCGGTCGAGTTCGGCGCGGCTGATGCTGCCGTCCCTGTCGGCATCGAGATTTGCCAGAATGCGGTTGCGCCGGCGCTCCAGGGCGGCCTGGAGCGAGGCGTCGATTTCAGCGGTGCTGACCGCGTTGTCCTTGTTCACATCGATACCGAGAAACCGTCTCTCGGCCACCGGCATGAATTCAGCAAGGTTGATCTTGCCATCCTTGTTAAGGTCGATCCGGTCAAAGGACTTTTGGGCCTTGGGCAGATAGGGCTCAGCCGCCATGGCAAGCCCCCCTGCAGCCACAAGGCCGGTCGTTAAAAGCACTGCATACAGAGTTTTCTTGGACATTGTTGCCTCCATTGGTTTTCGGGAATTCATGCTTCCCAAACCCAAGACGAAACGGGAACCCGGAATCCGTCGGCCTCAGCCCACAGGGCCGATAAGGTCGTCAAAGAGACCCGCAATCCGCTTCTGCGTGTCGTTAACCAGTGAATCGGCGGCCCTGATATCGGGTACGCCGGCGGCGCGGGCTACCAACTGGTTAAGGCCCGCCGGCGACCTGGCCGGGTCGTAGGCACCGGTGACGCATAGCCGTAGCACCTGGGTTATCCGGTGGTAGAGCAGGCACGCCTCCTTGATCTCACCTGCCAAGCCTGTCTCAAGGAATCCGGCGGCGGCGAGCTTGGCCAGAGCCGCATGGGTGTTGGTATCGAGGGTTTCCGGGTGATGCTCGGCATGAATGAGCTGCAGGAACTGGGCGATGAATTCAATCTCGACCAGGCCGCCCCGAGCCCGCTTGATATCCCAAAGTCCGGCTGAGCCCTGCTCCTTCACCATCAGGCGGCGCATGTCGAAAACATCCTGCCGCGTCGTGGCCGCATCACGCCCGGCGCACAGGCTGGCGGTGATGGCCTGTGAAATTGCGTTGGCGAGTTCCGCATCGCCGCTCACGACACGGGCCCGGGTAAGTGCAAGTTTTTCCCAAGTCCAGGCGGAATTCTTCTGATAGTCGCGGAAGCTGCCCAGGCTTGTGGCCACGGGGCCCTGGCTGCCTGATGGCCGCAGGCGCATGTCCACCTCGAAGAGCACACCCTCTCCCGTTGGCGCAGTGATGGAGTTGATCAGCCGCTGGGTCAGCCGGGTGAAATACTGATTCACGCTCAGGGGCTTTGCCCCTCCGGAATTTTCCGTTCCTGGCTCGCTGTCATAAATGAGCATGAGATCAAGATCGGACGAGGCGGTCATTTCCCGTCCGCCCATTTTGCCCATGGCAATCACGCAACTGCGGCCGCCGGCCACATCGCCGTGGCGCATCCGCATCTCCTGCCGGGCGGAGGCGTGCAGCCGCTGCAGGAGCAGTTCGGCAATCGTCGAGAAGGAAGCACCCGCTTCCACGGCACTTACGGTTTCCGACAAAACGCGCACGCCGACGCGGAACATCTGTTCCCGGCCAATGATGCGGACACGGTCCACGACTTCATCCAGTGAGGCGCCCACAGGAATGGCGGATGCGATCATGGATTGAATCTCGCTGGCGCGGGGCAAGGCACCGAAAAAGCCGGGGTCAAGCACCGCATCCAAAACGCGTGGGCGGGCGCTCAACTGTTCGGCAAGGCGTGGGGCGGTTCCCAATATGGTGGCGATGAGATCAAGCAGGTTGGGATTGGCTTTCAGCATGGAAAAAAGCTGAACCCCGGCGGGAAGACCGGCGATGAACTTGTCAAAGGCGAGAAAGGCCAGGTCCGGTTCGCCGCTGCGGGCCAGCGCCAAGAGAAGCTGCGGCATCAGCTCGGTGAGCAGTTCCCTGGCTTTGCCGCTGCGGGTGGCGGCGTAGCGGCCAAAATGCCAGCCACGGATAGTAGCCGAAATTTCGCTCGCCCGTTTGAAGCCCATGCGCTCCAGGGTTTCAATGGTTTCAGGATCATCCTCACCGCCGGTGAAAACCAGGCTGCCAGTGTCGGTTCCGAGTTCACCGGCGCTTTCAAAGAGCGCGGCGTAGTGGCTTTGCACGAGTTCAAAAGTCTGGCGCAGCTTTGTTTCGAAGTCCTGCGTCGAAGCAAAACCAGACAGCCGCGCCAGATTTTCGAAAGCTGTTTCATCCTGTGGCAGCACATGGGCTTGCTCGTCGTTCACCATCTGGATGCGGTGCTCGATGCCGCGCATGAAACGGTAGGCCGCCTTCAATTCATCGGCAGCGCTTTGGGATATCCATTGCGCTTCGGCCAAGGCATCGAGCATTTCCAGAGTGCGCAAGCCGCGCAGCGCCGGGTTGCGCCCGCCGGCAATGAGCTGCTGGGTCTGCACGAAGAATTCAATTTCCCGAATGCCGCCACGGCCCAGCTTGATGTTATGGCCATGGACCGCAATGGTGCCATGGCCCTTCACGGCGTGGATCTGGCGCTTCAGGGATTGCACATCGGCGATCGCCGCGAAGTCCAGATACTTGCGCCAGATATAGGGCTTGAGCCGCAGCAGAAATTCCATCCCCAAACCAATGTCACCCGCCGCGGCCCGCGCCTTAATCATGGCGGCGCGCTCCCAGTTCTGCCCCATGCTTTCATAGTAATTGGCGGCGGCTTCCAGGGCGATGGCAACCTGAGTGGCGCGTGGATCAGGGCGCAGGCGCAGGTCCACGCGAAAGCCGTAGCCGTCTTCCGTCATGTCCTGCAAAATGGTGACGAGGCGCTTGGTGAGCCGCACAAAGAATGTGGCGGGCTCGACGCCTTCCGCCATGGGTGCTGTTTCCGGATCGTAGAGAATGATGAGATCGATATCGCTGGAGTAGTTCAATTCGCCGGCGCCGTGTTTGCCCATGGCCAGCACCACATAACCGCAGTGGCGCGAGGGATCCTTCTCATCGATACAGCGGAATTTTCCAGCGCGCGTGGCATCGAGAAGCAGCCAGTTGACTGTTGCCTCCAGCATGGCATCGGCAAAGCGCGTGAGGGCTTCCGTCACCTCGTCAACGGACCAGACCTCCCCCAGATCGGCAAGGGCGATGAGAAGCGAGGCCTTGGCCTTGGCATGGCGCAGCGCCGTCATGATTTCGGCCTGGGTGGAAAGGGTTTGCGCGGCGTGAACGCCTGTGCACAGGGACGTCAACAGGTCTTCGGGCACATGGCCCAACAGGTCTGCCAGAAAATGCGGATCGCGCAGCATGAGGGCGCGCAGATAGGGCGAGCCTCCGGCCACGGCTTCAAGAAAAGTCCGGTGGCTTTGCAGCAGCACCTGATGTCCCGGCGCCAGGTCACTCCAGAACCTCGCAGCGCCTTCCATGTCACGCGGTGCAGGCAAATGCTGCTTCAGACGTTCCGAAAAAACCCCAGTCATGGGGCCATACTAGCTTTGGCTCTGGTGAAGCGGAAGCACCAGCTTGGCGCGGAGGCCGGGGGCGTTGTCTTCGAGCAGCAGGGCGCCGCCGTGCAGTTTCATGACGCCAGCCACGAGGCTCAAGCCCAAGCCATTGCCGGGTTTGCTGCGGCTTGAATCAAGGCGCACGAAACGGTCCAGCACCCGGGCGCGGTCTTCGGCTGGAATGCCTGCGCCCTTATCGGCCACGAGAATGACGACATTGCCTTCCTCCAGCTTTCCCTCGATTTCGATGTGCGGCTTGGGGTTTTCCCCGGTGACACCATATTTCAGGGCGTTATCCACCAAATTGCTCAAGGCTTGCGACAGGAGCTGGCGGTCGGCCAAAACATTCAATCCGGCAACCGCCTTCACATCCAGAGTTCCGCCCTCCTCTTCGGCGATGGGCTCATAGAGTTCGGCAACACCTTCGACAATCTCCTGGGCATCAATGGCCTGGAGCATTTCCCTGGACTGGCCGGATTCGGCGCGGGCAATGGAGAGAAGCGCATTGAAGGTTTGCAGCAGGCGGTCTGATTCCTCGATGGTCTTGTCCAGGGCGGCGCGATATTCGGTCTTGCTGTTGGAACGCAGGGCAGATTCAACCCGCGCCCGCAACCGCGTCAGCGGCGTTTTCAAATCATGGGCCACATTGCTGCTGACTTCCTTCATGCCGGTCATCAAGCGTTCGATCTGGTCGAGCATTTCATTGAGCGAGCGGGACAGCTTGTCCAACTCATCACCGGTTCCCAGAACCGGCATGCGGCTTGAAAGATTTCCGCCCATGATGGCGCGGCTGGCGTCGGTGATGGCATCCACCCGGCGCAGGAAGTTCCGGCTGGTGAGAAGGCCGCCACCGAGGCCCAGAACAAGGGCAATGCCCAAGGCCCAGTAGAGCGTGCGCCTGATGATGTCGCCGAACTGCCGCAGTTCCTGAACGTCGCGGCCCACGATCAGTTCATAGTTGTCCTTGAGGTCCGTGTGAAAGGCGCGGGCCGAGCGGCGCTGCTTGTTCTGGCCAATCTGGATATCGAGGGGAAAATCAATCCAGCCGGTTTCATCGATCACCTGGGGCGGCACGGATTCAAGGTTGCCAACTACGCGTTTCCCATTGGCATCGGCGATCAAATACACGCCGCCTCCCCGTTCGGCGCTGCGGCGCTGCACGGTATCAACAATGCCGCGCAGCCCCAGCAGGCGGTACTGGTCGGCAAGGGCCTGCACTTCGGCACGGATGGTTGCGTCGGTCTGGCGTTCCAGAAGGCCTGCCGTATTCCAGAAGACGTAGGCCAGAATGGAGCCCACGGAAATGGCAAAGACAAGCAGGTAGATGGCCGCCAGACGAAATGTGGAGGTCTTCAGGATCTTCGGATTAAACTGCACGTATCATGTATCCGGCTCCGCGCACGGTTTGCAGAAGGGGCTCGTCGAAGCCCTTGTCGATCTTCGACCGGAGCCTCGAGACGTGTACGTCTATCACATTGGTTTGCGGATCGAAATGATAGTCCCAGACATTTTCAAGCAGCATGGTGCGGGTGACGATGTGGCCGGCATTGCGCATGAGGTATTCCAGCAGCTTGAACTCGCGGGGCTGGAGCGGAATGTTCTGGCCAGCGCGCGTGACCGCACGGGTCAGCAGGTCAATTTCAAGATCAACGGCCTTCAGCTTTGTTTCCAGCGGTTCCTGGGAATTGCGCCGCCCCAGGCCTTCAACGCGGGCGAGGAGCTCGGAAAAGGCATAGGGCTTTGCCAGGTAATCATCGCCACCGGCACGAAGGCCTTTCACGCGCTCATCCACATCGCTCAGGGCGCTGAGAATAAGAACCGGGGTGGTTATGCCCTTGGACCGCAGGGTTCGGATGATGGAAAGGCCGTCCATCTTTGGCAGCATGCGGTCCACGATGAGAATGTCGTGGAGATTCTCCTGGGCCATGGCCAGGCCATCCTCGCCGTTGGCAGCGTGGTCGGTCACATGGCCGCTTTCCGTCAACCCCTTGATCAGCCAGGAGGCAGCGTCGCGGTCATCTTCAATTACAAGAATGCGCATCGAGTCCAGATTCCGCCCTATGCCCTGAGATTCGGTTTCACGTGGGTGGGAGATTTGCATGACTTGCCCTTTCAGAGAAGAGTGCGCGGAGGCCACCGGACCAGGGGGGAACCTTTGAGTGGCGGCCTCCGCGCTGTTGGACGTCAAATGCCGAGCGGAGGGGGCATTCAGGCGTCCCAACCGTTAACCCTTGGCGCGCGGGATAGCCAGGAAACGCTGGCTGTTGCCGGAGCGCACCAACATCAAGACGCGCGACTTGCCCGCGGCCTTCAAGGCTTCCTGGACATCTCCCGGGCCATTTACGTCGGCGCCGGCAACCTCGAGAATGATGTCGCCCGCCTTCAGACCCTGCTGCTCGGCAATGGAATTCGGAGCAACTTCGACGATTTTCACGCCGGCGCCATCCTCAGCCGGGCCAAGTTTCAGTCCAAGCGAGGCGACATTAGCCGAATCCTGGCTGCTTCCCCGGCTGGCCATGCGCACGTCATTGGGCATGGTGCCGATCTTGACGGTGACCGTCATGGGCTTGCCGTCACGGACGATATCGACGTTGACGGACTTGCCCGGAGTGAAGCGGGCCACCTTCCGAGACAGGTCGCGGGCATCGGAAATTTCCGTGCCATCAGCCTTGAGTATGGTGTCGCCCGGCTTGAAGCCAGCGGCAAGGGCGGGAGAGCCCTCGGTAACATCGGAGACAATAGCGCCCTTGGCGCTGGCAAGGCCCAGGCTTTCGGCGATCTCATCGGTCACCGGCTGGATTTGCACGCCCAGCCAGCCGCGGGTCACGCTGCCACTTTCCTTGAGGCTGGCGATCACGTCCTGGGTGATTTCAGCGGGGATGGCGAAGCCGATGCCCACGGAGCCGCCGGAGGGTGAGAAGATCGCCGTGTTCACGCCGATAACTTCACCCTGCAGGCTGAAAGCCGGACCACCGGAGTTGCCACGGTTTATCGAAGCGTCAATCTGGAGGAAATCGTCATAGGGGCCGGAGCCAATGTCGCGGCCACGGGCGGAGACGATGCCGGTGGTCACCGAGCCGCCAAGGCCAAAGGGATTGCCGACGGCCATCACGATATCGCCGACACGGGCGGGCGCTTCGGCAAACTTCACAAACTGGAAGGGCTTGTCCGACTTGACCTTGATGAGGGCCAGGTCAGTTTTGGGATCGGTGCCGATCACTTCGGCCTTGAGTTCCGCTCCACCCTGGATCTTGACGGTCACTTCATCTGCATCCTGGACCACGTGATTGTTGGTCACGGCATAGCCATCGGCGCTGATCAGGAAGCCCGAACCCACGGCGGCGCCGCCACGGGGCCTGCGGTTCTCAAAACCCGGCGGCAATTGGTTCCTGAACTGGGGAAATTGGTTGAAGAACTCTTCAAACTGTTGCTGGCGGGGGGCGGCCTCGCCTTCCCTGTCGGCGGCATTGGCATACTTTACTTCAACGCTGATGACAGCCGGCATCACCCGGTCAACCAGGTCGGCAAAGCCCTTGGTGGGATCAATAGTGGCCTGGATCTGGGCGTGCACGACATTGGGGGGTGCCACAACCAGAGAGGTGGTTAACGCGGTGGCGCTGAGAAGGCCCGCGGCAAGCAGGCCAAACACGGTTTTGCGGGTGAGGGTAAAGGTGGCTGACATGTTAGTTTCTCTCCATTGCAGGGAATCTATAATTAGAGAGATAGGGGCTTGCGGCTTACATCAAGCTTTCGGCGACATGAATAATTTGTAATGTTGGGTTAGTTGGCGATGTCGCGCAGGGCTTTTTGTTCCTCGGCAGTTAGGGCCGATTCGGCTGGAGCGCCTGAAATCTTGCGCCGGCAGAGAATGACAACTAATCCCGCGAGGATTATCAAAAATGGCGTTGCCCAGAGGATGGCGGTGCTGGCCGTGAATCGCGGTCTCAGCAGGACAAATTCACCGTAACGGGCCACGACGAAATCCCTGATCTCCGCGTCGCTGTCGCCCTTGATCAGATGCTCGCGAATGAGCATGCGCAGATCCCTTGCGAGCGGCGCATCGGATTCGTCGATGGATTGATTCTGGCAGACGAGACAGCGAAACCCTGCCGAGAGATCGCGGGCGCGCTGTTCCAGCCGGGGATCGGCCAGAATTTCATCGGGCTGCACAGCGTAAGCCGGGGCCGCGAGCAAGAGGAGGCAAAGCAGGAACCATCTCATTCCGCCGGAACTCCCGCAGGCGTGAGTTTTCGTTTTGGCGCCCCTACCCGGTAACGGCGGTCGGTGAGGGACAGCGCCCCGCCGAAAAACATGATGAGGGCGCCAAGCCAGATCAGCGACACCAGCGGATTGAAATACAGGCGCACGACCCGCGCGCCATCGGCGGTTTTGTCACCCATCACCACATAGACATCGCCCGCCAGGGCTTGATGCAGGCCCACTTCGGTTGTGGGCGTGCCCATGGGCTTGAATTCGCGTTTCTCGGAAACGACGCTGGCGATTTCGGTTTCGCCCCGGAATATCCGGAACTGCCCGGCGCGGCCCGTGTAGTTTTCCCCGGTCAGCGGAGTTTCGCCCACGAACTGAACGGTGTAATCGCCAACGTCGGCGCGCTCGCCGGGCTTCATCGCCACGATATGCTCCACCTTCCACAAGGTGATGGCGATAATGCCGATGATCATCAGGCCAAGCCCCGCATGGGCGCAAGTCATGCCAAGGCTTGAGCGTGGCAAGCCAACCAGGCGTGAGAGGCTCGCTGCAAGTGGGCTGCGAAACAGCGCAATGCGTTGTGCCAAATCCGCAAGGCTGCCGAAAATCAGCCATGCGCCGAGCGCCATGCCAAAGGGCGCAAGCCACGGCCCGCGCTCCGTTGCTATCAGCACCAGGACGCCGAGGCTTACTGCCAGTGCCGCTGCGGCCCAGAGCCGCTGCAGCGCGGCGAACAGGTCCGCCCGCTTCCAGCTCAACTGGGCCCCAAGGGGCACAAGCAAAAGCAGCGGCAGCATGATCGGGCCGAAGGTGAGATTGAAATAGGGCGGTCCCACGGAGATTTTTTCTCCGGTGACGGTTTCAAGAGCCAGGGGATAAAGCGTTCCAATCAAGACCGCAGCGCAGGCGGCGCAGAGGAAAAGATTGTTCAGCACCAGCCCGCCTTCGCGGCTGATGGGCGAGAAGAATCCACCAGCCTTGAGGGCCGGTGCGCGCCAGGCGAAAAGTGTGAGCGCCCCGCCGATAAAGAAACAGAGGATGCCGAGAATGAATATGCCGCGTTCCGGATCAACGGCAAAGGCATGGACCGAGGTCAGGACGCCGGAGCGCACGAGGAAGGTGCCGAGCAATGATAAAGAGAAGGCAAGGATGGAGAGCAGCACGGTCCAGACCTTCAGGGCGTTGCGCTTTTCCACCACGATGGCGGAATGCAGAAGGGCCGTTGCCACCAGCCAGGGCATGAAGCTGGCATTTTCCACCGGATCCCAGAACCACCAGCCGCCCCAGCCCAATTCATAATAGGCCCACCAGCTTCCCATGCTGATGCCGATGGTGAGGAACATCCAGGCCGCCAGCGTCCAGGGCCTTACCCAGCGGGCCCAGGCGGCGTCCACCTTGCCTTCGATGAGTGCTGCGATGGCAAATGAGAATGCAACGGAAAGGCCAACGTAACCAGCGTAAAGAAAAGGCGGATGGAAGGCCAAAGCGGGGTCCTGCAAAACCGGATTGAGGCCATTGCCTTCGATGGGCACGGGAATGAGCCGGGCGAAGGGATTGGACGCCACCACTATAAAGAGCAGGAAGGCAAAGCCTATGGAGCCCTGTACCGCCAATACGCGGGCCTTCAGCGTGGGCGGCAGATTGTCGCCAAAAATTGCCACGGCGCCGCCAAAGCTTGCGAGAATGAAGACCCAGAGCAGCATGGAGCCTTCGTGGTTTCCCCAGACGCCGGAAATTTTATAAAGCAGCGGCTTGGCAGAGTGCGAATTCTCAAACACGTTCCGTACGGAGAAATCGGAAATCAGATAGGCGTGGGTGAGTGCGGCAAAGGCCACATAGACGAGAACGAGTTGAATGAGCGTGGCGGGAACGGCCGACGCAATCATCTGGCGATTGCCCCGCTCAGCGCCGATCAGCGGCACGAGAGTCTGGAACGCGGCCACGGCGAGGGCGAGGATGAGGGCGAAGTGTCCGATCTCGGCAATCATGGCCCTGCCCCCTTGCCTTCCTGCCAGACACCTTTTTCCTTCAGCTTGTCAGCCACGTCCTTGGGCATGTAGTTCTCATCATGCTTGGCCAGAACCGTGTCGGCGATGAAACCGCCGCTCGCATCCAGCACGCCTTCGGCAACAACGCCCTGCCCTTCGCGGAAAAGATCGGGCAGCTGCCCGGTGTAGCTCACATTCAAAGTCTTGATCGTGTCTGTCACCACAAAACTCACGGTTGTGCCGCCCGTCCTGGAAATGCTCCCCTCCTCCACCAGGCCACCCAGGCGCAGCCGCGTTCCAGGCAGCACGTTTTTTTCGGAAATTTCGCTGGGGGTATAGAAGAACACAATGGTGTCACGCAGGGCATAAAGCACAAGGCCGGCAGCAAGGCCGAGAATGGCAAGACCACCGACGATCACTGACAGGCGCTTTTGCTTGCGGGTCATCTACACGTTCTCCATGGTCGGGCTTGACCCGACCACCCAGGCTTTCCGCGTCTCAAATGAATCCGCTAGGGCATTTCGTTCCAATTCCCAAGCATTCCTAATGCTGTTAAGTCTGGGTGGTCGGGTCAAGCCCGACCATGGAGAGAAAATAAAGCTCCGCATCAATTGATCCCCAATTCTCCAGCCAGCGCGCGCAAGGCATCGAGCGTAGCGGGTTCGTCCTTGAAAATGTTCGTGGCGAGGTCAAGCGAGATTTTCGCCTTATCGATTTCATTGGTAATGCGCCTCGCGCGGATCAGGCGTTTCCAGCCTTCGAGGTCGCGGCTGTCCTTGCCGAGCTTTTGCTCCAGCCCATCCATCATGCCGGCAATCATTGCCGTCTGGTCCTGTGTGGACATGGCCTGCCCTGCGGCGATCTGTTCATCGCTCAGGGCGGGGGCCTTGCCCTCCTGCTTCAGGGCCATATCGTAATAGTATTTGGCGCGCTCGTTCGTTGCTTCGAGTTTCAGGGCCTCGGCGAAGGCGCTCTCGGCCTCATCGGTCACCATGCCTTCATTGGCGAAGACGAGCATTTCGCCATAGTCGGCAATTGCATCGGCGCTTGGCGGGGCGAGCCGCAGGACATTGGCATAGGCGTCCGCTGCATCGCTCCAGCGCCTTTCGCGCTTGTAGGCAGGGGCCAACACTTTCCAACCCTCGACATCATTGGGAACTTCGGCCAGATGGGCTTCAACGGTTGCCACCAGAGCTTCAAAATCCTGGTTGGTGATGGCGCCCTTCATTCGTTCCTGCAAGGGCACATCGGGCATCAGCGGGCTGCCAAATTTGGCATAGATTGGCAGGGCGATCAGCGGCACCAGCAGAACGGCCAGCAGCGCATAGCGGCTTCCTCCGGTGGCCGTTTCAGGATTTGCGACCTGCAGCAGGCGCCTTGAGATTTCATTGCGGGCGGCCTGGGCCTCCGTCGCGCCGATCAGGCCGCGCGCCGCATCGCGGTCCAACTCCAGCAACTGGTCGCGGTAGATCGCCCGGTCGAACTCCGAATCGGGGCTTTGGGCGTCCGCGGACTTGCGCATGAAAGGCACAAGCAAGGCGGCCACTACAGCCGCCGTCATGCCTGCAAAAATCAACCAGATCAACATGCGGTTTTGGGTCTTCTCATATTTCGCTAACAATACAATTCATCGTCAGTGGGCTCTCACGTCGCATTGTCGCATGGCGGCAATGGGGCGTCGGAAAGCTGTAGTGATTGCGGGGCCTATTTGATACAAGACAGACGCATTAAGGATAGGCCCGATGAAATCCCGTTATTCGATCTTTTCGCTCGCCCGCAACGCCATGAATTACCACAAGGATTGGGAGCGGGCCTGGCGTTCGCCACAGCCCAAGACGGAGTACGACGCGGTGATTGTGGGGGCCGGCGGGCATGGGCTGGCCACGGCCTATTACCTCGCCAAAAACCATAAATTGACCAACATTGCCATCCTCGAAAAGGGCTGGCTGGGCGGCGGCAATACGGGGCGCAACACCACAATCATCCGCTCCAATTACCTGCAGGATTCGTCCATTGCCATTTATGAGCTGGCGCGCTCGCTTTACGAGGGCCTGAGCCAGGAGTTGAATTATAATGTGATGTTTTCCCCGCGCGGCGTTTTGATGCTGTGCCAGACCGAGCATGAGCTTCGCGCCTTCAAGCGCACGGCCCATGCGAACCGGCTTGCGGGATTGGACTGCCGGATGGTTTCACCGGCGGAAGTGAAAGAAATCGTTCCCATCATCAACGATGATCCGAACTGCCGCTACCCCATACTTGGCGCCTATTACCAGCCGCGCGGCGGCACGGCGCGGCATGATGCGGTGGCCTGGGGCTATGCCCGGGGGGCCGATGCACTGGGCGTCGACATTATCCAGAACTGTGAAGTCACCGGCATCACGCGCGAGGGCGAAAAAGTCGTTGGCCTTGAAACTTCTCGCGGAAGCATAAAGACAAAAAAAGTTGGCGTGGTGACCGCCGGCAATGTCTCGACCTTGATGCAGACTGCCGGCGTGCGCATGCCGATTGAAAGTCTCTGCCTGCAGGCGCTGGTTTCAGAACCGATCAAGCCGGTCATTGATTGCGTGGTGATGGCCAATACGGTGCATGGCTATATCAGCCAGTCGGACAAGGGCGAGCTGGTCATCGGCGGCGGCACGGACCCTTACAATAATTATTCGCAGCGCGGCTCCTTCCCTTCGCTGGAGCATACGGTGACGGCGCTGGTCGAAACCTTCCCGATTATTTCGCGGCTCCGCATGCTGCGCATGTGGGGCGGCATTGTGGACATGACGGGTGATCGTTCGCCGATCATTTCCAAAACCGAGGTGGAAGGCCTCTATGTGAACTGCGGCTGGGGCACAGGCGGCTTCAAGGCCATTCCCGGTTCAGGCTATGTCTTCGCCGATACCATCGCCCATGACCGGCCGCATCCGATTGCCGAACCCTTCGGACTCAACCGTTTCGCGGAAGGCCGCCTGATCGACGAAAGCGTCGCGGCAGCGGTGGCACATTGATGATGGACACAACCCACAGAGCTTCTTTCTCCCTTCCCCCCTTGAGGGGGAAGGTGGATCGCGGTCACTTGGACCGCGAGACGGATGAGGGGGCTGCCCACATCAATTCAGGCTTCAACAGTTTTTCATGTTGCGCCACCCCCTCATCCGGCGCTTCGCGCCACCTTCCCCCTCGAGGGGGGAAGGCAGAAATTTCGGGAATTCCATCATGCTGTTAGTTCATTGCCCAGTCTGTGGCGCGGAAGGCGACGAGACGGATTTTCATGGCGGCGGCCAAGCCCATATCAGGCGTCCGGCAACTCATAATCCGGCAGAAGTCAGCGACGAGGCGCAGCGCGACTATCTGTTCATCCGGCATAACCCACGCGGCCTGCATTTTGAGCGCTGGCGCTGTGACCGGGGCTGCGGGAAGTGGTTTCATGCGGCGCGCGATACGGTGACCATGGAATTCAAGGCTTTTTACGGCATCACCGAATTGCCGCCGCGCGAATTGATGGAAGCCGCAACAGGCGAATGGGCCACCTATTTTAAAGACAAGCTGAAGGCGGACGCAAAATCATGAGCAACAAGCCTTATCGCCTGTCACAAGGCGGCAGCCGCATTGACCGCACGAAGAAGGTGCATTTCAGTTTTGACGGCAAGCAGCTCACAGGCTTCGCCGGCGATACACTGGCGTCTGCCGTCATGGCCAATGGCACGAAACTTTTTGGCCGCAGTTTCAAGTATCACCGCCCGCGCGGTGTCGTCGGTCTCGGCTCGGAAGAAATGAACGCGCTCGTCGGCGTGGGCGATGGCTCGCGCCATGAACCAAATTTGCGCGCCACGCAGGTTGAACTCTTTGACGGCTTGCAGGCGGTGAGCCAGAACCGCTGGCCTTCGCTTGCCTTCGATGTGGGTTCGCTCAACAGCACGTTCTCGCGCTTCATTCCCGGCGGTTTCTACTACAAGACTTTCATGTGGCCGCAGCGCTTTTGGAAGCATGTGTATGAGCCGCTCATTCGCAAAACAGCAGGACTCGGAACGGCGCCGGAAGGCCGTGATCCGGATTCATACGAAAACATTCACCTGCATTGCGATGTGCTGGTGGTGGGCGGCGGTGTTGCAGGGCTGGCAGCTGCCGAGTCCGCCGCAGCAACGGGCGCTAGAGTTATTGTGGCCGACGAGAATCCACGATTTGGTGGGGTTGCGGATATTTCCGGCGGCTTGCTCGACGGCAAACCGCAAACGGCTTGGGTTGCGGACAAGGTTTCCGCGCTTGCCGAATCAGAGAATGTGCATCTCCTGCCCCGCACCACTGTCGTGGGCCATTGGCACCATAATTACCTGATGCTGTTTGAGCGGGTGGCCGATCATGACCCCGCGTTGCTCCGGGAAGGCGCACCACGCCATCGTCTATGGAAAGTCCGCGCCAAGCAGGTGATCCTTGCCACCGGGGCCATCGAGCGGCCTATTGCTTTCGCCAATAACGACCGGCCCGGCATTATGCTGGCTTCGGCGGCCCGCGCCCTGGTGGAGCGATATGGCGTGTCGCCCGGGGTTGAAGGCATTGTTTTCACCAATAATGATGATGCCTATCAAACGGCCCTTGCGCTCAAGGCCGCAGGCATTGGCGTCCGGGTTGTTGACTCGCGGGGCCGGGCTGAGGGCGTGTTGCCCGAAAAGGCCCGCTCCGCAGGCATCGATGTGGCCGTAAGCTCGGTGGTGTCAGCCGTTGAAGGCAATCTCGGCGTTACCGCGGTGCGCGTTGCGGCCTACCGCAAGGGTCAGGGCCGGGTCATTACGGAGCGGAAAATTTCTTGCGATTTCATTGCCATGTCCGGCGGCTTTAATCCGGCACTTCATCTCTGGTGCCACAACGGCGGCAAGATCAAGTTTGACTCTGGCCTGCAATCCTTCCGGCCAGACCGGCATCAGGACCCGATTACCGCTGTGGGTGCTGCTAACGGCACCTTCGCCCTGGCCGATATGATCACCGAGGCCTCAGCGGCCGACGAGACGGTTGCAAAGCGGAGAACCAAGGCGGCCAAGGTCAAATTGCCCAAGGCCGAGCAGGATGTGCAGAAACCTCTCGAAGCCCTGTGGTTTGCCCCGGCAACCGGCAAATATAATGAAGGCAACAAGCATTTCATCGATTTCCAGAATGATGTGACGGTGGCTGACTTGGAATTGGCCCAACGCGAGGGTTATGAGTCGGTTGAGCACACCAAGCGCTACACCACCTTCGGCATGGCGACGGACCAGGGCAAAACATCCAATCTCAACGGCCTCGGGGTGCTCTCGGAAGCGACAGGCAAGAGCATTCCGGAAATCGGCGTCACCACCTTCCGGCCGCCCTACACGCCGTTTTCCTTCGGCTCGATTGCAGGGGTGCTGACCAAAAACCTGTTCCTGCCCGTGCGGCGCACGCCTATCTATCAGTGGCATGCGGACAGGAACGCGACTTTCGAGCCCGTCGGCCAATGGCGCCGGGCCTACACTTATACAGGCGCCGGCGAGGACAAGCATGGCTCGATCAACCGCGAAATTCTCGCGGTGCGCCACAAGGTGGGCCTGCTCGACGCCTCAACCCTCGGCAAGATCGAGATCAAGGGGCCGGATGCGGCGGAATTCCTCGACCGCATGTACACCAACATGTTCTCGACCCTGAAAGTCGGCAAATGCCGCTATGGGTTGATGATGAATGAGCTGGGCTTCCTCACCGATGATGGTGTCACCGTGCGTTTGGGCGAAGACCATTTCCTCATGCACACCACTTCAGGCGGGGCGGACCGCATTGCCGCCTGGCTCGAGGAATGGCTGCAGACGGAATGGACGCATTATAAAGTGTTCGTGACACCGGTCACCGAACAATGGGCGCAGTTTGCCATTGCAGGCCCCCGGGCGCGCAACGTGCTGGCCAAGCTGCGGGCGGATTTCGATCTCTCCCATGACGGCTTCCCGCATATGTCCTTCAAGGAAGGCAAGCTTGGCGGCTATCCGGTGCGGGTCTACCGCATCAGCTTCTCGGGCGAGCAGTCCTATGAGGTGGCAGTACCTTCCAACATGGGACGTGGGCTGTGGAACGCCATTCTTGATGCTGGCAAGGAACTTGGCATGGAGCCCTATGGCACGGAAGCCTTGCACGTGCTGCGCGCCGAAAAAGGCTTCATCGTCATCGGCGACGAAACCGATGGCACGACGACGCCGATTGATGTGGGGCTTGATGGCCTTGTCTCGAAAAAGAAAACGGACTTCATCGGCAAGCGTTCGCTTGAGCAAAGCTATCTCAAGGGACCGAACCGCAAGCAGCTCGTGGGCCTTCTCACCGAAGCGCCAACCGACGTGCTGCCGGATGGCGCCTATGCTGTGCGCCACGTGAAGGACAAGCCGCCGATGGAAATGATCGGCCAGGTCACCTCCTCCTATCATTCGCCGACACTGGAACGTTCCATCGCCATGGCGCTGATCCAGAATGGCCGGGCGCGCATGGGAGAAACGCTTTCGTTCCCCCTCGAAGGAGGCAAGGTGATCCGCGCCAAAATTGTTGATCCCATATTCTATGACAAGGAAGGAGCGCGGCAGAATGTCTGATCTCTATGTTGAAACTCCCCTCGTCCACCGCGAGGCCCCGCAAGGCCTGAGCATTGAGCTTCGCGAAATCACCGATCGCGGCATGATCGATCTGCGCGGCTCCGCGAATGACAAGAAATTCATGGTGGCGGTTAAAAAAGTTCTGGGTCTTGATCTGCCGAAGGCACCGCGCACCAGCGTGTCCTGGGGTGATGTGAAAGCCTTGTGGCTTTCCATCGACCAGTGGCTCATTCTCTGCTCGCGCGCCAAGGCGGTTGAATTGACTGCCGCACTGAAAGCCGAGCTCGGAAGCATTCATTCGCTTGTTGTAGATGTCTCCGACATGCGCGCGGTTCTGCGCCTTGAAGGCGAAGGGGTGCGCGAAGTTTTGCTCAAAGGTTCATCACTTGATTTGCTCAGCGATGACTATGCGCCGGGCACGGTGCGGCGCATGCGCTATGCGGAAATCGCGGCGCTGCTGCATGTTGTTGAAGACAGTGTTTTCGATATTTATGTGTTCCGCTCCTATGCGGATTATGCCTGGGAATTCCTCCTTGCAACGGCCCGCGCGCCTGCAAAAGTCAGCTTGTTTGGGGCGCAAAACGCAGCCATTTGAGGGGCTGAAACAGCGTCTGCACAAACCTTATGCAGGTTCTCACGGCCTGATAAAATTTCCGCTAATTCATTGATATCATTATATCAAAAATATGTGATCGGAAATATTACATTTTTTCTTGAAACGGCACCTTGGCTTCTTACATCGGGCGTATCGGGACTGCGAAGAGCGCAGCTCACGAGTTAAGTTCAACAAGAGAAGTAAAGGACACTATCATGAAGAAGTTTGCAATTTCCCTCCTCGCCCTGGCCGCTGTTTCAACGGCTGCGCTTGCTGGCGAAGGCCGCAACCACGACCTGCGCGATTCAGATACATATTTTGGCAAGTATTCGAATCAGCTGAAGAATGAATCCACCAGCGCAAACGCATTCGCTGTTACCAACAAGGATACTGGCGCCCTGACTGCCTTCGAACGCGTGAAGAAGAACCAGGAAAAAAACGAAAATGGCGGCCACTAATCCGCTCGTCACCACAACATCAAGGCCGGGTTAACAGCCCGGCCTCTGAATTCCCTTCTCACAAATCCGTGAGATCAATTCATCGGGCATAACAGCTTCGTGAGCGGCATGCGATGCAGCGGCCACAAAACCCCTTGTAATCGGTCAGAATTCATTCACGGAGGGGCGCAAAAAATTTTCGGCATGTTTCGTCCGGGATTTTTACTGAAACTAATCAGGGCGCCAGACGTTTTCACAGTCAGATCGGTCATTCATGACGGATCGTAAAATTAGAATCAAAGGAGTCTACAATGAAGAAGATCGCAGTTTCACTTTTCTCCCTCGCCGCCCTTTCAACCGCTGCATTTGCCGGTGAAAGCCGCAGCTACGACCTGCGCGATTCAGACACTTATTTCGGCAAGTACTCCAACCAGATGAACGACAGTTCCACCAGCACCAACGCCATCACGGTTATGGATTCCGTCCGGCCGCTGACAAACTTCGAACGCCTGATGTTGCAATCCGAGGAAAACCAGAACGGCGGCAAGTAAGCGCCATCAATAGAGAAAGGCCGGGTCCAAGATCCGGCCTTCGCATCTACTAAAATTCTATCCGTTCAATTTCGGCGTCAGCCATTCGAACATTTTGTCGAAGCCGCCGAAGGGGTAGAGATGCGGGGCCTGAATGCCAAGCTCGGGGCGGTCGAAATGCAGCACGGCGAGCTGCTCGATAAATTCATCGGGGGTGTTCACCGTCAGAAGCTTGGTGATGTTGAGCGCCTGCTTGCGGATGAAACGCGCCGAGTTTCCAACCCCGCACATGGCGGCGTATTTCACCAGGGTCTTGATCGTGGCAGGTCCGGGAATGCCCACATGGATGGGAAGGTCGATGCCATTGTCGCGCAGCATGCTGGCCCAATAGGCCACGGGTGCTGCTTCAAACAAAAATTGGGTGGCGATGAAGCCTGAAATGCTGTTGGCCTTCAGCCAGGCCTGCTTCTCGCCCAGCGCTTTCAGCAAGATAGCCTCGCCGTGAACCTTGGTGATATCGGAATTGCCTTCGGGATGGCCGGCGATGCCGATGCGTGTCACGCCATTTTTCTGGAACACGTCGGTTTGCAGCAGCTGGATGGCTGCTTCGAACTTGCCCATGGGGGTCGGCGCCCCGCCACCCAGCACCAGCATCTGCGTCACCCCGGCCTCGCCCGCCAAAGCAGCAATGCGGTTCGTCAAATCACTTTCGTCCAGCACGAAGCGGGCCGGCACATGGGGAATGGGTTCAAGGCCAGCCTTGCGCAGGGCGCTGGCCGCCGACAGTTGCCCCGCCTGGTCGGCCGGATCGATCAGGGCGATAAAGACGGGTGTGCCCTTGGGTAGCCGCTCCTGCAGGACAGGCAGTTTTTCAATCTGCCTGGCAGTGATTTCAAGCGACAGGTTCTTCAAGAACTCCCGGGAAGGATTGGCCATCAGGTGGGATTTGGCGGGGCTAAGAAAATGGGGAGCATTCACGAAAGGGCCTCCAGGCGGGTTGACCCTCAAATTGCAGGCAACGCCTCTTATTCGCCCAAAGATTTGCGACAGCCGGGATACGAAACCGACCATTTACCCTGCTGCAAGTCGGTTTTGGGCTGCGACATGGCGCTGGTGGACAAAGTAACGGAACTGCCGCAATGATGCAGGCTTCGGAGAAAACCCATGTTTGGCGACAAACCCAAGGACGTGCCGCAACCCTTTGCCCTGATTCTGGTGCCGGAATTCACCATGATGCCGGTAACTTCGGCCATCGAGCCGTTGCGCATCGCCAACCGCCTGTCGGAAAAGGCGCTTTACCGCTGGACCATGCATTCGGTGGACGGCCAGCCGGTGGCCGCCTCCAACAACATACTCACCATGGTCAACGGCGACCTTGAGACGGTTCCGCCGCATGCCACCATCATCGTCTGCGCCGGGCTCAATGTGCAGCACCATTCGGACAAGCGGCTCATCTCCTGGCTGCGCAAGACGGCGCGCCGGGGCAATGACATTGGCGCGGTCTGCACCGGAGCCCATCTGTTGGCGGAGGCAGGCATACTCGATGACTATAAATGCACCATCCATTGGGAGAACCTGCCGGGCTTTTCGGAAGGTTTCCCGGAAATCAACGCCACGGGCGGGTTGTTTGAAATCGACCGGGACCGCTTCACCAGTGCCGGCGGCACTACGGCGCTCGACATGATGCTCACCATGATCGCCAGCCAGCATGGGCCCGATCTTGCTTCCGCCGTTGCCGAAGCGGTGCTGCATTCGCCCATCCGCCACCACAGCGAGCACCAGCGCATGTCGCTGCCCGCCCGCATCGGAGCGCGGCACCCGAAGCTCGTCGGCATCATCGAAAAGATGGAAGAGAATCTGGAAGAGCCGCTGTCGCCCAGCCTGCTCGCCAAACAGGCCGGCCTTTCCACGCGCCAGCTCGAGCGCCTGTTCCGGCGCTATGTGGACCGCTCGCCCAAGCGCTATTATCTGGAGCTCCGCCTGAAGAAGGCGCGCTCGCTGCTGCTGCAAACCGACATGTCGGTGATCAATGTGGCGCTGGCGTCGGGCTTCTCCAGCCCATCGCATTTTTCCAAATGCTACCGCGCCTTCTACGGCCGCACGCCCTACCGCGAACGCGGGATACCGGTGATACAGGCCGTGGCGTGATTAAAAAACAGGCGCAGGTTGCGGTCTCCCAAATCTGAAGCAGCAAAGAGTCCAAAAAGCCGCATGCGCCGCCAATCGTTTTCATTGGGCTTGCTAAGGCTTGACCAAGGTGCAAATCTAGTACGATTATAAAGTAGACGTAGAAAAGAAATCCCGGAACGAGGGCGTTCAATGCCTTCGAGGGGTCGCAAGGGAGGTCATCTGAATGCCCGCAATTTCCATGAAAGTGAATGGCAAGGCGGTGAGCGGAAACGTCGAAAACCGCACGCTGCTGGTCGATTTTATCCGGACGAATCTGGGTCTTACCGGAACCCATGTGGGCTGTGATACCAGCCAGTGCGGGGCCTGCGTGGTCCACATTGACGGCAAGGCGGTCAAATCCTGCACCACGCTTGCGGTGGCCTGCGAAGGCGCCAGCGTTACAACCATCGAAGGCATCGCCAAGAACGGCACGCTGCATCCCATGCAGCAGGCTTTCCATGAGAATCACGGCCTGCAGTGCGGTTTCTGCACCCCCGGCATGATCATGGCCTCCATCGACATCGTGAAGCGCAATGGCAAGAAGGTGAGCGAGGAAGTTATCCGCCGCGAGCTTTCGCAAAACATCTGCCGCTGCACGGGCTATCATAACATCGTGGCGGCGGTTCAGTCCGCAGCCGAAAAAATGTAACGGAGGCAAGCAACATGTCCGACACAGGAATTGGCGCGCGGGTGCTGCGCAAGGAAGACAAGCGGTTCATCACCGGCAAGGGCCAGTATACCGACGACATCAACCTGAAAGACCAGACCTACGCGTATTTCGTGCGCAGCCCCCATGCCCACGCCACGATCAAAGCCATCAACACCGCCAAGGCCAAGAAGATGCCGGGCGTGGTCGATATCTTCACCTCCAAGGAAGTCGAGGAAGACAAGATCGGCGGGCTGATCTGCGGCTGGATGATCCATTCCAAGGATGGCTCCGGCATGAAGGCCGGGCCCCATCCCATACTCGCCAGCGGCAAGGTGCGCTTTGTGGGCGACCAGGTTGCCGTTGTCATCGCGGAAACCCGCGAACAAGCGAAGGCTGCTGCCCAGGCGGTTGCCGTTTCCTACGGCGTGCTGCCGCACAATGTGGATGCGGGCCAGGCGATGAAAACCAAGGCCCAGGTCCATGACGTGGCCTCCGACAACCGGGTTTACAACTGGTCGATTGGCGACGAGGCGGCAACGGACGCCGCGTTCAGGTCGGCGGCGCATGTGACCAAGCTTGACCTCATCAACAACCGGCTCATTCCCAACGCCATGGAAACCCGCGCCGCCATCGGTTCCTATGATACGGGCTCCGAGCACTACACGCTTTATACCACAAGCCAGAATCCGCATGTGGCGCGCCTTGTCATCTCGGCGTTCCATGGATTGGCGCCGGAACACAAGCTGCGCGTGATCGCGCCGGATGTGGGCGGCGGCTTCGGCTCCAAGATCTTCATTTATGGCGAAGAAGTCACCTGCGTCTGGGCTTCCAAGCGCATCGGCGGCCGCCCCGTCAAGTGGACGGCGGACCGTTCCGAGGCCTTCCTGTCGGATGCCCATGGCCGCGATCACGTATCGCACGCGGAACTGGCGATGGATGCTTCGGGCAAGATCGTGGGCCTCAAGGTCCACACCATTGCCTCGATGGGCGCCTATCTCTCCACCTTCTCGTCCTGCGTGCCCACCTATCTCTATGCCACCCTGCTCTCGGGCCAGTACGACATTCCGAACATCTATGCGGAAGTTGACGCGGTTTACACCAACACCGCGCCGGTTGACGCCTATCGCGGCGCCGGGCGGCCGGAAGCCACCTATCTGCTGGAGCGCATCGTTGAAACGGCGGCGCGCGAATTGAAGATTGACCCGGCGGAATTCCGGCGGCGCAATTTCATCACCCAGTTCCCGCACCAGACGCCAGTCATCTTCTGCTACGATGCGGGCGATTATGGCGCGGCGCTGGACAAGGCGCTGGAGCTTTCCGACTACAGGAACTTTGCTTCGCGCAAGGCGGCGTCCGCCAAGAACGGCAAGCTGCGCGGCGTGGGCTTCTCGGCCTATATCGAAGCTTGCGGCATCGCTCCTTCGGCGGCGGTAGGTTCGCTGGGCGCCGGTGTCGGCCTCTGGGAATCGGCCGAGGTGCGGGTGAATGCGGTTGGAACTGTGGAAGTTCTCACCGGTTCGCACAGCCACGGCCAGGGCCATGAAACGACCTTTGCCCAGCTTGTGTCGGAGCGGCTTGGGGTGGACATCAACAATGTGGCCATCGTCCATGGCGACACTGACAAGGTGCAGATGGGCATGGGCACCTACGGCTCGCGCTCGGGTGCGGTCGGCATGACGGCGATTTCAAAGGCCTTGGACAAGATCGAAGCCAAGGCGAAGCGGGTTGCGGCTGCCGTCATGGAAGCGTCAACCGACGACATCGACTTCAAGGACGGCACCTTCACGGTGAAGGGCACCGACAAGAAGATGGCCTTCGGCGAAGTGGCCCTTGCCTCTTACGTGGGCCACAAGTTCAACTCCTCGGAAATCGAGATCGGCCTTAAGGAAACCTCGTTCCATGATCCGTCGAACTTCGTGTTCCCGGCGGGCGTCCACATCTGCGAAGTCGAGGTGGACACGGAAACGGGTCTGACCAAGATTGCGAGCTACACGGCGGTGGATGACTTCGGCACGATCATCAATCCGATGATCGTCGAAGGCCAGGTGCAGGGCGGCGTGGCGCAGGGCATAGGCCAGGCGCTGCTTGAGGGAGCCCATTATGACCGTGACTCCGGCCAGCTGCTCACCGGTTCCTACATGGACTACAACATGCCCAAGGCGGCCAACATGCCGCATATCGAAAACTTCAAGCTGGGCTTCACCTTCACCAAGTGCCCCTCCAATCCATTGGGCATGAAGGGCTGCGGCGAAGCTGGAGCGATTGCCGCACCTCCCGCAGTGATCAACGCCATCACCAATGCCCTCGGCGTGCGCGACATTGCCATGCCGGCAACGCCGCTCACCGTGTGGAATGCCATGCAGCCCATGAAACGCGCCGCAGAATAAGGGGACAGAAAATGGAAAACTTCAATTATCATCGCCCCGCAACCGTGAACGCTGCCGCGGCACTGCTCAAGAAATCCAAGGGTGGCAGCTACATGGCGGGCGGGCACACACTTCTGCCCACCATGAAGCAGGGCCTGGCGTCTCCCAGCGACATTATCGACCTCACGGCCATCAAGGGATTCTCCGGAATCACAATCGGCAAGTCAGCCGTGGTGGTCAAGGGTGGAACGACCCACATGGAGGTGGCGACATCAGCCGCCGTCAAGAAAGCCATCCCAGCGCTAGCGGAACTGGCGGGGAAAATCGGCGGCGTGCATGTGCGCCACAAGGGCACCATTGGCGGCTCTATCGCCAATAGCGATCCGGCGGCGGATTATCCTTCGGCCTGCCTCGGCCTCGGTGCCACCATCGTCACCAACAAGCGCAAGATTCCGGCGGATGCCTTCTTCACCGGCATGTTCCAGACGGCGCTGAAAGATGGCGAGATCATCACCGAGGTAAGCTTCCCCATTCCGAAAAAGTCCAGCCACATGAAATTCCCCAATCCCGCCTCGCGCTATGCGCTGGTCGGCGTGTTCGTCTCGCAGGATGCGGGCGGGAAAGTGCGCGTGGCGGTGACCGGAGCCGGTCCCAAGGTGTTCCGGGTGCCGGACATGGAAGCGGCCCTTTCGAAAAGCTTTGCTGTGTCGGCCCTTGCCGGCATTTCGGCCAAGGCCAAGGGCCTGAACGCCGACATGCACGCCACGGCTGAATACCGAGCCCATCTGATCGGCGTTCTGGCGCGCCGGGCGGTTGAAGCGGCGAAGTAATCCAATGCCGTCATTCCGGCCACGGGCAACGAGGGCTCATGACGGCACTTCCTAAATCCATCGATGAAACAGCAGTCTTGCTGAAAGCCAACGGCTATGTGGCGGGGCGGGATCTGGCAACGGTGGTGTTTCTCGCCCTGAAGATGGGGCGGCCCCTGTTCCTTGAGGGCGAAGCGGGGGTGGGGAAAACCGAAATCGCCAAGGTTCTGGCGGAAGGCCTGGGGCGCAAGCTGATCAGGCTGCAATGCTACGAAGGACTCGATATCAATTCCGCCGTCTATGAATGGAATTATGCGGCGCAGATGATTGAGATCCGCCTGGCCGAAGCCTCTGGCGAGTTGGACCGCAAGCGCATGGGGCAGGATATCTTCGCCGAGCGGTTCCTGATCAAGCGGGCCCTGCTCCAGGCTCTTGAAGCGAATGATGGCGGCGCGCCGGTTCTGCTGATTGACGAGCTTGACCGCACAGATGAAGCCTTCGAGGCGTTCCTCCTGGAAGTGCTCTCCGACTACCAGATCACAATTCCTGAACTCGGCACGATCAAGGCCACGGAGCCTCCCATTGTCATCATCACCTCGAACCGCACACGCGAAGTGCATGACGCGCTGAAGCGGCGCTGCCTTTATCATTGGGTCGGCTATCCGGATGCGGGCCGCGAGTTGGAGATTGTGAAGACCAAGCGGCCCGAAGCCTCTGCCGCGCTGGCCCAGGAAGTCGTGGCCTTTGTGCAGGCGCTCCGCGGCGGCGATCTGTTCAAGTCACCAGGCGTTGCAGAAACGCTGGACTGGGTGTCGGCGCTCCACGAGCTCGACAGCGTGACGCTTGATCCGCAAATGGTAAATGACACGCTGGGCGTTCTGCTCAAATACCAGGATGACATCGTGCGCATGGAAGGCTCGGAGGCCAAGCGCATTCTCGACCAGATCAAGGATGAGATCCGCACGACGGCGGCGGCGCGCGTGCCGTGATGGGCGCGGCACCATCGGGAAAGCTCGCCGCCAACATCATGCATTTTGCCCGCGTGCTGCGCGGTGCGGGCTTGCCCGTTGGCCCCGCCTCGGTGATCGATGCGCTCGATGCGGCGCTCAGCGGGTCGCTGCGCACCCGCGATGAGTTCTACTGGACGCTCCACGCCATTCTGGTGAAGCGGCGCGAGCACAAGGAGATTTTCGACCAGGCCTTCCATGTGTTCTGGAAGAAGCCGAAGATGCTGGAACAGCTCATGCAGCTCATGTTCCAGCAGATCACCCGTGCCGCCGGCGACAAGCCCAAAGACCCGGGCTTTCGCCGTCTGGCGGAGGCCATGTTCGACCAGAACACTGCGCAGAGCCGGCGGGAAAAGCCGGAAGCCATTGAACTTGACGCGACCTTCACTTCATCTGCCAACGACATTTTGCGCGCCAAGGATTTTGAGCAGATGACGCTGGCCGAGCAGATTCAGGCCAGGGAAGCCATCGCTGATCTGCGCCTGCAGCGGCGCGAATTCCTCACGCGGCGTTTCCAGCCTGACTTCGCCGGTGACCGCATCGACATGCGGCGCACCTTGCGGCAATCGCTGCGCTCAGGCGGCCATATGATCGACCTGGCGCGGCGCGCCCATAAGATCCGCCAGCGGCCACTCGTGGTGCTCTGCGATATTTCTGGCTCGTGTTCGAGCTACAGCCGCATGTTCCTGCATTTCCTGCATGGGCTGGTGAATGACCGCACGGATGTGACCGTGTTCCTCTTCGGCACGCGGCTCACCAATATCACGCGCGAATTGCAGCATCTCGATGTGGATGAATCCATCGCCAAGGTTTCAGCGGCGGTGAAGGATTGGTCCGGCGGCACGCGGATCGGGGCCACACTCAAGGAATTCAACTACAAATGGGCGCGGCGCGTGCTCACGCAAGGCGCTGATGTGCTGCTGATGACCGATGGCCTGGAGCGTGATGATACGGTTCAACTGACCAAGGAAATGCAGCGCCTGCGCCGCAACGCCAAGCACATTGTTTGGCTCAACCCGCTGCTGCGCTTTGACCGGTTCGAGGCCAAGGCATCCGGCATCCGCGCCATGATGCCTTATGTGGATGAGTTCCGCCCGGTGCACAGCCTCAATTCGCTCAGCGACCTGGCGGAGGCTCTTGGCAAGCGTACGGGCTCGGCGCATGATCCGCTGAAATGGTTGAAGGCGGCCTAGAACAGTGAAGGAAGTTGTAAAATGAAAATGTCAGGCAGCCAGGTCATCGACGCGCCCCGCGAGGCGGTGTGGAAAGGCCTCAACGATCCAAAGGTGTTGCAGCAATGCATTCCGGGCTGCGAGAGCATCGTGGCCTCCTCGCCCACGCAGATGAGCGCCAAGGTGGTCTTGAAAATCGGCCCGGTGAAGGCCGCGTTCAAGGGTTCCGTCACCCTTTCCGACATCAAGGCGCCCGAGAGCTACCGGATTTCCGGCAAGGGCGAAGGCGGCTTTGCGGGCTTTGCCAGCGGCGGGGCCACGGTGAAGCTCACGGCGAACAGCCCGAGCGAGACCCTGATGGAATATGACGTGGACGCGCAGGTCGGCGGCAAGATCGCCATGCTGGGTTCGCGCCTGGTTGACTCCACCGCGCAGTCACTGGCCAACCAGTTCTTCGACAAATTCGCCACCGTGGTCAACCAGAGCGCTGCCGCGCCCAGGAAGCCAAAGGCCAAAGCGGTGAAGAAGCCGGCGAAAAAACCGGTGAAGGCGAAGAAGGTCGCGCCCAAGGCAAAGAAGAAAGCCACCAAACCGCGGAAGCGCTGAAACGTCACCAATTCGCAAACCATGCCGCGTGGCTGAAAGATCACTGCAGCTTGCTGAATGGCGAATTGGCCGGAAGGGTTAAAAACTCGACCCTGGCGCATCCAGTTAGCCGGGTTTGGGAGGGCTACAGGCAAAACAAGGGCTGATTTTCAGAAAATCACTCATACGCAGACTGCGCAGCACGTACCGCTTCCTTTTCTTTCATATTGGATTCTACCTTGCCAGCGGGCTTTGCAACGCTTGTAATGGCACTTGTGGTGGCAAATGCAAAAAGCAGGGTCAGTGTGATGGCTAAAGTTTTCATGGCGGTTTCCTCTCATTTGCGTTCCGGGTTATCCAGAACTTGATGATTGGAAGCTGCCATAGCGTGTATGAGGGAAAGCTGAACCGACAGTTCATCTGGGGTTTAGCTCAGCCGCCAAATTAATGCCAGTCGCACATACTGACTTGCGGGTCGACTGCCCTCCCCGTAACCTGTTGAAGTTGCGCTTCTATCGGGAAATAGGGAAACTCCATGCTTGACGGATACATCATCTGCGGCACGTCGCGGACTGGAAGCACACTGCTATGCAATCTTCTGGCGTCAACGAAAGCAACCGGCGACCCGGACTCCTTCTATGGGCGCCAGTTCATGTCTGCGTGGGCCAAGGAATGGCGCCTGCCGGGCCGTGACACGATGAGCGAGAGGGATTTCAACATTGCATATCTGAATGCAGCGATGGCGGCGGGAAAGGGCGGAACCACGATATTTGGCCTCCGGTTGATGAGGGAAAATTTGGGCGAGCCTTCCGCAACCCTTGATCAGGTTTTCCCGCAACTGCCGTCGGACAGGGCCCGCCTCGAGAAGGCCTTTGGCCGCATTCTCTACATTCACCTGTCCCGTGAGGACAAGCTTGCCCAGGCGATTTCCCTGGTTAAGGCCAAACAAACCGGCCTTTGGCATATCGCTCCTGACGGAACAGAAATCGAGCGGCTCTCGCCACCAGAAGAACCGCATTACGACTTCGAACGGATCAATCGTGAAGTTCTGGAACTGGAGAGCTACGACACGGCCTGGAATTCCTGGTTCAATGCGCAAGGCCTTGAACCGCTGCGTATCGGCTATGAGTCCCTTTCGGCCAATCCTGCGGCGGCATTGACCGGTATCTGCGAAGCGCTGGGGGTTCAAGCACCGAATGCCCGCGATATCAAACCCGGTGTCGCCAAGCTCGCGGATGGGACAAGCCTCGACTGGATGCGCTGCTACCGCTCAGATACCGGGCCGGCGGCCTGATCTCATGTGGAATAGCATCCAGACAAATCCCTGATGAGGCGAAGCTGCTTTTGGGGAATTGTTCCGTCCAGAGGATTGATGCCAACACGGTATCCCTCCGGTTCACGGGAAACGGCATACATAAAATGGGTGTAATGGAATTCGTTGTCAGCAATGAATTCGTACCGCACCGAGCCAATAATCACGGGAATTATGAACTCAGTGTCTTCAAGGCTGATCGCTTTCTCCATCTCCTTCCTGGGGATGAAGACATGCCTTTGCAGGGTTTCATCCTGGCCATGATGCAAAACCATGCGGCTTTTGGGAACATAGGTCTTGCTGTCCTCGGCGCTCAACACGAAAGCAGTTTTTTCGTCGCCAGGATCGGAGAGCGACGGACTCATGGGGTAAAGTCTGGCTTCCACGGTCACATTCCTTGCCGGAGATTTGCCAGTGTTCTTGAGGGTGAGATCGAAATCCAAATGCACGCCGGTCTCATCGAAGACAAGCGCGCTTTTTACCTGAACGTGATCCACTAAAACCCATGGTCTTTCGCTGGAAACAAACAATTCTCGGCTCAACCGGTTGGATTCGATAGCGGCGTCAACAGCGGTTTTGGCCATGGCGATTTGATTGGAGCCGGTCGTCTTGATCTCTTGCACGAGATCGCGGGCGGCGCGCCAGAGAAACCAGGTTGCGATTCCCAGAACAACAGTGAAAACCGCAATGATGCCATTTCCGTTGGCGTGGACCAGGTCGCCAACGCAGAGGCGATAGCCGAGAAGCGAGCCATAGAGGTTAGCGACGTATTCCTGAAGGGGTTGCTGGGGATTATTGTAGTACGCCTCTTGCAGGCATTGTTTGAGGGATGGTGACGTCCAGCCAATCCAAAAGATGATGCCCGCTACAGCAACGCCAATGACCAACTGCCCTAACCGATGCATTTTAACTCCGTACCAGGTCGGGGGTTAAACATCCTCCAACCTTATACCGTCAATCCGGGGCGAGACTAGGGCCGCCAGAAAGAACGTGTGCCAAGAATACATGATGGTGGGACCGGCGAGCCATTTTCGGTGCGCCTTCTCAGGCCACCGCCGGCAGCCTTAGCTGAACCCTCAGGCCACCCAGTTCCGCATCTCCCAAAACCAGGTTGCCGCTGTACATGCTGGCGGTTTCGGTGACGATCGAGAGGCCTAGGCCGGAGCCGGGTTTGGTTTCGTCGAGGCGCTTGCCGCGTTTTACGGCTTCGGCTTGCTTGTCGGCGAGCAGGCCTCCTTATGTCGCTGGATTCTATGAGGTTAGTGCTTTTTGCCTTTCAATCGTTGCGTTGGAGGCATCGGTGCCTTCAAACGGTCGCATGATCTCCTTTGCAACAAGTTGCTGCAGTTCCCACAGGTAGTGATCACGAATGCCGAGTTCTTCGAGCTTGGTCACTGTTTCATAGAGATAGGACGCGCCGGAGCCGAGATGCCCGCACGCCCGGGCCAGAATTCTCGCGGTTTCGGAGATACCAGGATTTGCAAAATAGCGGCTCTCCCTGGGCTCTGCCCAAAAAGCGAGGGCCTGCACCGGGCCTTGTGCCGTCTGCACATTGATCATGCGGACGGCCTGCAAGTCCTCGCGTCCATCAATTTCCCGGCGCAGCAACTGCATAAGCTGAGCGAGACGATCATCATCCGGCAATCGCAGGATCGCACCTTCGCACTGACCGCCCCGGCGCAAACCCATCATCAAGCCCGGTTGCGCCGGGCTGCCACGCCATCTTTTCATTTCGAGGCAAAAGGCGCGGTGCCAGCCATGGGCGGTCGCAGCTCTGGTTTCGATGACTGCCGCCGCTGGCTTCCACAGCAGAGAGCCATAGGCAAAAACCCAGATGGGCTGATTGCCATGGCGCAGCAACATTCCGGCGGCCACGTCATGGTAGTCTTCCTCGGCGAAATCTTCGTGATCCGGTCCAGGCCCCGGATCAGGCTCGGGCCGCTCACACAGTTTCACGAGTTCGGCAGTCAACGCCATTTTTTGGGCGTTTCGCCACGCGGGCGGATTTTCACCGCGTTGCATCCTATGACCGCCAGCGGCGGCGTTCATAATACCAAACGGCATCCATATCCGACTTGCCTATCAGGTAATCCTCGTGCCAGCTGCGGTCATCGTGGCTGGAACGCTCTGAACCCGCCGCAGCCCCTGAGAACCCAAAAACCGGCATGGACAACAACTTGGTTAATGCGGACTTGCTGAATGTGAGAAGGTTTTCCATGGCCGTATTCCTCTCTTCGGTGATGTTGATCTTGGCCATGAGAATGAAAGGTTGCCGTGAAAAGCCGTGAGGGTTTTCCGTGAAATGGTCTGGGTTAAAGTCTCTTCCGGATGGCGTATCCGTGAAAACTGCGTTAAATCGGCAGCATCGTTCTTTTTATGGATAGGTCCTGGCCGGTGGCTGCTTGTAAACTTACGATGCTCGGCGGCTTCGCCCTGACTTCCGGCGACGGAAATAACATTGCCTTGCCGACACGAAAGGACCGTTTGCTCCTGGGCTATCTAAGCCTCAACGCCGGGCAGACTCTGCCGCGCGAGAAACTCTATGGCCTGTTGTGGGCTGATCGTGAGGAGGCCCAGGCCCGCGGCAGCCTTCGGCAATCTCTCGCAGCGCTTCGCGACGCGTTTCACTCCGCTGGCCTCAATCCGCTGAAATCGGATCGCGACTCAGTGACCCTGGAACCAACAGGCATGGAGATCGATGCCCTCGAATTTGCGCGTCTTGCCGCGGATGCAGTGTCCTTGGATCAAGCCGTCCTGCTCTATCGTGGGGAACTTCTGGCGGGAATTGAGCCGCCTTCACCCGAGTTCGAACATTGGCTGAAGCCCGAACGGCAAAGACTGGAGGATCTTGCGGCAAAAACCGTCGAGCAAGCTGCAGCCGCGGATTTGCCGGAAGCCGCTGTCAAGCGCGCGCTGGAGTTGGGCCGGCAGTTGCTAGGCCGTGACCGGTTGCGCGAACCGGTCTATCGCGCCCTGATGCGGATACTTGCCCGCCGGCGTGACAGGGCCGAGGCGATGAGAACTTACGCCAAGTGCCGTGATGCATTGATGGAAGAACTGGGGGTGGCGCCCGAACTGGAAACCGAGCAGCTCTACCGGGACATTCTGACAGACCGGCAGGCTGCACCTGTTGCACTTGGGTCAACCCCGGAAAAAACCGGCGAAATAGCGGAGCGGCCATCGCTGGCAGTTGTGCCGTTCAGCAATATCAGCGCCGATCCGGCACTGACCCCGTTATGTGAAGGCCTTGCCGAAGATATAATTACCGGCCTTGGACGATTCCGCCTGTTGTTTGTCATTGACCGCAATTCGTCATCGGCGGTCGCACAACTCACCACCGATACCGCTGAAATCGGCAAGCGCCTTGGCGTGAGCCTGGTGGTGCAGGGCAGCCTGCAGCGCATCAGCGATCGCATTCGTATCACAGTCCGCCTTGTCAACGCGGCGGCACGGACGCAACTGTGGAGCAACACCTTCGATTGCGCCGCTGACGATGTGCCCGGAATTCCCGAGAAAATCAGCAAAGCGATCATCACGACCCTGCACAGCCGGGTCGAGAGCTCTCTACTTGAGCAAAGCCGCCGCAAGCCGGCGCTCGCCGCTTACGAATGCGTGCTGCGTGGGATAAAACACTTGCGGGGTTATGGCGCTGACGACAACCAGAAGGCCGTGGAGCTGTTTCAGCGGGCGATTGACCTCGACCCGGACTACGCCCTCGCGCGCGCCTATCGCGGCTTCGCCGATCTTGTGATCAACGGCTATGACGCGACACCCAAGGATATTCTGGAGAAATCCAGAGTCATGGTGCAGGAGGCGGTGAACATGGAGCCGGACGACGCCCGCTGCCGCTGGATTCTGGGAAACGTGTATTTCTGCTCCGGCGATACGAAAGCTGAAGAGCAGCAGTACCTTCGAGCCCTGGCTCTCAATCCCAACGATGCGAACGCCCTTGCGTCATATGGCATGGTGTTAGTGCAGCATGGCCACGTTGAAGAAGGAATTGACCGTATCCGCGAGGCCATGCGCATCAATCCCTATCATCCCGAATGGTACTGGGTCGATCTTGGAAGCGTTCTCTATATGGCGCGGCGCTATGGCGATGCGATTGAAGCTCTCAAGAGGAAGTCGCAACCTGAGACATGGGTGTTGTCCCGCCTTGCTGCCAGCTACGCCCAACTTGGCCGGATGGACGATGCGGCACAAGCGGCCGCCGAGATCTTGCGGTTGAAGCCGGAATTCACGATTTCGAAGCTGCGTTCCGCCAGTTGGGGCCCTGAAGATTTGGACCATTTCAGGGAAGGCATGCGCAAGGCCGGGTTGCCGGATTAAGGTGCCTCCCGGGCTCAAACGGCATTCAACCTGAACAAGATTTTTTGGGAGCCCTGTCCCTCAGGAAACAGCCGGCAGCCTCAATTAAACCCTCAGGCTCCCAGTGCCTGCGCATTACTCGCGGATGGCGGCCAGCACGAATTTCTCGAAGATGTCGAAGGAGACCCAATCCTGGCTGGCGCTGTCATAAAGCCCTGCCGTGATTGCGACAACGAGTCCAAAGGCGGGAACGACGTAGATGCGCTGCCCGCCGAGTCCCTGGGCCGAAATCCATGATACCTTCCGGCCATTGATTTCGCCCTCGTCCGTCCACCATTGATAGCCATAGCGAAGCGGAGGCTCCACATCGGTCCATGGCTGCGTTGATTCCCCGATCCAAGCCTCCGAGACAATGCGGCGGCCGTTCCACATGCCCTTGTCGAGAACGAGCTGGCCCAGCTTGGCCATGTCGCGCGGGCGCAGGCGCAGGCCGTAGGCAGCCGCGACTTCTCCATTGGACCACATCTTCAGCCATTCGAACTGCTTGATGCCAAGCGGCTCGAACAATTCCTCTCTTGCAAAATCCGTGAGCCACATGCCGGCCGATCTTTCCAGCACGCCGGCGAGGAGTTGCGTATTGCCGCCATTGTAGTTCCATTTCTCGCCAGGCGGGTTCATGACCGGTGGTTCGAGCGCGAAGCGATAGGGATTAGTCGCGACTGTCATCCTGCGTTCGCTGTTTTCGGGGTCGCTGTACGGGCGCCGCTCGTCCCATGCCAGACCTGACGTCATGACCAGCAGATGGCGGAGCTCGATGCGGTCCTTTTCCGGCGACCGAAGCGCTGCGAATTCGGGGAAGTATGAGAATACAGGGGTATCGATACCGGCAACAAGCTTCCGGTCCAGCGCAATGCCGAAAAGGAGCGACACCACGCTCTTGCTGACTGAGCGCATGTCATGGAGGGTTTGCGGTGTGTGGATTGCAAGGCCCAGGCTGGAGCCCCACTTCTGGTCTTTCCCGGCGCGGTAGTTCTCATAGACGAGTTTGGCATTGCGCACGACGATGACCGAATGAACATTCATTTCAGGCGAATTGCCGAGTTTGCCGCCAAGCGAACACAGGAGCGCGGCATCAAACCCTGCCGATTCAGGTGAAGCTGTCTGCCACTCACCAGCGGCCTCAAGAGGGCTGCCGCACGACATCGCCGCATCGCCCCAAGCTGGCGCCGGGAATTGAACTCCCGCAGCCATGAGCACCGCCATCACAAGAACCAGACCTGTCAAGCACAGTTTCATGGGTGGTTCTCCGTTTCAGGCCACCGCCGGCAGCCTCAATTGAACTCTTAAGCCACCAATTTCCGCATCTCCCAAAACCAGGTTGCCGCTGTACATGCCGGCGGTTTCGGTGACGATGGAGAGGCCTAGGCCGGAGCCGGGTTTGGTTTCGTCGAGGCGTTTGCCGCGTTTTACGGCTTCGGCGCGCTTGCTGGCGGGGAGGCCCGGGCCATCGTCATCGACGGTGATCATCAGCCAGTTCTGGGTGCCGTCGATGGGATCGATGATCGGGGCGGCGCGGATTTTCACCGCTTGCTTTGACCATTTGGCGGCGTTGTCGATGAGGTTGCCGGCCATCTCCTCGAGGTCCTGGACCTCGCCGCGGAATTTCAGGCCGGGGCTGACGCCCACATCAATCTTCACGCCCCGGTCCTGGTTGATGCGCATGATGGTGCGGCCAAGGGCGGCGAGCACCGGCTCCACATCAGTGGCGGCACCCAGGGTTTGGGCCCGTGCGGCGCGGCGGGCCCGGTCGAGGTAGAGGCTCACATGGTCGCGCATGATCTGGACCTGCTCGGAAACCTTGGCGCCAAAATCCGTCTTGTTGCCCTGCGCCTCGTTGGTGAGAACGCTCAAGGGGGTTTTCAGGGCATGGGCCAGGTTGCCAACTTGGGTGCGGGCCCGGTCGATGATTTCCGTTCCGGCAAGGATGAGCAGGTTCAGTTCCTCGGCCACGGGCTGCATTTCGTGGGGAAATTCCCCTTCCAGGCGCTCGGCCTTGCCGGCGCGGATGTTGCTCAAGGCCTGCTGCATGCGCTGCATCGGCTGCATGGCAACGCGCACCTGCAGGAAGATGGCGAGCAGCAGGCCAAAGCCCAGCAGGGCCAGCACGCCGTAAAGGGCGCGCTGGAACGCCGTCACTTCGGCCTTCAGCTCATCGAAATTTCCGGCCACGAGGAAGGAGAACTCATCCTCGCCGCCGAAGAGCTTGAATTTCTGTTCGATGCCGCGAAGCTGCTGGCCGTTGCTGTCCTTGATGTAGAAACTGGCCACGCCGTCCGGCCCGCGGGTTTGCAGGTCGGCTTCGGTCGGAACCAGGCGCTTTTCGAGGGAGGATTCGGAAGCCAGGTCAGGCAGGGTTCCCTGCCTGGGGGGCGAGACCTGCCAGTACCAGCCGGAGAGCGGAAGGGTGAAGCGCGGATCGGGAATCCTGCCCGACATTTCGGGAGAGCCGTCAGTTGCGAGCTCCACATTGGCCAGAAGGCCGTCAAGAATGGCGCGCAGCCTGGCGTCGAAATTGCGCTCAAGGGCCTGCTGGAAGAGGTAGGCCAGAAGGAAGGCGGCACTGACCAGCAGCACGACGGCCACCACCGCAGACGTAAAGATGAGACGGAAGGAAAGTGAGTTAGTTTGCATTATCCGGCTCGGATACGCAGTATCCCATGCCGCGGATCGTATGCAGCACATCAACGCCGAGCTTTTTCCGCAAGCGCCCGATGAACACCTCGATGGTGTTTGAATCGCGGTCGAAATCCTGGTCATAGAGGTGTTCAACCAGTTCGGTGCGCGAAACAACCTTGCCGCCGTGATGCATAAGATAGGACAGCAGGCGGAATTCCAATGAGGTGAGCTTGATGGCGGTGCCGTTCACGGTCACGCGGGCGCTCTTGGTATCGAGAACCATGGGGCCGCAGGTGAGTTCGCTGGTGGCGTGCCCGGCGCTGCGGCGCAAAAGGGCGCGCATGCGGGCCAGCACTTCCTCCATCTGGAAGGGTTTGACCACATAATCATCTGCGCCGGCGTCAAAGCCCGCCACCTTGTCGCTCCAGCGGTCACGCGCCGTGAGAATCAATACCGGCATTTTCTTGCCGGCCCGGCGCCATTTTTCCAGGACGCTCACGCCATCGAGCACCGGCAGGCCGAGGTCGAGGACCACCGCATCATAGGGTTCGGTTTCGCCGAGGTAATGCCCTTCCTCGCCGTCCATGGCCTTGTCGACCACGTAGCCGGCATCGCCCAGCGCCGCGACAATCTGCCGGTTCAGGTCTGGGTCGTCTTCAACGACGAGAATGCGCATTATTCAGTCCTTCAGAAAGTGGCGATTGTGGGCGTTTAATTCACCGAGCCATCCTGCCCGTCTACAATAACCCGTGTCACATTGCCATCGGCCACCAAAGTGACAGCATAGTCGCCCCGAGGCAAGAGCTTGACCTTGACCACCTTGGAATAGGGCACCTGGGCCTGGGCAATGGCCGCCGCCTGGGAGGGCTTGATCCGGACATTGGGCAGGAGCGAGAGATTGGGCTTTACGACCGGGGGGACCAGCTTCCGGAGAATGGTAGGCGCCCGGTTGTTTGGCTGATATTGGGCAATAGCGGGCTCGACGACCAACAGGGTCGCCAGCGCAATCGCCACGAATTTCAGACTTCTCAACATTAATCCTGTCGCCTTTCCTGCCCCTGTTTTAGGGAGGGCAAGCTGAACTGGGGATGAATAGAAATGTCAGGACTGCTGACCAAAATTAAAGTTTAGTAATAACAACCGGTTAAATGGATTTTTCCCGGCGCTTAAGCGGTTTTCTGGGGGTGGAATCGGCCCCGAAATCTTCAGCATCCAATGCCCTCCCTCTTAATGGCAGGGCTATCGCATATGGGAAATTGCGTGGGTGAGGTAGGCGCCATCCCACGCGCATTTTTTTATGCGATGGCTGATCGGGACCTTTGGCTTGTCTGCAGTTTGCAGGATGTTTCGGGCGATCCGTTTGAGGATAGC
>JAUXUN010000002.1 GCA_030680855.1 Aestuariivirga sp.
CCTCGACAAACGCAACAACACGCTCACGCAGATCGTTCGACAATGGGTGCGGCATGGCAAATCACCTCCGCAAATCTTGAATCACATCTCAACTGATTTGCAAACCCCATTTCGATTCAACCTGACAGCGCGACGCTCTAGGCAGGCCAAAACTATGTACCCAAAGGCCTCTTTTAATGCATTCCAGCCTGGAGCACCTGAGATCGACCCTTGCATCACTTCCGCCGCGCGATCTCACGGTAAAGGGCTTCCGGGCTGGTGCCGATTTCCTGAGCAATCGCCTTCCAACTGCCTTTCTCTGGCAGGTGCCCGTTGTCGGCCAGCCATGCGTCGAGCCGTTCGGCAACTGTCTTGAGCGTCAGGATTTCGGCGCGCAAACGGGCATCGCGGACTTCACCGGCAAGGTGCACTGCCCATGCCTTTGCGAAGTCGTGACTGGTGTAGAACAATTGCTGCATTGCGGTTCTGGAGATCAGGCGTGCCACGACCGGCGATGTTGCAATTGCGTCACAGTGGTACTTTGGCGTGAATAATGAAGCTTCCGCCAATATTGAGTCGGGTATTGCCCGCTGCAGGACAACCGCACTGCCGTTTGGATGATGCCTGATCAGTTGGGCAGTCCCGGTCTCGATCAGAAACATGGATTTCACACGGTCATCACGGTGAAAAAGATACTGGTCCTGACGAAAGGACCGTCTGATTTGATGCAAATTCCCGAGATGTTCCAACATGATCTTTATCATGTGTGGAAACAGTTGCCCGTGGCAAGTTAAAGATTTTACGGTTAAAAAGGTTCAACACACATGAAAGCATTTCTCACAGCAATCGCCTTGGCAGTGTTCATTCCGTCTGCCGCTATTGGTCAAACGATGGACCACAGTCAAATGATACACGGCGGCCAGCCGGGCATGATGATGCAGGGCATGCTGCCTCAGGAGACTGGTCAGTCTGCCTTTGCCGCCATTCAGGAAATCGTCGCCATACTAAGCGCCAATCCTGCCACAGACTGGTCCAAGATCGATATCGAGGCCCTAGTCAGGACAAGGCCTTCGAGTGGGCCCTTCCACACACACTCCACGGCTCGTGCCATCTCGGTCGAGGTGTCGCCCTAGCGTTCGCCCTCCGTCAGCCGGCGATAAAGACTGTTGGCGCGGGTTAAATGAGCGCGAAGCGCCTGTTCGGCCATGTCGGCGTCGCGGCGCTTTATGCCTTCAAGAATTGCTGCGTGTTCGGTCAAGGTTAACTCCTCTGCCCCGATGATTCGTACGAGGTGCTGATAAAATTCTCCGAGCCAGCTTATTAACGCTTCGCTAAGTACTGGAAAAATGGAATTACCGGTCATCTGAGCGATTTCCCGGTGAAACAGCATGTCATGGTGCATGAACTGGCTGAGATCGGAAAGGGAAGCCACATGCGCGGCATGGCGATCTTCCAGGCGCTCGATATTCTCTTTAGTGGCCCGTTCGGCTGCCAGTCGTACCATTTGGATTTCAAAGATCAGCCGCGCTTCCTTCAATTCTTCCAGACTGCGGTCCGAGTTGCGGAGGATGCCGCTTGTGGTAAGCGAGACGGTTTGCATTAAGTTGGTGAAGTTGGGGGCGGCAACGCTTGCACGTTCCCCCGGGTTCAGGGAAATCAGACCGATGCGTGCCAGGTTTTGCAGGGCCTCGCGCACGGCGGGGCGGCCGACTTTATAAAGGTTCATAAGCTCTCGTTCGGACGGCAAAAGGTCGCCGGGCTGAAGGCCTGTTTCCTTTACTACCGCCAGAATGCGCTCCATCACGTCCTGGTAGAGGCGTCGCCGTTTGATGGGTTCGGGTGTGAAGCTGGACACGGCGCTACTGTATAGGCCTGATGGTTCGCTTCAAGAGAGCGGTGGTGCGCTTGTCACGGATGCCGTCTACCAAAACCGCAAGGAAAATGATGAAACCCTGCATGATGGGCTGAGCATATAGATTGACCCCCGTGAAAACCAGCCCTAACTTGACTGTCTGGATCAGGATGGCGCCAACTGCCGCATTGAATACCGAACCCACGCCGCCGAACAGGCTGACTCCTCCCAACACCGCTGCGGCGATTACGTCGAATTCGCTGCCTTCGCCAAAACCGGCATCCAAGCGCCCGATCTGCGAGATCAGCATGTAGCCCGAAAGGGCAGCACATGCAGAGCACATCATATAGCAGCGGGCTTGTATCGATGCCGTTTTCAAGCCCGCCTTGCGGGCACCTTCTTGCGAATTGCCCAGCGCATAGACCTGCCGCCCGAAACCCGTGTGGGATAGCATGTAGTGGGCGAGTATGAGGACAAGAGCGAACATCCAGATTGGCAGCGGTATATGGAACAGGCTTGAAAGTCCAAAGGCGCGAAACTCATCCGCAAAATCGAACTGTTTGGAACTGGTGAGCCAGGTTCCAAAACCACGAAACAGGAAGAGAGATGAGAGTGTCGCGATGAAGGGAACAATGCGGAGTACAACGATGAAAAAGGCGTTCAAGGCTCCGAGCACGCCGCCAACGGCAATGGCGATGAACAGCCCCATGGTTGGCGGAAGGTCCAGCGCCTGCATCAGAAGGCCGGCAATCAATGGCGCGACATACATCACCGAGCCCACGGAAAGATCAATTCCCGCAGTCAGAAGTACAAAGGTCATGCCGATCGCTGCAATGCCGATGAACGAAGCCTGCTTGACGATATTTGCCATGCTATCGGGCATCAAAAATGAGGTTTGCTGTACGCCGAAATAGAGGACGACGGCGCCAAACATGACGTAAGTCGCATTTTGCAGGAACAGATCCGTCAGACTTTTCTTTTTCAACATCATGCCGGTTCTTCCTTGAAGGCCATAGCCAGGATCTTTTCCTTCTCGAAGTCTGGCCGGGCGATCTCGCCCACAACTTCGCCCCTGTTCATCACAATGATGCGGTCTGCCATGCCCATAACCTCTTCAAGCTCTGATGAGATGAAGAGGACTGCACCGCCGGAGGCCGCCAATTGGTCGATAAGGGTGTAGATTTCATACTTGGCGCCAACATCAACGCCGCGTGTCGGTTCATCCAGGATAAAGAGCCGAGGCTCACGCATCTTCCATTTGCCGATCACAACCTTCTGCTGGTTGCCACCCGACAGCGCCTTGACTGGTTGGGTGGCAATGTTTCCTGCCTTGATCTGCAGCTCCGATCTTACCTCGGCAGCTCGAGTTGCGAGGCTTTCTTCCTCCACCACTCCCAATGGCCCCCTGCCGAAACTTTCCAAAGCCACGAGGGCCAGGTTGTCGGAGATTGAAGCATCCAGCATCAATCCTTCCTCCCGGCGGTTTTCGGTCACAAAAGCAAGGCCGCTGGCAATCCTCCCTTTGGCTTTTGCAGCGATTCCCTGGCCATCAATTTTAATAGCCCCGCTGGCATGGGGGTCTAAGCCAAAGATGACGCGTGCCAGTTCAGTGCGTCCCGCTCCCATTAGTCCAAAGAGTCCCAGGACTTCGCGCTGCCGAATGGTTAGCGACACATCCTCGATTACCCCCGGCTGCGATACACCCTCAAGTTCCAGTATGGCCCTTTCACCGGGAGTACATGAGCGTGGCGGATAATAGCCGCTTAGGTCACGGCCGATCATGGAACGGATCATGCGCGAGATGGTGAAATCTGCAGCATTGCCGTCATCGACAAGCCGGCCATCGCGCATCACCGCCACATGGTCGGCAAGACGCATCACATCGCCAAGGATATGGGAAATATAGATTATCGTGCTGCCGTCCTTGCGCAATGCGGCAATCGTATCGAATAGCCGGTTGACCTCGCGTGGCGTAAGTGAGGTAGTGGGTTCGTCAAAGATAATGAGGCTCGCCTCGTGGTGTAGTGCCTTGCCGATTTCAACTAGCTGGCGTTCGCCGGGCGAGAGTTGGCCCACCAGAACCTTTGGATCCAAATCAAGCGACAGGCGGCTCAGGATACCCCTGGCCCGATCATGCATAGTGGTTTTGTCCAGAAAGCCGCGTTTACGCGGGAAGCCGTCCACGAAGAGGTTCTCTGCAATTGAAAGATTGGTGAAGAGGTTCAATTCCTGATGGATGAAGCCAATGCCGGACTTGCGGGCATCGGCAGGTCCTGAGGGTGAGTAGGGCTGGCCGCGCCACTCCATACCGCCGGAACTTGGTTGCACCACCCCGCCCAGCATATTCATGAGCGTTGACTTGCCAGCGCCATTCTGTCCGATGAGACCGAGCAGGGTGCCTTCTTCAACCGATAGATTTACTTCCGAAACAGCCGGGACCCCAAACCAGGACTTGGCCAGATTCTCAAATTTGAGAATGGCGGTCACGTCGTGCGCTCGCGCAAAAGTTTGGTCCGGAGTACGTCAAGAAGGGCCGCAGAAAGAATGACACCACCCTTCACCATGTCCACCACGAAGGCCGTCAGGTTCATGAGATTGAGTGTATTGGACAGGAGCACAAAGAACAGGACGCCGAAAAAGGTCCACTTGATCTTGGCCTTGCCGCCAAAGAGGCTTGTGCCGCCGATGACTGCTGCGCCAATAACGTCAAGCAGAAATGTGCCTGCCCCAAGTGTGGGCCTGCCTGCCTCCAGGCGTCCGGAATAAAGGACAGAGGCGAGGCCTGCGCATACAGCGGAAATGACAAATACCAGTATGATTATACGCGTGACAGGCACGCCCGAGATTTCAGAGGCTCGCCGGTTTGCGCCGACGGCCAACACTTGCCGCCCGAAGACAGTGCGGTTCAGCAGGACATGCGCTGAAAAGGCAACAGTCATCGAAATCAACATGGGATAGGTAAAAAGCGAATAGATGACCCTACGCGAGATTTGGCTTTCCGATTTTGTTCCGAAATAAACTGAAACAATGTCACCCTTTCCCAGTGCGACATAGCTATCCGGTAATTGATTGATGTTTTCCGAAAGGGGCAGGTAAATGGCCAGCGCACTGACGATCAGCATCATCACCAGAGTAGTCATGAAAGCTGGCATGCCCATCACCGCCACCGCAATGCCATTCAGCGCCCCAACGCCGGCGGCTACAAACAATGTCACAATAATTGCAAGTGGCACGGCGAGTGGCAATCCGTTGAGGAATCCGCCATCTTCATTGATCACTAAGCCCCATATGGGTGCATTGCTCAAGACGTTGGGGTTGCCTGTCACGGCAATCAGCATCGCGCACAAAATGGACGTGAGACCAATAACAGCACCCTGGCTGAGATCTATGCCGGCAACGGCAAGCACAAAAGTCTGACCGATAGCTACAACCAGCAAGGGCCAGGTGTTGGACAGGACGTTCGAGAGATTCTGCGGTGTCAGAAGTGTTGGAAGAAAAGGCGCCAACACGATCACATAGGCCAGCGACATATAGAGTACGAAATAGTCCGACAGAAAGATGTTTGTGAAACGCCTGTTCAGTGAAGTGATCTGTGTTGCCATCATGTGTGCCCGATTTGAATGCGTCCAAGCAGGCATTGCCGGCCGTAGGGAGAATCGGCCGGAAATGCCCACTGTTCTTGACTATACTACTTGCCTGCTAGCAGTTTGCAGCCCCACATGCGCATCTCGTCCGTGCCGAGATTGGCCTGCGTAAGGGCAAAGCCCGGATCAGGCATGATCTTGTTAGGCTGGGTTTCCTTGGCTTCGATTGCAGCAAGTATCGCGTTCATCGCTGAATCGGCCTCGAAAAAAAGATCCTGCACACCAGTCGCGTCCACAAAGCCTTCCTTGATCAGCTGACAAGCGGTTTTGTCGCCGTCGAGGCCAGCCATCAGCACATGACCTTCTTCGCCGCGTTTTTTCCACATGCCACGTGGTTCAAATACGGAGCGGATTGTTGGGAAGAGAAAGTCAGAGGACGTAAATAGCAGATCAACCTGTGGATTGGCCGTCACGGCGGCCTCAAGATTGGCCAGCGCCGTCGCAGCATCCCACTTGGAAGCTACTTCAATGACATTGAAGCGATCTTTGTTTTTGTTGATGGACGCATAGAAGCCATCCTTGCGGCCCACGGCATTCGGGTCACCCAGGTCGCCCACGATGATGATGGCGTTCAGCTTTTTGTCGGGCGGCGCCTTTGCGAGGGCCTCGGCGGTAACATAGTCCACGGCCTGTTCAGCAATAGTCTTGTTGTCCGCAACGACTACAATACCTTTTGACGTGTCCGTCGGTGGGCGGTTGAATACAGCGATTGGAATGTCGGCAGCTTGCGATTCTTTCACAATCGTCACGGCACTTTCACCGTCCTGCGGGATGACGATGATGCCATCAACGTTCTGTGCGATGCAGTCCTTCACCTGTTCAAGCTGCTTGTTGGCGTCTTCATTCGCGTTACTTTCCAGCACTTCGTGGTTGGAAGCCTTCAATGTTTCAGTGATAGCTTTGTGGCCAGCAACCCAGAACTCCGTTTCGAGATCCTGGAAAGCGAAGCAGATCTTTGCGGCATGGGCACTGCCGGATGACAGCAGTCCGGCTGTCGTTAAGATGGCGGCTGCCATTGTGTATTTAAGCGATTTCATTTGTCGTTCCTCCTGAACATGTTGTTTTAGGCTTCAGGCGCAACGTGTTTTCACATTGCGGCCTATCGAGACCATGGTGTGCCATGGACTGGATATGGTGAGAGTGGCTTCGACAAGCCGGATCGTGCCTCATGCGGCCTGCTCCAAAGTTCTCTTGACTATTTGCGTTTGGTGTGTCCTTGACGATGCGGTTGCGGCAATCACCACGGCGAGCGTTTCAAGATTATGTGCGCCTGAAGGTGCTGCTTCCGCGGCGCCGTTCAGAACTGCAACAACGTGGGTCTGAAAGGCCCGGACAGATTCTTGCACCAGGTGCCAGGGCCTTTGACCCCAAGCCGGGACGCTGGGTTCACAGTTTTCATTGGTCACGCCATGGATTGACGTAATGCGGAGCTCATAGCCGGCCAACAATTCAATCGTGCCTCGCGTTCCTTCCAATTGCGCCAACGTCTGAGGGAAAGGATCGGGTTCCATGCGGCTGTAGAAAGAGCACTCGATACTGCCCACAGCGCCGGAGTGAAAACGTAGCAAAGCCTGGAAGGCATCCTGCCCCGCCACGCGCGGGTTAAGTGTCTGTGTTTCGCAGGTAACGCGTTCAATGTCCCCCATCAGGGAGCGGGCCAGATCGAAAAGATGAAGACCGACATCCGTGAGCGCCAAATCAGCAATACCGGCGAGGTATGGTTGGCGCGCATAAATATCGAAAGCATGGCGAAAGGAAAGCCGGAGGAATTGTGTTGGCCCAATCCTGCCTTCGTCGAGCAATTGACGCATGTGGCGGAAGGGCTTCTGCCACCGGAAGTTTTCATGCACGACAAGCTTGGCGCCTGTCGCTTCGCAGGCGCGCACCATCTCTGCTGCGTCTTGCAACGTCTCAGCAAAGGGCTTCTGGCAGATGACAAGTTTTGTATGCTTTGCTGCAAGTGTCACCAGCGCGTGGTGTGACGAAACAGTTGTCGCGATGTCAACAAAATCCGGTTTCATAGATTCCAGCATAACCTTGGTGTCGGTAAAGGCCTGACAGCCGAACTGCTCAGAGAAATGCCTGGCTTTGGCTTCATCGCGATCACAAACAGCCACAATTGTCACACTCGAAATTTCGGACCATGCATGCATGTGGTTCGCTGCGAAGAATCCGCAACCAATGAGAACACCGCGGTGCCTTTCGTCACACATTGTCGCGCACTCCTGCTCTGTGCCGCTCTGGCGCTAAGAAATTTTCCCGTGCACGATCAGATCGGAAGCTTGGCGTATCACCTTGGGCGACAAGGCCTCGCGCCAGTTCGGCTGCATGATCTTTGACTTGCCGAATTGCAGCAGACGCAGGGCTGCATCCGAAGGAACCTTCGGTGAATAGCCAAACCACATGGCGATCTCGACATTGAGGTGGCCGATCAGGAAGTCCTTGGCCGCCTGACGGTCAATGCCATAACTTTTCTCGCATTCGTCCACGGCCTCGGTCATGACATCGACCATGCACATGGCCAGCATTTCCGATAAGCCGGGTTCGAGAATGGCAAGCTGTTCCACTGTGACCCGGTGTGTCTTGGTAACGGGCGACCACATGGCCTCGCAAATTTCGACGCCAACAGCATAATGTTCTTCCGGGCCCTGCATGAGGGCGCAGACGATGGCCTGTTTTGCTACGCCACCATGATAGTCGCGCCGCGCGGCCCACTCTGTCTCATCATTGTAAAGCGGTGGATGGCAGGGATGGCCTACAAAATAGGTAAGGTCTGGCCGGTTCTTCGGCAAGGCGTCGGCATAGGGCGCTGCTGCGTCAAGGATCAAGAGCATTGTGCCTGATGCAAGTTGGGACTCGATTTCGGCTGCAACCGTTCCAATAATGTTATCAGGCAGCGCCATTACAACGATCTGCACATCTTTCAAGCCATCAATGATTGTGGTTGCTGCAAGGCCCGCCTCAGCCAGGCGTTTCCTGCCAAGGTCTCCGATTTCAATCGCTCGCAGGTCGTAGCCTGATTCAAACAATTTCTTGGTGACGCGAAGACCCATTTTGCCGCCTGCACCGAGAACCGCAACTGATCGCGCCATTTCAAATCTCCCAAAAAACGAGGCTTTTTTTGTCTTCATGCCTCTTGATACAATGCTATGCTACCTAGTATACCATAATTGTCAATATGATTTATGGCTGAGGGAGAAGTCAGGGAAATGAAAAGGCGCCACATCAGCGTGTCGACGGTGGCCTATGAAGGCTATCCCATTGAAACAGCCTTCGGAGAACTGGTGAGACTCGGCATCCCTTTGGTCGAGCCCGCCTATATCAAGGGCTACATGTCCTTTTCCGAGGATGATTTCGAAGACGCCGCGATCGGAAAGATGCAGCAGCTGCTGCAACAACATGGGTTAAGCAGCATTGCGATCTCCGCGCACATGAACTGTGGTGCACCAGACGCGCAGGAGATGCTGGCCCGTCGGCTGCGCTTCACGGCGGGCATCGGTGCTCGCTACACAATAACCAATTCCTCGCCGATCGATCAACGCGAGACTTTGAAACGGACCATTGAGGCCAATATTCCCCTGGCGGAGAAACTGGGCGTGGTCATTGCTCTTGAAAACCCTGGGCATGGCCCGACAAACCTCATGGTTGATGGCAAGGCTGCTGCAGCTTTGATCGGGCATTTCAATTCACCTTACGTCCGCATGAACTATGACACCAGCAACGCGCTTACCTGCACGGAGGGCAAGACGCGACCAGAGCAAGATATAGACTATGCGCTACCCCATTCCTGTCACGTGCATTTGAAGGACGTCGTCCGCAAGAACGACCGTTGGGAATATGTGGCAATCGGTGCTGGAGAAATTGACTATGCACTTCTGCTTTCCAAGCTGGCCAATTGGCCGGACCTCCCGCTCACCCTTGAGCTGCCCCTGCGATTGCGAAGAACATTCCACCAAGATCCAGTGCGAAGACCTGACGTAATACCTTTGAACGAGATTGCCGCTGCCATCCAACAGTCCTGGGATTGCTGTGCGCAGGCCATCGAAAATGTGGCGCCAGCAAGATAGGTATCGCCACAGCGCTCGCCATTTGCATCGCCGCAACTGTCATCTTCTGGCTAGCGAAGATTGTTGTCGCGCTAAATGAGGTGCGATCAACACTTATGCTTAGACGTCCAAAGGCTTGGCGGAAACTTGGCGGTAAATGCCGTTTTGTCCCGTCTTCGAACGTACTTGGCGGTCCCCGAAAGTTCTCATAAGTATTTGAAATATGTCGATTTGTGCGTCACGGCCAGACCTTGACATGGTAGGGGCCACAGGTTCGAACCCTGTACCGCCCACCATTTTCCTAAGCAGTTCAGCATTCCTATCAGTTAGTTTTGGTTGGGTTTCTTGATGTTGGGCTTTCTGGTTCTTTTTTCGACTCCCGAATTTGGTTTTCGGGTCCAATTTGCACCTTGGGCACCGTTTGAACAATTGGGAATGCCATGCATTCGAGAGAAGTTTAGTGACAGTGCGGGCAGGCTGTGCCTTTGCATCAAAGCTTACGGGAACGTGGGTCCGGCATTCGCTGATTCTTTGCACTGGTGATACCAATAATCCGCAGTTGATTTACTTTTTCTGCTCAACGACCACTCAGCCAGCTCGTTGATCTCATAAAATACTCATCCGCCATGCTTCCTGAAACAGGGGTCCACCAAAGACTGCAGATTTGCAAACGCCGGGCAAGAATGGCCATCCGTGTTTTTGTTAAATCGAGGCGCACCGGCCCTCAAAGCGGATTTCGACATGGTTAAACTCTATTCTGACCGTGATTGACGTACCTCACCTCGGGAAACTATAGTCACGTTTTGAGGAAGCGCAAATGACAAGGCCAACTGTACGGGATATTGCAAGGGAGGCGGGCGTCAGTTTGGCGACCGTTGACCGTGTGCTGAACTCCCGGCCCCGTGTACGGGAAAACAGCATAAGGCTTGTCCAGGACGCTGTTGAGAAGCTGGGATATGTTCGTGACGTATCCGCGGCGAACCTGGCAAAGCGAAAGGAATATCGCTTCGCTTTCATCATTCCCGACAGCAGGAGCAAGTTCGTCGAGACAATCCTTGCGGCTTTGAACGAAGTAAAACAGGTTCCTGGTCCCGATCGAATTTCAGTCGACACAATCCTTGCCCCGGCGGATGACGCGAATGCCACTGCGCGCATTCTGACCGGACTTGACGTGCAGCGATTCGATGGCGTCGCAATCATGTGTCCGGAAACACCACAAGTGCGTGACGCCGTGATACGGCTCAAGCAAGCTGGACTGGCCGTGGTCGCATTGGTTTCTGATCTGCCCAGTTCCAGGCGTGACCACTTTGTGGGGGTTGACAACAAGGCCGCCGGGCGGACAGCGGGTGCTCTAATGGGCCGGTTTCTTTGTGGAAAACAGGGAAAGGTCCTCGTGGTCTCGGGCTCACTTTTGTCCCGGGACAGCATCGAGCGGCGGTTTGGATTTGACGGTATCCTTGCAGAGCGCTTTCCGTCTTTGGTGGTTCTGCCGACCGTTGAGTCCCGCAATGACAACTATCGTCTGATATCTATTGTCAAACAAGTCATGACTGCTCACCGCGATATCTTGGGCATCTACGCCCTGGGCAGCGGCAACTCCGCAATTCTGGATGCATTGAGGGCAACAGGAAGGATTCGAAGCTGCACTCTAATAATGCATGAGTTGACGGAAATAACGCGTGCGGCTTTGGAGGCCGACGAGGTGGATGTGGTGATCATGCAGAATGTAGGTCATCTTGTACGCAGTTCGATCCGTGTATTGCGTGCGTATTCGGACAACACGCCAATAGTAGACTCACAGGAAAAGATCCGGATTGAAATTGTCACGAAAGAGAACCTCGTCGAGTTGTGAAGGTTGATCTCGAAAATTGGGGCGATTGCGCCGATATCGAAATCTCCAACTAGTTGCTCCGGGCATATGATTGGCATTGATTGGCTTCAAGAAGCCAGGGTATAGGACTTATCCCAGTTCTCAGCGAGCGAGTGTCGTCGCCATCCATTGGCGAACCAAACGCAATGACTCGATTATTAACTATCTGATTCTAAACATTAAAACTTTCCACAAGTTGCGATCAGTGAAAGCGTACTTCCAACTGAGATACGTAGCTAAAAAAACTTCTTGACGTGAGGTACGTAACTCACTAAATCTTGCTCCCGTCGTTTCCGGGCAAATTGCTTCCAATTGAACTAGCGGGGCATGCCCATCACAACGGGAGGAGACTAAAAATGAAGATCAAGACCCTACTGAGTGCCACGGCGCTTGCGTGCTCATTATCCGCCTCGAACGCATATGCGGAAGACCTGACGCTGTGCTGGGCCGCTTGGGACCCCGCTAACGCGCTGGTCGAGCTGTCTAAGGATTTTGAGTCCAAATCAGGCCACAAGATGCATTTTGAATTTGTGCCCTGGCCCAACTTCGCCGACCGGATGCTGAACGAATTGAACTCGGGCGGCAAGCTTTGCGATCTGATGATCGGCGACAGTCAGTGGATCGGCGGCGCAGCCGAGAGCGGACACTACGTCAAGCTGAACGATTTCTTCGATGCCAATGGCATCAAGATGGACGATTTCGTTCCCGCCACGGTCATCGGCTATTCGGAATGGCCAAAGAACACGCCGAACTACTGGGCCCTGCCGGCCTTTGGCGATGTCGTCGGCTGGACCTATCGCAAGGATTGGTTCGCACGGCCTGAACTGCAGGCCGAATTCAAAACAAAATACGGCCGCGAGCTTGTCGCTCCCGCAACCTTTGCTGAATTGAAGGACATTGCCGCATTCTTCCAGAACCGGACAATCGACGGCAAGACAGTCTACGGTGCCTCGATCTATACCGAGCGCGGCTCCGAAGGCATTACGATGGGCGCCATGGACGTGCTCTACAGCTTCGGCTTCAAATACGACAATCCAAAAAAACCTTATGAGATGGCGGGGTTCGTCAACTCACCTGGTGCTGTTGCGGGCCTTGAATTCTATAAGGCGCTCTACGATTGCTGCACACCTCCAGGCTCCTCGAACGGCTATATGGGTGAAGGCATTGACGCTTTCAAATCCGGGCAAGTCGCACTGCAGATGAACTTTGCCTTTACCTGGCCGGGCTTCGAGGCCGATCCAAATGTCGGCGGTGGCAAAACCGGCTATCTGGTCAACCCGGCAGGCCCCAGTGGCGAAAAGTTCGCCCAGCTTGGCGGTCAGGGCATTTCGGTGGTGTCATACTCAACAAAGCAGGACGCGGCGCTTGAATACATCAAATGGTTTGCACAGCCCGATGTGCAGCAGAAATGGTGGAAGGCCGGCGGTTTCTCCTGTCTGAGGTCAGTGGTTGAGGCAGCCGATTTTGCAACCAGCCAGCCCTATGCCCAGACCTTCCTCGACTCGATGGCTATCGTAAGGGACTTCTGGGCGGAGCCAAGCTATGCGACGCTGCTTCAGGACACGCAAAAGCGTTTCCACGACTATGTCGTTGCCGGGAAGGGCACGGCACAGGAGGCACTTGACGGGTTGGTTGAGGATTGGGCCAAAACTTTCAAGGACGACGGCAAGGTCTGAACCTTAGAGGGCTCTTCTGAATAGAAGGGCAACAGGAATCCGCGCAGAGCCCTGATACACTTCATCGGGCCCTGCGCGCGCATTCCAAATCAGTCGAAAGAAACCTTATGTTGAACACCATGACGGAGCGCGTCGCAAAAGTCACGCCGCTGGCGGCCGTACGCCGTATCAGAGGCCTCAGCGACCGTACGATTGCCTGGATCTTCGTGGCGCCGACAATCTTTCTGCTGCTCGCGATCAATATCTTTCCCTTGGTTTGGACGATCCGGCTCAGCTTGACAAACTATCGGGCCAACCAGCCAAACCGACCGTTGCAATGGGTGGGTTTGGATAACTACCGCCGAATCCTGAACGATTCCGATATCTGGAACACAATGCAGGTCACGGCGCATTTCCTTATCTGGACGATCGTCCTTCAGGTGCTCATCGGGTTCACACTTGCGTGGCTCATCAACCGCAAATTCAAGGGCAACGATCTGTGGACGACGATCATTGTGCTGCCGATGATGCTGTCGCCCGCGGTGGTTGGAAATTTCTGGACATTTTTCTACCAGCCGCAGATTGGCATCTTCAACTATGTGGTGGCATTCTTCGCAGGCGCGGATCCGTCGTCCTTTACCATGATCGGGTCGGTCGATCTGGCGCCTTGGTCCATTGTGATCGTTGACACATGGATGTGGACACCTTTCGTAATGCTGATCTGTCTTGCTGGCCTGCGTTCGATCCCGAGCTACATCTACGAAGCCGCGGCCATCGACCGGGCAAGCAGCTGGCGGCAATTCTGGACTATCACCATCCCTATGGTGATGCCGTTTCTGATGCTCGCGGTGCTGTTCCGCGGCATCGAGAATTTCAAGATGTTCGATCTTGTGGTTCAGTTGACGGGCGGCGGCCCGGGATCCACCACGGAGCTCACATCGATCAATCTGAAACGCGAAGCCTTCGAGAAATGGCGCACCGGCTATGCCTCTGCCTATGCGATCATCCTCTTTGTTACCGTCTTTGGGTTGGCCTCGATTTACGTGAAGGCGCTGAACAAGGTGAAAGAAAGATGAGCAGCTATTCGATCACCGCACCCTCATCGAGGCAGAAATGGATCGCCGGAACCATTGTCATCCTCTACGCGCTGATCACCATCACGCCGCTGGTCTGGATTATCGCAACCGGGTTCAAGAGCGGTCCCGATTCGATCTCTTATCCGCCCAAGGTCCTGTTCCAGCCCACGCTTGAGGGTTATGTGAACCTCTTTACCACACGCACGCGGGCAAACGCCGAGGATCTGGCCGCGATGCCGCCGCCTGAGACCTGGTATGAACAGGTCGTACGCGACAATGGCATGGTCATCGCCGGGCCATCGCGCTACGGCGAGCGCTTCCTCAACTCGGTGATCATCGGCTTCGGCTCGACTTTCCTGTCGGTCTTTCTCGGAACGCTGGCGGCTTATGCCTTCAGCCGCTTCAAGATTCCGCTCAAGGACGATCTCCTGTTCTTTATCCTGTCGACGCGCATGATGCCGCCGATCGCCGTCGCGATCCCGATATTCCTGATGTTCCGCACGCTGGGGCTCAGCGACACGCATCTTGGAATGATCCTGCTTTATACTGCGGTGAATATCTCGCTTGCCGTCTGGCTGCTCAAGGGCTTCATCGACGAGATCCCCCGGGAATACGAAGAGGCGGCATTGATCGACGGCTATACGAGGTTCCAGGCATTCTACAAAGTCGTGCTGCCGCAGGCCGCCACGGGCATCGCCTCGACCGCGATCTTCTGCCTGATTTTTGCCTGGAACGAATACGCCTTTGCCGTGCTGCTGACCTCTGGCACGGCCCAGACCGCACCGCCCTTCATCCCCACCATCATCGGTGTAGGCGGGAAGGACTGGCCGGCCGTCGCAGCGGGGGCCACATTGTTCCTCTTGCCGGTCATGGTTTTCACGATCCTCCTGCGCAAACACTTGCTGCGGGGCATCACCTTCGGGGCGGTGCGGAAATGAGCGAATTCGTGAACGGCTTGCTCCGCCTGCGCCGCGGCCCATGGGAAATAGTCGCCTCGATCCTGATCGCCATCGGTGTCGTGATGTTGATGCAGGACGTGGCCCTCTGGCTATATACCTATTCCTTCATCGTTACGCTGGTGGGCACTGTCATGTTCATCGTTGTCAGTCATTTTCCGGAGTGAGCAATGGCCGAGATCACAATTCGTAATCTTCGCAAGGAGTTCGGCGATTTCACCGCCGTCCAGTCGTCGTCCTTCAAGATCGAAGACGGAGAATTCTTCATGCTTCTCGGCCCCTCCGGCTGCGGCAAGACGACGACGCTACGGATGATCGCTGGTTTGGAGTTGCCCAGTTCTGGGGAAATCAAAATCGACGGCGAAGAAGTTGCCCAGAAACCCGCCAGTCAGCGCGATATTGCCTTTGTTTTTCAAATGTTCGCGCTCTACCCGCACATGAACGTCCGCAAAAACCTGAGCTATCCTCTGGTCAGCCAAGGCATGCCCCGTGTACAGGTGCGCGCCAAGGTGGCCGAGGTTGCGAAGATCCTCGGGATCGAAGCTATTCTCGAAAAACCCATCGGCTGTCTCTCCGGCGGTGACCGCCAGCGCGTCGCCCTTGGCCGCGCCATTGTTCGCAACCCCAAGGCCTTCATGATGGACGAGCCGCTCGGCGCTCTGGATGCAGAGTTCCGCGAGCACATGGCAGTGGAACTGCGTGCCCTCCATGACCGCATGGGCGCAACCACAGTCTACGTCACGCATGACCAGCTGGAAGCCATGCGGATGGGTGACAAGATTGTCGTCATGAACCGTGGCACTATCGAACAGTTCGGCAAGCCTCAGGACATCTACGACAAACCCGCAACCATGTTCGTTGCCGATTTCATCGGTTCGCCCTCGATGAACTTTCTCCGGTTCCATGGCAATGTTGAAAGGGGCACTACATCCGTCAAGCTGCATCACCAGCCACTCGCCATTCCGGAAATGCGTGAGCCTTTCGAAGGAGATATGGTTTTTGGCGTGCGGCCCGAACACGTCCGGCTGACTGACTCAGGTGGCTATCGCGGTCAGGTGAAGGCGACGGAATATCTCGGCACAACACAGATCGTCACACTGAACACCGCGCTTGGCGTTATCAAGGCGCGGACGGCATCGGGTCAGGTAGCGCGGGTCGGAGAGACGGTCGGGCTGGAATTTGACGGCAAGACCGTGACATTGTTCGACAACCAAACCGGCCGTGCGCTGCGATCCGACCTGAATGAGGGGGTGCTTGCTCATGGCTGAGGTTTCACTTCGCAAGGCCAGCAAGTCCTTCGGCAAGGACATCGCCCTTGCCGACGTCACGATGACGGTTCCGGACGGATCTTTCGTCGTGCTGCTGGGACCAACAGGTGCAGGCAAGACGACCACGCTCCGGCTGATTTCCGGGCTCGAACGCCCGGACAGCGGCGATATCCTGATCAACGGGCGATCAGTCCTGGGGGCAACACCGGCGCAACGCGATGTCGCCATGGTGTTCCAGCAGTATTCGCTATATCCGCACATGTCGGTGCGCGACAATCTGGCCTTTCCGCTGCGCTCGCCGATCCTCAAGACCCCCGAGGACGAGATCAGGCGCAAGGTGGCCGAGGTAGCGGAAGTGCTGCGCATTTCCGGCAAGCTCGACAACAAGGCGACCACACTTTCAGGTGGCGAGATGCAACGGGTATCCATCGGCCGGGCGCTGGTGCGCAATCCCTCGATCTACCTTATGGATGAGCCGCTGAGTTCGCTGGACGCCAAGTTGCGCGCCGACCTGCGGGTCGAACTTAAAAGCATCCAGGCCGATCTAGGCGCGACATTCCTCTATGTGACCCACGACCAGATCGAAGCGATGACAATGGCGACGCATATTGGCGTCCTCGACCGGGGCCGCCTGGTGCAATTTGGCTCACCCCGCGACATCTACGAGAATCCGGTCAGTCTCTACGTTGCCAGCAGGCTTGGCATACCGCGGCTGAACGTTCTCCCGGCGAGTGTATTTGGCGGAGCACCTTACGGTGCAATGACGATTGGTCTGCGTCCTGAACATATTTCGCAAGGCGTGGGCAAACCCGCCAGTGTGACCCGTGTCGAACATCTGGGCGACCAGACCCGATTGCACTTGAGTCTGGAAGGCCACGACATCGTTACACTGACCGATGTGCACACAGGCCTTGAACCGGGCGATCATATTGCAATACAACCCCACAATCCGCTTTTTTTTGACGCTGGCGGCGCCCGTATCGCTTGAGGAAACCAACATGAGACAATTCATCAACACCAAGGAGAAGCTTGTCACGGAAGCAATCGATGGTGCCTTGCGCACTTCGGGCGGCCGTCTGGCGCGGCTCGACGGATATCCGCATATCAAGGTGGTGGTTCGTACCGACTGGGACAGGTCCAAGGTGGCACTCGTGTCGGGGGGTGGCTCGGGACATGAGCCGTCACATACCGGTTTCGTTGGACGGGGCATGCTCACCGCAGCCGTCTGCGGCGATGTGTTTGCTTCACCGTCAGTCGATGCCGTGCTTGCCGGGATACTTGCAGTGACCGGCGGCGCGGGCTGCCTGCTGATTGTCAAGAACTACACCGGGGACCGGCTGAATTTCGGGCTTGCGGCGGAACGGGCGCGTGCCTTCGGATTGGATGTCAGCATGGTCGTTGTAGACGACGATGTGGCGCTCCCGGGTCTGCCGCAGGCGCGCGGTGTGGCGGGCACGCTCTTCGTGCACAAGATCGCGGGCGCGCTGGCGGAAGAGGGTGCCGATCTTGATACGGTGACGAAAGCCGCCAAACAGGTCATCGACGGCGTGATATCCCTCGGCATTACGTTGGACACCTGCACAGTTCCGGGCTCACCAAAAGAGGATCGTATTGCCGATGGAAAAGCCGAACTGGGCCTTGGCATTCACGGCGAGGCCGGCGTGGAACAGGTGGATTTCGAAGGCGCGCGGCAAGCCATGGAGATGATTGTCGACCGGCTGGCCCGGAACATCGAAGCGGGCCCGCATGTTGCCCTTCTCAACAACCTCGGTAGTGCGACAGCGCTGGAAATGTCGGTCCTTGCTGAAGAATTGGTCCGGTCGCGGATCGGCAGTCAGATCAGCCATATGGTAGGTCCGGCAACGATGATGACATCGCTCGACATGCACGGATTCTCAGTTTCACTGCTGCCGCTGGCGGGCCAGGCGTTGGCGGGACTTCAGGCGGATGTCGCACCCTGGGCATGGCCAGGATGCCATCCAGTATCCGAGGTCAATGTGCTGCCATTGCCCGATGGCCTGACACCCATTCAGCCGATGCCCTCGAAGAACAAACATGCCGAAACGCTAATTCGCAGATGTTGCGAGATCCTGATTGCCGCCGAGGGTGATTTGAATGCCCTGGATGCGAAATCTGGGGATGGTGATACCGGAACGACACTCTCAACCGCTTCGCGCGCCCTGATCAAGGCGCTCGATCGCCTGCCTTTGGCGGACTGGACGCAGCTCTACCGGGCGATTGGGCTGGAGCTCAGCCAGACGATGGGCGGCTCTTCCGGAGTACTGCTTGCGATCTTCTTTGCAGCAGCTGGCGACGCATCCGCCAGCGGGCTGAATGCCGTGGACGCCTTGAAAGCAGGTCTTAGCCGGATCCAGCAGGTCGGGGGTGCGGGTCCGGGCGACAGAACGATGATCGATGCGCTCGCCCCGGCGCTTCAAGCGTTGCCCTCAGGCTTGGCTGCCTCAGCTATTGCTGCCAGAAAAGGTGCCAACCACACCGCAACAATCACACGCGCCAAGGCCGGACGCGCCAGCTATATTTCCGAAAGCAACCTCGCCGGCCACAATGACCCGGGTGCAGAGGCTGTCGCGCGTTTGTTCGAAGAATTGCTCCAGCCCGACGACGTTTTCGTTTAGGAGACGCAACAGGGGTGAGCATTGTCGAGGCGAACCCTGCCAAAGGTGCCCGGAAAGCGGCCCCCAACCGCGAGATCGACGTCTTATCGCGAGTATAATTGCAACTGGCTTAAAATCTGCTGCTATTCCCGCCCTCGCGGCTGAATGAAAAAATCCGTCCAAAGGATTTAGCTGCACATCCAAAACAAAACCCGCAGGCGACCAGTTTGCCAGGGGGATCCCGTGTTGGTGGAAATCGACACCAGATCGACGTACAATCCGCCCGCTTCGTCGATGATGAGCCAGATACTGCATTTGGCCCACAGCGTGTGATTTCGTCGCCAACAATCCGCTTGCCCTCTTAGTGCAAGTAGACTTCAGGCGGAAGGAGGAGCGACGTACACTTACGCATAGGCGACCACAGACTTGGCGGAAACTTGGCGGTAGATGCCGTTTTGTTCTGTCTTCGTTCTTACTTGGCGGTTTTCGTAAGTATCTGAAATATATCAATTTGTGTGTTGCGGCTAGACCTTGACATGGCAGGGGCCACAGGTTCGAACCCTGTACCGCCCACCATTTTCGGGCCATCCGAAACGTTGTTGAGGCAGCAGTCTCTGGACTCCCCAGCCGATGATTGATAGCGTTCGATCCGCGACCTTAAGACTTTCTACAGCATGACGGGGGACTTGGCGTGAAAGCGTTTGTGGGGTTATTCGTGGCAGTTGCCACCTGTTCAGCTGTTAACGGGGCATTGGCGAGCGAGCCTATTGGCACGGTTCTCAATGCGGCCCAAACCGTGAAGGCGAGCGGGACGCAGGGAACGCGCGTTCTCTCCAGGAGTGACGATGTATTCTACCTGGACCGCATCAGCAGCAACGGCACGGGCAGCGGGGAATTCCAATTCAGCGATGGCACCAAATTGGCGGTTGGCCCAGGTGCAAACCTGGTGGTTGATGAATTTGTTTTCGCAAGCAAATCCCGCTTCCAGAAACTTGGCCTGGCTGCGGCCAAGGGCACATTCCGCTGGATAAGCGGGAACAGCGGCTCATCAGCCTACAAGATAAGGACGCCTTATGGAACGATGGGCGTCAGGGGCACGGCATTCGATGTCACCATCCGCAACGGCCGCGTCTATATCGCGCTCATCAACGGAAGCGCCAGGTTTTGCAACGGATCATCATGCCGGACGCTGAAAAAATCCTGCGACTTTATCGTGGCGGATGGCCGGAAGATCTCCGAGCCGGCAAGGGTATCAACCGCCACCAGCAAAAATGAGACGGCGGTCCAGCTATTTCCCTATCTCGCCAATCCGGCGCGGCTCTCTTCGCGGTTTCGCGTGGGCGGCGGCAATTGCCTCGGCAGACTGGCCGCCATTGGCAAGAGCAAAGCCGCCACGCCTGCCGCCAGCGCTCCCGCGGCGGAACCGGAGCCAAGCCCAGCGGAGCCAACAGGAAAGTGCGGCGGTGGCAATTGCGGCAAGGGGAAAGGCAAGGGCGGCGGAAACGACACGCCCAACGAAGGCAACGGCAACAAAAAGTGACGGCAGCCATGCCGGATAAATCACGGAACTGAGCTGTTCTCTTTCTTGGGAGCAGCGTCGTTTTCCTGTGTCTCAACTTCATTTACCGAGAGGCTTTGACGCCGGGGCAATTGCGCTTATACTGCTGGTATGGATATTTTCAGGAATTACACATTCACCTGGTGGCAGGTGGGGCTTCTCAAGCTGGCCCTGCTTTCGCTCGGCATTGCCATTGGGGCCTATTGCCAGGCGGCATTCGCGCCATACGTTACGGTATTGGCCGTGCTCGGGCTTGGGCTCGGGGCCTATATCGGGTGGATTTCATTCAAGCAGCGATAAGAAGCCAACGGATAGACAGTGCGTTGAGACTCTCAACGCACTGCTAAAGTGATTTAGGCTGCTGCGCCGGCTTTGCGAAACCGGGCAAGAAATCCCAGTCCGCCAAGAGCGCTGATGAGAAGCAGGATGCCGGCTGGCAGGGGGACTTCTCCCACCGGAGGACTACAATTGCCTGAGGGGCATGCACCTACACCTCGGACATAGACCGACACATGACTTATTTCCTTCGGATTTCCGTTGACGGAATTCGCAAACGGGGAGCTGTAGGTGCCGGTTGTTCCGTCAAAGATGTCAAACAGGTAACCTACATAGTTTGGCGGGATACCGTTGCCATCCTTGAATACAAGCATCACCATTTCATAGAGGCTGAATATTGTGCTGTTTATTGACCAAGTGCCAGCTAACGTACCACCCGTAAGGACAAGATTAATAGGGATTGAGGTGGTTCCCTCCTGACCGTCGAGGCCGTTGTCCCTCCCGGCAAATATCCAGTCGTTATAGGTAAACATGTTATCGAGGTTTACCTGACCTTCGTCGTTGTTAGTTGTTCCTACCTGGCAACCTGAGTTGGAACCCGACAGGTCCCCAATCACATCCAAGCTAATATCGGCCGAGCATACCGCCGCGCCGACAGCGCCAGACCAAAACAATACGCCCAATGCGAATGCCAAGCCAGCCGCGTATTTTTTAACCATTGTGTTAATTTTCATTTCGCCCTCCAGTTGCTCCAGCCCCTTAAATTTTAGTTAATTAGATTGTTTGCGAGAGTCAAGCCCCTGAAAAAAAGGGAAAAATCGGCCCGGTGAGGGCGAATTTGACCCCCGGACGGGCAGGCTTTGCTGGCTGGAATTGGTGCTTGCGTTAACCTTTTCTGGTCGCGAGACTGACTTATAGTAAAATTAGATTTAACATTTCTGAACCAGGCGGGTTCTGCACAGGATTATCTCATGTATGAAAAGTTTTACGGCCTGACGACGCGGCCGTTTACGATGCTTCCCGACCCCTATTTCCTGTATTGGGGGCGGACGCACAGCCTTGCCTACAGCATGCTTGAATACGGCATTCTCAATGAGGCCGGCTTCACGGTGATCACCGGCGAAATCGGCAGCGGCAAGACCACGCTGCTGCGCCAGCTGCTTCACAGCATGGACGACCGGATCACGGTTGGCCTGATCTCAAACACCATGATGGGGCAGGGCAACCTGCTGGAGTGGATCCTTCTCGCGCTCAACCAGCCTTTCGACCAGGTGAAGTATGTGGGGCTGCTGCGCCAGTTCCAGGACTTCCTGATTTCAGAATATGAGCAGGGACGCCACACGGTGCTGATGATCGACGAGGCGCAGAACCTTGATATCTCGGCGCTTGAAGAGCTTCGCATGCTGTCGAACATCAATACGGACGGGGCGCAGTTGCTGCAGGTCATCCTGGTTGGCCAGCCGCAATTGCGGGTCATGCTGCAGCGGCCGGAACTCGTGCAGTTTGCCCAGCGCATCGCTTCCGATTTCCATCTCGGCCCTTTGGCTGTGGAAGAAGCGGCGCAGTACATTCACCACCGCCTTGCGCTGGCGGGGGCCAAGGAAAACCTGTTTTCGCGCGAGGCGGCCCTGATGATCGCCAATGCGAGCAGCGGAATCCCGCGGATCATCAATGCGGTCTGCGATGCAGCGCTCGTTTATGGCTTTGCCCTGCATGCGAAGAAGATCACCATCAACATTGTCCAGGAGGTTCTGGGAGATCGCGACAAATTCGGACTGGTGCCCTTGCGTCCCGCGGGACCGCCCCGCCTGGTCACGCAACCGCGGCCGGGCTCAGAAAAATGACCGCCCCATCGTTTAGCGCTTCCCGCTCATAAGATGCAGCCGCCCCGCCAGGACCTTACAGCAAATTCGCGTGACTGTGAGCGCTTGCCTTTGGTGAAAGCATCGGGATTCCGCGAATATGATGCGCGCTGGCTCATCGGCAGCGAAATCAACGCCCTGGGCTTTCGCGCGTTGGGGCTTGGCTTGGGCACCCTGCTTCACGCCCGGGGCGTGAGGCTGCACATCGTAGTGGGCCATGATTACCGCAGCTATTCGATGGATGTGAAAAACGCCCTGATTACGGGGCTTCTGGGGGCCGGCTGCACGGTCTATGATATTGGCCTTGCAGTGACGCCGATGGCTTATTTTGCGCAATTCGACCTCGATGTGCCGGCGGTTGCCATGGTGACGGCTTCGCATAATGAGAACGGCTGGACCGGGGTAAAGATGGGGATGGAACGGCCCTTCACCTTCAGCCCCGACGAGATGTCAGCGCTGAAGGATATTGTTCTTGGAGGCAAATGGGCGGAGCGGAGCGGCCGCCAACTCATTGATGCGCAAGACGTGGCGCAGCGCTACGTCAATGATCTCACAAAAGGACCGAGACTCACCCGTCGATTGAAAGTTGTTGTGGCCTGCGGCAATGGAACGGCGGGTGTTTTTGCACCACAGGTTCTTGCTGCAGTGGGCTGCGATGTTGTCCCGCTGGATTGCGAGCTTGATTACACATTCCCGAATTACAATCCCAATCCGGAAGATTTGAAGATGCTGTCGGCGGCGTCCCGCGCCGTGGCGCAGCACAAGGCGGACCTCGCCCTGTGCTTTGATGGCGATGGCGACCGCTGCGGCGTGATCGACAATGAGGGCAACGCGATTTTTGCCGACAAGGTGGGCGTTCTGCTGGCAAGGCATTTTGCCGCGGCGATCAAAGATGCGCTGTTCATTGCCGATGTAAAATCGACAGGATTGTTTGAGTCCGATCCGGTGCTCAAGGCATTGGGGGCGCGCTGCGAATTCTGGAAGACGGGCCATTCCTACATGAAGCGGCACACGGCGGAACGGGGCGCAGTGGCAGGCTTCGAGAAATCGGGTCACTACTTTTTTCAGCCGCCGCTTGGCCGGGGCTATGATGACGGGCTGCTCACCGCCCTTGAAATCCTGCGCATGCTGGAGCGTACGCCGGGGAAATCAATGGCCGATCTCTATAGGGAACTGCCGCAGACCTGGGGAACGCCCACCATGTCGGCGCATTGTGGCGATGGCATCAAGTATGAAATTGCGGAGAGGGTGACGGAGCATTTTCGCGCCGACACGGCGGTCACTGCCTTGATCACCATCAATGGCGTGCGGTTCAGCTTTGCCGATGGTTCCTGGGGGCTGGTCAGGGCCTCATCCAACAAGCCGGAACTGGTTGTGGTCTGCGAAAGCCCGATCAGCCGGAGGCGGATGATGGAGGTTGTCAATGCCGTCAGATCGCAGCTTGCGACCTATCCGGAGGTGGGCGCGTTGCAGCAGGTGCCGGAACCATGAGCTTGGTCATTCCTGTCATCCTGTGCGGCGGATCGGGAACGCGCCTGTGGCCGCTGAGCCGCAGCAACCGGCCCAAACAACTGATTTCGGTTGTTGGCGACCATACGTTGCTGGAAGGAACTCTGATGCGCGCCAGGGTAATTGCGGGTGCCGGTAATCCCATTTGCGTGACGGCGGCGGCCTATGGGGCGGAAGTGCGCCAGTCGCTTGACCAGTTGGGGTTGCGCGGCAGGCTGCTGCTTGAGCCCGAACCACGCAATACGGCACCAGCACTTTGCGCGGCGGCGCTTCTAGCAAGGCGGACTGATCCCGGGGCCATAATCGTGGCCTTGCCGGCCGACCATGTCATTGAGGATGGCGAAGCCTTTGCAGCGTCCATCGCCCATGCGGTCGCGGCAGCGGAAAAAGGCTGGCTTGCCATTCTGGGTGTCAGGCCGCGCCATGCCTCAACCGCGCTGGGTTATATTGTGCCGGGCGCGGCTGTTGACGGCTTGCCGCACATCACCCGTGTGAGCCGCTTCGCCGAGAAGCCGGAACCGGAGCTTGCCGAAAGCTTGATCGCTGCCGGTGCCTTGTGGAATGCCGGAATCGTTGTGGCGCGGGCCGATGCCGTTATCGAGGCAATGCGAAAACATGAGCCGGCTGTGCTGGCGGCGGTGGAGCGCTCACTTGAATCGGGTGCCGGCGAATTTGATGACGTGCACCTTGCCGCAAAAGGCTTTGCCAAGGCACCGCGCATTTCCTTCGACAAGGCCGTTCTGGAGCGGCACGAGGCTGTCGCTGTTACGGCGCTTGACGCCGAGTGGCGTGATGTGGGGACGTGGGCAGAGGTAGCCGAAATCCACCCCGCCGATGGCGATGGCAACCGGCAAAGCGGCAGGATTCAACTCTCGTCGTCGCACAATTCATTTGTGCTCAGCCCGCATCGCCTGACTGTGGGCATCGGCCTTGAAGACCTGATCGTGGTTGATTCGCCGGACGCCCTGCTGATCGTTAACCGCAATGAACTCGGGCTGTTGCGGGGAGCGGTTGAGGCGATGACTGCGGCATCCTTTCCGGAAGTTGCTGTGGGGGATGATAGAATAAGCACGAAGCTGGTTTCTATAGGTGCGGGGAAGCTGCTGCATGTCGAACCTCGCCAAGCTTCGCTTCAATATTGGATTGTACTTCAGGGGAGAGTAGAGGTATCTATTGGCAACGAAACTTCCGCTTACGGAATGAATGAGAGTTTCCATATTCCTTCGGATGCAGTTCTCGCTTCAATCGATCCAGGTATTGAGCCAGCAAAGCTTCTGGAAGTAAGCCTGACCGCGACGCCTTTGACCTAAGCCGATTGCGTCATCTCAAGTAGCGGCGGTCAATTTCCGTGATTCTCGGAAGAATCTGTGCGCGGACATCGCTTAAACCAAATCTTCGAGTAAGAAGCTCAAGCAACCAAAGTTTAATACCGTAACGGGATATTCGAAAAGTATGCCTGTATATCCTATCTTGAATACTGAGTCCCATTCGCTCAATTCGACCCGGTTGGCGCGCCATTTTATGCAACGGCACATATCCGTTACGCATCATGAGCGCCATCGTACGGCTTTCAATGAGGTTGATATCGTATGGGGATAATTTTCTTTTCCAAAGTTCAGAATGCTTCGTATCCAGCGGATAATACGTAGTGCCTTCGAGGGAGATCATTTTTGGATGGTATTCCACGCCGAGGAACGAGCAAACCAGAGACATCGAATGTTCGGGGGATTCAATAACATCTTCATACTTGAGTTCGATGTAATTACTGACATGCAATAAAGGTTTGAGGCGCTCCCATGATTGTTCCGCCTTTAGCCAAAATTCAGTACCGTGATAGACATTGCCGCTCCAGCCCATGCTAACTGCCGATTGTGAACAGTCTCTTGGATCTCGCACAATGTGAATAAACTTCGCATTTGGAAAGAACTCATGGGCGCTCATGAAATTACGGTGAATGAAAAGGACAAGAGTCTTTTTTTCAACAGTTAAACTATCCGCCAACGCCGCAACTCGGCTGGCAATGCCGCCTTCACTGGGAACCGCGATGTTCTTGTCCAGAAAAATTCGGTTAGATCGCAGAAATTTCTCAAAGATCTGAGGATCGAGAAATGCTGACTCCTCTGTTCCTGCATCGGTGCCAAGAGCATCAAATGCAAAATCAAACTCGCCTGGCGCGTTGATTAAGGAATTTCCACCCAACATAAGCCGGAGCATGGTCGTGCCTGAGCGTAAGGCACCGGCTACAAATACAATTGTGCTTCTGCGTTCCATTGGCTTGTCCAAGACTTACTGCAAAAATATGATTGCTGAGATAAGCTATAAGTAACCACATATAGCAAGAAATAACACTAATATTTGTTAGGAACCGCATCGAAAATGATTTATCCAGCCCATTTTCTTGGCACGCGAGAGCTAGTTTGATGAAAACGGGAGTTGTAGTCATTGGAAGGAACGAAGGAGAGAGGCTTGTTGCTTGTCTCCGGTCGTTGAGAAGTTCCCAATACCCAATAGTCTATGCTGACTCCGGATCGACGGATGGGAGTGTTGAGCGTGCCGCGAGCATGGGGGCGGAAGTCACAATACTCGATAGAGCCAGTCCCTTCACCGCCGCCCGCGCGCGAAACGCGGGCTTGGCACGATTGAATGAGCTGTGGCCAAACTTGCAGTATATTCAGTTTGTTGATGGGGATTGCGTCGTAGTCGGCGACTGGCTTGACGCTGCGTCGAGTTTTCTCGACAAACACGACGACGTGGCAGTTGTATGTGGGCGTCGGCGTGAAAAAAACCCGCAATCGACAATCTACAACTGGCTCTGCGATATGGAATGGGATACTCCAGTGGGTCAGTCCAAAGCCTGCGGCGGCGACGCATTAATGCGGGCCGCGGCCCTTGAGGAGACAAGCGGATTCAACCCCACACTGATTGCGGGGGAGGAACCAGAACTTTGCCTGAGACTGCGTGAAAAGGGCTGGAAGGTTTGGCGGCTTCCAGTTGACATGACCCTGCATGACGCCAACATCCAGCATTTTGGCCAATGGTGGAAACGAACCCGCCGGGGTGGCTTTGCCTATGCCGCAGTTTCAACTCTTCATGCCAACTCGGAAAAAAGAATTTGGCATTTCGAGCTCCAACGGGCAATTTTCTGGGGTGCAGCGTTTCCAATTGCAGTCATTGCATTGGGTTTTTTCAATATTGCGGTTTTTGGGCTGTTTCTGGCGTATCCCTTGCAAATTGCCCGCATTGCGGTCCGCCGCGATGCAACCAATGTCATGTCTTGGAAATTCGCGCTATTCATGACAATAGCCAAATTTGCTGAAGCGGCCGGGGCGTTGCAGTTTTTTGCGTCCAAGATGCTGAGACGAAGAACTGTTCTCATCGAATACAAATAGTTTTTTACCTGCTTACTTATTTCAGTTCACGAAATGTCTCGCACCTGATTTTGCGGCCAAGCCATGAGTCTAGCTTCCCAAGATCGTCATCGAAGAGCTGGACAAGATCTTTGGCGACGGCCGCAGGCAAACTTGGCCGCTTCATTATTGTCAATCGCGTCGCGATAAATTTGCGCAAAGGCTTGGGAACGAATGTGCGGCGCAGTGCCGTTGCTATCCCGGATTCGATGAGCGCGCCGTGGAAAGGAAGCTTGCGAATGCGCCGTTCCGAGATGTTTTCCCGAGTCAATTCATGCTGCCAAACCGGGGCTCCAGTGTAGCCGATGAAACGGCAGACGCGCTCCAGCTCCTTCTGCGGCGCAGCAGCAAGAGACTCGAAGAAAACAGGCAGCACCGCGTCCTTGCCGAACGCCTCAAAAAATGGCCCGAGCTGGTAGGCATAGCGGCTATAGGCCACCAGCTCCGGATGCTTCACGACCGCCTCCCCCAAACTGCAAACAATCTCCCGCTCAGACCACTGATGAATGTACTGGGACACAAGCCGGTCAATTGGATGCCGCATCACGTAGATTAGGCGCGGGCTGGAAAAATGCGCACTCATACGCTCGACGGTGTGGGGATAGGTCGGCAGTTTCGTGTAATGCGTGCTGGCCTCGCCGGTGATTTCAGCGCCATCAGCGAGGTCGAAGAGGCTGGAATACCAGCTGATGCCCTTTGCGAAAATCTCGTCGTTGCTGAAAAAATTTGGTTCCTTTGGATTACTCAGAAACATGTGGGGCTGCGCGGCGAGCTGTCGGTAGAGGGTCGTCGTTGCCGATTTCATGGAACCAATGATTATGAAGTCAGGCAGCCTGCTCATTCGTCGCGCCCTTTTGCAGAAAGCGGATCATAAAAATTTGTCCAAATGTCTTTCCACGCCATACCCGGCAAATGGGGCTCCTTTGCGCCAAAGGCTTCACGCGTTTTTGAAATGATGCGTCCCACGGACCAGCCAATATTGGCGAGCGTGGGCCCAGCCACGCCATAGCACAGGCGAAAATAACGCGTCCGCGAAGCATAGTAATACCGGGGCAGTCGCTTCGCCGAATTGATTTTTTCTTTGACTGGCGAGCTTTTTCCACGCAGATGAATGATCCGTGCCTCTGGTACATAAACACTCTCCCAGCCGGCCCCTCGGGCGCGGTAACAATATTCGCAATCCTCGAAATAGAGGAAAAAACCCTCATCCAGCATGCCCGCCGATTTGAGTACGTCATCACGGACAAGCACGGCGGCAAATGATATCCAGGGCGGGCGCTGTCCGGCGTTTGCGGCGGGCAGGGGAACTTCATAGGGCCGCAGCAATGCCGTGACATGGCGGGTCCGTGCGGCGGCGATCAATTCACCCAGCGGCGAGTGGTCGCGAAAACAGCTGTCCTGCGGCGTTCCATCGGGCCATTCCAGGCTTGGTCCAAATAGGCCGGCATCCGGATGTTTCGCGGCGGCTTCGAGGAGCTTGGCGATTGCGCCCGGGCGCACGACTGTATCGCTGTTGAGGAGAAGGTAATAGTCCGCAGGCACAACCTTCATGGCGGCGTTGTAGCCGGCGGAAAACCCGCCATTGACGGGAAGCGCAATAAGCCTGCATCTGCCGGCGCCATCGTTGCCTTTCAGCCATGAGCCAATTTTCGCCATGGAGCCATCCTGCGAGCAGCTGTCAGCAATGACGACGGCGGCATCACCTGTCAGTTCCGGCAAGACTGATGCGAGGCAGTCGATCGCCAGCTGCGGTGTCTTGTAGTTCAAGATGCAAATGCTGAGGCTCGCTTTGACGGGGTTCTTCACAGCAGGGTTTCCATCCATTGCAGAACCAGTTGGGCGGCAAAGCCGAGGGCCAGTCCCACAAGGATGAAGGGCAGCATGGCGATTTCGCGGATGGGATCAATCCAGCCCCTCCGATAGGCGCGCGCGAGAAGAACAACATTGGCGGGCCATCTGTAAAGCGCTACGGCCCAGATTACGCCTGTTGAGCCGGACATTGTGTATCCGATAAATGCGGCGGCGAAAAACGAGGCCGTGAGGATGAGCGAATTGACGGAAGAATTGCGCCACTCACTATTGGCAATAAAACACGCATTGATCATCTGGAACGGGAAGGAGGCCAGGGACAGACTGAGAATCTGCAAAATCCAACCCGCACCGGCATACCTGTCGTCATAGAGGAAATGGACGAGCTGCGGGCCGGCCATCCAGAGAAAACCGGTTGATGTGAAAGCCAGAATGTCTATTGGCCTGCGGTACCTGTAATAGGCTTCGACCGCCCTTTCGGGCCGTGTCCGGAAGAGCTCCGACAGAACTGGCAGGGTGATGGAGCCATGGAGCCTCTGCAGAAAGGAGCGCGCCACATCGGCCAGGGTCCAGGCAATGGCATAAAGGCCCATCTGCGTGGCACTGAACAGGGTGGCCAGGATGAGTCGGTCGCCCTGGCTTACGAAAAATGTGCCGGCGGTCGATAGGGTGATCCACTTGCCGTCACTGAGGAGATCGCGGACATGGCGCCTGTCCCAGCGGAATTTCATGGGCGGGCCGGGGATCATGATGTGGGAGGACAGCGTCAAGGCAACCTGCGCCACCAGGGCGCCGGCAACGAGCGACCAGACCGAGGGATAGAGCAGCGCCCAGATGACCATGACGGGCACGGGCAGAATCTTGCTGATGACGGTGCGCAGGACAAGCGGGCCGAATTTGATGTCACGTTCCTGCAGGAACAAGTTCACGGACGCGAAGGCGCCTACCGGCGCAAAAGCGCCCATTGCAGCCAGCAGAAAGGGGAGCTGGGGATGCAGCAGCAGGCTGCCTTCAGGCATCAGTTGCCTGACCCGCGGCAGCAGAAAGAGGCCGGCGATGGCAAGCATGAAAAGCGACAGAAGCAGGCCCCGCACCACCTGCAGGGTCCATGCCGTCCTCAGGAAATCCGTTCCCAGGCGGCCACTTTTTTTGATGACGTTGCTGCGGATGCCCAGGTCCGACAGCATGGCCAGGCTTGCGGGGATGGTGAGGGCCAGGGCCATGAGGCCGAAATCACCGGGAACGAGCAGGCGCGTCATGACAAGGCTGGTGCCGAGCCTTACCAGGGTTTCCACCACATGGCCCGTCAGGGTCCACATGCCGGCGTTCACAATCCTTGCGCGCAGGCCGGCAATGGGCGGGGCGTCAGCCACGGTGATTCCTCCCGCGGCCCGGAGCGCGGCGGACGGGGATGTTGGGACGCCGGATGGGACCAGGTTGTGCAGGGAATAGTTTTTCTGTCTCTGAGTTGACTGGGGTTTCAAGTTGCTGGTTTGCAACAACAATTGCAGCATTTGCCAGCGCCACCAAGATAAAGCCAAAGTGGATAATGAGATTTACGCCACTGACAGTGGATATTAAGGCGAGATAGCCCAAGATAAAGGCACCAAGGCTGGCAATAAGAGTCCGGCTTTTCAGATCAACCGTTCTGGTTCGAAGTCTGAGAATTCCAACCAAGGATATCAAGAAAGGCGCAACGTAAAGCACGAGTCCAACCAGCCCAAATTGCAGGGCCATCTGAAGGTAGACGCTGACAACGTCAACAATACCTTCACCCTGTACAAGCTCATCAAATCTCCCGCTATTTAAGTAGAAAGGATTGCCAAGAAAAGGTGCCGAATGGAACTGGTCCCAACTCGCTGCATACAATTGCTTTCGATAATCAAATGTTTGGAAGGGGTCCAAGTCTTGCGAGATGCCGGCACCGGAGAATACCAAGTACGCAAGACAAACGACGGATGACATGACGATAGCAACGATTACTGAACTTGATAATCGCGAATTCAAAAGAAAATAGGCGCTGATTGCAACAAAACCCGCAAGCCATGCACCGCGTGACATCGAGACGATAAATCCCATTGTCAGGAGCAATCCCATCAGCCAGCCATACTTGGGCAACGTTCCCCATATTTGTTTGCGGCGAAGCAGCAATACAATTCCCACTGCTTCAATGAATCCAAACAGCACTGAATTGACAGTTGTATCTGTGCGAAGAATGCCATAGCGAACCTGGGCCGCCTTGAATATGCGTGCATCTGTATCCAGAAGGCTATAAAGGTTCCATCGCTTGAGCTGTGACATCAGGGCAATGCAGGCCAGAATCACGGTTGCTGTGTAGAGCGCCGTCATCGTCCGTTCCAGCACGCTTTCAGAAACTGCAAAGCGTAGTATCAACAGGTAGATCAGAAAAACACCCAGTATTGCCTCCACACCAAATCGCAGGGTGGCGGTAAATGGTAAAACGCGAAACATCAATAACGTCGTTGCAGTGAAATAAGCCAACATGAAAATGGTGCCCCAACCAATCGACTGTGGGATGGTTCTTTCCGGCCTTTGGCCACCAATCAATGCGGGCGCAACAGCGACCATTCCAATGAGCACCTGAAAATCCACATTGAAGAGATAGTTGATTGCGGGGAAAGGGATCGCTGCCTTTATCGCGACGGGCACGGCGAAAAAAATTAACACCAGAAAAGGCAGTTTTTGCTCAGGTGGCCGGGGCGTCAAGAAAACCAGCAATGCGACAAGCACAATGAGGGAAAATTCCTTTGAGCCCAGAAGCAAGAATAAGATTGCCGCAGAAACAAACCAAAGAACGAATCCGGCGTTGTGCCACCGTTCATTCGCTATTGATCTCGTCAGAAAATATGCCGCAGAAAGTGCTACAGCGACAAATGCGATTGCTGAGAGCTGGGCCTGCATGTGATCCTATTCTAGGCGTTTGCGTTGGGAGAATTGATCAATAACTTCAGCGTAGAAATCCACCGTTTGCTTGGCTATTTTCTCCGGAGAGTATCTATTTGAGCAATCTATTTTCGCCTGTGCGGCAAGTTCGATTGCAAGTTGCGGGTTATCAAGAAGTCGGAGGCAAGCTGAAAACAACGCACCGGGGCTGTTGGGTTCAATCAGTATCGCGCTTCGCTCGCTCTCAAGTAATTCTGGTATTCCTCCCACTGATGTTGCTACAATGGGAGCCCCAATAGACATAGATTCACTTACGGTATTTGGGAAATTTTCGTACCTTGATGCAACAATTGTCATCGCTGCGGTTTGCCTTAAGCTATCTATCTCGGAGCGTGGCAGCGCCCCCAAATAGTTGATACGGGCTGTGGCTTCACTCGATACTTCAGTCTGGACGAATTCTGCAAAACGGACAAACCTTCCGTTTTTCAATCTGACGCCCCTGTCAGGACCGACAAAGATCAACCGTAAATTGGGCCGTAATTTTACTAATTCTGAAAAGGCGCGAAGTACAATATCGCCGCCCTTGTGTTCGTCAAAGCGTCCGACGAAAAGTATTGTTGATTTGTCGCATGACTGATAGTTCCAATCCTTCTCAGGTGGCGCAAGTGGCATGGGATTGGGAATAACTTTGCAAAGTGGTGTGATTTCTCCATAGAAATCCCGTGTCGATTGGAGTACCGCGTTTGATGGCGCAGTGACGGCAAGGGCGGAACGGATTGCCAGTCCCTCCCTATCAATACGTTTTATGTCGCGCTTTGGTGGGGTCTGCGAATACACTATCCCTGCATAGGTAAACCAGGGCCCGTGAAGGCGGGTGACAATAGGAATGGGTAGGTTTTTTGCGACCGTGTTTACCCAGCCGTACGTCTCTTCCATTTGAAATATCTCAATTTTCCGATCGGAAATGAGTTTAAGCAACTGAGCGCGTATTACGGAGACGGAAGTATCATAAAAAATTCTTTCAAAATCGAACTTCCAGCGTAACCGGTCGAGCAGACCGCGCGCAGGTTGAGGCGTGATCACCAAAACACGGGGATCAGACACGTTATCGGCAAGATGCGGAGTTAAAAAGAAAACCTCATGGCCTAGTTGCTCCAGAGCTTCACTCAAGCGTCCCAGGGTTGCCACGATTCCGTTGGGCACCTTGTCTGGTGGCCAACCAGGAATGAAGTAACCAATGCGCATTCTCTAACTAGCCTGTCGCAGGATGTTTCGATTGACTTTATTCTTTTCGCACCGACCGGAAGTCTTGCTCATCTAATAAACTTGCGTTGGAGTTTCTTTATTGCCCGATAGAGGAGGGGTGGAGTGAGTTCCTGCAAAAACTCATCGCGCTTAACCTGATAGTCCTTCCTGTCAGCGCTGCCGGGGCGCGTTTGGAACTGGGTGGTGTGCCCGCGCTTCTCGTCAGACCATGTGGAGGTGTAATAGTAGAGAGCAATGGAGCGGCGGGGAATTCCCTGCGGATGGTTGATGACGTTCGGGTTTCCGTGATTGCTTGTGGATGTGGTGTTGAACACAACGCAGCGGTTGAACAGGGGCACAACCGATTGCTGGCAGGCTTTCATGCCATCGTCCCAGAGCTCGAGCTGGCCGCCGTATTCCTCTTTCCAGTCCTTGTTCAGATAGATCAGGACATTGATGCGGCGCTCGAGGTTCATCGGCTTGTGGTGGTTGAAATCCGCATGGACGGACAGATGGCCGCCGTTCCTGATCTCGTGAAAGCCTGCTCCCATGAAATAGGGATCGGGAATAAGGCCCTTTATCCCCGTCAGGTTTTCGAGGAACCTGATGAAGGGCCTGGAATTGAGCGAGTAGAAGAAGCCACGAAGTGCTGCATCCAGATGATCGGGGTTAAAGCTCGATTTGAGCCGTTCCTGGGGGCGGTCAAAAGTCATGCCCGCTTTGTCCAAGACCTTTGGAAAGCGCTTGAGGCAGATTTCCAGAATCTCCGGCGGAAGGAAATCGTCGATCACGATGTGAGGATAAGGATTTGCAAAGTTGTATTGAGCGGTGAGTTCGAGGCCCTTCTTTTCGGTTGCTTCCGCATCGAAAAACCCAAGCTTGCTGTCGCTCATCTCAAGGTAGCTCATGGTTCCCCGTTTCCCCGTTCTCAACTCGCGGATACCGCAAAATCCCCTGATTTATGGGTACCTACATGTTGTGATCATGCAACAATTCCAGCCAATTGGAAGGTGTTAATATACTTGGCGCCGCCGGTCGAGGGGCACGGGCGGTGGACACCCGGCGCGGGTCCGTTGTAGGGTTATTCAATGCGGTTTCGGCCTTTCCGGGGTGTGTGAATATGAAGGTTCTGCTGGCCGCGTTTGCCGCCCTCTGGGTGTCTTGCCTTCAGGCGATTGCGGCGCCCTCCGATACGGCGGCGCAATTTGACCCGAAAACCGGGCTTTTCGTGATCAGGCACCATACGGTGGAGGTGGCCAAGGCCAGCTTCGTTTTCTGGACCGGCAAATGGGAATGGGGCGGCTTGAAGCTTGCCAGCGAGATTCGCGCCCCGTTTGACTATGGGGTTTCGGGCGCAAACGAGAAGAATGGCCTGGCCATCAAGGCCGTGGCCAGGCGGAGCGCCGGCAACCGCATGGAGTGGCGCATGCGGGTGGAGCCGGGGGCTGAAGCCTATGGCGGCCTCTCCATCAAATTTAATCTCGCTGCCTTTGCCGGGGAGGCGTTTGTGCCGCAACCCGGCATTCTTCCGGGCGGGGAGGGATGGTCGCTCAAATTTGCGGCAGACGAGGAGCCGGTGAGGTTCGCGGTCTCGCCTGCGCCTTCAGATGTCCTTTTCGAAAGAGGCGGGAAGGGCGAAGTGCGGGTTTATCTTGCCAGGCCCGGGGAAAAGCTGGCGGCAGGCGATTATACGATGACGCTGGAGCTTCCTGCCGGATCGGCCATCGTGCCCACGCCAGCGGAACGGCTCGCGCCGCCAGACCAGTCCTGGTACAACGACCTTCTTGATGTCAATAACTCGCCGGTTGACCTGAGTTTCCTCAATGCGGCCGAGAAGCCGGCGGGAAAGCGGGGAACGCTTGGCGTTTCGGGCGATCAACTGGTGTTTGCGGATGGAACGCCGGCACGGTTCTGGGGCACCAATCTTACTGCCCATGCCCTGTTCCGGACGGGGTTGAGCGACACGGTTAACCAGGCAAAGCGCCTGTCGAAGCTGGGGTTCAATCTTGTCCGCATCCATCATTTCGATTCGGACTGGGTAAAGCCCAACATCCTCGGGGCCAAAACTGCCGCAGGCCTTGAACTCAATGCCGAGTCACTCCGCCGGCTGGATTGGTGGATCAAAGCGCTGGGCGATGAAGGCATCTACGTCTGGCTTGACCTCAATGTTGGGCGGATTTTTTCAGTGGAGGGCCTTACCGGCGCGGAGGAGATGATGGCCGGCAAGAAAGGCCCGACTGCAGCGGGCTATGCCTATTTCAACAGCGGCATCGAAGCCCGGATGAAGGAACTGAACCGCCTGCTGCTGAAGCATGTGAACCCCTATACCAATCTCGCCTACCGTGACGACCCCCGCATTGCTTTCCTTTTGCTGACCAACGAGAACGACCTGACCCATCATTTCGGCAACATGTTCCTTCCGGACAAGAAGCGCCCGGTTCACAACCAGATCTACATGGCTGAAGCGGCGCGCTTTGCGGCAGAAAAGTCCCTGGATACCGAGCAGACCTGGCGGTCATGGCTGTTCGGGCCATCAAAATTGTTCCTCAGCGAGTTTGAGCACCGGTTCAATGAGCGGATGATCGCCGATATCAGGGCCAGCGGGAGCAAGGCCATTATCAGCACGACGAACACCTTTGGAAACATGACCGTGGCGGGGCTTCCTTCCCTCACCGATGGCGGAGTGGTGGCGGTGAATGCCTATGCGAATAGCGGCGTGCTGGAAACCGATCCGCGCTATGCACCCAATTCATTGAACTGGATTGCAGCGGCGGGAATGGCAGGCAAGCCAGTTGCCATTACCGAATGGAACATGGGCAAGCATCCGTCCCATGACCGGGTGGCCTTGCCGGCTTATCTCGCGGCAGTGGCCAGTTTTCAGGATTGGAACGCCGCCATGGAGTATGCCTATTCGCAGTCAGCGCTCGGCAGGCCAGGAAGGGTAACCCAATGGGAAATGGCGAATGATCCGGCGCTGCTGGCCATGATGCCGGCTGGGGCTCTCATCTTCCGCCAGCAGCACGTGAGGCCCGGGGACATAGTCCACTATTTGCGTCCCGGGATAGAAGAATTCATTGACGCGGCGCTTTCGCCGATCACGTCGCGGACTATTCGCACCTTGACGGAAACAACGCGCTGGCGGCTGGCCCTGCCGGCCCTTAAGGAGCTGAACTGGTTCAAGCCGGCAGCGCCGAAGCACGACGGAAAAGTGATCACCGACATCAAGGCGGATTTTTCCGGCGGCGGCGATACAGTGTGCGCCGCGACGGGTGATTTCTGCCGCAACTGGCGGCGCGGCATTTTCACGGTGGACACGCCGCTGACCCAGCTTGCATCAGGCTGGATCGGCGGGGAGAGCATTACGCTGAGCAACGCCCGGGTTTCGCTGAAAACCGCCTATGCTTCCCTGGCGGTTCAAAGCCTCGATTCAAAGCCGATTGCGGAATCGCGCTCCATCCTCGTATCAATGGCGGCGCAGACGCTTCCACAGCAGAAGGGCGCCACCGCCATCCGCTCCGAACCCATCATCGGTGAGGTGACATTCAAGGCGCCGCCCGGACTGATGGCCCATGCGCAGTTCGGCGACGGGCGGCAAAAACAGGTGCCTTCACGCTATGAAAATGGCAGCTATCATCTGGCACTGGATGCCAGCCTCGGGGCATATTGGATCGCCTTTCGGGACGCGCCATGAACATCGCCTATCTGGTCAATCAATACCCAAAGACGAGCCACAGCTTTATCCGCCGAGAAATCGCGGCGCTGGAGTCATTGGGGCTGATCATTCATCGCTACACATTGCGGCGGACCGCCGAGGTTCTGACGGATGAAGCTGACGCCCGCGAATTAGCAAAGACAGCTGCCGTGATTGCGCGGCCCTTTTTTCCTCGGCTTATGGATGCTTTGCGCACCATCGTTTGCCACCCGGTACGGTTTGCCAAGGCTTTTGTTTTTGCCATTCGTTGCGGGCTTAAGTCGGACCGGTCCGCCGCGGTGCATGTGGCTTATCTCCTGGAGGCTGCGGTTTTGGCCGCGTGGTGCAGACGTGACCGGATCACCCATCTCCATGTGCATTTCGGGACGAATTCCGCCATGGTGGGGATGCTGGTGAACAGGCTCAGCGGCATTCCGTGGAGTTTCACAGTGCATGGCCCCGAGGAGTTTGACCGGCCGCTGGGCATAGGCCTTTCCGAAAAAATTAGAAGTGCAAATTTTGTTGTCGCCATTTCATCCTTTGGCCGTTCGCAGCTCTGGCGCTGGAGTGATCATCGGCAATGGAATAAAATTCATGTTGTCCATTGCGGGCTGGACGCGGCTTTCGTTGAAGGTGTAGCAAGGCCAATTCCACAGCAGCCACGGCTGGTTTGCGTGGGGCGGCTCTGCGAACAGAAAGGCCAGCTTCTGCTGGTGGAAGCAGCCCGCATTCTCAAGGGCAAAGGCATTGCTTTTGAAATCGTGTTCGCCGGTGACGGGCCGATGCGCGGCGATATTGAAACCGCGATTACTACGGAGGGATTGGACGATTGCATTTCGATCACGGGATGGATTTCCGGACAGCGCGTGCGCGAGGAGATCGAAAAAGCAAAGGCACTCGTCCTGCCAAGTTTCGCGGAAGGCCTGCCTGTGGTTATCATGGAGGCGATGGCGCTTGGGAGGCCCGTGGTGTCAACGACGGTCGCGGGAATTCCGGAACTGGTAACGCCGGGAGCAACCGGTTGGCTCGTGCCGGCAGGAGATGTCGCGGCCTTGGCACAGGCGATCATTGAGGTCTTGTCGCTTGCACCCGAAGCGCTCGCAGCCATGGGCGGACAGGCGCGAATCCGTGCGCTTGAACAACATAACGTTACGACCGAAGCCACCAAGCTCAAGCTGCTGTTTGAAGGGCAGGGCGCATGACTGTTGTGGGAACAATTCTGAGCCTGATTGCGATCATGTCCAGCCTTCCAGTGGGCATTGTGCTTACGGAAGTGCTGTGCGCGCTCACGGTGCGAAAGAAAAGCGGCTTGGCGCAACTGCGGCGGCCAGAAGGCCTGCGTGTTGCGGTGATCGTTCCCGCCCATGACGAGGAGGACGGCATTGGCGCAACGGTTTCCGGAATAGCCAAGCAGCTCGGGGCTTCTGACCGACTCATCGTCGTGGCGGATAACTGCACGGATGGGACGGCGGAGCAGGCGCGGGCGGCCGGGGCCGAAACCATTGCGAGGTCTGAACTTCAGCGCCGCGGAAAGGGTTATGCGCTTGATTTCGGCGTAAAGCATCTTGAAAGCGATCCGCCGGATGTGGTGGTGATCGTCGATGCGGATTGCCGGCTGGGACCTGGAGCTATTGACGCACTTGTGGCCTGCGTCCAGCTGGACGGCGGCGCCGCGCAGGCGTTCTATGCGATGACCTTGCCGCCTGATGCGGATGCCAAGCGTAGGGTTGCCGCGTTTGCGTGGATCATTAAAAACGAGGTGCGGCCCACTGGCCTTATGGCTTTGGGGCGTCCCTGCCAACTGATGGGAACGGGGATGGCCATTCCGTGGGTGGCGATCCGGCGCATCAATCTGGCCACGGGCAACATCGTTGAAGATGTGAAAATGGGACTGGACCTCGCCGCTGCCGGGTGTGCGCCACGCTATTGCCCGGAGGCACGGGTAGAGAGCGACTTTCCGGCTACGGAGCGGGGGTTTTCTGTTCAACGGCAGCGATGGGAAGCTGGGTCAGTGGCAACGATGCTGAAGATTGCGCCTGCCATGTTCTTGCGCGCAGTGCTGGGTATGAATGTTCCGCTCATGATTATGGCCATGGACCTCATGGTGCCGCCGCTCATGATGTTGCTTGTTAGCCTGTTGCTGGGAGTGTTGGTGTCAGTAACCTTTGCACTTACCGGCGGCATCGCTTTTCCCGCCATGATTTTTTGTGCATCGTTACTGGCTCTGATTGTGGTACTTGCCCTGGCTTGGGTTCGCTTTGGCCGCAATGTCCTGAGGCCCCGTGATTTGTTGGAACTGCCGGGTGTTTTCTTCCGGAAGCTTGGCTTTTATCTCGCGATGTGGCGCGACCGGGGGGCGGGGTGGATCCGGACAGATCGCAAATGAACTATACAAATGTACTTCTCATGACGTCCACAATCGCTCCAGCGGATGACGTTTTCATGCTTGTGCGGAAAGATCCGGAGTTGCGGCTTGCCGATTATAAGGCGTCGTTTGAATTTCAGATCAATTTGCTGAAGTCGGATACGATTGACGCCATTGTCTATGCGGATAATTCGGGCTTCCCACTCGATCATTTGAAGAACATTTGTGAAAAGGCAGGAGTCTCCGACAGAGTTGAATTCATTTCCTACAAGTCGGATGCGTTACCCAGCTTGGGCCGGTATTTCCTCGAAATCAATTTGATTGGACGAGCCATCGCTGTATCGAAGTTGCTATCGGCCGACGTGCCACTGCGGATATGGAAACTTACGGGGAGATATATCGTCACGAACATCGGAAAAATAATCCGGGAAGCCCCCGATTGTGATCTTTACATCAATTGTCGAAACCATCCTGAACCGTGGGCCGATTTCTATCTGGCCGCTTTCACCATGAGAGGATATACGGAAATTCTTGCTAAAGATCCGGAAAAATACAGAGATACGATAGTAGGCGAAAGGATTCTTCGTGAAATAATTGACACAAAATCTTTTTTAGGCTGCAAGATTGTCAAACGCTTCACCCGGGTACCCTGGATTTTTGGAGTACGGGGCTTGGATGGTGTGCAATACTCCAGTTTCTCTGGCACAATGAAGTATTATATCCGCATCGCGGCAAACCGCATTATGCCGTCCCTTTGGATTTGAGATCGGCAATATGGATACAGGAACTGCTCAGGCAAGTCAGAGCATTGCACCGGAAGGAACCAATTCGCGGATCCTGATTGTTGCGGAGCACGCCTCCGCAAAGTTCGGCGGCGAGGCGATACTTCCTCTGCACTATTTCCGGTTTTTGAGGGAAGCAGGGTTTGAAGCATGGCTGCTGGTTCACGCGAGAACGCGGAATGAACTTTCCACAGTTCTAGGATCCGATGTTTCTCGAGTATTCTATATTGAGGACAGTTTTTTGAATATTGCGTGCCATCGGCTTAGCCGGTTTGTGCCTGCAAGGATTGCGGACTTTACCCTTGGCGCAATAAGCCAATTGCACAATCAATTGCGTTTACGCAAGGTCGCAAAGCAACTTGTCACAATTCTTGGTGTTACAATTGTCCATCAACCAATTCCGGTGTCGCCCAAATTGCCTTCTTTTATGCACGGCCTGGGAGCGCCAGTTGTAATTGGCCCCATGAATGGCGGCATGGACTATCCGCCCGGTTACCGGAAATCGGGGTCAATTGAGGAAGTCGCGATTGCAATCCTTCGATCTACGGCCAATTTAATGAATCGCATGATTCCTGGAAAGTCGAAGGCAGCGTGCCTGTTGGTCGCCAATGATAGAACGAGGGCGGCGCTGCCGGACAGCGTGAAGTCGGCCCCGGTCAGCACTTTGGTCGAGAATGGCGTCGATCTGAGGTTGTTTGAAGGTGCTGACAGCCGGGCTACGCCTGAGACAACAGAAGCAAACATCATTTATGTCGGGAGGCTTGTTGACTTCAAGCGCGTGGACCTTCTCATTGATGCTTGTTTATCTCTGCGGGGCCGGGAAGATGTGAAACTCCATATCGTCGGCGATGGACCGTTGCGGGCGCAACTTGAGGCACGGGCAACACTGCTTGGCGACAAGGTTGTTTTTCATGGGCGATTGCCGCAGGCTGACGTTGCAACACAGATGGCGCGTTCTACGGCTCTTGTATTGCCAAGCATGAGGGAATGTGGAGGTGCGGTCGTTCTTGAGGCGATGGCGAGCGGCTGCCCGGTTATTGCAGCTGCTTGGGGTGGACCTCTCGATTATCTAACTGACGAATGTGGAACCCTAGTTGCTCCATCGACACCGCAGCAATTCGTTGTAGAGTTGGCTGGTGCAATTTCACGTTTGGTCAGGTCGCCCGAATTGGCCAAAAAACATGCCACGGCTGCCCGGAAGCGCGTTGAGCTGCACTTTGATTGGCGCCACAAGACAAGGCAGATTCTTGTCATCTATGCGACAATACTAAAACAGGACGAACAGGCTGGGTCTAAGACTATGCCTGATCGGGTATAGTTTTTGAAGGGCATGCCGATTTCGGGTGCGCTTGACTCTTCCAGCCGTGATTTTCACAAGAAGGCTGCGTAAGGCTCAGATTGAACCAATGCCTCTATTAGCTGTTGTTTGACCATAACGACAGGTAAAGGCTATGGTTCCAGCTTAATTATGGTGTGACTGGACATGCGCGGGATCATTTTGGCGGGCGGCAGCGGGACACGGCTTTATCCGCTGACCATGGTGGTTTCCAAGCAGCTTCTGCCGGTTTACGACAAGCCGATGATCTATTACCCGCTGTCGGTTCTCATGCTGGCGGGGCTGCGCGACATCCTGATTATCTCCACGCCGCATGACCTTCCGAATTTCCGCAGCCTGCTGGGCGACGGCTCGGTTTTTGGCCTCAATCTCTCCTATGCGGAGCAGCCGCAACCCGGCGGGCTGGCCCAGGCCTTTCTGATCGGCGAAAAATTCCTCGGCGGCGGCCCCGCCGCGCTGGTCCTCGGCGACAATATTTTCCATGGCGACATGCTTGGGGCCCGGTGCCAGAAGGCCGCGGCGCGCAAGAGCGGCGCCACAATCTTCGCCTATCATGTTTCGGATCCGGAGCGTTATGGCGTGGTGGAATTCGACAGACACGACATGGCCAAGAGCATTGAGGAAAAGCCTGCGGCGCCCAAGTCAAGCTGGGCGGTGACCGGGCTCTATTTTTATGACCGTGACGTGGTGGACGTTGCCAAGTCAATCAAGCCTTCGGCGCGGGGCGAGCTTGAGATCACCGACGTGAACCGGGCCTATCTCAAACGGGGCGACCTTCATGTGGAGAAACTGGGCCGGGGCAACGCCTGGCTCGACACGGGCACCCATGACAGCCTGCATGATGCCAGCTCCTATATCCGCACCATCGAGACGCGCACGGGCAGCAAGATCTGCTGCCCGGAGGAGATTGCGCTGAACTGCGGCTACATCACTGCAGATACGGTGCTGAAGCGGGCCGCTGCCATGGGCAAGACAGGATATGCCGCCTATCTTCGGCGGATAGTAGCTGAGCATAGCCAGGAATGACAATGGAATTGCGCCCCCTTGGCATTGATGGCGTCATAGAGATCATCCCGAAGAAATTCGGCGATGCGCGGGGCTATTTCGCCGAGACCTATGCGCGGGCGGACTTTCAGGCGGCGGGCATTTCGCAGGACTGGGTTCAGGACAATCAATCCTTCTCGATGGAAAATGGTGTGTTGCGGGGATTGCACTTCCAGGTGGCCCCCTTTGTCCAGGACAAATTAATCCGTGTGCTGAGGGGATCGATCTTTGACGTGGCCGTTGATATCCGAAGAGGCTCGCCAACTTTCGGGCGCTGGGTTTCCTGCACCATCTCGGCTTCCGCCTTCAACCAGCTTTTGGTGCCGAAGGGTTTTGCCCATGGGTTCGTGACGCTCCAAGCGGAAACGGAGGTGTTTTACAAGGTTTCCGCGCCCTATTCATCGGACTGCGACCGGAGCATCTTCTATGCGGACCCCGCGATTGGCATAGCATGGCCTTTGCCAACTTCGGGAGCCAATCTTTCCGACAAGGACCGTAACGCGCCGATGCTTTCCGACATCATCGCCGATATTTCATTCGACTGATTTGGGGATTGCCTGACATGAAAGTGATGGTCACGGGTGGATCGGGGTTTATCGGATCGGCGGTCTGCCGTCATTTAATCCGGGATCTGGGACACGCAGTTGTCAATGTCGACAAGCTTACCTATGCTTCAACTGCGGGTTCCACCGCCGTGGTCTCGGCAAGCCCGCTCTACCGTTTCCACAAGCTCGACATCTGCGGCCGCGATGCGATGCTCGAGGTCATGCGGAATGAGGCCATCGACGCGGTGATGCATCTGGCGGCGGAAAGCCATGTGGACCGCTCGATCAATGATCCCGGCGCATTCATGCAGACCAATATCCTGGGAACCTATTCGCTTCTGCAGGCGGCGCGCGCCTATTTTACAACCCTGACACCTTCCAAGAAAATGACGTTCCGTTTCCATCACATCTCGACCGATGAAGTTTTTGGCGACCTGCCGCTGGATGACAGCCTCTTCACCGAGGACACGGCCTACGCGCCCTCGTCGCCTTATTCGGCTTCCAAGGCCGCTTCCGACCATCTGGTGATGGCCTGGCACAAGACCTACGGGCTGCCGGTTGTGCTGTCCAACTGCTCCAACAACTATGGCCCCTATCATTTCCCGGAAAAGCTCATTCCGCTGATGATCATCAATGGACTCGAAGGGCTGGCGCTGCCGGTTTATGGCAAGGGGCAGAATGTGCGCGACTGGCTGCACGTTGAAGACCACGCAAGGGCGCTGGCCCTTGTACTGACAAAGGGCGCGCCCGGGCAATCCTACAACATCGGCGGAAGGAACGAGCGCAGCAACCTTGCGGTCGTTGAGGCGATTACCGATACGCTTGATGCGGTGAGTCCGGTTACGGGCCTTAACCGGCGCTCGCTCATCCAGTTTGTCGAGGACAGGCCGGGGCATGACCTGCGCTATGCCGTCGATGCCAGCAAGATTGAAGCGGAACTGGGCTGGCGGGCGCAGGAGACTTTTGAGTCGGGTCTCAAGAAAACCGTTGAATGGTACATCGCAAACCGGGAGTGGTGGCAGCCGCTGCGGCAGACGCGCTATGCGGGGCAGCGGCTTGGCACAGTAAGCAAATGATGCGGCTGCTGGTTACGGGAACGAACGGCCAGGTGGCGCAGGCGCTGGCGGAAAGGGCAGGACAATTTCCGGAGATCACTGTTATCGTGGTTGGCCGCCCGCAGCTTGATCTTGAAAATATCGCAACGGTATTTCCGGCCATTGCGGAGGCTGGCGCTGATCTTGTCGTCAATGCGGCGGCCTATACGGCGGTGGACAAGGCAGAGCAGGAACCGCAACGGGCTTTTGCCATCAACCGGGATGGCGCCGCTGCGGTTGCCGCCGCAGCCCAGACCTTGGGAGCTCCCCTCATTCATCTGTCTACGGATTATGTGTTTTCGGGCAGCAAGGCCACAGCTTACGTGGAAAGCGATGAAACGGGGCCATTGGGCGTATATGGCCAATCGAAACTTGCCGGTGAACTGGCAGTGCGCTCGGCAAACCCGAGTGCGCTGATTTTCCGCACCTCATGGGTCTACAGTCCCTTTGGCAGCAATTTCGTGAAGACAATGCTGCGCCTTGCCGGCGAAAGGCGTGTGTTGCGTGTGGTGGAAGATCAAGTGGGCAGTCCCACAAGCGCGCTCGACCTGGCGGAGGCGATCTTGCGGATTGCGTCTTGTGCCGGGGTTGGGTCTGGGGCCACATTTCATGTTGCGGGCAGCGGCTCCGTGAGCTGGTGCGGACTGGCCAGGCATGTTTTCGAAGTGAGCAGGCTGGCGGGGGGGCCGACCGCCAAGGTCGTGCCGATTTCGACGTCCGAATATCCAACGCCGGCGCGGCGACCTGCCAACTCGCGTCTTGACACGTCGGCATTCGAAGCCTGTTTCGGCCGCTCCCTGCCGGATTGGCGCTTGGGGGTGGAAGCGACCGTGCGCCGGATTATAGCCGGCGTGAACTAGACTGGGTTTCCGACCGCCGTGGCGGCTTTTTTAGGGTAACCATGATTGGGGCTACCCCAAATATTCATTCAACTTCTCGTCAAATGCGGGCAATATGTTGGAGCCAAAGGAATTGGCGAATTGGGGTTCTGGACGGCGCCATGCAGCAAAGCGACGACATACGATATTACCTGGGCATTCTGCGGCGGCGGTACCCGTATTTCCTTGGGGCCTTCCTTGCAGTGCTCGGCGTGTCGGTCATTGTCGCTGTTGTGCTGCCTCCGATCTATCGCTCCGAGGCAAAGATTTTGGTGGAATCCCAGCAGATTCCATCGGAACTTGTCCGTTCCACCGTGACGGGCCTTGCGGCGGAACGCATCGAGGTGACGCGGCAGCGCATCACGGCGCGCGAAGGACTTATTGCGATTGCTGACAAATATTCCCTTTTTCCCGATGAACGAAAAAAATTGTCGGTCACCCAGCTGGTTGACCTCATGCGAGAGCGCATTTTCATCCTGCCCTTCGACCTAGCGCTCGCGGGCCGACGCCCTCGGGAAGGAGCGCTGACCATCGCCTTCACTGTGGGGTTCGAATATGAGCGCGCCGACATAGCGGCAAGGGTTGCCAATGAGCTGGTCACGCTGATCCTGAATGAAGATATCCGCAGCCGCACCAACAGGGCATCGGAAACCACGCAATTCCTCGTCCGGGAGTCAGACCGGCTGCAGGATGAATTGGTGAAGGTCGACAAGATATTGTCCGATTTCAAGCTGCAGTTCAGGGACGCCTTGCCGGAGCGCATTCCGTTCCAAATGGCGGCGTTGGAGCGGGCCGAGAGCAATCTGAAAGATATTGACCGGGAGATCAGCGGGCTCTCGGAGTCTAAACGCCTGCTGGAACTTGAAATGTCGTTACGCAATGCCTCGCTCATTGGCAGCGCGGGTGACAATGCTCAGAACAATCCATTTCGCCAGCTTGAGGTGCTGCAATCAGAACTGGCGCAGAAGTCGGCCATATATTCCGACAGCCATCCCGAAATCAAGGCTTTGAAGGGACGGATAGCAGCGCTTGAAAAACAGCTCGGGCCAGTGGATGCGAAGCCTGCCGGAGACGCGCCGATGTCCCCGAATGATTTGAAGAAACTTGATCTGAATTCGCGCATTGTCGCGGAAAAAATGGATACGATCGAGCGCCAGCTCAAATTGTACACGTCCCAGAAGACAGCAATTGCCGCCGGGGTGGCCGAACTCAACAAGGTTCTGGGACAGGCGCCTGAAGTGCAGATCAATCTTTCCCTCATCGAGCGCCAAAGGGAGGGACTGCAGAAAAGCCTTGAGGAGATCAGCGAGAAGCTGACCACCGCCCGGCTTGGCGAGCAGATGGAAAAGGACCAGCAGGCTGAACGCTTTCAGGTCATTGAACAGCCCATTATGCCGCAGGAGCCGGTTCGGCCAAACCGCGCGAGGATCCTGACGCTGGGATTCTTCCTGGCGGGATTGGCTGGCGCCGGTTCGGTCATGGGCCTGGAACTGTTGAATCAGAGCATCAGGACCAGCAATGACATCATCAAGGCGCTAAACCGGCATCCGCTTGTGGTTATTCCTTACATTACGACCCAGGAGGAAGGGCGCCGCAAGGTCGGCCGTCTTGTGCTGGCTGCCATTCTTGCCCTGATCTTTGCCGTCCTGGGGCTCCTGTCGGTGCATTTCCTTTATATGCCGCTTGACCTTGTTTTTGCGAAAATACTTATGCGACTGAACTTCTGAGCGTGGCGCAGCGCGCCTTGAGGGATGCAATTATGGAACGTATCAAAGAAGCCGTTGAGATTGCCAAAGCGGCTCGCAGCCGCCTAGGAGAAGGGGAGCCGCGTGAACTTCGAACCACCCGGCCGGCGGATGGTAAGGGGAAGCGAAAATCCGGATTCGTGCCGGGAGACGGCGAGCCTGCCCATCTGGAGCCAAAGCAGCTGAAGGCGATGCGCATTGTTGCCGATGATGTGGCCGATCCGCGAAGCCGCGGCTTTGAAATGCTGCGAACGCAAGTCTTCCGCAAGATGAGCGATGCCAGCCATCAGACGCTTGGCATCACTTCGCCATCAGCGGGCTGCGGGAAAACGGTGTGCATCCTGAACCTGGCGCTGAGCATTGCCCGCCTGCCGGAAAGATCTATCACGCTGGTTGATCTGGATCTACGAAAGCCGCAAATTGCCAGTTGTTTGGGGCTGCCTGCCGGGCCTGGCGTGGATGATGTGCTGCGGGGTAGGGCGCCCCTTGAGGACATTGTGGTTGTGCCTGAAATTGGCAAGGGGCGCTTCCGGATACTTCCCATTTACCACGCCAGCCGCAATGCGGCCGAGCTTATTGCCTCCAGCCAGATGGCGGAACTGGTCCAGTTGCTTCGGGCGCAGGACCCGACTGGGATCATTCTTTTTGACCTGCCGCCGGTTCTGGCGGTGGACGATGTCATTTCGTTCCTGCCGCAGCTAGACAGCGTGTTGCTGGTGGTGGCGTCAGGGCAAACCACGGTTTCCGACATCAGCAACAGCGAACGCCTTCTCGGCGCCACGGAAATCATGGGCATCGTGCTGAACAAGTCCGAAGAGGGCGCCGAGGCCGGGTACCCCTATTGATGGGGCATCCCTGAAATCAAAGAGGACGCCTTGTGGGCGCCCTCAAAACTTGACGCAAAAAACGTGCTTACGCAGACTTGGCGCGGGCGCGGCCAAGGAATCCAAGTCCCGCCAAACCGCTTAGCAGCAAGATCAAACCTGCTGGCAGGGGAACAACCGGCTCAGAGCTATTTGGAAACGCGCGAACATTTGAAAACTCAAATGCATTTTGGCCAATCGAATAGAACCTCACGGTGTCATAAACAAATCCATTCAGCAGGCTCAGAATAACGAAGTTGATGCCGTACGCTTGGCCACCGACATCAGAGCCACTCAATGATGCAACTTCATTGTCCTCGAAGAAAAACCTGATCCAGTTATAACTGTCAGGTGAACCCCAAGCGATAGCGAGGCCCGTTTTCTCGGCACCAAGTCCATAAAAAATTTCACCGCTGGAATTGGCTTGAACTGACGTATAGGCACCATCCGGCTCATATGGATTGCCCAAACCATCTTCTGTATACTGCCAGGGCGAACGATACTGGCCGCCAACTGACGGACTACCTGGAGGCGGGTCTATGTACAAAATAGTTCCAGAGAGAAGGTTTAAAACGGGGGATGCGGCATCGGGACCTTCGGGAATTGCTACCAACCCTGAAGGCGCGTTAACCGTACCTGATTGATAGTGGAGGTCTTGCGAAACCAAAACATTAATCGGTATAGCGATAGCTGGTGTTGCAATCAGCATCGCAGCCAATACAATAGACAGTCTCAATGGTTTTGACATGATAGCCTCTTCCCCGTTTGATTCCGAAACCTGTTAGTCCCGGTTATGCCGACAGCCCCTATTAAGGTTAATTTGTGACATTGGGTTAACAGGGAGTCAACGACATTGAATGAGTTTTCAGTAACAAAATGAACTTTTGGGGGAGTGTTGCATTTTTTCAACCCGGCCGAGAACCCAAATTAAACCCTTTGTTTCGTTGGGTTATTTTCCATAAGGCTCGGGAGGGCAGTCTCCGCTGTTCCCAATAGTTGAGTCTGGTTGTGGACCAAAACCAATGATGCGGTCTACTCTGGAATGTAGTCCGGAATGATCTTAATAACGGACTCCAGGAAGGCCGAGAGACGTTTGTCGGCGGCAGTTTCCGGCTCGCCGGGTTCTAGGGACGTTACGAACCGGACAAGTGCGCCGTCAGCCCGCGACTTGGTTAACGAGTCCCACACGGTATAGACTTTCGCTTCGTATTCGCTGGAAAAACGCCGGCCGCGCATGTCGAACCAATAATACACAAGCTGCTTTCTTTGGCCCTTCTGAATTATCGCGCGATTGACGGTGAAGGGGGGGATTGCGGCATTGCCAGTTGATACCTGCACCTGCCGCCAATTTGAAACTTCCCAGCCGCCACCAGGAATGCAAACTTCCGGCGAGTGAATGCCCGGGCCACCGGTGGTCGAATTGTAAAATGAAATAAACAGATTTACCGAAGCCCGTTGGCTGGCAGCACCATAGTCCGCCAGCAGATAATCGTCGGCTCCGAGAACTTTTTCGATGGTGGGATCGAGCTTGGGTCCCGGTTGCCCATTCCAGCCATCGAACTCCATGGGAAATGCCGCGAGTGGCTGACGGTCAAGGACCGGGGCTTCCTTTGCGGGAATCAACTGCCACGCGGCGCCACTGAAGAGAAGAAGCACGGCCGCAGCGGCAAGCGCCTTGCTGGCCAATATGTTCCTCGCAGAGTGGAGCAGACGGAGCATTCCGCCTGTTTCGAGGTCAAGAATGCCCAGCACCGGTTGAGGCTTTGACGCGAAGCGCTGCAACAGGATGGCTTCAAGATAGAGCAGGGCGGTGCAGGCCACAAAAATTATCCACCCCTCAAACCAGTGCAGAAACCCCTCTGCCTGTTCAATGCCATAGGAATTGACCAGGACGCCGATCACGCCAATGCGAAGACTGTTCATGAGAATGGTGATCGGCATGCTCGACAGGAAAAGGATGATCTTGTGCCAGAAGGGCCCGCGGTAAAGGGCGGCAAACAGAAATCCAAAACTCATCAAGGGAAAGAGGTATCGCAGTCCGCTGCAGGCTTCGGCAACCTGCAGCTTGTAGACGCCCAGATCGATGACATTGCCATCAAGATAAACCGGAATCCCCATCGTCTGGATGAATTCCACGCCGAGACGCGAGGAGATAAACTGCAACTGAGCGGAGACTTGCCAATAGAGGATATTGGGCAATGGTAGCATGAAGAAGAGATAAACCCATGCAGCCCAGAAACGGATGCCACACTTTGCACCAGCCACGAGCATAATCAAACCGCCGACCACGATGATCAGGCCATAGGTAATGACATCGGGAATTTGGGTCAGGTTGCCGAGCAGACCCACAAGAATGCCGAATGCCGTGACAGCCAGCCCCGGAACACGACTGCCTGGGTCCGCCAGGGGTGGCCGGTTTTTGATCTCGCGCAGAAGCAGGAAGCCGGCGATGATCGGGATGAGCGGCCCGTGGCTGTATTCGGGCCGCGACCAGGCGTCAAAGAGTGAGGTTAGCCCGTCCCAGAAAAAAGCCACGCAGCCCGCAACTGCCAAGGTAATCCACAACAGCCCGCTAGCTAACGGTGCAGCCTCTGGCGTTCGGCCTCTAGTGTTTTCCGTGCCTTTCGCCACCGCCATGACTTTTGTCTTCCCGGCCACTGTTTAATCTAGTTGCCGGAATCGAGATCGGCCAACGCCTTGCGGACTTTTTCCTTTAGCAGAGCATCGTCTTTGAGCAAAGCTTCGGTCTTGGTTAACTGGGCTTTTGCGTCAGCATTGCGCTTGAGCGCCACATAGGTCATTGCCAGATGGTATTTCACGAGGGCGAGGCCGGGCAGCTTTTCGGCGGCCTGCTCGAGATTCAAAAGTGCTGTGCGGTAATCGCCCTTGCGATAGGCCACCCAACCCAGCGTGTCCTTGAACTGGGGGACATCAATGGAGTCGAGGCGCTGCGCAAGCTGATAGGCCCGCTCAAGGCTTTCTGTATCGGTGCGGTAGTCGGCGAGCAGGCTCGAAAGATTGTTAATGACGATGAGGGCATCGGGGGTTGCCTTGAGCTGTTCGTCATAAATGGCAATGGCACCGTCGAATTCTTTTTTAGTTTCAAGCAGACCAGCAAGCACAAGGTTGAGGCTGAGGTCTCTTGGCGCTTTTTCACGACCGGCTTTGAGCAGAGCCTCGGCGTCGGTTACCTTGTTCTGCGACAAATAGTGTTTCGAAAGCGCCACATAGCCCACAGGACTTGCGGGCTGGCGCTCGATTGCCAGCTTGAAAGCGGCCTCCGCTTCATCGGGCTGCTTCTTCATCATCTTGAGCGCACCCATCAGAACGTGAGCATCGGCGTTATTCGCGTTTGCCGTCAGAATTGATTGAAGGAACGCTTCCGCCTCGTCCAGTTTGCCCGCTTGCACATAGGCGACAACGAGGGAGTACATCGGCTGCACAGCATCGGGAGCAGAACTGTAGGCGCCTTTCAGCGCTTCAATTCCTTCGTCGTACTTTTTTTGCCCAAGGAGCACCGCTCCCGCAATCTGCTCGCTGGCACCCGACGGATCGCTGGTCTTTTTCAAGGCATCGGCAGCCGCCTGAGCGCCCACCCAATCCTGTTTGCTGAGCCTGAGTTGGGCGAGCGCCCGCAAAAGGCGCGGATCGTTTGGATTGCGGGCTGCGGCCTCATTCAGGACCGTCCCGGCATCCGCGGCCTTTCCCCGGCGGCCGAGAAAGGCAATATAGTCCAGAGCAATTTGCGGACCGTAGTTTGAGGTCTTGAGGGCTTGCGCAAGCCGGTCGTTTGCGAGTTCGACGGCACCCTGGCGTTCATGGGCTCTCCCCAACAGCATCAGGAGGGCAACCGAGTTTGGTTGCTGGTTTAGGGCTTCGCGGAGATCGGCAACGGCGCTGTCCGTTTCCCCGGAATCGAGGCTGAGATTGGCGCGCAACGACAGAGCATCGGCATTCTTGGCGTCATCGGCAAGAACACCATTGAGGAGGGTCTTTGCCTTATCTGCCTGGCCAAGCTGGATATTCATGCTGGCGAGGAGGATCTGGGCACGGACAACATCTTTCTTTGGTTCGCCCTTAGCTATGATAGTCTCAAGACTTGCGGTCGCGGCATCAGCCTTCTTTTCGGCAAAATCCAGTTGGGCAAGAGCGAAAGCGTAGTCAACGGCATCGGGTTTGGCAGTAGCCAGCTTTTCAAGCTCCGAGCGGGCCTCTGCCGGCCCCTTAATAGAGCCAAGGAAGCGGACGAGGTCGAGCGCACGGACCGTATCATCGGGGTCAGCGGCAAGCATAGCGCGCATTTCCAATTCGGCATCGGCAGTCCGCTTCCGGCTTAACAGGAACGCCAACAGGGCCTGGTGCATTTCCTTAATTTTTGGATAGGCAGCTACGGTCTGGCGCAGCACTGCTTCGAGCTTTGGATCATCCTTGGCATCCTCGAAGATCTTCATCTTGAACATCAGCAGACCAAGATTGTTCGGATCTTTGACCAGGCCCCGGTCGATGAATTGCAGTGCCGCCGCCGTGTTGCCACTCATCATCTGGTCAGCGGCGAGAACCGCATGAGCATCTGGATTGTCGGGGTTGAGAGAGAGGGCGCGTTCGGCATCTTTTCGGGCGCCATCACGGTCATTGAGGCGCAACAGGATGGCGGCGCGCAGGGCCAGCACGTCCGTATCGTCCTGCTTGAGGTCGTAGGCATCGTTGACGAGCTTGAGCGCCTGGTCCAGCTTGTTTGCGGCCAACTGCAGTTTTGCAAGCTTGACGCGGGCTTCGGAATTGCTGACGTCCAGTTCAACAACCCGCTGCAGGCTGTCAAAGACCAGGGGCCAGTTTTGTTTCTGCTCCTCGACAGTTGCAAGTCCTGCCCAGGCATCAGCGAGTTTGTCATTGAACTTGATCGCGTTGCGGAATTCCAGTCCCGCCTTGATGAAATCGCCTGAATCAAGCAGGACCTTGCCGCTCTCATTGTGGGCACGGGCGCGTTCCTCCGGCGAAGAACAAGCCGTAACGGCAAAGCCCAGCGCCAGGATCAACATCCAATTTAACCAGGAAGTGGGAAACGCGAACTTGTGGGTCATGTATCAGTCCTGTCTGCTCGCTTTAAACTGTTTAAAAGTGTAATCTTTAGCGCATTTTGAGCGGGTTTGTAATCACACAAAACGATTGCGGCGGAAGATTAACTCCCGCTGCCTGTTAACTAAGTTTAGTTTCCAGATTATGCTGCAGCTTTGCTTTTGGAGCGATTGAAAAAGCTCAGGCCCGCAAGCGCACTGAGCATAAGCACGAGGCCAGCGGGCAAGGGAACTTCTGGTGTAGTTTGAGGTGGCGTGTAGTCTACCGTCACGGAAGCCAGCTTGAAGCTGTCGAAGACCGTGTAGCTGTTCCACTCCTTGCAATTTCCGTATCTGTAGCGGACGCATTCCTGATACACAGCATCGAAAATCGCGCCAATTCCGAAAAACTGGCCGAAGTACGTGCCGCCGTATGCACCAGTGGTGAAATTATAGTACCCCGTACCATTTGTCCCAATGATATCCTCGCTCGAGAAGATCATGTCGCCGGCGACGCTGCCGTCATTGGTGGGGGAGGCGAAGAAGGCGAAATCGTCGAAGCTGTTATTTAACACCCCCGCGTAAGTGAATGTGGCCGAGAGGAACGTCACGCTGCTGGAGAAGGCCAGCACGAGCAGGTCGTTGAGGCCGTAACCATCAATTGTATGGCTGTTGTCAGTGGATGAGTTCTTGATTCCCAAGCCAAGTCCACTCCATTGACCAACGCCGTAACTCGTGACCGGCGTTACTACCGAACCGTCGGTGCTGACAGTGTTGGCCGAGACGGTGAGAAGTGGATTGCCAAGTCCGGATGTAAAGTCCTTGGTCAGTGTGTATCCGGTTGTGGCGCCGGTGAAATCGTAGGTAACCGTTGCCGCAGGAGATGCGCTCACAAACCCTGCGCAGAGAAGCCCGACCGCCGCAAAAGCAGTCCGGGCCGATAAAGTCCTCGAAACCATGCTCCACCCCAATCTGTCTGCCGACCACACCCCGTGAGCGTATTGCCAGTCAATTTAGCCCGCCTCTATCAGGATTTAGACAGATATTGAACGGCGAGTCAATTTGCAGTTTTGCGAGGATTTTAGGGTTTTTCAAGGGTTGCAGTCGGTTACACCAGAAAATCACCGGCACTGGTCAGCGTATCTTCGAGAGTTGCAATCAAGACGGGGCCACCTGCGCCGATGCCATCTACGTCAATGTAGATTCTCGTATCCAGGGTGGTGGCGCTGTTTGAGGAGAGCCCGGTGGCGAAGAAGCCGGTTTCGAGGATGAGGTTGCCCTGGGACATGAGGGTTGCATAGTCAAGGCCTCCTAGCCCGGCCGAGTCGAGAAGGTCAATCAGGTCAATTTTATCGGTGCCGGTTGTAAAGTCGGTGATGATGTCGCTGCCATCCATCAAGGAGGAGAAATCGAAGGTGTCCGCGCCTGCGCCGCCGTTGAGGATATCATTGCCGGCACCACCGTGGAGGATGTTGTTACCTGAGTTGCCGGTAAGCTTGTCGTTGAAGGCGGAGCCTGTCAGGTTCTCAAAGCCTGACACTGTGTCGGAGCCTGCGCCGATTGTG
>JAUXUN010000003.1 GCA_030680855.1 Aestuariivirga sp.
CCTCGACAAACGCAACAACACGCTCACGCAGATCGTTCGACAATGGGTGCGGCATGGCAAATCACCTCCGCAAATCTTGAATCACATCTCAACTGATTTGCAAACCCCATTTCGATTCAACCTGACAGCGCGACGCTCTAGCCGATGAATTACACCCCTGCCAGTACTCGTTATGACCAGATGACTTACCGCCAATGCGGGCGCAGCAGGTTGAAGCTGCCGGCCCTGTCGCTAGGCCTCTGGCACAATTTCGGTGACGATGTTCCCTTTGATACGGGCCGGGCGATTTGCCGCCGCGCTTTTGACCTGGGCATTACCCATTTCGACCTCGCCAACAATTACGGCCCGCCGCCTGGCGCGGCCGAAAGGAATTTCGCGAAGATCCTGACCTCCGATTTTTCCGGCCACCGCGATGAGCTGGTGATATCGTCGAAGGCCGGTTACCTGATGTGGCCCGGCCCCTACGGCGATCTCGGCAGCCGCAAATATGTATTGGCCAGCCTCGACCAGTCCCTGAAGCGGCTCGGCCTTGATTACGTCGATATTTTTTACTCGCACCGCTTTGATCCGGCGACACCGCTCAAGGAAACCATGGGAGCACTCGCCACGGCGGTCCAGCAGGGCAAGGCACTGTATGTCGGCGTGTCTTCCTACAGTGCGGCGAAAACGGCCGAGGCGGCGGCTATCCTGCGCAAGATGGGCATAGCGGCGCTTATCCACCAGCCAAGTTATTCCATGCTCAATCGCTGGATCGAACACGACAAACTCCTCGACCGCCTGCAGGCGGAAGGCATGGGCTGCATCGCCTTCACGCCTCTGGCGCAGGGCTTGCTGACAAATAAATATCTCGCCGGTGTTCCCACTGGCAGCAGGGCCACGGCCAACAAGTCATTGCTTCCCCAATTCATCAATGAGCAAACGCTGGCGCGCGTCAAGGCGCTCTCCGTGATTGCCAAGCGCCGCGGACAGTCACTGGCGCAAATGGCCCTTGCCTGGGTATTGCGTGATCCGCGCATGACCACGGCCCTCATCGGTGCCAGCCGGCCGGAACAGGTCGAGGATTGTGCCGGGGCCCTTGCCAATCTTCATTTTGAGGACAAAGAGCTTTCCGAGATCGACCAGCATGCGGTTGATAGCGATATAAACCTGTGGTCGAAATCGAGTTCCTACTGAGAACAAATGGTTTTCATCATTTGCACCTATTGGACATTGGGACCGAGACAGTCGATCAACGGCTGGCGTTCGGCGAAGGCTGGTTTGCTGCGCGGCCAAGTGATCCAGTAGCTTGCATCCATGCGCAGCGCTTTGCCGGTCAAACGCACGAGCCTGCCGGTTTCGAGCGGATCACGGCATAGCGCCACCGAGGCCAGCAGAACGCCCGCACCCGCCTCCGCCGCCCTTAACGCCTGCACCAACGTGTCGAAGCGCAGCAGCGGTGCGGGCGGCGGCGGCTCGCCCATTGCATTCGACCAGTCACGCCAGCCGACCCTTGGCCCGGTGGTGGCAATGCGCGGAAGCCTGTGCCAATCCGTCGAAGGATCCTTTAACAAGGCAGGAGCTGCTGCCGGTGCCAGTTCTTCCAGGAAAAGCCGGCGCGCCTCGCGTCCGGGCCAGTTGCCTTCGCCAAAGCGTATTTCGAAATCGGCGTCGGAGCGCGCATAGTCGGGCAGGTGCTGGATCGTCTCAAACGACAGCTGAAGGTGCGGCAGGCTGCGGGCAACCTCGCCCAGCCGCGGAACGATCCAAAGCTCGATGACCGACGAAGAGGCAGCGATGGTGACCTTGCGGCGGGGCGCTTCAAACAAATTGGCGGTGCTGTGCAGAAGCTGCGCAAGGGCGCCCTGGACATGGGGCAGCCAGGACTCGCCTTGGGTGGAGAGGCTCACGCCGCGGGCCTGCCGGTTGAACAGCTGGGCTCCGAGCCGCTGTTCGAGCTTCCTGATCCGCTGGCTTACCGCCGCCTGGGTAATGCCGAGCTCATCTGCCGCGGCGGTGAAGCTGCCAAGCCTGGCGGCGGCTTCAAACACGCGAATCCATTCGAGCGGCGGCAGGGCAGGGTTGGACTCAGCCATAACGGATTTTAGGTCTTTCCCTCAATATTCGTTATTTGTTCTTATGCCCCGTCCCGTGTCAGTTGTCGAGATCTTCGTATCGCAAAGCCACGGGAGCCCACACATGCCGAAGCCAGCCGCAATTGAAATTCTCGATGATGGCCGGGCCATTGCCGTTGTCTTGCCGAATGGCTCCCGCTCGCGCTTTCACGCGGTCTGGCTGCGCGACAATGCCTGGGACGAGAAAACCCGGGTGCCCGGCAACGGGCAACGGCTGATTACGCTCGGCGATATTCCAGCCGACACGCGGATTGCGGCGGCCCGATGCGAAGCCGGCCAGCTCCACGTGACGTTTCTGCCGGATCGCCGCACCATTGCCTTCGATCTGAACTGGCTTGCCGATCATGCCTATGACGGCGCCTCGCATCGTGCCGCAGGCTGGACCTCGCCCGGGATCGAGACGTGGGACGCGGCGTTGCAGTCAAGAATCCCCGAGGGCGATTTTGGCGCAGTCAGCCGCGACCAGTCCGCCCTGGGAGAATGGCTGCAGGGCGTCAGCCGATACGGTTTCGGCAAGCTCTCCGGGGGGCCGGTCGAGAGCGGCGCGCTGTTCAAGGTCGCAGCACTGTTTGGCTATATCCGGGAGACGAACTACGGCAGGCATTTCGAGGTGCGCACCGAGGTCAATCCGTCGAACCTCGCGTATACGGGCCTGGGCCTGCAAGCCCACACCGACAACCCCTACCGTGATCCGGTGCCTACCCTGCAGATCCTGTACTGCCTGGAGAACTCGGCTGAGGGCGGCGAGAACATGGTAGTCGACGGCTTCCGGGCGGCGGAGCGGCTGCGCGCCGAAAATTCACGCGGCTTCGAGTTGCTGAGCCGCTACTGCGCCAGGTTCGAATATGCCGGCAGCGCCGGCGTCTGCCTTCGTTCGCGCCGGCCGATGATTGAGCTTGCGCCCGATGGCGAACTGATCGCAATCCGCTTCAACAACCGCTCGGCCGCGGCCATCACCGATGTGCCCTATGGCGACATGAGCGATTACTATGCGGCCTACCGGCGGTTCGGCGAACTGATCGACGACACCGCGATGGAAGTTACCTTCAAGCTCACGCCGGGCGAATCCTTCATCGTCGACAACACGCGCGTCCTGCATGCACGCAAGGGTTATTCCGGCGCCGGCTCGCGCTGGCTGCAGGGCTGTTACGCCGACAAGGACGGCCTGCTCTCGACGCTGGCTGCAATCCAGATGCAGGCCGGGAGGGCGGCATGACAGGCAAGCCTTCGCATAAAGACCTTTCGCCCGCGACCATCGTCGCTTTCCTTGCCGATATCTTTGAACGCCGCGGCGGCGAGGAATATCTTGGCGAACCGGTGACGATGGCCGAGCACATGCTGCAAGGGGCGTTCCTGGCTGAACAGCAGCACGAACCCGAGATCATCATCGTTGCCGCCTTGCTGCATGACATCGGGCATTTCACCAGCGAGTTCGGCACGTTTTCAATGGATGATACGCACGACAGGCATCACGAGGAAGCGGGAGCCCGGGTACTGGAACACTTCTTCCCAAGTCTGGTCATCGATTGTGTGCGCCAGCACGTTGCCGCCAAGCGTTACATCTGTGCGACCGACCCCACCTATTTCGGGCAGCTGTCGGCCGCGTCAATCCACTCGCTGAAACTGCAGGGCGGGCCGATGAATGCCAGGGAAGTCGCGGAATTCGAGACGAACCCCAATGTCAGGGACATCGTCCGGGTTCGCCGTTTCGATGACGCAGGCAAGATCGCCGGAATGGCCACACCCGGGTTCGCCTATTTTGCGCCGATGGTGCAGCGCATTGTTGATGAGCGCTGCCGCTAGGCACCGCATTGCAATAATTCATTCAACCAAATGGTTGACAATCTAAAAGCCTTCACCTATATTCAACCACATGGTTGAATTACAGTCATTTCAAATGAATTCCGTGTTTCACGCCTTGGGCGATGCGACGCGGCGGCGGATGCTGCGTGAACTTGCCGGTGGCGAGCGCACGGTAGGCCAGCTTGCGGAGCCCTTTTCGATCTCGCTGGCGGCCGCCTCGAAGCACATCAAGGCGCTGGAGAGCGCCGGGCTGATCCGCCGCGAGGTGCGCGGCCGCACCCATGTCTGCCACCTCGATCCCGGGCCGCTCGCCAGCGCCCATGAGTGGCTGAATTTCTATGAGCGCTTCTGGACCAGCCGGCTGGATACGCTCGACCGCCTTCTCCGCGAGGAGGACGCACGCCAATCCCCCAAATCCAAAAAAGGAGACGACCAATGAACGACGTCACAACCCTGGACGCCTATGGCACGCTGATCGAGCCTGCCACGCTGAAGATCCAGCGCCTTCTGCCCGGCCCTATCGAGCGCGTCTGGGCCTATCTCACGGAGAGCGAGATGCGCCGCCAGTGGCTGGCAGCGGGCAAGATGGAGATGAAAGTGGGTACCACCTTCACACTCACGTGGCGCAACGCTGAGCTCAACAACCCGCCCAGCAAACGGCCGGAGAGCTTTCCCGAAGAGCACAGCCTGGAAAGCCGGATCACCGAGCTCGATCCACCGCGCAAGCTCGCCATAGCCTGGGGAAGCAGCGGCGGTGTTTCCTTCGAACTGGAGCCAAAGGGCAACAAGGTGCTGCTCACCCTGATCCATCGCCGCCTGCCTGACCGCAAAACCCTGCTGATGGTCAGCGCCGGCTGGCACATGCACCTCGATATCCTGGCCGCCCGCGCGATCGGCAAGGAGCCAGCGCCATTCTGGGAGGGCTGGAGCCGTCTGCAGACGGAATACGACCAGCGCTTGCCGGCCTGACGGAACTCACTGCAAAAAACGAAACAGGAGATAGCCATGAAAGACCACAACTTCACCATTGCCTTCACGGTCAACCAAACACCGGAAGCAGCCTTCGCCGCCATCACCAATGTTCGCGGCTGGTGGTCGGATGAAATTGAAGGCCGCACCGACAAGCTTGGTTCGGAGTTCAAGTATCACTTCCGGGATATCCATCGTTGCACGATGAAGATAACGGAACTGGTTCCCGGCAAAAAAGTCGTTTGGCGTGTCCTGGACAACTACTTTAATTTCACCAGGGACACGACCGAGTGGACGGGCACGGACATTATTTTTGAAATAACCCGGAAGAGTGACAAAACCGAAGTCTGCTTCACGCATCAAGGCTTGGTTCCCGAATATGAGTGCTACGACGCCTGCTCAGACGGATGGAGCACTTACATCAAAGGCAGTTTGAAGGACCTGATTGCGAAAGGCAAAGGGCAGCCCAACGTGGGCGAACCCATGACTGATCACGAGCGGGAACTTGTTCTTTAGATAGCTCTCGCAGTTGAGCCTGCCGCCCCAACCGGGAGGCGGCGCCCCATCAAATGAACCCGGCGCCGGATGCCGACGCAAGGGCCCTTGGAACACGCCCACACACATGGAGATTAGAATGTTTACGTCGACACGCAAGAACATGGTCATGACCGGCGGCAGCCGCCGCTTCGGCAAAATGCTCAACGGGGTACTCAAAGCCCTTGGAAGAACTGATAAAGCGATAAGGCGCACCGCGATAATTATATTGGCCCTGTCAACCGCTGCAATCAGCCTATTTGGCATGTCAGTACGTCCAGGCCAGGCGGCTGAGACAACTATCGAGCCGATGCCAGCCAAACTCGAAACCCGGTTTGCACTCAGCGCATTGCCTCCGGCATTGCGGGACCAGGCATCAGTTTATCTTCTTGATCCCAAGAAGGGCTATCAACTTTCCCGGCAGGGAACGAGTGGTGTGACCTGTCTGGTAGAGCGCACCGCCTGGGAACTGGCCGACTTCCGCGACGACATTTATATTCCTCTCTGCTACGACGCCGTGGGCACAAGGACTTATCTACAAGTCATTATGGACACGGCGGGGCTTCGCGCCCAGGGAATAAGCCCTGCTGCGTTGAAAACTGAAATTGAAAATCGTTTCAGGAACAAAGCCTATAAAGCTCCGGAAAAGGCAGGTTTGTCTTATATGGTCGCGCCGATCTTTCGCACAGTGGGGCCTCCCGACATGAAGGTTCATGCCATGGCGATGCCGCACGTGATGTTCTACGCTCCGAACATCACAAACGAAGATATTGGCGCACTTCCAAATCTCAGCAGTCATTCCAGTCTTCTCTATCCGTTCATAGACAAACAGGGAATCGCTGAGCAAAGCTACATGATCCAACTCATTGGCGAGGCAGAGAAGGCCAAGATCATGGCTGACGAGAAGAAGCTTCTCGATGATCTCTGCGCCTATCGCGATGTTCTTTGCCTGCCCAATACGGGGCACTGACCTGGGCTCCGCGACGTCCCTGCCGTAAATCACGCGACAATGAATTGTGCTTGCATCGTGCAGGCGAGATGGAGATTGACATGCGTAAGTTGATTACTGGAATGAAGCTTTCCCTTGATGGGAAGATCGAGGGTTCGGAAGGCTACGCCGATTGGGTCGAGGCGTGGTCGGAGGACTACGGCCTGACACAGCAAATAGATGCCTGCGTGCTAGGCGGCGGCATGTACCCCGGATATGAGCGTTATTGGACCGGGATACAGAATGAGCCGGACACGCCTGCCTGGATCACGGGCAGCGCGCCGACGCCGGCCGAGGTCGCATGGGCGCGCTTTGCCGCGCGGACCCCGCATTATGTGCTTTCGAACACCCTGAATTCGGCGCTCTGGCCGACGACAAGCTTCGTCCGCGCGCTTGAAGACGTCGCCGCCCTCAAGCAGCAGCCCGGCAAGGACATCTATCTCATGGGCGGGGCCCGCATTACGGCGAGCCTCATCGATGCCGGACTGGTGGATGAACTCCGGCTTATCGTTTATCCGCTGATTGCCGGTGAGGGGAAGGCGCTCTTCACCACAACGAAACGCGGCGGGCTTGAACTGCAGAAGGTTGAACAGCTGCAAGGCGGGCGTCTCAGCCTGATCTACGGCATCGGCTGACCTGCAGCAGGTCATTGGCAAACAAATTCATTCAGATTGCGGTGGAATCCCGGCAGGTGATCCGGCTGCAGACCATGCGGCTTGTTCACCTGACACGGCCAACAACAACAATCTTCCCCGTCGTTGTCCGCACCTTCAGATTCACGGGATATTTGGCGCCGCGCTTACGGGCCGTGAACTGGTGATATTTGCCGCCGCATTTTATGGTGCGGATATTGCGGTAGCCTTCGTAACGAATGACACGGCGGGCGTCGCTGCAGTTCAGTGTGGTGCGTGGGCTGCTGTTTGGCAAAAGCAGGATTGGCGATGGGGTGTTCGATTGGTCATTCAAGTCGCGTGGCAGAATGAGCTTGCGGGCCGGTTCCCCCAAGGGATTATTTCTGATGCTGGGCGCGGGGGGCCTTACAAACAGTTGCCGGGGCTTGCAATTGGGGTCGTACAACTCGCAGCGGTTCGTCGCCGGATTCGACCCCGGCGTATCAAATATTGATGCTGCAATGGCCGGCGCGGTTGAGAGCAGGATTGTGAACGCCGCTACGGCAGAATGTTTGAACACTTGTTACGCTCCAGGCCCTGCCGCTCTTTGAGTTAAAAACCAACGCCGGACCTTGCAAATGGTTCCGTGCTCAAGCTTTGGGTGTTTGATAGTCGAGGCCTATGGTATTCATCAACACCCCGGCGCTGGCGACCTTGTGTGCCAGTTTCTTGTTCATGATGGCGCTGAGCGCCGTGTTGAGTGCGGGAGCCCCCCTCAGGAGACGGTGCAGGGCCTCCGCATCCCAGACGAAATAGACGGTGCGTGCTTCCAGCGTTACGGTTGCGGTTGCCGGTCGCGCCAGGAGAAAGGCGATTTCGCCGATGAAGGTTTGAGATTCGGAGGGCCAGCGCTGGCCTCCTTTTTCGATGGTCATGGTGCCGTCAAGAACGAAGTAGAGCTTATCGAGAATTTCACCTTCCCGTGTGATGACTGCAGGAACTGCCGCCAGCTCTTCCTTGCCTGCTCCCAGAAGGTGGCGGAATTCGCCGGGAGTCAGGTTCTCCAACAGGCCGAACAGCTTTTTTTCATTTGCCGTGAGGTTGAAATGCATTGTGTCGGCAACGATCAGGCCGATCATGCCGAGGTTCACCACGGTGAACATGACGCTCCAGAAGATGCCGCCCCAGAGGGGCACATCGGGGGCAAAATAGAAATAGAGGATATAGACAAAGTCTCCGGCGATGATGAGGCCGCGCAGGATCAACTGGTTGCGAAACAGGAAGCCTGCCAGATAAAGCAATGCGCCCGCATGTACGATGTTTTCGCTGGCTAACAGGCCATCAATCATTATGAAAACGCCGCATGCAATCGCAAACCCCCAAGGTGTGAAGGCCAAACTGGATGGCGCGGACTATTTTGTCCAGAGGGTCATGCACTTCGTGGCGGCAAATTGGTTCTGCGGGTCGCGGAATTCATTTCCCGGCCCGCAGATGCTTTCGTGCTGTCATGTCTGGCGCGTTCAAGGCAGTCAATTTGAAGCGCCTGAGTGGCGGCGGCGGAAGGCGCGCTCCTCCAGGGCTATTGCGGCGTTCACCGTCAGCGGCAGGCCGGCGGCCCACTGCACTTCGTCACGGGTAATGCCAATGTCGCGCAGCATGTAATCATCGAAGTCGGCAAGGGCCGCAATCCGGCGCTTGGCCTTCCAGTTCCTGGCCGTGCGGCGCAGGAACGGAACAAGACCGAATTCACCCCGGGAAATGGCTTGGTTCAGAACATAGTCTCTCATGGCACAATCCTCCAGAACCCCAGAAAAGTCATTTTTCCTGGGCAATGCCACCCGAAAGCGGCTTAAAAATCACGCTTGTGATGACCCTTTATCGAAGATTTCTATTGATTAGTCCAACGAATGTATCTTATAGTATCCATCAGTAACGTTGATGATACGAGACAAGCCATGATCCCAAATCTTGATGTCGATTTGTTGAAGACCTTCCTCGCCATTGCCGATAACGGCAGCTTCACGAGGGCGGCCGAGGAGGTTCACAAAACCCAGTCGGCGGTGTCCATGCAGATGAAGCGGCTGGAGGAACTGGTGGGCACGCCGCTGTTTGCAAGGGATGGCCGGATGAGCCGCTTCACCCAGGATGGCGAGCGGCTGGTGGATTATGCCCGGCGCATTGTGGCAATCAATGACGAGGCGGTTTACGCCTTCGCTAAGCCCGATCTCGCGGGCACCATAAAATTCGGCACGCCCGATGATTATGCCGAGAGATTCCTGCCGGAAATCCTGGCGCGCTTTGCCCGGACCCACCCCATGGTGACGGTAGATGTCGAATGCCTGCGCAGCGCCGAATTATTTGAGCGCGTCAAGCGCGGCGAGATGGACCTTTCGCTTGTTACCCACAGCTGTGACATTCGCACCGATGAGCCGGTGCGGCGCGAGCAACTGGTGTGGGTCACCTCCATGCGGCACTGTGCCCACCTGGCGGAGGTTTTGCCGCTCGCAATTTCGCACGCGGGCTGTGACTGGCGCGGCATGGTGCTCAAGTCGCTTGACAAGCAGGGCCGCAAATACCGCGTGGCCTATTCAACACCTAATTCAAACGCGGTGAATGCGGCGGTCATGCAGGGCCTAGCGGTTGGCGCCATTCCGGAACTGTGCCTGCGCCCCGGCATGCGCATTCTCACCGAGAAGGATGGCTTCCCATCGCTTGGAACTTTTGACATCGGCCTGGTGCGCAAGCCCGGCAAGGCCAACAAGGCGATTGAAGCCCTGGCCCGCCATGTCACGGAAAGCCTGTCGACCCTGCAAGGCCAACTGATTGCCGCTGAATAAGGCGATGATCATTCCACACATTGGCTTTGGCACGTGGCCGCTCAGGGACGAAGTGGCGCGCGACAGTGTCGCCATGGCTTTGGATTGCGGCTTCCGCCACATCGATACGGCGCAGGCTTATGACAATGAAAAAGCGGTGGGCGAAGGGATGCGCGCCTCGGGTGTCACACGCGAAGATGTCTTCCTCGTCACCAAAGTGCATTTTGACAATCTGGCAAAAGCAAAATTCCTGCCCTCGGTGCGTGCCAGCCTTGATCAGCTCAAGTACGGCAAGGTCGATCTCCTCCTCATTCACTGGCCGCCGCGCGATGACGCGCTGTTTGATCCGGCCATTGATGCGTTGTGCGAGGCGCAAGGCCTTGGCTTTGCAAAGCACATAGGCGTGAGCAATTTCACGCCAAAACTTTTGCGCCGCGCGGTCAAGCGCGCCAGCTTTCCGCTCATTGCCAACCAGGTTGAATTCCATCCGCTGATTGACCAGACAAAACTTCTGGCAGCGGCCAAGGAACTTTCCCTCACGCTCGAAGCCTATTGCGTGTTGGGGCGTGGCAAGGTTCTGGGCCAGCCCGCCATCCAGCAGGTAGCCGAGCGGCGGGGTCTGAGCGAAGCGGCGATCATCCTGCGCTGGGTGATGCAGAAAGGTGTCATCCCGCTGGTGCAAACCACCAAGTGCAAAAACGCCAAGGGCAATCTCACGGCCCTTGATTTCACCCTCAGCGAGCCGGAGATGAATGCCATTTCATTGCTCACCAAAACCAACCAGCGCTTTATCGCCGGCGGCTCCTGGGCGCCGGACTGGACGGACGGCGCGTAGTGTGGCGTTGGGGCGTTGGGTACTGATACTTTGCTCTTGGCAAGGCTGGTGGAGCGAAGGGGGAACGAACCCCTGACCTCGGCATTGCGAACGCCGCGCTCCCGCACTTTACCATTGGCCCATCTTCACCGTTGGTGGCTGTCGGCGATTCGCTGCAACTGATGCTTGGCGAATTGTTGTCCTGGACTTATTTCACGGTTCCGAGGAAGCGGTCACCAAGGAGTTGCTTCACCCCTTTTGGCGGGAGGCCACGGGGAACCGTGCAAGTTCCAGTTGCGAAATTGCAATAGATTATCGTTCCATCTGCCAACACGCACGAAGCAGTATCTGCCGTATGGTTAACATAAGTTCTATTTGTCCCATTCCTGCATGCAAGCCTGAAATCTTCTTTGGTCATTGTTGTTGAGATTTCCCTGGCTACGGCGGTTGACACGGTTGCTGCAAGCACGGCGCAAGAAATCAAAACTATCTTTTTCATGATGCTATTTCCTTTGTTTTCCGTGATCTCAAATTTGGGCGAGTGGATTTGTTGTTCTCACGCGAATCATCATGACGCGGTCCGCCTGAACCTGGTCTGAAACTCCGGTTCATCAATGGTTCAAGGTTCTTAATGGCAGCGAAGTGACCAGGAAGCCGCGGCAAAACAGAAAGCACCGGGCGTATTCGAATGCACATTTAACAGCAGATAAACTGTCCGTGTGTATTGGTGGAGCGAAGGGGGATCGAACCCCTGACCTCGGCATTGCGAACGCCGCGCTCTCCCAACTGAGCTACCGCCCCGGCCGGGAGCTGTTCTAGAGACAGGCCCCAACCCCGTCAAGGCAGCGCCTTGCGCTTCAGGCCCTTCCGCCTTACATCTGGCGCTGACCTTAACCAACCCCGCAGGCATCATGGAACATCCGGTCATCTGGCTTATTCTCAATATCCTCGATATCTATTTCTGGGTGATCCTGGCCATGGTGATCATGAGCTGGCTCATCGGCTTCAACGTGATCAATGGGGCCAACCCCTATGTGCGGCAGATCAGCTATGCCCTGCACCGGCTGACGGAGCCGTTGCTTGGCCCCATCCGGCGGCTCCTGCCCGATCTCGGCGGGATTGATATTTCGCCCATCGTGCTGCTGCTGGCCCTGCAATTCCTGCGCTATTTGATCATTTATTATGCCGCGCCGCTCTTGTGAGCGGGCCGCTGACGCGGAACCTGCTCGCCGTCCGGGTCACCCCCAAGGCCTCGCGTAACGAAATCACCGGACTCTACCGGGCGGCTGACGGGGCCGTGTCGCTCAGCGTCAAAGTAACGGCGGCACCCGACAAGGGCCAGGCCAACGCGGCAGTTATCAAGGTGCTGGCCAAGGCCATGATGGTTTCCAAATCGACCTTCCAGCTTGTCAAAGGCCAGACCGACCGCAATAAGACGTTTGAAATTACCGGACCCCTCCACGCCCTCGAGGCCTTCATTGCCTCACTCACAGAAACAGGACATCCAGATGGCAAAGATCATTGACGGCAAGGCCTATGCGGAAGGGTTGCGCGGGCGCATGGCGAAAACCGTGGCCGGGCTCAAATCAAAGCATGGCCTGACGCCGGGCCTTGCGGTGGTGCTGGTGGGCGAAGATCCGGCCAGTAAAGTCTATGTAGCCAACAAGGCCAAGCAGACCGTCGAGGTCGGCATGAATTCCTGGGAGCACAAACTTGATGCAGCAACGCCGGAGGCCACGCTCCTGGCGCTGGTTGAAAAATTGAACACGGACCCGGCCTGCCACGGCATCCTGGTGCAGCTGCCGCTGCCCAAGCATATTGATTCCGACAAGGTGCTCAGCGCCATCAATCCGGACAAGGATGTGGATGGCTTTCACGTGGTGAATGTGGGGCGGCTTTCAACGGGACAGGAATCGCTGGTGCCCTGCACGCCGGTGGGTTCCGTCATGCTGGCCAAGGACGCGCTGGGTTCGCTGGCGGGCCTTGAGGCCGTGGTCATCGGGCGCTCCAACATCGTGGGCAAGCCCGTGGCGCAATTGCTGCTGGCAGAAAACTGCACAGTCACCATCGCGCATTCCAAAACGAAAGATTTGCCAGCAGTCGTGCGCCGTGCCGATCTGGTTATCGCCGCGGTTGGCCGCGCCGAAATGGTGAAGGGCGACTGGCTGAAGCCCGGCGCCTGCGTCATCGATGTGGGCATCAACCGCATCGAGCGTGACGGCAAGGGCAAGCTGGTTGGCGATTGCGATTTTGCTTCTTGCGAAAAAGTGGCGGGTTCCATCACTCCTGTCCCCGGCGGCGTCGGCCCCATGACCATCGCCTGCCTGCTCCGCAACACAGTGCGCGCGGCCTGCGCGCAAAAGGGCATTGCCATTCCTGAGCTTTAGACAGGATCAGGCCGGCCGGCTTACTCCGCCGCCTGGCGGAAGCGCAGGAGATTGGCCTGCACGGCATGGAGATGGCGGTCCATCGCGGCGGTGGCGGCCGCCAGGTCGCGGTCGGCGATTGCGTCCACCAGTGCATCATGCTCGCGAAAGCTGTGGTGATCGGCAGGCGGGCGGTCGACATTGTTGCGCAGCCGCCCCCAGACCACGGCGCGCCGCACAGCGTTGAGCGTATCGAAGAGGGCGATGAGAAGCGTATTGTGCGAGGCTTCCGCCACCAGCCGGTGCAGCCGGTTGTCGCAATTTTCATACTGCCGCCAGGTGGTGGCGCCGCGCGAGGCTTTCAGGCACTGGCGCATCTCTGCAATGTCGGCGGCGGTCGCATTGAGGGCCGCTTCCCTGGCCAGAATAGGTTCAATCGTCAAACGGGCATGCATCACTTCTCTGGGATTGCTGGCGGCGGCGATTTCGGCCACACCGGTAATTTCCTCGAACGGGCGGGTTCCCACGAAGGTGCCCTTGCCGACATGGCGCCAGAGCTCGCCATTCTCTTCCAGCACGGCCAAAGCCTTGCGCAGTTCGCCGCGCGAAACGCCCAGCACCTCGCAGAATTCCCGTTCGGGCGGCAGTTGCGCGTTGGCGTTCAGGTTCTGCTGTGCCAGATAGGCCCGCAGTTGCGTGAGCGCCCCCTGTGCCTCGTCCATTTTTTCAGATCCCCTGTTCCGTGTCTGCCTTGGAAAATCTCATAACCGTTCCGGCAAAATCGGTCAATTGGCTTGACCATTACTCCTTAATTGCCTAATCAATCAAGAATTGGTTAAATGCCAATCGAGGCAGGAAGACGCGAAATGCGCACCAAAACCTCCAAGATCATGAAAAATAAATGGGAGTAGCTCAAATGAAACCAATTTCCTTACTTTTGAAAGGCGCCGCAACAGCCGGCATGCTGTTTGCCTTCACCATGGCAGCCGATGCCGCCGAGAAAGTGCGCGTTGCCTTGGGCGACGTCGTATCGGTCGAAACCCTCGCTTTCGTGGTGGCCATGGAGCGCGCCAAGGACCGGGGCGTGGTCTATGAGATTACCTCCTTCGCCAAGGAGGAACTGGCCATCCAGTCGATGATCAACGGCCAGTCTGATATCGGCGTTGGCACGCCCTATTCGGTGGTCCAGAAGTCGAAGCTGCCGCTCAAGAACATCTACCAGATGTCGCGGCTGGTGTTTTTCCCAGTTGTCTCGGTGGAGTACAAGACCTGGAAAGACCTGAACGGGCAGCCCTTCGCCTTCCATGCGCGCGGCACCGGCACCGAAGCGATCGGAAATATCATCGCCAAGCGTGAAGGCATCGAGTTCGGCGACCGCAGCTATGTGCCGGGATCGGAAAACCGCATCATCGCGATGATGAACGGCCAGATCAAGGCGAGCATCGTTGACCTTGCCAACAAGAACCTCCTGATGTCCAAGGCGGGCGACAGGTTCCATGTGCTGCCATCGCTCGATGAGGCCGCAAGCGATGAACTCGTCTTCGCCAGCGAAGGCTGGCTGAAGGACAACCGCGAACAGGCCAACATCATCGTCGAGGAGCTTCACAAGCTGTGGCGCGAGATGAAAGCCGATCCGGGCGTGATCGAAGCGGAGCGCGCCAAGCGCAATCTGCTGTCCGACCAGCCGAAGGAAGTGATTGACGACGTCGTTCCGTTCTACCTCGAAGCCATCAAGGAGGGTGTCTATGCGCCGCTCGAAGATGCCGCCGCCGTGGCCAAGGTCGACTTTACGTTCTACACGGAAGCAGGCCAGTTGCAGGGTCCGGCCGACAGCCTGAAGGTCGAGGACTTCTGGGACCTCGGACCGCTTGAAGCTGCCAAGAAGGCCCTTGGTGGTTGAACCTCAATTGCCGTTGCCGCCGGGCATGCCGCGAGGCATGCCCGGAGCACAGCGCCGGACACGCCCATGACCCTCATCACCGAAACAGTCCCAGCAGTCCGGCACACGGATTTCGCGGCGAGCCCCATTGCCCACCCGGCCATGCTGTGGCTGATTTCGGCGGTGGTTGTCTGCGGGGCGTGGGAGATTGCCGGGCACTATCCGATCAGCCCGGCCTTTCCGCCCTTTTCCGACACGATGGGCGCCCTCTTCGCCATGATCCTTGACGGCTCACTGCCGCGGGCTCTGCTCATCACGCTCAAGCCCCTGTCCATCGGGCTCATTGTTTCGGTTTTCCTCGGCGTCGGCCTTGGCGTGCTGATGGGATTGAACCGCTTTGCCGAATGGCTGGGCTCGCCCCTCTTCATCATCGCGCAATCAGCGCCGCTTGCGGCCCTGATCCCGATTCTCACCTTCGCCTATGGCATTGGCCTCACCTCCAAGATCCTCACCGTCTGCATCATGGCCATGCCGGTGATCGTGCTGAACTCGCTGACGGCGGTGCGTCACACGCCCGCCTCGCTTGTCGAAATGGGGCAGTCATTCCTGGGCTCGCGCTGGCAGCTGATTCTCAAGATCATCCTGCCGGCGGCAAGCCCGGTCATCTTTGCCGGCCTCAGGCTTGGCTGTGCCGCAGGCTTCATCGGCGTCATTCTTGCCGAGCTGCTGATCACGCCCACCGGCATCGGCGACATCATCACCTACAACCAGTCGATCGCGGAATATGAAAACATGTATGCGGCGATCTTCGCCATCATCGTCTTTTCCGTGGTTTTCATCATGCTCCTCGAGCGCCTCGAGGCCGTCATGTTCCGACCAGAGAAAAGAGCCATTTCATGACCGCCGCAGCTGCCGCAAAGAACCAACCCACGCCCCGCTCGATGGTGGAGGTCCGCCACATCTCTAAGACCTATCCCGGGGGCGTCGAGGCACTCAATGATATTTCAATCGACTTCGCCGAGGGCCAGCTCACCTCGCTTCTCGGCCCTTCAGGCTGCGGCAAGACCACCTTGCTCAAAATCATTGCCGGGCTCATTCCGGCGTCCAGCGGCGAGGTCATGGTCGATGGCCGCGTGGTGACGGGGCCGGGGCCGGAACGGGCCTTCGTATTCCAGGACTTCGCGCTGATGCCGTGGGCGAATGTCATGCGCAATGTGGCCTTCGGCCTCGAGCTGAAAGGCGTGGCGCGCAGCGAACGCGAAGCGGTGGCGGAGAAATACATCGCCAGCGTCGGCCTCAAGGGTTTCGAGAAAGCCTATCCGCACGAACTGTCCGGTGGCATGCGGCAGCGCGCCGGGCTGGCGCGGGCACTCGCCGTCAATGCCAAGGTGCTGCTGATGGACGAGCCGTTCTCGGCGGTCGACGAGCAGACGCGGCGCAAGTTCCAGGAAGATTTGCTCGAACTCATCGCCAGGGAACGGAAGACCTTTCTGTTCGTCACCCATTCGATCGAGGAAGCGGTTTATGTCTCGGACCGGATCATCATCCTGTCGCACCGGCCGAGCCAGGTTTCCTCCATCGTCGAACCCGCCATCGTGCGCGGCGGCGGCCCCGACCGCATCCGCCGCGATCCCGCCTATCTCGATACGGTCGAGTCGATCTGGCAAAGCCTCAAGCGCTATCTGGACTGAGGGAGAGCACCATGACCATCGGAAAATTCCGCCTCCCCATCATGTCGTCGCTGCTGATATGGGCCATCGTCTGGGAAATCGCCGGGCGCACCGGGGCAAGCTTCATCATTCCGCCGCTGTCGCGAATCTTCGCCCGCATCATCGAAATCGTGCCGACCGCCGCCTTCGGCGATGCCCTGTGGATCACCGGCAAGGCCTTCATCCTGGGCAATATTATCGCCATCGGCATCGGCGTGCCGCTCGGCGTTCTCATGGGCCGATCCATCCTCGCCGACCGCATTTTCCTGCCGTGGGTCAACATGTTCTTGTCAGCGCCGCTTTCCGCACTGGTGCCGGTCATCATGGTGGTGTTCGGCGCCGGGCAGACCACCATCGTGCTCACCGTGGTGCTCTTCGCCATCTGGATCGTGGTGCTTGACGCCCGCGCAGGGGTCAGGAACATCACGCCCTCGCTGGTTGAAATGGCGCGAAGCTTCGGGGCCAACCGCTTCCAGGCCTTCAGCAAGATCTTCATCTGGGCGGCGCTGCCGGAAATTCTCGCGGGCGTCCGCCTCGGGCTCATCCGCGCCGTCAAGGGCGTGGTCATCGGACAATTGCTGGTGTCCATCGTGGGTTTCGGGCGCCTGTTCGAAATCTACTCCTCGCGCTTCCTGATGGAGCACTTCTGGGCCCTGCTCTTCGTGCTTTTCGCCTTCGCCTTTGCCATAAACGAGATGCTCGCATGGCTGGAGCGGCGTTTCGAATATTTCGCCGCCTCACGCAACTGACCCCACTTCATATCAAGGAGAACTTCGCAAATGGATTTCGTGATTGCCCAACCCGCCCAGGCCTTTGTTCCCGTCAAAGGCTCCGTGGCCGCATTCCCCGTGCACCGGATTTACTGCGTGGGGCGGAACTATGCCGCCCACGCCATCGAGATGGGCGGCGACCCGGACCGCGATCCGCCGTTTTTCTTCCAGAAGAATCCCGACAATCTGGTTCTCGACGGCGCGTTTCCCTATCCGACCGCCTCAAACGATGTCCATCACGAAATTGAAATGGCTGTTGCGCTGAAAAGCGGCGGCAATGACATTCCGCTCGCCAAGGCCATGGACTGCGTTTACGGCTATGGCGTCGCCCTCGACATGACGCGCCGCGACCTGCAGGGAAAGGCCAAGGATCAGGGCCGGCCGTGGGAAGTGGGCAAGGCCTTTGAAGCTTCGGCACCCTGCACCGCACTGGTGCCGGCCAGCGAAATCGGCCATCCGTCCAAGGGTGCGATCTGGCTCGACGTGAACGGCCAGCGCAAGCAGACCGGCGATCTCAACCAGATGATCTGGAAAGTGCCGGAGATGATCAGCTATCTCTCCGGCCTCTTCACGCTGAGGGCCGGCGATCTCATTCTATCGGGAACGCCGTCGGGCGTGGGGGCGGTGAACCGCGGCGACAGGCTGCACGGGCATATAGACGGCATCGGCGATCTTGAAGTCCGCGTCGTCTGAGCGGCGGAGGCTGTAGCAGCCTTTAATCGATGCGCACGAAGTTGTTGCTCTTGCAGAGGATGCCGACCACGCAGCCCTTGACCTTCAGCGTGTCGCCGTCAACCTTGATGCTGGCGCTGTAGGTATTTCCATCGTCGGGATTGTAAATGGCGCCCTGCCATTTGCCCTCGCCCGCCGGTTTCATGCCGATGAGAACGGCAAGCCCGATGAGCGGGCGCTTGCGCTTGGAGACGTCGGGATTCTCGCGGTCAACCTTGGGCATGCCGTCAATCTTGCTGATCGGCTCCTTGAGGCCAACGATGGTGCCGCACAGCCCGCCGCCGCAATCGGTGACCTTTATCGCCACCTTGCCCATCGACCAGGTGCCATAGGGCTCGCCGGCCTTGGCCAGGGCTTGCCCAAGCGGGGCAGCCACCACCAGCGCCGCCGCAAGAAAACCCAGTCGCAACATCTTCAGCATGACATCTCCATAAAATAAAAAAGCCGCGGTGTTAACCAAACCCAGCAAAGCCCCTCTGGTTCCGGGAATTACCAGTCCGGAGCCATAACCGCCAGTGTCTTTCTTTGGGGCATGAGCAGGGGGCAACGCTTTGTTCATGGTAAACAAACTTCGCAGGCTTTTCATAAAATTCTAAGCAAGCCGCTTAAGTGGCTGGCAAGCCGAAAGGCGCGAATCTCCTCCCCGGGATAGCGACGGAAAAGGGAGATTTGACAATGAATGTAAAGATCCTTGCCTTGATGTTGAGTGTTGCGCTGACAGGTGCCGCAGAGGCCCGCAACGATTCCAGGTTTAGAGCGTCGGCAGAAGCGGTGGCAGAGGCCCAAAACAATCCGGTCCTGCCACCGGCCGCCGCCCGCATCGATGTGCACGCCAGGCTTGCCGCGTGGAGGCACACGTTCAAAACCATGTTTGACCCGCGCACCGTAGCCAAGAGCTGCCTGGCCCGGGCGATTTATTTCGAGGCGCGCTCGGAATCGGAGCTGGGGCAGCTCGCGGTGGCCACGGTCATCCTCAACCGGGCCAGGGCCGAGAATTATCCTTCCTCCATCTGCGGCGTGGTCTACCAGGGGGCGAGCCGCCTGAATGCCTGCCAGTTTTCCTTCGCCTGTGACGGCCAATCGGATCTCCCGCAAGACCGCCGCGCCTGGGAAGCAGCCCTTGCAGTGACCGCCATGGCGCTTTCCGATGACCAGCCGACGTGGAGCGTTGCCGCCGCCACCTATTACCACGCGGATTATGTAACCCCATACTGGTCCAAATCGATGAACCGGCTCACCAAGATCGGACGCCACATCTTCTATTCGCAGGGTTAGTCAAGATTCTTAAGGGTTCTGGACACGGTGAAGGCAAGCGGTTACGCTCCCTTTAACCGATAAGGGGAGCCCATCATGACAAGCCTTCTGGCGCTGACTGCATCACGGCCAACCCGCACCCTTGCCGACAATGAGGTGCTTCTCGTTCAGGGCGAGGGCGGCGGCGATCTCTTCATTCTCCTCAGCGGCAAGCTTGTCGTGGTCCGCGACGGCGTCACCATCGCCACCATCGCCCAGCCGGGCACATTGGTCGGGGAACTGTCGGTGCTGCTGGGCATCCGCAACAGCGCCACGGTGCGCGCCGAGCGTGAAACCAAGGTGCGGGTGATCCGCGACGCCAACAAGCTGCTGGAAAGCGAGCCGGGCCTGGCGCGCCGTGTCGCGGCACTGGTTGCCGGCCGGCTGGACGCCACTTCGGCCCTGCTGGTTGAACTTGCCAAGCAGAACAAGGGCAAGAGCGAACAGGGCATTCTCACCCGCATCCTCTCGACCCTGTATTCGCCGGCGCCCGGCGAAGGCGAGAAGTAGCTGCCAAAACCAGCAGCGGGAGTTGGTTATGGACGATTCTCGGTTTGGAAAAGAAGATTCGCGCGGGTTCTGGACGCCGAAGGAACCCGTGAGCTATGGGCCCGCCTTTGACTGGCCGCCGCGTCCGCGAGCGCTCCTGAAATGGTTTTTTGGCTTTCCCGGCTATCTGTGGCCGTGGAATGTTTTGTATGCCGCCGCCGCGATCCTGATCTGGATTCATCTCACGCCGCCACTGGAAGCGCTGAAAACTTTTTCATTCAGCTGGACGGGCCTGATCCTGTTCCGCAACATCGTGCTGGCCCTTCTTGTCTATGGGGCCTGGCATCTTTGGCTCTATGTCTGGCGCAAGCAGGGCACCAGCTTCAAATACAACCGGCAATGGCCGAAGGAGTCTGAGGCCTTCCTGTTCAGGAACCAGACCTACGACAACATGTTCCATACGCTCGCGAGCGGCGTGCCGATCTGGACCGCCTATGAAGTGCTGCTGCTCTGGGCCTATGCCAACAACGTGGCACCCATGATCAGCTACGGGGAACATCCGGTTGGCTTCATCGCGCTGTTTTTTCTGGTGCCCTTTATCCACGAGGTGGGATTTTACTGCGCCCACCGCCTGCTGCACTGGCCGCCGCTTTATGAGGCGGCGCACAAGCTGCATCACCGCAACACCAATCCGGGGCCGTGGTCGGGTCTTTCCATGCACCCCATCGAGCATGTGATCTACTTCTCCACCATCGCGCTGTTCTTCC
>JAUXUN010000004.1 GCA_030680855.1 Aestuariivirga sp.
AGAAGGTGGCCGAAGGCCGGATGAGGGCATCTTTGGCTAAAGCAATTCAAGCTCGACAAGCATTTTCCGCAAGCCTTCCGGCGAGGTGAAATGATGCGCCTTCATGCCGATCGCCTCGGCGCCTTTCACGTTTTTCAGACTGTCATCGATGAACAGGCAGTCAGCGGCCTCAAGCCCGTTGCGCCCCAGCAGCAACTGGTAAATTGCGGGATCGGGCTTGAGCAGTCTTTCATCGCCTGACACCACGATGTCCCTGAACTCATAGAGAAATGGAAAGCGCTGCTTTGCCTCGCGGAACTTGTCGCCATTCCAGTTGGTGATTGCATAGACGGGCGCGTCACGATCCACCAGCTCCTTGAAAATGGCAACCGTTCCGTCAATGGCATGGGGGATCATTTGATGCCACTGTGCGTCATAGGCGGCTATGGCTTCCGCATGGTCGGGATGCTGCGCAATTGCCAGCTTCACCGCCTCGGCAAAGCTCCGGCCCCGGTCCTGCTCCAGGTTCCAGTCATGATTGCACACATGGGCGAGGAACCACTCCATCTCCGCTTCGTCCTTAAAATACCGGGTGTAGAGAAAGCGCGGATCCCAGCGCAAGAGGACATTTCCGATATCGAAGACAATGTTCATCGCGGCACGCAATTCAGCTGGCCTCCGCCATCGCTTCGGCTTCCTCAAGGTTCACCGACACGAGCTGCGATACGCCGCGTTCCATCATGGTCACGCCGAACAGCCGGTGCATGCGCGACATGGTCAGTTCGTGGTGGGTGATGATGAGGAAGCGCGTTTCGGTGCGCTCCAGCATGGCGTCAAGCAGGTTGCAGAAGCGCTCCACATTGTGGTCGTCCAGCGGCGCATCGACTTCGTCGAGCACGCAGATGGGCGAGGGGTTGGTGAGGAACACGGCGAAAATCAGGGCCAGCGCCGTCAGGGTCTGTTCGCCGCCCGATAGCAGCGAAAGCACCGTTGGTTTTTTGCCCGGCGGATTGGCCATGATCTCGAGCCCGGCTTCCAGCGGGTCATCGGACTCGATCAGTTGCAGTTCCGCCTTGCCGCCGCCAAACAGCGTGGTGAACAGCTCGCCGAACTTTTCGTTCACCGTGCCAAAAGCGTCGAGCAGGCGCTGGCGGCCCTCACGGTTCAGGCTGGAAATGCCGCCGCGCAGCTTGTTGATGGCCTGTACCAGGTCGTCGCGCTCCCGGATGAGCGTTGCAAGCTGGGCTGCAACTGTTTCGGCTTCTTCTTCGGCGCGCAGATTCACTCCGCCCAGGCGCTCGCGGTCCTCGCGGAGGCTGAGCAGCCGGCGCTCGATATGCTCCGTGTCTTCTATCTTGTCGGGGTCAAGCCCCGCATTGGCGACAATCTCGGATGGCACGCATTGCAGGGTCTCGGCTATGCGCCGCTCGCTGTCCTCATGGCGCTGCTTTGAAGCCTCGAGCCGGGCCTCGAAGCGCGCATGGTCCTCGCGCGATGTGGAGGCCAGTTCCTGGGCCTCGCGCAAAATCTGATCCGCGGCACGGACCGCGTTTTCGCCCTCGGCCAGCGCGTCGGCCGCGGCCTTGCGTTCGGTTTCCGCTTCCTGCAGCAGGTTCATCAGCGTGCGGCGCTTGTCCGCCAGAATCTGCGGCATCCCCGCAAGCTCGGCGATGGCTTCGCGGGTTTCCTGCGCCCGCGTCGTCAAATGCTCAATCTGCTCGGTGGCGCGTTTTGCCCGCTCGCCCCATTGCGTACGCTCGGCCTCAAGCGCTGTGAGCCGTTCCGCCCGGGCCTTTGCCTCGCGCTCCAGCCCGTCATGCTTGGCGCGCGCCTCCGCGTAAGCCGCGCGCTCGCGATTGACATTGTCGCGCAAGGCAGCAACTTCCTGCGCCAGTCCTTCCAAGATTGGAATGGCCTGGAACTCGGCCTGCGCCGCTTCAAAACTGTTGCGAACTTCGTCAAGTGACTGTGCAATGCGGCGGATGCCTTCATCCAGCGCGCTGGTCTGCGCCAAACGCTCGGCAATCTGCCGCTCATGCTTGGCCAGCGCCTGCCGTGATACTTCAACCGACGCTGTTGCGGCGCGCATGGCATCGCGTTTCTCGCGCTCGGCGCGGGCGCCCGCTTCAACTGCTTGTTTGGCCGACTCGAATTTCTGGCTCGCTTCAGCCGCAACCGCCGCCGCATCCCGCATCTCGATTTCAAGAAGCGAAAGCCGGTTGCGTTCGGCCAGGCGTTTTGCCGCCGCATTGGGCGCATCCGCCGCCGAGGTATACCCGTCCCAGCGCCAGACATCGCCTTCACGCGACACCAGCCGCTGGCCCGGGCGCAACTGCGCCTGGAGCGCCTGGCCCAGGGATCTCGAAACTACACCAATGTGTGAAAGCCTCCGCGCAAGTGCTTGTGGCGCCTGCACAAAATTGGAAAGCGGTTGCGCCTCGCCGGGCAGGGAACCCCCGTCTTCCAAAGGCGGAAGCCCGCGCCAATGGGTGGGCGCCCCTTCATCCGATGACGCATCGATATCGTCGCCAAGGGCTGCACCAAGTGCTGCCTCATAGCCCCGCTCCACCTTGAGCTGGTCAACCAGCGCCGGCCACAGGTTGTTGTCGGCGGCCTTCAGCAAATTCGTCAGTGTGCGGACTTCCGTCTGCAGGCCCTCGGCCTTGCGCCGCGCCTCGTCATGCGCCTGCCTTGTATCGGCCTCAACCTGGCGCGCCGCGCGCAGCGCCGCTTCCGCCTGGTTGGCCGCCGTTTCGTTTGAAGCCAGAACCGCAACCGCCGCTTCCACGGCGGAGGCAAGTGTGGGCCCGTCGCCGGTGCCGCCCATCTGGTCGAGCAAAGCCTGGCGCTTTGCAGAGGTTTCGCTCGCATCCCGTTCAAGCCTGGCAATGCGCTGCCGCTGTTCTTCAATCGAGCGGGTAATCGCCCCGCGCCGCGCCGTCAGTTCCGAAAGCCGGGCGCCAGCCTGGTCAGCCACGTCCTGGGCCGTGGCCAGCGCGCTGGCAACACTCTGCAAGGCCAGCGCTGCTTCGGCACGCAAGTCTCCGTCGTTGTTTTGTGAGGCCTTGAGCCCGCTGTCTTCCTCGACAAGGCGGGCAATCACGCCCTCCGTGTCGCGAAGCGTTTCATGCTCGCGCGTAAGATCGGAAACGGCTTGCACCAGCCGCTGGTCCAGTTCCTTGCGGCGGCCTTCAACCCGGCGCTCTTCCTCATCAAGGCTGTTGCGCTCAACCGCCATGCGCTGCAGCACCGCGGCGCGGATGGTTTCCTGCTCGCGCAATGCCGGCAATTTCTCGCCCAATTCATCGCGCGCCCGCAGTTTTTCGGAAGCCGCCCGCGTATTCTCCGCCAGCACCCGCGTCGACTCATCGAGCGCTGTCGCGTCTTTCGCGGCACTTTCCACCGCTTCTTTCCAGGCTACATAAAGCCCGGCGGCCTCAAGCTTCCTGATCTCAGCGGAAATCAATTTGTATTTCTGCGCCTGCCGCGCCTGGCGTTTCAGGCTGTTTAGCTGGCTTTCAAGCTGCGAGGTGACATCCTCAAGCCGCGTGAGGTTGACTTCCGCCGCCTTCAATTTCAGCTCCGCCTCGTGGCGGCGCGTATGCAGGCCGGTAATGCCCGCCGCTTCTTCGAGGATCAAACGCCGCGCCTGCGGCTTGGCATTGATGATCTCGGCGATCTGCCCTTGCCGCACCAGCGCCGGCGAACGCGCCCCCGTTGACACATCTGCAAACAGCAATTGCACATCGCGCGCCCGCACATCCTTGCCGTTGATCCGGTAGGCCGAGCCCGCCTCGCGCTCGATGCGCCGCGAAATTTCAATCACTTCGCTGTCATTGTGCTGCGGCGGCGCCGAACGGTCGTCATTCGACATCGTCACCATGACTTCCGCCATGTTGCGCGACGGGCGCTGCGTCGTGCCGGAGAAGATCACATCGTCCATGCCGGAAGCCCGCATGGATTTATACGAGCTTTCGCCCATCACCCAGCGCAGCGCTTCAAGCAGGTTGGATTTTCCGCAGCCATTAGGACCGACCACGCCGGTCAGGCCCGGTTCAATCAACAGGTCGGTGGGCTCAACAAACGATTTGAACCCCGAAAGCCGCAGCCGTGTAAACTTCATTATGCCTCAAGCCCCAGTCCTGGCCGCTCCTCAGGTGAGAAGCGGGTCAATCTTCGCACGGAAGGCTTCGATCGTCGTCTCGCCTTCATATCTTTCGCCGTTCACAAAGAATGTCGGAATGCCGGTCACGCCAAAGCCCTCGGCCTTGCTGCGCACCGCCAGAATGTCCCTGGCCACCGTTTCGTTCTTCATGCAGGCGTCAAAACTTTCCTGCGTGAAGCCCGCCTGCTGCGCAATCTTGTTAAGGCCCGCCAAAGGATTCTGCGTCCACTCCGGCTGGGTGGCGAAGAACACGTCGATCAGCGGGAAGTATTTTTCCTTGGGCGCGCAGCGCGCCAGCATGAAGGCCGCAAGGGCCGCGTCCTGGTGCGGGAACTCGCGGAACACGAAGTGGATCTTGCCCGTGTCGATATATTCTTTCTTCAGCGCCTCAAATGTCCCGTTATGGAATGCCGCGCAGTGCGGGCAGGTGGCCGAGGCGTATTCGATCACCCTCACCTTGGCGGTGTCGGGGCCAAGCGTCATCTCGCCAAAGGCCGGCGGATCATTAAGGCCGGCCAGGTCCTGGGCAAATGACGATGCAGCGCCAAGGGCCAGGCCCGCCAATGCGGCCGAACCAAAAATGACATGACGTTTGTTGAGCTTGATCATGGAATCTACCTACTAGAAGTTGGGGGTTGGAACCAATATTATTTGTCGTGTGGAGAACGTGGCCGCTTTGCCAGGGCCCCGGCGCCAAGCCGGTGCAGGGCCTCTCTGAGCTTTTCGTCGGCGATCGATTCAAGGCGCGTTTGAAGCGCCTTCTCGGTTTTTGAATCCAATGGATTATCCTTGTTTTTCAGCGTCTTACTACTTGCTATGTGCCCCTGCATAACCTTCACCGAAGTGACCGCCCCGTAGCCGTAGAATTGATTGATCCGCTCGATGATCTGGTGGCTCTGGTATTGCAGGTCAAGGCCGCGCCCGGGTTCGGCCCGGATGACCAGGGTGCCGCCCAGCTTTTGCGCAGTTTCTCCCGCCCCCCGGGGCCATTTGATTCGCTCCGGTTCGCAATGCCGGGCCAGCGTTTCACCCACAATCTCCGGCCAGCGCCCCATGAGCTCGCCATAGGCAAAGCCATAGCGGGCAAAGCTTGCCTTGGTGAGTTTCTCAAAATGCTTGTCGAGCCGTTCCATGTCGCGTCTATATAATGCAGTTTTAACCTGATGCGAGTGTTGATCGAAGACCATGGCGGAACAAGGGCTTCACGAAGATGTGTCGGCAAAGCTGCTCGCCTGGTATGACGCCCATGCCCGCAACCTGCCATGGCGGGCAAAGCGCGGCATTGCGCCTGATCCCTATCATGTCTGGCTTTCCGAAATCATGCTGCAGCAGACAACCGTTGCGGCGGTCAGGGATTACTACATTAAATTTCTGTCACGCTGGCCCACGGTTTCCGATCTGGCCAAGGCCAGCCAGGAAGATGTGCTGCGCGCCTGGGCGGGGCTCGGCTATTATGCCCGGGCCCGCAATCTCCATGCCTGTGCCACCAGGGTTGTGAGCGACTGGAAGGGAAAATTCCCCGATACGGAGGAGGCGCTTCGCACCCTTCCCGGCGTCGGTCCCTATACCGCGGCAGCCATTGCTGCAATCGCCTTTGACCGGCCTCACGCCGCCGTGGATGGCAATGTGGAGCGCGTCATGGCGCGAGTCTATGCCATCGAAACGCCGCTGCCTGCGTCAAAGCCCCTGATCAAACTGAAGGCACAAGCATTGGTGCCAAGAGAACGTGCAGGGGATTTTGCCCAGGCCATGATGGATCTGGGCGCCACCATCTGCACCCCGCGCATCGCCAATTGCGCAATATGTCCGTGGACTGACGATTGCGAAGGGAGCAGCCGTGGCATTGCCGAAAGCCTGCCGCGCAAAGCGCCCAAGGCAAAAATCCCCACCCGCCGCGGCATTGCCTTTTGGGTCGAGCGCGATGATGGCCATATTCTTTTGCGCCAACGGCCGCAGAAGGGCCTGCTCGGCGGCATGATGGAAATCCCTTCAACTCCGTGGGAAGCAAAACTGCCGTGCGACATTGTTGCCCCTGTTGAATCAGCATGGAGCAAGTTGAAGGCTCCCGTGGAGCACACCTTCACTCATTTCCATTTGCAGTTAAGCGTGTGGAAAACCGCAACGGCGGAGAAGTCGCTGCCCGACGGCGGCGGCTATCGCTGGGTGCACAAGGATGAACTCAATCACGAAGCCCTGCCATCCCTCATGCGCAAGGTTGCAGCGGTCGCTCTGAAGTGAAAAGTTACCTCGCCCCCATGAATATGGGGGAGAGGTAAAGTTGGGGGTTAAACTTTCTTCGCCATGCACAGGCGACGATCAACCTAACTCCGCGGCTCCATCACGCCATGGGCCTCCAGTGCAGCCTTGAGTTTTGGCCGCGCCCGCACGGCCTGCGCCAGCTTTGCGATGGCTGGAAATTCCGCATGCAAAGCTATTTCCTTCGGCCTGCTCCAGCAAAACAGCATGAAGGCGTAGATATCAAGCGCCGAAAAATTCTCGCCCATCAGCCATGGCCCTTCCGTCTCGAGGCGCTTGGCAAGGATGGACCAGAGCTGGTTGCTTTTTTCAATCGACTTTTCCACAAGGAAAGCTTCTTCCACCGCATTGCGGGCATAGAAATTGGCTGCGTCTCCAATGTTGTACGCCACATAGAGATTGGCGCTCATGAAATGCAGCCATGAGAGGAACTCGCCATATTCGTTTGATCCCGGCTGCGGCGCCATCCCCTTGTCGGGATGCGCCGTCACCAGAAACGAGACGATGGCCGCCGATTCAAACAGGGTGCTGCCGTCATCCAGGCCAAGGGCCGGAATATAACCGAGGGGGCTGAGCTCGCGGAATTCCGGTGCCGCCACCTGTTCCGGCGTCATCCAGATATTGGTGTAGGGAACATTCATTTCCTCCAGCAGGAAATGCACCCCCATCGAGCCCCAGGCCTTGACGTTGTAGAGCTTGTACATCGTGACGTCCTCCGCATGCATGAATGTTTAGGCGGCGTGTTATGGCAAAGCTGTGACGATTGCTTATCGCCTGCCGCCCACTTCGTCGATGTGGGCCAGCATATCGGCGGGATCTTCAAACACCCGGTATGCGCCTGATCTCTGAAGCTCGTCCGTGCCGTAGCCGCCCGAGAGAAAACCGATCCCAAGAGCCCGGGACCGTTGCGCCGCCAGCATGTCCCAGATGCTGTCGCCCACCACGCAGGCCGTTTCGATCTCGATGCCCAGCTTTTCCGCCGCCGCCAGAAACAGGTCGGGATCGGGCTTGGCATAGGCCACGAGGTCGCGCGTGACCACCGGAACCTTGTCCGGATCGACGCCGAGAATTTTGAGAACGGGGCCTGCCGTCAGCATCCGCCCCGAGGTGGCGATGGCCCAGGGGATTTTTGTGTCGGTGAGATATTTCAAAAGTTCGCGCGCCCCGGGCAGGGGCCGTGTATTGGCCGAGTGGGCGCCATAATGCTTGGCATGAAGCGCCCGCAGCCGCGTCAGCGTGGCGTCATCAAACTCAATGCCGGTTTCCCGGGCGAGCGCCCGGGTAAACAATCCGCCCGACATGCCGATGCGGCGGTGAATGCGCCAGATCGAAACGTCAATGCCTTCCTCATGCAGGGCGGCACTCCACGCCAGCACATGGTCATAGACGCTGTCGACCAGCGTGCCGTCGAGATCGAAAAGGAATGATGTGGGTTGGCGGGCTTTCATGGATTTCAGGCTCCGATTGTCAGCCGGACCTACTGCGTCGGCCAGCCCGAGGCAAGCGGTAATCCTGCCAAACTGCTATGCAGCCGTTCCCAGCTCCGCCCTCACCTGTTGGCGCAGCACATCGATGGGAACAAGGTTTGCGCCGCGGCGCACATGCCAGAAGGTCCAGCCATTGCAGGCTTCGGCTCCCTGCACATAGGCGCCGATCTTGTGAATCGAGCCGCTGTTATCCTTGCAGGCAATGGAGCCGTCGGCGCGCACCCGTGCGGCCACGCGCGCCGTGGGGTCATGCAGCGTGTCGCCGGCCTTCACCAGCCCACGCTCCAGAAGCGAACCAAACGGAATGCGGGGTTCCGCCCGTTTGGCCGTAGTTGTCCTGAGGGCCTCCTCTGACAACTGGTCGGTAGCCTTGATGCGCTCAAGCGCCGAGCGCGCATAATTCTCTTCACGTTCGATGCCGATGAAAACCCGGCCCAACTGCTTGGCGACAGCACCGGTGGTTCCGGTGCCAAAAAATGGATCAAGCACGACATCTCCTGGATTGGTGGACGAAAGCATGACGCGGTGCAGAAGCGCCTCGGGTTTTTGCGTGGGGTGCAGCTTGTCGCCGTCACCATTCTTCAGGCGCTCGCCGCCGGTGCACAGCGGCAGCGTCCAGTCCGAACGCATCTGCGAATCGTCGTTGAAGATTTTCATCGCTTCATAATGGAAAGTGTATTTCGAAGTGGCGCTCTTGCCGGCCCAGATCATGGTTTCGTGGGCGTTGGTGAAACGCCGGCCGCGGAAATTCGGCATCGGGTTGGTTTTTCGCCAGATCACGTCATTGAGAATCCAGTAGCCCAGGTCCTGCAGGATGGAGCCCACGCGGAAAATATTGTGGTATGAGCCGATCACCCAAAGCGCGCCGTTGGGCTTCAGGGCGCGGCGGCATTCCGTAAGCCAGGCCCTGGTGAATTCATCATAGGCGGCAAAGCTCGCAAACTTGTCCCAATGGTCATCCACCGCATCGACCTTGCTCTGGTCGGGCCGCGTCAGGTCGCCTGCGAGCTGCAGGTTATAGGGCGGGTCCGCGAAGACGAGGTCAATCGAGCCCGTGGGAATCTTCTTCAGTTCGGCAAGGCAATCGCCCACCAACACGCGGTTGTGGAGCGGCCTGATATCCGGCTTTGTTTCGAAACCCATCGATGAACTCTGTACCCAACGCAACGAACGTGATGCTGAAAAGCCATCATGAATCTTTGCGGAGTCCGCGTGAATCGAATTCAGGAATTGTGGTTAACGTGGCCGCAGTTTTGCGATGGGCGCGAAGCTTCTGCGGTGGTGAATGCAGGGGCCAAGCTCAAGCAGGGCCGCGTGATGGAACGCCGTGCCATAGCCCTTATGGCGGGCAAAACCGTAACCCGGAAATTCCTCATGGAGCGCCACCATGATCCGGTCGCGTGTGACCTTTGCAATGATCGACGCTGCGGCGATGGAAAGAGAGCGCGCATCGCCGGAGACAATGGTTTGCACCGGGCATGAAAGCTTGGGTGCGCGGTTTCCGTCCACCAACGCGTAGTGTGGCGCGGCGCTGAGATCGTGAACCGCTTCCGCCATGGCCCATAAGGTGGCGGCGAGAATATTGTCACTATCGATACGCGCCTCGTTAGCAATGCCGACACCAACCTTCGAAGACGCCATGATCTCCGCGAAAAGTTCTTCGCGCTGGGCCTCCTTGAGTTTTTTTGAATCATCGAGTCCCAAAGGAGTATTTCCGGGATCAAGAACAACGGCGGCGGCAACAACCGGCCCCGCCCACGGTCCCCGTCCGGCCTCGTCAATGCCGCAAATGAAGGAATGCCCCTGCTTTTGCGCCGCAAGCTCATAACTGAAATCAGGTGCGCTGGAATCGCTCCGTGCCATGGCCCCTATGGGCCATAACCCTAAATCAGCGTCAACTGTTCTCCGGCCTGCGGCGGCTTCCTGAACAAGTCGGTGGCAAGCGTCGTCCGTTTTGCGTTGATCCCGAGGCGTTCGGCCGCCAGTTGAAAGCGCCTCCCGATGGTCCAGGCATAGGGCCCGTTGCCGCTCATGCGCCTGCCGAACGTCGCGTCGTTTTCCTTGCCGCCCCGCGTGGATTTTACCAGCGTCATGACCTTGGAGGCCCGGTCCGGCATTTCCGTCATCAGCCATTCCTTGAAAATGTCTTTCACTTCGAGCGGCAGCCGCAGCATCGTGTAGCCCGCCTCTTTCACGCCCGCCACCGCGGCGGACTTCAGGATGGCCTCGATCTCCATGTCGTTCACCGCCGGAATCACCGGCCCGATCATCGCCACGGTTGGAATGCCCGCCGCCGAAAGCACACGAAGAGTCTCGAGCCGTTTGGCAGGGGTCGAGGCCCGAGGCTCCATCGCGCGCGCCAACTTTCCGTCAAGCGTCGTTACTGAAATCGCCACCTTCACCAGCCCGCGCTTAGCCATGGACGTCAAGATATCCAGGTCGCGCAACACCAGCGCTGACTTGGTGACAATGCCCACCGGATGATTGAACTCCGACAGCACCTCAAGGATCTGCCGCGTAATCCGGTAGGTGCGTTCGATTGGTTGGTAGGGATCAGTGTTGGAGCCCAGCGCCATGGTGCGCGGGGCGTAATTGGGCGCGGTTAATTCCTCCCGGAGAAGCGCCGCCGCGTTCGGCTTTATGAAAAGCTTGCTCTCGAAATCCAGCCCCGGCGAAAGCCCCATATAGGCGTGGCTGGGCCGCGCATAACAATAAACGCAGCCATGCTCGCAGCCCCGGTAAGGATTGATCGAACGGTCAAAGGAAATGTCCGGCGACTGGTTGCGCGCAATGATGGTTTTGGGCTGCTCTTCAAAGATCGTGGTTTTGAGCGGCGGCAAATCAGCCAGCGTCTCCCAGCCGTCATCAAAAAACGAAATCCCGTTTTTCTCGTAGCGCCCCTTCTCATTGTTGCGCGCCCCACGCCCCCGCATCTGCTGCGGCAAGGCCGTGAGCCGCCCGGCACCCGTAACGGCGGGATCGAAGGAAATGGAGGGTCGGTTATCAAGTAAAGTGGGCATGGCTGATATGTAGCGCAGAACGAGGAACATAACAAGAACAAACTTGTGGAAACAGGAAAATAACTCCATGGCTGTCCAGATGAACCCCAAAACCTTGTTGCTTGCCCTCGTTCCCCCATTTTGCTGGGGAACCGGATTGGCCATCGCCAAGCCCGCCGTCACCCATTTCCCGCCCATGTTCATGATGCTTATGGTCTACTCCGCCATCGCCGTGATCATGCTCATCACCGTGCGCGGGAGAATAAATACCCCGTGGCGTTCCCTGCTGCTGATTTCAGCCTTTTCCGTCACCATCCAAGGTGCCTTCGTGTTCTGGGGCCTGCGCGGCGTCGAGGCGACCACCGCCAATCTGGTGCTGCAGACGCAAGTCCCCATGGCGGTCTTTCTCGGCTGGCTCATTGCCGGCGAGGACCTGAACCTGCGCAAAATCCTGGGAACAGCCATAGCGCTCATCGGCGTGGCGATTGTCATTGGCCTGCCGGAACAGCGTCCTGCCCTGCTGCCTGTCACGCTTGTCATTCTGGGCGGATTCTTCTGGGCCTTTGGACAAACCCTGGCCCGCAAACTGAGCCAGGACAGCGGCATCATGCTGCTCAAGGCCAATGCGCTCATGGGCATTCCACAGCTCATCCTGGCCACCGCCATTTTCGAAACAGGCCAGTGGCATTCCATCACCTCGGCGGGGACAATCGAATGGGCAACCCTCGCTTTTGTCGGTTTCGTTGGTTTCTACCTCGCCTATATCGCCTGGTTTTCGCTGCTCCGCCGCTGCCGCATGGATGAGGCCGCACCCTTCGTGCTGCTGATGACGCCGATCGGCCTTCTCACCGCGGTCATCGTCCTGGGCGAGAGAATGTCCGGCGCGCAACTGCTGGGGGCTGCGGTCCTCTTGCTCGGCTTGGCAATCGTAAATGGCTTTCTTATGCCGAAGCAGAAACTTGCCTAACCCTTCGACGGCGGCGCGGTTGAAGAACGCACAATAAGCCTTGGCAGCAGCAGTTCGCGCCGGATCGGGCCGGCGTCGAAGATGATGCGGGCGGCCATCCGGCCTTTCTCCGCAGCCTTGCCATCCACGGTCGTGAGCGAGGGAGTGGATTTTGCCGCTTCCGGAATTTCATTGAAGCCCACTACCGAGAGATCGCGCGGCACGGAATGCCCGCGCCGGCGCGCTTCATCGAGCACGGCAATTCCTTGCATCACTGCCATCGACAATATGGCCGTTGCCTCGGGTGCCATATCCAGCATCATCCTGGCGGCATCGCGATCCCAAGGTTGCGCCTGAACAATTGGGACGTCGGCGATATCAAGACCTGCCTCCGACAGTGCTTCGGCGTAGCCGCGGAGCTTTTCCTGATCTGTTTCCATGCCTGCGGCTTCGGGTCCGCGGGGAACTCCCGGCGGATGATACCGGGTTGGCCCAAATCCGCGAAGGAACGACATGATGCCGAACTTGCGGTGTCCCAATTCTACGAGATGGCGCGCCGCCAGATAGCCACCCATCCGAGCATCAACTCGCACGGAACTGATGTCTGGCCCTGCATCCGCGTCCATCACGACAAACGGCAGCCGGCGCAGCCGCGCAGGCTCTGTATCTCTCAGGTGTTCGATCCGGCCAAAGATGAAACCGTCTACCAAAGCGGTGCCCACACCTCCATTGGTTATTCTGTCTGGGATAATCACAAGATTGGCGCCCACTTCGTCGCAAACCTCCGCTACACCCGAGAGAAACTGGTGGTAGACAGGATTTTTCAGGGAATCGGCAACGCCCCACTCACCTGGGGGCACGATGCCGATAGCGTTGACCTTGCCGTGCCGCAGAAGCTTGGCTTTGGGATCAGGACCCAGATATCCCAACTCTAAAGCCGCCTTTGCTACTTTTTCCCGGACTTCAGCGCGGACAACGTCCGGACGGGAGAAGGCATTGGAAGCGGTACTGCGCGAAACTCCCGCCTTTCTGGCGACATCAAGCAAAGTGGGCATCGGAGAATGATTCATGGGTGCTTATAACAAAAATTTTGGATCGATCCAATATTTTCTTGACACATGTCAGAAATATATGTTATCGACAACTTGGATCGATCCAAGTTGGATGATAGGAGGTACTGATGACGCAAACTCATGAGAACTCGAATCCAGCGACATGGGATCCAGCCCTGGATGCCGTCGTTGCGGCACCAAAGCACCACAGGGTCATCTTCGAGAACGAACGATTGCGTGTCCTTGAAGTCACGTTGGAGCACGAGGATGAAGAACCGGTTCATCACCATCGCTGGCCGTCGGTCTTTGTTTTCGACCAAGTCCAGGGCCCAGTGCATGATATGGCACCGGACGGCACGCAGTTGCCGCCAAACCGGGATGTCATGAAGGCGATTCAGTCTTGGGATGGACGGGGATGCCTGGTGGTGAACATGTCGCCCCAGCCTGCCGGGCGTGTGCTCAACGCTTCCGGAAAGACGATCCACGGCATCAGGGTCGAGATGAAGAACGTTTGAAGCGTCTCCGGGGGGCCAATTGCAGGTGCAGACCGGCAAAGCCGCAGCTGCGTAAAGAAACCAGACTGTAGTTTTCAACCATGACTTTTCAGAGAGAGGAATACCTCATGAGCAGATATTTCAGAATGGCCGCGGACCATCCAACGGGAGATGAGGACCGGGCTGCCCTTCGCTGGGTGTGCCATCCCGCTTCAACAGGTGCGAAGCAGCTCACGGTGATTGATGCCACCCTTGCACATGGCCAGGGCCACAGTTTTCACAGTCATCCCAATCAGGAGGAAGTTCTGTTTGTGATTGCCGGTAAAGTCGAACAGTGGGTGGACCGCGAGAAACGTATTCTCAACTTTGGCGATGCCGCTTTCATACCAGCAGGCATGGTTCACGCATCGTTCAACGCAGGCGAAGGCGATGTCAGGTTGCTAGCGATCCTCGGCCCCTCGGTGGGCGATGGCTTCGAGATGATCGATATGTCCAATGAGGCTCCTTGGAAGTCGCTTAGGGCTTAAAGAACTCTACCTAGCCCTTCTTGCGCTTCTGGTGCTCTTCCAGGCGCGGCATGATTTCCACGAAGTTGCAGGGCGGGTGCCGGTAATCCAGTTGGTACTTCAGGATTTCGTCCCATGCGTCTTTGCAGGCTCCTGGCGAACCCGGCAGGCAGAAAATATACTTGCCCTTCACAACGCCGGCCGTGGCGCGCGATTGCACCGTCGAGGTTCCGATCTTGGGAAACGAGACCATGTGGAACAGGGTGCTGAAGCCGTCGATTTCTTTTTCAAACAGCGGCCGCATCGCTTCAATGGTCACATCCCGCCCCGTAAGGCCCGTGCCGCCGGTTGAAATGACAACATCAACGTCTTTGCGCTTCACCCACGCTTTCACAATGCGGCGGATTTTTACGACATCGTCCTTGGTGATCTGCCGGTCGGCAACGCTGTGGCCCGCCGCCGCTATTCTCTCATGCAGGGTCTGCCCCGATTTGTCGTCCGCCAGGGTGCGCGTGTCTGACACCGTCAGGATTGCAATATTAAGCGGGAGAAATTCGCGGGGTTCTGCCATTTATTTTCTCTCAAACACCAGCCGCGCCGCCAGCAATAGAAACAGGCCAGCCGAAATCCTTGAAAACCAGCGGCGGAATTTCAGGCTTGTTGAAAGCGCCGCGCCAATTTTTCCCGCAAACACCGCCACCACGCAATTGATGATCGTTCCACCCACATTGAAGAGCATCCCCAAAATAAATAGCTGCAAAAGCGGCGAGCCATTTTCAGGCCGTATGAACGGCGGCAGGAAAGCAAACATGAAAACAATGATCTTCGGGTTGAGAAGGTTGACCAGAACCCCATCGCGGAACGCCGCAAATGTGCTGCGCTCCGTTTCGTCCCGGTTGAGCGCAGTCAATGGCGAGGTGAGAGTGGTGTAGGCGATCCAGACAAGATAGGCCGCTCCCGCATAACGGATGAGATCGAACAGAAACGGGTTCTGCGCCAGGATGACGGCAACGCCAAGCGCCACGAATCCGAGATGGATAAGCGAGCCGCCCGCAATGCCAAGGCTCGCCGAAATGCCATTGCGCGGCCCGCCCTTCAGCGATTGTCCCAGCACATACATCATGTCATTGCCGGGCGTAAGGTTGAGGCTCAGCCCTGCCATCAGGAAAATCAGCAGGTCCGTGGAGCTAACGGGCATCAAGGGATTCCTTGAACGAGAGAAGATCGCGCCAGGCCAGCCGCTTCTGCCCCGGCTGCTTCAGCAGGTAGCTTGGATGGAAACTGGGCAATACCGGAATTTTCGTTAGCCCGATTGCAAGGTCAAACCATTTGCCGCGCAGCGAAAGCAGCCCGTCGCTCTTGCCGGAAAGGCGCTGCGCCGGATGGCCGCCAAGGCAAAGAATGAACTTGGGCCGGCAAAGTTCAATGGCCCGCATCATGAAAGGTTGGCATAGCTGCATTTCACCGTCGGTCGGCGTACGGTTTCCCGGCGGCCGCCACGGAATGAAATTGAATGAACTGGTGGAAGCAACCGACAAGCCGATCGCCCCCAGCATCTTTTCCAGCAGCACAAGGTTTTGCCCGGCGAAGACTTTGCCCTCGATATCTTCATCGCGCCCCGGCACATCGCCAATGATCATTACTTGCGCCGTGGGATCACCACCGGCAAAGCACAAATTGCTCGCGGTCTTCTTCAGCGGGAATTCTTCAAGCCGCAGCAGCGCCGCTTGAAGCTCGTCCAGCGAATTGCAGGCCTCCGCCGATGAAGGAACGGCAACAGCCGGGGCAGCCTTGCTGACGGCTGCGGCAACCACAGGCGGGGCAGCCACCGCCGCAAAACGGTTGACCGGAACCTCGCCCACGATCTCATCGGCGCCCATTTCGATAAGCCAGGCAAGTGCTGCCTGGGCATCGCCGCGGCTCATGTCGTTTTGCTTTGTTTGCATGTCCGAATTGGTTATCTTGCCTGCCGGGTCAGGCCACTATAACAGGCGCTATCCGAAAACGCATGCCCTTTGAGGAGAATTGTCTGTGGAGCAAGTTCAGCGTGAAATGATGGAATATGATGTCGTCATCGTGGGGGCCGGCCCCGCAGGCCTCGCCGCCGCCATCCGCCTGAAACAGCTGTCCGCCGATACCTCCGTTTGTGTGCTGGAAAAGGGCTCGGAGGTCGGCGCTCATATCCTGTCCGGTGCCGTGGTGGACCCAATCGCCCTCAATGAACTGATTCCCGATTGGAAAGAAAGAGGAGCGCCCCTCAACACGCCCGTGACCGATGACCGCTTCTATGTGCTCGGCCCCAAGGGCGCACTGCGCATGCCGAATTTTCTCATGCCGCCGCTCATGAACAATCATGGCAATTATGCCGTCTCCCTTGGCAATGTCTGCCGCTGGCTGGCAACCCAGGCCGAAGCCCTGGGCGTTGAAATCTATCCCGGCTTTGCCTGCTCGGAAGTTCTTTACCGGGAAGATGGCTCGGTGCGTGGCGTCGTGGCGGGCGTCATGGGCATTGCCAAGGATGGCAGCCACAAGCCGGACTACCAGCCGGGCATGGAACTCATCGGCAAATATGTTTTCATCGCTGAAGGCGTGCGCGGTTCCTTGGCGAAGGAAATTATCGCCAAATTCAAATTGTCGGATGGCCGCGAGCCGCAGAAGTTCGGCCTCGGCATGAAAGAGCTGTGGGAAGTGAAGCCTGAAAATCACAAGCAGGGCCAGGTCACCCACACCATGGGCTGGCCCCTGGGCGGGAAGGCCGGCGGCGGCAGCTTCATGTACCACCTCGAAGACAATCTCGTTTCCATTGGCTTCGTGGTCCACCTCAACTACCAGAATCCCTACCTCCACCCCTACATGGAGTTCCAGAGCTTCAAGCACCACCCGCTGATCTCGCAAGTCCTCGAAGGCGGCAGGCGCGTGGCCTATGGCGCAAGGGCCATCACCGAGGGCGGCTTCCAGTCCGTGCCGAAACTCTATTTCCCTGGCGGCGTCCTCATCGGCTGCTCCGCCGGATTCGTGAACGTGCCGCGCATCAAGGGCTCGCACAACGCCATGAAGACCGGCATGATGGCCGCCGAAGCCGCCTTCGCCGCCCTGAATGAAGGCCGTGCCGGCGATGAACTTGCCGATTATGAAACGGCCTACGAAAACTCCTGGGTCTATGAGGACCTGAAGCGGGTGAAGAACGTGAAGCCCATGTGGTCAAGGCTCGGCCTCGTTGGCGGCGTCGTTCTCGGTGCCGTTGATATGTGGCTCAACACCCTGTTTGGTTTTGGCTTCGGCACCTGGAAGCATGGCAAGCCGGACAGTGCAACCCTGAAGCCCGCCGCCGATTCAAAAATTATTAACTATCCCAAGCCCGATGGCGTGCTGTCTTTTGACCGCCTCACCAACCTGGCCTTCTCGGCCACCAATCACGAGGAAGATGAGCCCGTCCATCTCAAGTTGAAGGACCCGAGCATTCCGATTGCGGTAAACCTGCCCATGTGGGCCGAACCGGCCCAGCGCTATTGTCCGGCAGGGGTTTATGAAGTGATCATGGAAGACGGCAAGCCGCCCCGCTTCCAGATCAACCACCAGAATTGCGTCCATTGCAAAACTTGCGACATAAAAGATCCTTCACAAAACATTAATTGGGTCGTGCCGCAGGGCGGCGAGGGGCCAAACTATCCAAACATGTAACAGGCGGTTCTGATTTGCGTGGACCCGTTAAGCAGGGATTAGCCTTGGATGAGTTTCTTTTGAAATTCTACAAAGTGTCTAAAATGCAACCTTTCCCCGCAACATGTCTTTCACCGGCATGGAATAAGCCTCTCCCATGTCAATTCCTCAGGGAGAGGCCGCAATGCGCAGTTCAATTAATGCTTTCATGGGTTCAACAAGCCGGAAACTGAAGGCGTTTCGCACCAATTGTCTGGGGTCCGTGACCCAGATTACCGCAGTCGCGGCTCTTCCCATGATGCTGGCGGCGGGCGCCGCCATTGATACGGTCCGCATCAACCGCGAGCAGGTTGCTTTTAGTGCCGCGGTGGATTCCGCTGCCTTGGCCGTGGCCGCCGATGACCGCGCCAGCCTTGCCGGCCTGAATGACGCTCAAGTGACCGCCCGCCTCGCCGAGCTTGAGGAATTTGCCAAGAAGTACATGGCCGAAAATTACACGCCGCAGTATGGCAGCGACCAGGAAATGGATGTGAATGTCGAAATCACCGGTCAATACATTGAACTGTCGGCCGCCCACGATTTCCCCACGACGATTATGAGCCTCACGGGAATAGACAAGATCAACCTGGCTGCCAAATCTCAGATCATGAAGGCCATGCGGCCAATCGAATTGGTCTTGGTCATGGATACCACCGGGTCCATGTCAAGCAGCGGCAAGCTCGATGGCGCCAAGACCGCAGCCAGGAATTTGCTGAATACGGTCTATGGCGGATCTGCCGCGACGGTTCCGGAAAGCGAATACTTGCGCGTGGCCCTCGTGCCCTTCGCGGCCGGTGTCAGGCTCAACAAGAATGCCTATGATTTCGACCTGGACTGGATTGATACAACGGGTGCAAATCCCCTGTCAAAGCTCCATTTCAATGACACGAGCTGGAACAACTACACCACGTGGGGCAAGCTGAAATCCAACAGCACCACCTACATGAGCTGGAATGGCTGCGTCGAGGCCCGCATGCGCGGCGATGAGGCCGCCAACACCGACTACAATGTGAATGACGTGGCGCCAACCTCGGGCGTGACACGGTTCCCGGCCTACTTTGCTCCGGATGCCCCTTCATTCGCCAACCTAAGCGTTTACGGTTCATATCAGAACTACTCATTTAACGGAACCTATATTCCTGAAAGCGGTACGCCGAGTGAAATCGCCGGACTTTCCACAGCTCAAAAGAACGATACGAGCGCTGCCGGTATTCTGTACCGCCAGCAAAACCAAGCCAAGTATCTCAACCGGGTCATTACGGTCGAATCCACTACCTCTTCCAACGTGGGTCCATGGAGAGGCTGTGCCAAGACTCCAATCGTGCCGCTGACCTACAAGCGGGCGAACGTTGAAGCGGGCATCACGGCCATGGTTGCGGCAGGCAATACGCTGATTGCCGAAGGCGTGGCCTGGGGCTGGCGCGTACTTTCGCCAACCGAGCCCTTCAGCAAGGTTGAAGCCTCGACCTCGTTTCCGGCTGACACGATTTCCACCTATAACCATCCGCGCTGGTTGAAGATCATGGTCATCATGACCGACGGCGACAACGACATCAGCGCGGGCCTGGATACCCTGAATGGAACAACCTACACGGCCTATGGACGTGGCAAGGAACCCCTCGCCAATAACCGCTTCGGAACGACGTCGAACTCAAACATTATGCCGGCACTTGACGACGCCATGTCCGCAGCCTGCACCCAGGCCAAGGCCGAAGGCATCGAACTCTATGTCACTTCGTTCGGTTCCGGCGTGTCCAGCGCCACAAGGGCCAAGTTGCAGGCTTGCGCCACCGACGCGGACAACTACCAGCACGCCTCGTCCAGCGCCGATCTTGCCGCTTTCTTCAACCACATCGGCCAGGACGTGCTCAACAAGATGATTTACGTCAGCAAATAAGCTGATTTTGCACGAAACGGGCGGCGGGCCATGGCCCGCCGTTTTGCTATTGCGGCAATCCCGAAAAAACCCCATTTTATAGCCATGAATCACCCAAGTAGCGGAAGTGGCCGCTTTTTCCCGGGACGGATGCCAATGGTCAGAATAGCCTTACCCCTCGCCAGCGCGGCTGCCTTCATGATGCTTGTCGCCGCGGGCCCCTCGCATGCCGAGTTTTCCATTGACGAAGTCACCAGCCTGTCGGGCAACTATCTCGCCGGACGCTCTGCCGGCAAGGAGCGCGACAACGAGATTGCCGCCGATTATCTCGCCAAGGCCCTGATCAAGGATCCTGACAATCCGCTTCTTATTGAAAAGCTGTTTCTGCTTGAAGTTTCTTCCGGCAACATGCCCGATGCGGAAGAGCTGGCCACCAAGGTGCTGTCGTTCAACAGCCAGCACCGCATGGCCCGCATCGTTCTTGGCCTCCGTGACTTCCGCGTCCGCCACTATGCCGATGCCCGCCGGAATTTCGCTGAGGCCTCCTATACGCCCGTCGGCGAACTGACCTCGGCCCTTTTGACGGCCTGGACTTTTGCCGGCGAAGGCAGCCTGAACGATGCGCTGGCAACGCTCGGCAAGCTTGATGGCAATGATTCATTCGCCAACTTCCAGTCCTATCACAGTGCCCTGATTGCCGATTACCTTTCATCCGCCGTTCGCGCCGAGGCCTCCTACAAGAAAGCCTACGAACAGGCGGGCACCTCCCTGCGCGTGGTCCAGGCCTATGGAAACTTCCTCGAACGCCACAACCGCCGCGACGAGGCAATCAAGGTTTACCAGGCCTTCCTGGAAGGCGGGGAAGAGAACATATTGATTGGTCTCGCCCTGAAGCGCGCCCAGGATGGCAAGGCGCCATACGCGTTTATTGCAACGCCGGGTGCTGGCGCCGGTGAAGCCCTGTTCTCGCTTGCGGCCGCCATGACGGACGAGCAGAGCATCGACGTTGCCTTGCTTTATGCCCAGCTTTCCGTTGCCTTCAACGCTGACCGGCCGGTCGTGCTGACCCTGCTCGGCGATATCTATGTGGACACCAAGCAATACCAGAACGCCATCAATGCTTATGAGCAAACTCCGCTGGGCTCGCCGCTGCGCGTCAACGCCGATATGGAGATCGCGATAAATCTGCAAAGGCTGGAGCGCACCAAGGAAGCCCAGCAAAAACTTAAGGAGATTATCGCCAAGGATCCCAGGAACTATGACGCGCTGGTGACCCTCGGCAATGTCCATCGCAGCAATGAAGAGTTTAAGCCAGCGTCCGATACCTATTCCACCGCCTTGGCGCTTGTCGCCCGCCCTGAAAAGGAACATTGGCGCGTGCTTTACTATCGCGGCATCGCCTATGAGCGGCAAAAGCTGTGGGACAAGGCCGAAGCGGATTTTCGCCAGGCCCTGGCCCTGTCGCCGGATGAGCCGCTGGTGTTGAATTATCTCGGCTACTCGATGATTGAGAAGAAGATGAATCTTCATGAAGCCTTGGGCATGGTGAAGAAGGCCGTCGAGCTGAAGCCCAATGACGGCTACATTGTGGACAGTTTGGGCTGGGCCTATTTCCAGCTCGGCGACTATGAGGAAGCGGCGACCCTGATTGAGCGCGCCGTCGATCTCAATCCGGCTGATCCCATAATCGGCGAGCACCTGGGCGATGCCTACTGGCGCGTCGGCCGCACCCTGGAAGCACGCTTTCAATGGCAGCACGCCAAGGACAATGGTCCCCAGCCCGAGGACCTGAAGCGCATCGAGGAAAAATTGTTGAACGGCCTGCCTGATGAACCGGTCACCATGCCTGCCGAAAACAAGACCGGCCAGACCAACGGATAATTTCATGCTCGTAAGCGAGCAGGCCCATGCCAAGATAAACTTGGCCTTGCATATCACGGGGCGGCGGGCCGATGGCTATCACGAGCTTGATTCCATTGTGGCCTTCGCCGGCGTGGCGGATGTCGTGACGATTGCCCCGGCGGAAAGTGAATCCCTGAATACAACCGGACCATTTGCCGGCGATTTGCCCCGTGACGGCACCAACAGTGTCCTGTCCGCCTGGCGCCTGCTTGATGGTTTTTCGAGGCAACGCGGCGCGGCCCTTACGCCGGTGAAGTTCAATCTCGAGAAAAATCTTCCCGTTGCATCCGGCGTCGGTGGCGGCTCCGCCGATGCGGCCGCAGCCCTGCGCGGATTGGTCAGGCTTTTTGACCTTTCGATTTCAGGGCAGGATTTGAACGAATTGGCACTTCAGCTCGGCGCTGACGTGCCCGTCTGCCTGCTTCAGAAATCCAGCCGCATGACAGGCATTGGCGAAATTGTTGAGCCCATTGCGCTTGAACTTCCTGAAGGCATCGTGCTGGTAAATCCGCGCATTCCGGCGTCCACGCCAAAGGTCTTTGAATCCCTGAACCTGCAATGCGGCCAATCCCATGGGGCAGCGATTGGCAACGTCTATGATATCGAAAGCTGGCGCAATGACCTCACGGCCCCGGCCGTAGCCCTTGTTCCTGAAATTGCCGATGTCGTTGGCAGCCTGATTTTCCAGCCGGATACCGTCTGTTCGCGCATGTCTGGTTCAGGCGCCACCTGTTTTGGCCTGTTCGCAAGCCTTGAGAACGCTCAAATCGCGGCGGCTGCCATTGCAGAAAAACACCCCCATTGGTGGGTCGTGGCAACGACGCTGCTTTAGAGTCTTACGGACTTTAATTGAATGCCGCTGCTTTTGCTCTTCCCCGTCCTGCGGACGGAGAAGGATAAAGTATGCAACGCGGTGCAATCAAAAAATGGCAAGGCTTTAATATGCCCGGATGATGCAGAAATCCACCGCCTCAAGCAGGGCTGATTTCCACGCGCTGTCCGGGAAAATGGCAAGGGCATCCCGCGCAATGTCGCCGTAATGGTTGGCCCTATCGATGGTGTCATCAATGGCCTTGTGCCGCACCATGAGTTTTTGCGCATGGATCAGGTCATCGTCCGTCTGGTCGCCGCCTTCCAGCGTGCGCTGCCAAAATTTTCTTTCTTCCTTTGAGCCGCGCCGGAAGGAAAGCACTACGGGCAGGGTGATTTTCCGTTCACGGAAATCATCGCCGACGCTCTTGCCGAGCGAGGCCTGCTTGCCGGAATAATCCAGCGCATCATCGACAAGCTGGAAAACGATGCCGAGGTTGCGGCCATAGGATTCAAGGGCTGCCTGTTCGTCGCGTGGCCGGCCGGCGATAACCCCGCCAACTTCCGCCGCCGCAGAAAACAGCGCCGCGGTTTTTGCCCCTACCACCTGCAGGTAAGCGTCCTCCGTCGTGGAAGTGTCCTGCGAAATGGAAAGCTGCAGCACTTCCCCCTCGGCGATGACCGCCGCCGCATGCGACAAAATCCGCAGGCAATCCAATGAGCCCGTCTCCACCATCATCTTGAAGGCCTGGCCCAGCAGGTAGTCGCCCACCAGCACGCTCGCCTGGTTGCCCCAGATGACGCGCGCCGCCTGTTTGCCGCGGCGCAAATCGCTTTCATCGACGACGTCGTCGTGCAGCAGCGTCGCCGTGTGCATGAACTCGACTGCCGTTGCCAGCTTGATGTGGTGTTCGCCGGAATAGCCGCACATGCGCGCCGAGGCGAGAGTCAGCATCGGGCGGATGCGTTTTCCCCCGGAATTGATCAGGTGCCCGGCAATTTCCGGAATGAGCTCCACATGGCTCTGGGCCCGCGCCAGAATGCCGTCATTGACCCGGTCCATGTCATCGGCAACCAGGCCGACCAGCGCATCGAGGCTGGGCAATGGCGCATCAGCACTTCCCCCAAAGGGAATGACCACACCCATAAAGTTGCCATCCTTCTCCTGTTTTCTCGGCCAGAATAGAGGGAAAGGCCCGCGATCAGCAAGCGTGACCGGTTGCCGCGAGTTCAGGGGAGGGCTAAAGCAACTGAATGGCTGGTGAAATGGTGGAATTGCTGCGGACGAATGATATTGTCTATCTCTCCTTCGTCAGGCATGTGCTAAACGGGGAGGGAATAGATCATTTGCTCCTGGATGAGTATGTGAGCGCCGTGGAAGGGTCAATAAATGCAATTCCCCGCCGCATCCTCGTCGCCGAAAACATGCTAAAACAGGCGCAAATGCTGCTCAGTAACCATTCGCTAACCATCAATCAATAATACTTGGCGACTATGCAAATGAGTGCCCAGGTCAATCCGGCTCCTATACCCCCGCCCATGGCTCCATCGGCCGTGCCGCACTCGTTGACCGAGGACGCGTTTCTGGGTGGCAGGCTGCGTATTCTCCAGCCCGAGAAAGGCTACCGCGCCGGCATTGATGCGGTGTTCCTTGCAGCGTCCATTCCCTGTGCAGCCGGCGAAACCATATTCGAGGCAGGCATTGGGACAGGCGTTGCGGCCCTTTGCGCCATTGTGCGGAACCCTTCCATCCATGTCACCGGAATAGAAATTGCCTCGCGCTATGCCATGCTCTGCGAGGAAAACGCCAAGCGCAACGGCTTTGGCCACAGTGTCCACGTCATCCACGCCGATGTGAAGGATGCGCTGCGCAAGGACCTTTCCCATCTCCCCCAGCATGGCACATTCAGCCACGCCATCGCCAATCCGCCCTATTTTGATGAGGGGAAATCAACCCCGTCGCCAAACATCCTGAAGGCCCAGGCCCATGCCTTTGGCCCGGAAGATCTGGAACTCTGGATCAAGGTCATGCACACCATGGTGGCCCTGCGCGGCAGCGTGACCATCGTCCACCGCGCTGAAACACTCGGAAAAATCCTCAGCGCCATGGATGGCCGCTTTGGCGATATCCGTATCGCACCCCTTTATGCCCGTGAGGGAATCGCCGCCTCGCGCGTCGTGGTGCAGGGGATCAAGGGCTCAAAGGCCCCCATGCAGCTCCTGCCGGGCCTTATCCTCCACACGGAAAATTCCCAGTTCACCCCCGATGCTGAAGCGGTCCTCCGCGACGGCTCAACCTGGCGCCTCCGCTAGCGCGCTTCCCGGCAAGGTGGAATCACCTTGCCGAAAAGGATTCGCGCCAGACTAAAATGGAGCGAATCCTTGTCGGCGAAGTCCTGCAGCTTCGCCGGGATTTGCTCTCCCGGTAAAGCTTGCAACCCCGGGGCTTTGTTCCTATCTCAGGGGCATGGCCAGAGCTTCAGTCTTCTCCCGGTTGATCCCGGCGCGTTTTCGCAAATCCCATCCAACTGTTAATGTTGTTCGCTTGCACGGGGCCATTGGCGTGGGCTCACCGCTGCGGCCACCCTTGACCTTCAAAGACCTCAATCCGCTGCTTGAGCGTGCCTTTACCAAGAATATCGCAGCCGTGGCCCTCTCGGTTAATTCGCCCGGCGGTTCCGCCGTGCAATCGGCCCTCATCCACAGCCGCATTCGGGCCCTGGCCGATGAATTTAAAATCCCTGTCTATGTCTTCTGCGAGGATGTGGCCGCTTCCGGCGGCTATTGGCTGGCCTGCGCCGGCGATGAAATCTATGCCGATGAAAGCTCCATCGTCGGCTCCATTGGCGTCATTTCCGCGGGCTTTGGTTTTGTCGAGGCCCTCGGCAAGCTGGGCGTTGAGCGCCGCGTCCACACCGCTGGCGAAAACAAATCCATCCTCGATCCCTTCCAGCCCGAGAAGCAGGAAGATGTTGACCGCCTGCTCGCCCTCCAGTCCGATGTCCATGGCGCCTTCAAGGCCCTGGTGCGCGAACGCCGCGCCGGAAAGCTCAAGGGCGATGAAACGGAAATGTTCTCCGGCGCTTTCTGGTCGGGCCGTCAGGCGCTTGATCGCGGCCTGATCGACGGATTAGGCCACCTGCATAATGTCCTGAAAAAGAAGTTCGGCGACAAGATGATTCTGAAGAATATCGCGGCGTCGCGGGGCTGGGGCCTCAGCCGCCTTGGTTTTGGCACGATTGCCGAGTTTCCTGACTCTGCCCTTGCGGCAATTGAGGCACGTGCATTATGGTCGAAATTCGGTTTATAGTGGTGGGAACAAGGAGATGACGATGCTGTTTGCCAAGGTTGTGACTGTTATCATTGCCGGTGTTTTGACCGTTCTCACCGCGCGCCGTGTTATGAATGAATTGAACGCCGCCAAGGTCCGGGCGAAGCCGCGCGAGCCCAATACGGTCACCAAACTCCGTCAGGATCCAGCCACGGGCATCTACTATCCTGTTGAGTGATGTCAGGCCATTCCAGCGACGCCTGGCTTGAAGGCGTCTACCACGCCAAGACCCAACATGATCTCATCGCCCTTTATGACGGCTGGGCTGATACCTACGATGCCGACATGCAGGGCATCGGCTATGTCCACCCCGCCGTGATCGCCGGCCTCGTCGGCCGCTATGTTCCAGAAAAATCCGATGCGGTTTTCGACGCGGGCGTCGGCACCGGCACCGTCGGCAAGATCCTCGCCATCCTGGGCTACAGCAACCTGATCGGCGTGGATATGTCCGAAGGCATGCTGGCCCGCGCCAAGGCCCGCAAGATTTACACCGAACTCCGCACCCGCGTGTTAGGCGAACCGTTGGATTTTGCGAGTGGCAGCATGGCAGCCATAGTCTCAACCGGCGTCTTCACCACCGGCCACGGCCCCGCCCATGCCTGGGATGAGCTCACCCGCATTACCAGGGCAGGGGGCCATCTCATCTTCACGGTGGGAACCATCGTCTGGCAGGACTCGGGCTTTGCCAAAAAATTCGACGAGCTCTGCCGGAAGGGGCTGATCGCTCCGGTGGAGACAACCCCCATCTACCACCCCATGCCTTATTCGCCCACCGAGTCAGGCTTCACCACAAGGGCGCACGTCTACAGAAAGCTCTAAAGCGCTTGACCTCATGGGGGTGCATCCCTAGTTTGCGCCCGCAAATGCCGCTGAATCCGACCAAATCATTCCAGGACCTGATTCTCACCCTGCACCAGTATTGGGCAGCCAAGGGCTGCGTGATTTTGCAGCCCTATGACATGGAAGTGGGAGCAGGCACTTTTCATCCCGCAACCACACTGCGCTCCGTCGGGCCCAAGCCCTGGGCCGCCGCTTACGTGCAGCCCTCGCGCCGCCCGAAAGACGGCCGCTATGGCGAAAACCCAAACCGCCTGCAGCACTATTACCAGTACCAGGTCATCATCAAGCCATCGCCTCCGGACTTGCAGGAGCAATATCTTGGCTCGCTTGCGGCCATCGGCATCGATCCCAAACTGCATGACATCCGTTTTGTCGAGGATGATTGGGAGAGCCCCACGCTCGGCGCCTGGGGCCTCGGCTGGGAAGTCTGGTGCGACGGCATGGAAGTCTCGCAGTTCACTTATTTCCAGCAGGTGGGCGGCCTCGATTGCTTTCCCGTCTCCGGCGAATTGACCTACGGCCTCGAACGCCTCGCCATGTATGTCCAGGGCGTCGACAATGTCTATGATCTGAATTTCAACGGCCTCGAAGGCCCAAAGAAAATTTCTTATGGCGATGTCTTCCTCCAGGCCGAACAGGAATACTCGCGCTACAATTTCGAACACGCCGACACCGCCATCCTGCAGAAACATTTCGAGGATGCCGAGAAGGAGTGCAATGCGCTCCTTGATGTGGGCCTGAAGGACGAGACGCACGAACTGGCGCTTCCGGCTTACGACCAGTGCATCAAGGCCTCGCACATGTTCAACCTGCTCGATGCCCGCGGTGTGATTTCCGTCACCGAACGCCAGGCGTATATTTTGCGCGTCCGCGACCTCGCCAAGGGCTGCTGCGAAGCCTGGAGCAAAACGGCAGGAGGAAGGATATGACGGGTTCTTCGCTTACTTCGCCCCTCCCCTTGAGGGGGAGGGGAGGGGGTGGGGTGACCTCTCGGCAACTCCGCAAAAGCCAAACCGACGCGGAACGAAAAATGTGGTTCATCCTGCGCGATCTCGACTGGCCTAAGGCGCATTTCCGCAGGCAAGTGAAAATTGGTCAATATTTCGCTGACTTTTTGAGTCATCATTTCAAACTGGTTATTGAAGTCGACGGTTCACAGCATTTCGAACAGGATGGCCTCGCGCGTGACGAGGTGAGAACAGCATTCCTTGGTGCGGAAGGGTTCAACGTAATTCGTTTTGGCAATAATGATGTATTGGGCAATCCGGCTGGCGTTGCAGACAAAATTATAGATGTCCTGTCCAGCCTGACCCCCACCCCTACCCCTCCCCACAAGGGGGAGGGGCAAGAGGAAACGCGCCAAGCCAAGATCGGGAAGACGTAGATGCCTGAACTCCTGATCGAACTCTTCTCCGAGGAAATTCCCGCCCGCATGCAGGCGAAGGCGGCGGAAGATTTGCGCAGCCTCATCACCAATGGCCTCGTGGACGCGGGCCTCACCTATGAAGGTGCCCAGGCCCACGCCACGCCGCGCCGCCTCGTGCTGTCCGTCGAAGGCCTGAACGCCAAAGCCGCCGACATGCGCGAGGAGCGCAAAGGCCCCCGCACCGATGCGCCAAAGCCCGCCATTGATGGCTTCCTGAAATCCACCGGTTTGAAGCTCGATCAGCTCACGGTTCAGGACGACAGGAAGGGCAAGTTCTATATCGCCACGATCAAAAAGCCGGGGCGCGCCGCAACCGATGTGGTGGCCGAGCTCTTGCCCGATGTCATCCGGAAATTCCCCTGGCCAAAATCCATGCGCTGGGGCGCAGGCACCTTGCGCTGGGTGCGCCAGCTTCTCTCCATCGTCTGCACCTTCGATGGCGAAATCGTGCCGTTTGAAATCGAAGGCATCCCCTCGGGCAACACCACGCTGGGCCACCGCTTTCTCAGCGCGAAGAAAATCGAAGTCCGCCGCTTCGAGGACTATGCCCAGAAGCTCCACAAGGCCTACGTCATCGTCGATGCGAATGTGCGCGCGGAAACCATCCGCGCCGAAGCAAAAAATCTCGCCTTCGCCCAAGGCCTCGAAATGATCGAGGATGAAGGCCTGCTGAAGGAAGTGGCGGGCCTCGTCGAATGGCCCGTGGTGCTGATGGGCGAGTTCGACAGGAATTTCCTGAGCGTGCCCCCTGAAGTCATCGTCACCACCATCAAGAACAACCAGAAATGCTTCGCGCTTCGCGACAAAACCGGCAAGCTCGCCAACCGCTATCTGCTGGTTTCGAACATGGTGGCCACCGACGGCGGGAAAATGATCGTCGCCGGCAACAACAAGGTCATCGCCGCAAGATTGTCCGACGCAAAATTCTTCTGGGATCAGGACCGCAAGACCAGGCTCGAAGACTTGCTGCCGAAACTGGACAGCATCACCTTCCACGCCAAACTCGGCAGCCAGGGCGAACGCGTCAAACGCATCGAAGTGCTGGCCGGAGAAATCGCCAAAACCATCGGCGCCGATGTCGAGAAATCAAGACTCGCGGCACGCCTCGCCAAGGCTGACCTCGTCACCGGCATGGTCGGCGAATTCCCCGAACTGCAAGGAATCATGGGCTATTACTACGCATTAGAGCAGGGTGTTGATAAGGATGTGGCTGAAGCCATCCGCGATCACTACAAACCGCAAGGGCCGAATGACACGATTCCAGCTTCAAAGATTGGCCAAGCTGTCGCGCAGGCAGATAAGCGCGACACACTCGTAAGTTTTTGGTTGATAGATGAAAGACCAACGGGTTCAAAAGATCCATACGCTCTTAGGCGGGCAGCTCTCGGAAATGTTCGTATTAACATTGAAGGCAGCAATAAAGTTGCTAATACACCAGTAATTATTGCGCAATCAATGAGAGTAGAAGGCGATGCAATTGCGACAGTAAAAGAGGGTCAACTCGTTTTATATACAGGTCCACGAAAAGAAATTCCGAAGGAACTCCTTCAACGCTATAATAATCCTAAGAGCGGTTCTCCCAACGTGAGTATGGAGCTATTCAATGCTGATACAACTAAGAACGCTGATCTCCTTTCTTTCGATGCTGATCGACTCAAAGTCTATCTTAAAGATCAAGGTGCACGATTTGATTTGATTGATGCGGTATTCTCGCTCGGAGGGCAGGATGATTTTTTGATGATCGTGCGCCGCGTCGAGGCCCTTTCCAAATTCCTTGAAAGCGACGACGGGAAGAATCTTCTCGCCGGCGTCAAGCGCGCCTCCAACATTCTCAAGATCGAAGAGAAGAAAGACAATCGCTCCTTTGATGGCCTGCCCAATGCCCAGCTTCTCATTCAAGGCGAGGAGCGCGACCTGCACCGCGCCGTCTCCGCCGCCGAAGCCAACGCCCGCAAGGCCCTGGATGCGGAGGATTTCGGCGCCGCCATGACGGCCATCGCAAAACTTCGCGGCCCCGTCGATGCCTTCTTCGACAAGGTGACGGTGAACGCCGACGACCCCTCCTTCCGCGAAAACCGCCTGAAACTTTTAAACCGCATCCGCGCGGCAACACTGGCAGTGGCGGATTTTTCGAAGATTGAAGGGTAGGGCAGGAAGAGCCCTCATCCGCCCTGTCGGGCACCTTCTCCCATACTCGGGTTTAACCCGAGCACGGGCGAAGGCAATACTTTCAAGGATTATCGCCTTCTCCTGTCCTGCGTAGCAAAGCGAAGCGGGATGGGAGAACGTGGCCAACGGCCGGATGAGGGCACTTTCAGCCTCTCGGCATATCGGACCAGCCATGCACCACCCCATCTTGCCCAACCAACACAGCCGGTGAGATAAGGCGCCATGTCAGCCGCTTCCACCCTTCAAGACAGCCCCTATTCCTGGTTCCGCCTTGCCGTGTCCCTGGCGCTCGCCACCATCGGCGGAATCGGCATCTGGTCCGGCATCGTCGTCCTGCCCTTCATCGAAGTTGAATTCGGCGTTGACCGGTCCGGCGCGTCATTCCCTTATACCATGAGCATGATCGGCTTTGCTGTCGGCGGCCTGCTCATGGGCAGGCTGGCCGACCGCTTCGGCATCATGGTGCCCATGTTCCTGGGCTCCATCATGCTGGGGCTGGGTTTTGTCGCCTCGGCCCTTGCCCCTAATTATTGGACCTATGTTGCCTGCCAGGCAGTGCTCATCGGCTTGGGCTGCGCCACGATATTCGGCCCCCTTGTTGCCGATGTTTCGCTGTGGTTTCAAAAGCGCCGGGGCATCGCCGTTGCCGTGGCGGCTTCCGGAAACTACATCGCCGGCACCGTCTGGCCGCCCATCCTCACCTGGGGCATTCAAACCTATGGCTGGCGCTATGCCTATATTGCCCTTGGCATACTCACCGTGTCGCTCATGCTGCCCCTGTCGCTATTCCTGCGCCGCCGCGCCTCGCTGGATGAACGGCCCAGCCCCTCCGTCACTGCGCGCAGCGGTGGCAAAACCCTTGACGGAACCCCGGTGCTCCAAGGCCTGCTTGTTCTCGCCGGGCTTGCCTGCTGCGTGGCCATGTCCATGCCCCAGGTCCATATCATCGCCTATTGCGGCGATCTCGGTTACGGCCCGGCCCGCGGCGCTGAAATGCTCTCCATCATGCTGGGCTTCGGCGTGGTGAGCCGCCTTTCCTTTGGTTTCATCGCCGACCGTATCGGCGGCGTGAAAACCCTCATCATCGGCTCCTTCCTGCAATGCCTGGCGCTGCTGTTTTACATTCCCTTCGATGGCCTGGCCTCGCTCTACGTCGTCTCCGCCTTCTTTGGCCTGGCCCAGGGCGGCATTGTGCCGAGCTATGCGCTGATTGTGCGCGATTATTTCCTGGCCCGCGAGGCGGGCTTCCGCATCAGCCTCGTGCTGACCGCAACCGTTCTGGGAATGGCACTGGGCGGCTGGCTCTCCGGCGAAATCTTTGACCGTACCGGCTCCTACCAGGCCGCCTTCCTCCACGGCATAGGCTGGAACATGCTTAACATGGCCATAGCTTTCTGGCTGCTTATGGGACGGAAAACGGCAAAACTCCGCCCTGCCTAAAATCTGCCCACTTGACCTCCCGCCATGCAGCGTGTTTGCTGCACTGCAATATGCCGGTGAAAACCATAGTCGCGTTGGGAAAAACCCCGCCATCGCTGGGCGCGAAGGCGGCTGGCCTCGGCGACATGCTGGCCCTTGGCCTCGCCGTGCCATCAGGCTTCGTCATCACAGACCCTTCGGGCCTGACCGCCGCAAGCCTTGCCGCCGCGGTAAAGAAACTTGGCGTTAAGGACAAGCCGCTGCTTCTCGCCGTGCGCCCCAGCGTGTTTGGCCCTGTCAGCGGTTATATGGAAGCCGTCTTGAATGTCGGCCTGAATGATGAAACGGTTGAAGCCTTGGCCGCGCGGTTGAACGACCGCCCCCTGGCCTATGACCTTTACCGCCAATTCATCCAGAACTATGCGGTGAATGTTCTCTCCCTGCGCCACGCCGATTTTGAAGATATCTTTTCCGCCCACAAAGGTTCTGACCTGATCGCGTATTACAAGTCATTCATCGAGAAGCAGACCGGCGCCGTCTTCCCGCAAGCTTTGCTCGAGCAATTGCAGGGCGTGGTGAAAGCCGCCAGCCGCCGCAGGAAATCCGCCGCCCTCATCGTCCAGGCCATGGTCCAAGGTGGAAGCATTCTTGGCGTCGCCACCTCGCGCAATTTTTCAACTGGCGCCCGGGAGCCAAGCATCGCCCCGGCTTTCGTGGAAAAATTTCCAAAGCAGGCGGCCCAGCTCAAATCCGCGCTGAACAAGATTGAGCGCCGCTGCAAATCCATTCAGGAAGTAATCTTCACCGTCGAGAAGGACAAGCTCTGGCTGCTGCAAACCAAGCCCGCCAAGGTCAGCGCCCGTGTTGAACTCAAAACCCTGGTGGACATGGTGGGCGAGGGCCTGCTCACCAGGAAGGAAGCAATCCTCCGCGTCGATCCGCTGATGCTCGACCAGTTTCTCCATCCAACCCTTGATCCAACCGAAACCCACGAAATATTTGTGTCCGGTCTTGCCGCCTCGCCCGGTGCCGTGTCGGGGCAGGTGGTGTTTGATGCAGCCGAAGCCCAGCAGCTTAAATTGCGCAACCGGCCCTGCATCCTCGTGCGCAGTGAAACCAGCCCAGAGGATATTCAGGGCATGCACGCCGCCGAAGGCGTGCTCACGGCGCGCGGCGGCCTTCTCTCGCACGCGGCGGTCATCGCCCGCGGCATGGGCAAAACCTGCGTGGTGGGGGCCAGCGGCCTGCGCATTGACTATGAAGCCGGAACCATGACGGCGCTCGGCGTTGTCGTGAAGAAAGGCGAGACGATCACCGTCGATGGCTCAACCGGCCGCGTCTTCCGTGGCCGCATCGCCACCCAGAAGCCCGTGCTCTCCGGCGACTTTGCCACCATTCTCGAATGGGCCGATGCCTCGCGCCGCATGAAAGTGCGCGCCAATGCCGAAACGCCCAACGAAGCCCGCTCCGCCCGTTATTTCGGCGCCGAAGGCATCGGCCTCTGCCGCACCGAACACATGTTCTTCAGTGCCGAACGCATTGGCCCCATGCGCAAGATGATTCTCGCCGAAACCGTGGAAGCCCGCAGAGAAGCGCTGGATGAAATTCTCCCCATGCAGCGCCAGGACTTCATCGAGCTCTTTGAAATCATGGCGGGACTGCCGGTCACCATCCGCCTGCTCGATCCGCCGCTCCATGAATTCCTGCCGAAGTCCGAGCATGAAATTCTCGAACTCGCCAGCGAACTTTCCATTGCCCCGGAATATCTCCGCACCCGTGTCGGCGAGTTGCAGGAATTCAACCCCATGCTTGGCCACCGCGGCGTGCGCCTTGCCGTGTCCTATCCGGAAATCGCCGAAATGCAGGCCCGCGCCATATTCGAGGCCACCGCCGATGTCGCCCAGAAATATGGCAAGGCGCCTATTCCCGAAATCATGATTCCCCTTGTCGTCGGCAAGCTGGAATTTGATTATGTCCGCGCCCGGGTTGTTGCGGTAGCCGATGCCGTGCAGCAGGAATGCGGTCTTGAACTGCCCTATCTCGTGGGCACCATGATTGAACTGCCCCGCGCCACCCTGCGCGCCGGCGAGATTGCCGAATCAGCGGAGTTCTTTTCCTTCGGCACCAATGACCTCACGCAAACAACTCTCGGCATCAGCCGTGATGACAGCGCCAGCTTCATTGGCGAATATACCGCCAAGGGCCTTTTGAAAGCTGATCCTTTCATCTCCATTGATATTGAGGGTGTGGGCGAACTCCTGCGAATCGCCACGACGCGCGGAAGGAAGGCCAGGCCCGACCTCAAGCTCGGAATTTGCGGCGAACATGCGGGCGATCCGGCCTCGATAAGTTTCTGCGAGGAAATCAAGCTCGATTATGTGTCCTGTTCACCCTTCCGCATCGCCATTGCGAGGCTTGCCGCAGCCCAGGCAAGTATCAGAAATAACTAAACTATTTCTTGCTGCCTGGCGCGGTTAACCCTCATCGGAATTGCCCGATAAAAAATCAGGAAATCGGGCAATTTTGGTTTGCTGGCATGGTTAACCTATGCTAAACGCGAAGGGTATATGTTTCCGTCAGTGAAACAATATTGCGGGACTAAGCCTTTATTAGGACTAGGGGATTTGCAGGAAAAACGCCCAACTCATAGGCCTATGGCCGACTTCCCCGTTTATCCTGAAGTGGATGAGGGCGGTGGAATTGTTCAGGAATATGCGCCGTTTGTTTTTGGTGGCGTAATGCTGATTGCGGCCTTCGCTTTTGCCGGCAACTACATGGGCCAGAATGCCAATGCCCACAATGCGCCGCCTGACGAACTGGAATTGAACCTTGTTTCGCCGGTCACCAACATCATCGCCAAGGGTTCGCTTCTGCCTGATGGCGAAAATTTCGATATCGTGAATCTCAATGTGCTGCGCAAGCAAACCGTGGTGAGCCTTGGCAAGGGCGATTTCGTCAACGCCAGCGGCCAGGTGTTCATTTCGCCGGCCTCCATTGATCTTTCCGGCAAGGCCGATGTTTCGGTTCCCGCGGTCAAGCGCCTGGCGCTGGCCCCGTCGCCCTCCAAAATTGAAAAATCATTCAAGCTGAAGCGCACTGAGAAGCAGGCCGTCGTGGCCCAGCGCCGCGCCCGCTTGGCCGAAGAAAACTGCATGGCCCGCGCCATTTATTTCGAGGCCCGGTCCGAATCGGAACTTGGCCAGCTTGCCGTCGCCCGCGTGATTTTGAACCGCGTCAAGGATCCGGCCTATCCAAATTCGATCTGCGGCGTGGTCTATCAGGGTTCCAACCGGCGCAATTCCTGCCAGTTCTCCTTTGCCTGTGACGGCCTTCCCGATGACGTGAAGCAGCCGGCCGCCTGGGCCAATTCCAAGCAGCTTGCGCAAAAGGCCATGAGCGACAGCAAGGGCACCAAGATCATGAGCACCGCCACCAATTACCATGCGGACTATGTGCGTCCGAAATGGGCGGGCAGCATGAAGCGCATCGTGAAGATCGGCCGTCATATCTTCTATTCGGATTCGTGATGGCAGTTTCCGGTTTAAATCTTGCGAGGCGCCCCAGTGGCGCCTTTATTGTTTGCGGATGGAATGAAGGGAAGAAGACACAACATGGCCTGGAACGAAAGCAGCGGCACCGCCTGGACCTACTTTGAAAATGCCTGGCACAAGGGCAACCCCTCGATTATGGGCGCCATGGACCATGCGCCGTGGCTGGGCTCCTGCGTGTTCGATGGCAGCCGCGCCTTTGAAGGCGTGGCCCCTGACCTCGATCTCCACTGCCAGCGCCTGATCCGTTCGGCCAGGAGTTTTGACTTGAAGATCCTCAAGAGCGCCGAGGAAATTGAAGCCATCATCCGTGAAGGCATCGCAAAATTTCCCAAGACCGCCGAGCTCTATCTGCGCCCCATGTATTGGGCCAGTGAAGGCTTTGTTGATGTCGACCCCGAATCCACGAGATTCTCGGTCTCGGTTTATGATTCACCGCTGCCCAAGCCCAAGTCATCCCTGTCCATTACCCTGTCGCCCTTCCGCCGTCCGTCCAATGAATACGCGCCCACCGAGGCCAAGGCCGCCTGCCACTATCCCAATTCTGCCCGTGCCATCCGTGAAGCAAAGGCCCGGGGCTTTGACAATGCCGTGATGCTTGATCCCCTGGGTCACGTGGCCGAACTCACCACCGCCAATATCTGGTGCGCCAAAAATGGCGAAGCCTATACCCCGGTTCCCAATGGCTGCTTCCTCAATGGCATCACCCGCCAGCGGGTCATTTCACTGCTGAAGGGAGCGGGCATCAAGGTCCATGAATGCACCCTGGACTGGAAGGACTTGCTCGACGCCGATGAGGTTTTCTCAACTGGGAACTACAGCAAGGTCATGTCGGTGACGACCATCGAACAGCGCACCCTGCAGCCCGGCCCCATTGCCGCCAAAGCCCGCGAACTCTACTGGGCCTACGCCCACGGCAGCTGAAACAGATCGTCACAATCATCCTTCTCCAGCCCTTGGGCTAAGGAAGGTGGCACCCCTGACCTGATCCGGGGTGACGGATGGGGCCCTTTGTTTCAAAATGGAAGAACCCCATCCGTCACGCGCGAAAGATTGCGCGCGCCACCTTCCCCGTCCTTCGGACGGAGAAGGACAAATCAAGCAATACGGTTAAGGCCGCAGAATGAACGGCGTGCCCTCATAGGCGCTCTCGCCGCGGCCGATTCTCGCGATGGCCCGCGACATGCGGCCGTTGCGGCCCAGAAGTGCATCCGCGTAGGAAACGATCAGCCGGTTGGGCGTGGCTGAAGGCGAGGCGGCGCGCAGTTCATGTGCCAGTTCCTCTTCGTCGGCCTTGGGCCGCAGCATGCAAAGTGCCGTGTAGGCCGAAGCGGTTGAGCGGCTGATGCCCGCCCAGCAATGGATGAGCATGGGATTGGCCCGGTCCCAACTCTCAACGAACTCGATCAGCTTTTCCGCATCTGTTGCCCGCGGCGCCGAAAAGCCGTCCATCATTTCCACCACGTCGTGAAATGTCAGCTTCAGGTGTTCCTCCGCCACGATATTCTTGAAGGTGCGGTGCGGCGTCTCGGGCCCGAGAAGGCTCACAATCCGCCCCACCGAATGTTGATCCACCAAATCCTGCACCGCATTGAGGCCGCAAACGATAATCATGACTGCACCAGCAATTTGAACTTCTTGAGAAACAAGGCCGCCGCATCATTGGGTGGCAAAGGCCTGAGCTGCAGGAATTTCCGCGATCCCTCGCCATTCAGCCCCTTTGGCCGGCCAAAGAATTTCTCTGCTTCGGGCACGGAAAACCCGGCAAGTTGTGTAGCTTCCAAATAAGCCGCCATTTTGTCCGCCGTCTTGATCTCGGTTTCGCATATTGTAGGCGTATTGGGCGGCAGGCTAAAGCGCATGTGAATGGCCGAAAGCAGGCGCTTTTCAAAGGCCTTGTAATCCAGCCCCAGCGCCGCCTTGAAGGGCGAGATCATGTCGCCCACCACATATTCCGGTGCGTCATGCAGCAGCGCCATCAGCCGTGACGGCCTGTCCAGTTGCTGGTTGACATGGGCAGCGATGCCTTCGACCAGAATGCAATGCTGTGCCACGGAAAAGGCATGGTCGCCCTTGGTCTGGCCATTCCACCGCGCCACCCGCGCCAGCCCATGGGCAATGTCCTCGATTTCGATATCGAGCGGCGAGGGGTCCAGCAGGTCGAGCCTGCGTCCCGAAAGCATCCGTTGCCAGGCGCGAGGTTCCGGCGCCATGTCAGCGCGCCAGCTTCTTCACCGCCTCATGGCGGTGGCAGTCTATCATATGGTCGTTCACCAGACCGCACGCCTGCATGAAGGCATAGACAATTGTGGGGCCGACAAAACGGAAGCCGCGTTTTTTCATGTCCTTCGAAATCTTCTCCGCCAGGGGCGTCATGGCCGGCACATCCTTCATACCGCGCAGCCTGTTTTGCAAGGGCCGGCCATCCATGAAATTCCACAGGTAGGCGGAAAAGTCCGGAATGGCCAGATAGGCCTGGGCGTTGCTGACGCTCGCTTCGATCTTCAGCCGGTTGCGCACAATGCCCGCGTCATTCATCAGGCGCTCAAGTTTTGCCTGCCGGTAGCGCGCCATTTTTTCCGGATTGAAATCATCGAAGGCTTTGCGGAAGGCCTCGCGCTTGCGCAAAATCGTGATCCACGAAAGGCCCGCCTGAAAGCCGTCGAGCTGCAATTTTTCAAAGAGCGCGCGGGAATCATATTCCGGCACGCCCCATTCCGTGTCGTGATAGGCAACATAAACCGGATCCGTGCCGCACCACTTGCAGCGGCAAACCCCGTCTTCATGCAGAACTCCAGGCACTAGGCGTAATCCTTTGATGGCACATCATATTTTATCCACGCCGGTTTATGCACACGAACCCTGACAGCATCTGTCAGCAATGGCTGTGTTGCCTCGGCCATGCGGTCCAATCGAAGCAGCGCAAGGGCTGCGTTTCCTGCCGACGACAAAACCGTGCCAATATTCTTGTCAGCGCTTTTGATTGCCGCGCCGCGAGGAGGTGCTGCCCCATCAAACGTCACCGGAAGAATGCGGCTGCGCCCCGTGGCGCGGTGCTCCATGCGGGAAACAACTTCCTGGCCGATGTAACAGCCCTTGCTAAAACTCACCGCCCCCAACTGATCGAGATTCGCTTCATGGGGAAACAGCTCGCCCGAACCAATGTCACCATCGCTGTCGGCCAGCCCCAAAGCGATGCGCGCCTGATCATAGCCCGTGCCCGTTGGCAGCTTGCCATTTTCTGCAAACATGCGCCAACCCACGAGCGGCGTGCGCGGGTCAATATAGGCATTAAGTGCTTCGGGCTCTGTGGGCGAAACGCCAACTTCCAAGTCCTTGCGCTCGGTCATCGCAACCTTGGCCCGCAGCCGGTAAAACATCAGGCACTTCGTGAGCTCTTCAAGCTGCGAGGCAGCACAATCCAGCAAATAGCCTTCAGCCGCTTTCACCACAAAGAAATCAAACAGGACTTTCCCCTGCGGTGTGAGCAGGGCGGTATAACGCGCCTCGCCCTCGGCCAGCCCCAGAATATCCGCCGTCACCAGGTTATGCAGGAAATTCTCGATTTCAGCCCCTTCAAGGCTGAGGACCGCGCGCTCACGCCGCACCTGCATTAAAAAGCTAGAATTCGCCATCAGCACCATTTACGGTTGCTTTGTGCCACAATCAAGGAACCTGGATGAAACGCAGGGCTGATCTCATTTTATCGGGGGCAACCCTGGTTAATCATGATGGGGTGGCGGCCCGCGATCTTGCCATTCTGCAAGGCCGCATTGTGGGGGTAGGCGATGTCAGCGATTTCTCCGCCGCCGAGAGCCTGGATTGCACGGGCCTGCACATCCTGCCCGGCGTCATCGACAGCCAGGTGCATCTCCGCGAGCCCGGCCTTGAACACAAGGAAGACCTGGAATCCGGTGGCCGCGCCGCGGTCATGGGCGGTGTCACCAGCGTCTTCGAAATGCCCAATACCAAGCCGCTCACCGTCACGGCGACAGCCCTGGCCGACAAGGTCCGCCGCGCCACTGGCCGCATGTATTGCGATTTCGCCTTTTACATGGGTGGCACAAGGGAAAATGTGGTCGATCTCGCCGCCTTCGAAAAGCTGCCGGGCTGCGCCGGCATCAAGGTTTTCATGGGCTCTTCCACCGGTGAATTGCTGGTCGAGGATGATGAAGGCGTCGCCCGCATACTGGCGCAAACCAATCGCCGCGCCGCCTTCCACAGTGAAGATGAATTCCGCCTGCGACAGCGCGTGAATGAACAAATCGCCGGCAACCCCGCCAGCCATCCCGTCTGGCGCGATGCCGAAGCTGCAAGGCTCTGCACCGAACGCCTCATCCGCATTGCAAGGCGCACCGGCAAGCGCATTCATGTCCTCCATGTTTCAACCGCCGATGAAATGCCGCTGCTCGCCGCCAACAAGGATGTGGCAACCGTTGAAGTGACGCCCCATCACCTGACCCTGTCCTCCGATGATTACGCAAGGCTCGGCACCCTGCTGCAAATGAACCCGCCCGTGCGCTCGAAAGATCATCAGCGCGCCATCTGGCAAGCCCTTCTGTCCGGCGTGGTAGATATCCTCGGCTCGGACCATGCGCCGCACACGCTGGAAGAAAAAGCCAAACCCTATCCTGCTTCACCCTCTGGCATGCCCGGCGTGCAAACCTTGGTTCCCGTCATGCTCGATCATGTGAACAAGGGCCGCCTTTCCATCGAGCGCTTCGTTGATCTCACGTCTCATGGCCCGGCGCGCATTTTCGGCATCGCGCAAAAGGGCCGCATCGCCGAAGGCTTTGATGCCGATCTCACCGTTGTTGATCTCAGGAAAAAGCGCGTCATCGAAAACAAATGGATTGAAAGCAAATGCGGCTGGACGCCTTATGATGGCCATGAAGTCACGGGCTGGCCGCAGGGAACCTTCGTGCGCGGCCAAAAAGTCATGTGGGAAGATCAAATTTTAGGTAAAGCCGCAGGCCAGCCCGTTAAGTTCTTGGAAGCATTGCCTGCGCTAAAGGACCCCGCATGACCGACAGTTTCCGCGCCATCCAGATTTCCAAAACCGATCAGGGCCAGCAGGTTAAGTTCTTGACATTGACCGAAGCCGATCTCATGGAAGGCGATGTCACCGTCGCCGTCAGCCATTCCTCGGTGAATTACAAGGATGGCCTGGCGATCACCGGAAAAGCCCCCATCATCCGCAAGTTTCCGCTCATTCCCGGGGTCGATTTCGCCGGAACCGTAATAAAGTCATCCCACAAGAACTGGAAGCCTGGCGATCAGGTCATTCTCAATGGCTGGGGCGTTGGCGAACAGCACAATGGCGGTTTTTCTGAAGTGGCCCGCGTTTCCGGCGACTGGCTCGTGGCCGTGCCGAAGGGCTGGACCTGCGCCGATACCATGGCCGTTGGCGTTGCCGGCTACACCGCCATGCTCTGCGTCATGGCCCTTGAAGAGCAGGGGGTAAAGCCTGGCGATGGTGAAATCCTGGTGACCGGTGCGGCAGGCGGGGTCGGCACTGTTTCAATCGCGCTTCTCTCCAGACTCGGCTTCAAGGTTGCAGCCTCCACCGGCCGCCCGGAAGAATCCGAATTCCTGAAAAAACTCGGTGCCTCGACAATCATTGACCGCAATGAATTCAACGTGCCCGTAAAGGCGCTGGCCAAAATGCGCTGGGCCGGCGCCATTGATTCCGTGGGCTCCACCACGCTCGCCAATGTCATCTCGCAAATCAAAAATGATGGCGCCGTTGCCGCCTGCGGCCTGGCCCAAGGCATGGACCTGCCAACCTCGGTAGCCCCCTTCATTCTGCGCGGCGTTAAACTGATCGGCATCAACTCCGTCACCACGCCGCTGCCGCGCCGCCAGCAGGCCTGGAACCGCATCGCCCGCGATCTTGATCTCAAGGCCCTTGCCGCCCTCACCACCCATGTGAAGCTGGAAGATGTGCCGCGCGTCGCCGCTGACATTGTTGCAGGCCAGGTGCGTGGCCGCGTTGTTGTGGATATCCGTTAGATCATGGATGTGTCATTGCTCATCGCTGGCCTGGGCATCGGCATTGCAATGGCGGCACCCCTGGGTCCTGTCAATCTCATCGTCATCCGCACCGCGCTGCGCCATGATTTGAAAGTGGCTTTTCTTGCCGGTCTCGGTGCCGTGCTCGCTGACGTCTTGATAGCCGGCATCGCGGCCTACGGCATTCAATCGATATCGCATCTCATATTGGACTACGCAAAAGTTTTAAAAATTGCCGGCGGGATTTTTTTGATCGTGCTCGGCATCCGCACGGCGCGAACCCATTTTTCCGCGAGCGATCTTACCAATGGTGCACATTCCGCCAGGTTCGGCCTGACTTTCTCATTGTCGGTCACCAATCCCGGCCTTGTCCTGGGCTATCTCGCCATTTTCAGTTCGCTGAGCACGCATCTGGCTCTTGGCGCTTCACCCTTCCGGCCAGCCATCGTTCTCCTCGGCATTGCCTTGGGGAGTGCGTTGTGGTGGCTGGCGTTGAGTTACTTCATGGACCGGTTGAAGGCCCGGCTCGGCCCTTCGACCCTGGACCGCATCAATCGCTGGTCGGGAGTTTTGGTGGCTGCCTTCGGCTTCCTGCTGCTGTGGAAGGCCTTCGACTGATTATTGCTTAGTCTGGGCCACGGAGAATTCGCCGCCCCGGATGCGGTCGGGCAGTTTGGCGCACATTACCGCCACCGGCTCCTCGCCATAGCTGGCAACCATGTCCGAAAGTGCCGCGAAGATCGCCGCCGTGGCGATGCAATCCGGCTCAAGCCCCTCATAAACCGCCTCTTCCCAGGCATCAAGGATGTAGCGAAGCGCCAAATGCTTGGCCTCCGCCGGATGCGTCACGGGCACCGGTTTTGTCCGAAATTTCAACATTATTGTCTTTTCAATAGAGGCATTGGTCCCCGTCCACAGCGCTTTTCCACCAGCCCCGCATTCGTTAACTCATCATAGCAAAGGCGTGGCCTTCCGCGACTTGTTCCTTAAAAAAGGGTTAATATGAACAGTGAATTTTAAGTCAAAACCCCAGCAGGGTCCGGGCCCGGGCAATGGCCTCCCGGACATTGGGGGCAAAATCAAGCGAATCGAGCTCCGCCGGGGCCAGCCACCGGGCGTCGAGCGCATCACTTGAGGCACGCGCCGTGCCGGACCGCCACATTCCGCCATAACAGGCAATGGCATAGTGCAAGGCGGGCTTTTCCCGGATAATTTCATAGAGCCCGACAAATTCTGTGAGATCAGCCGTTACCCCCGATTCTTCCAGCAGTTCACGCTTTGCCGCCACCAACGCAGTTTCGCCGAACTCGACATGGCCGCCGGGCAGGCTCCACAGGCCCAAAGGCGGTTTGGCCCGTTGAACGAGCAGCACCTTTCCGTCTTTCCAGACACAGGCCGAGGCCCCAAGCTTGGGCAATTGTTGAAGGGCAGTCATCGGGCTAAACTGGCTCCATGTGTGGCCTCTATAGTTTCAGGAAATCGGCGGAAGAAACAAGATCGCTGCTTCATTATCTGGAGGAGCTGGAGTTTCCGCCCCGCACCTACGTGGCGCCGCAAAGCCCCATCGCCATCGTGCGCGAGGAAAACAAACAACGGCATTTCGCCCTGGTGCGCTGGGGTTTCATCCCCTCCTGGGTGAAGGAAATCAAGCCGGGAAAGCCCATGATCAATGCGCGCAGCGAAACGCTGCTGGAAAAGCCCTCATTCCGGAATGCCGTCCGGCGCCGCCGCTGCCTCATTCCCGCCGATGGCTATTATGAATGGCTGGGTGATGTGCCGGGCAAGAAAATTCCGTACTTCTTTCACCGCCCCGATCACGGCCTCTTTGCCTTTGCCGGCCTGTGGGAGCACTGGCAGGGGGCCGATGGCTCGGAACTTGAAACCGCCGCCATCATCACCACCGAGCCCAATCCCGTCGCCGCGCAAATTCATGACCGGATGCCCGCGGTCATCCAGCCGGAGAATTTTGCCCAGTGGCTGGATGTCAGGAATGTAGACGCCGAAGCGGCGGTGCAATCCCTGAAACCTGCGCCCGATGACTATTTTGTCTTTGAACCCACCGTCATTGCCCGCAACGCCCCGCCGCCCAGGCCCA